>NZ_JBHXVP010000017.1:0-95275 GCF_042672245.1 Rhodococcus sp. NPDC127527
GATAATCCGGCGCCGCCCGTCTTCCCGCGGGCGGCCCGGCTACCGGGTTGCTCGGGTGGGGGTCAGTTCGACTGCTGCGCGGCGTCGAGTGCCGCGATGTAGCCGTACACGAGTCCCTGGCCGATGGTGGCGCCGGCTCCCGGGTAGACCTTGCCGAATGCGTTGCCCGCGGTGTTGCCGATGGCGTAGAGCCCGGCCACCGCGCTGCCGTCCTCGCGCAGCACCCGGGCCCGCTCGTCGGCCTGGACGCCGCCGCAGGTCCCGAGGTCGCTGAGCGTCATCTTCACCGCGAAGTACGGGCCCTTCTCGAGCGGCCGCAGGTTCGGGTTCGGGGCGACGGTCGGGTCGCCGTAGTAGCGGTCGTAGGCGCTGGCGCCGCGCTGGAAGTCGGGGTCGTTGCCGGCGGCCGCGTTCTCGTTGAACCCGCGGAAGGTGTCGACGAACGTCTCCTCCGGCACGCCGATCGCGCGTGCGAGTTCGGCCGGATCGGCGGCGCGGTGGGCGATCCCGGCGTCGTACCAGGCCTGCGGCAGCGGCTGCCGCGGGAACAGCGCGCCGGCCATGATGTAGCTGTTGCGGTACGTCTGGTCGAACACGATCCACATGGACTCGATCGGGTCACCGGCCCGCTCGCGGTCGAGGACGAGCTGCCCGAAGGACATGTAGTCCTTCGCCTCGTTGACGAATCGCTTGCCGGTCTGATCGACGATGAACGAGCCGGGCAGCGCCCGCTCGGCGAGCATGACCGACGGCGTGCCGCCCGGCAGCGCCGCGATCGCCGGGAACCACCAGGACTGGTCCATCAGCGTGATACCGGCGTCGACGCCCTGCTGCGCGATCTTGATCGCGTCGCCGGTGTTGCCCTCCGCGCCGAGGCTCTCGTGGTCGGCGAGGTTCTCCGACTGGAACTTGTGGCGCATGTCCATGTCGTGGTCGAAGCCGCCCGCGGCCAGCACGACGCCGCGCCGGGCGGTCACGGTGAACTCGCGGCCACCCTGCTCGACGACGGCGCCGGTGACCTTGTCGCCCTCGGTGACCAGGCGCACCAGGGACGTCTCGGTCCACACCGGGATGCCGGCGCGCAGCACGCCGGCGAACATGCCTGCGGCGAGCGCCTGACCGCCGGCCATGTACTCGCGGCCCAGCGCGAGCCCGCCGATGCCCTGGGCGACACGCTTGAGGATGCGCGGGATGCCCTTGGTCGGGACCTTGGCCATCAGGTTCATCCACTTGTAGTCCGCGCCGGTGGTCGGCATGGGGACCGGGGCCTCCATCACGCCCGGCCGCAGCCGGCCCCGCTCGCCCTTGAGCACCGAGGCATTGAACGGGCGGCACTCGCAGGTGCGCCCGGCCGCGGATCCGCCGGGGAGCTCGGGGTGGTAGTCGGAGTAGCCCTCGGCCCAGAAGAACTTCATCGGGGTGGTGCGGCTGAGCATGTCCACCGTGGCGGCGCCGTGGTCGAGGAAGGCCTGGCCGCGCTCGGCGGGCGCGGAGTCGCCGACCACCGCCTGCACGTAGGTCTCCGCCTTCGCGGGGCTGTCGCCGGCGCCGGCCTCCCGCAGGATCGGGTTGTCCGGGATCCAGAACGCGCCACCGGAGCGGGCCGTCGACCCGCCCACGTACTTCGTCTTCTCGACGATCAGGGTCGACAGGCCCTTCTCGTGCGCGGTCAGCGCGGCCGCCATGCCGGTGCCGGCCCCGATCACGAGCAGGTCGACCGTGGTGTCGTGTGCGGGTGTGGCCGCCGGTGCTACGCGCTTGCCCATGGGGGAACTCCTACTTCTCCAGGTTGTGCTGCCGACGCTAGGAGGGTGAGGACCACCACGCCACGGTGGTGTCCGCGGAGTGGGAGGAGATCTTGGCGGTCGAGCCCTGCCGGGTTCGGCGGACTCTACCGAGCGCGCGGTGACCAGTGGTCGAGCATCGTCGCGAAGGTCTCGCACGCCGACTCGGAGACGCCGTAGGGCGCCTCGAGATGCACGCTCAACGGAAATCCGAGATCGCGCACGCCGTCGACGACGCGTCGATACAGGTCGACCAGGTCGCGTCGACGCTGCCGTGACGAGCCGCTCGCCGTGTGTGCGACGAACTCCCGCTCCTGACGGACCAGGTCGTTCCCCGGGTCACGGATGAGCCAATCGATCAGGCGCACCTGCCGTTCCATGCCGGGGACGAATCCGAACGACAGGAGGATCTCGGGGCGGTGCTCGCAGTGTGCCGCGAATTCGCGCAGGAACCCCACGATCCGATCGGAGTACAGCAGCTGCGTCAGCGCGAAGGTCGCACCGCGGTCGCACTTGTCCACGAACCTGCCGCGCTCACCCCGTCGGGTGGGAATCAGCACCACCCCGCGGTGGGGGAGCAGACTCCGGAAGCGAGCCACGGCCTCGTCGGGGGAGACGCCCCGAGCCTCGCTTGCCGGTAGCCCGTGGGGCTTGCCGACGAACGTGATGCCGTCCATCCCGGCGTCACACAACCGCTGCACGCGGGCGGTGAGCTGCTCGCGGCCCTGGAAGACGGTGACCTGGGTGCACAGGCCGGAGACGGCGCCGAACGACGGGCGCGCTGCCGCCCAGAAATCGAGCACGTCCATCCGTGTCGTCAGCGCCACGGGCCGATCCGGATCCTCGGCGACGAGGCCCGGGATCATCACGTGTCTGACGTGGTCGGCCAGCCCGTGGCGGCGGCAGTGCTCGGCGGCGGTCCGACTCGCCTCGGCGGCCCGGGCCGTGCCCGCCTGCAGTTCGGGCGGCACCAGCTCCAGTGCCACCGTGGTCATGGCGGTCAAGGACGTTCGGCCGTGGCCAGCCAGGCCGGAGCGAGGAGGCGGTCGCGGGCGTCGAAATCGAGTGCTGCGGCGACGGCGGCCAGCGACGACGTGGGTTGCTGCGCCAGATCGTCCCGGGTGATTGCGGTGGTGTACGTGGTGCGTTCGAGCCGTCGGACCAGCCATCCGGCATCGCCGAGGGTGCCCCGAAGGTTGTCCTCGGTGATGCGGAAGGGGCCGGGGAACTCGTCGGGAACCTGATCGGAGAAACACACCAGATGCAGCAGAGCGTGCGGGCGGCAGGCACCGTGCACCGCCGCGACGTAGCCGTGGCGCTGGTCTTCGGGGAAGCAGTGGTACAGCGCGCTGTCCATGACGGTGCTGAACCGATCGGTGTAGCCGCTCAGGACTGTGGCGTCGGCAACGTCGAACTCGACGGCGCGCTCCAGCCCGCGCTGCCGGGCCCGTTCGCGCGCGATGTCGATTGCTGCGGGTGCGGCGTCGAGGCCGCACACCCGATACCCCCGATCGGCGAGGAACAACGCGTTCTCGCCTGGGCCGCAGCCGATGTCGAGCACTTCACTGGTGAACTGACCGTCGGCCTCCAGGTTGCGGACCGCCGGTTGCGCCTCGCCGATGTCCCAGGGCACCCGGTCGAACTGGAACTCGATGTACGGCGCGGTGCCGGCCGGCTGTGCGATGCGCTTGAAGGTGTCGAAGTCGCCGCGGTACAGCGCATCGAACGCGGCGGGGCTCGGCTGGTCGGGCGATTGGGGGATGTCGCTAGTCACGAGCTGCTCCTTCACGGCGACGTGGACTTCCGATCCCGGGTGGCGATCGGCGCTCGGGCTCGTACGGTGAGCATGTTGTACTGCTGACGGCTGTAGATGCGTGCGCATCCGAGCTTCTCGAGCAGGATCGCCAGGTCGTCAGGGTTGAACATGCGCGCCCCGCCGAAGTGCCCGAGGAGGTCCGTGAGCGGGCCGGTGACCGCGGCGGCGGGTCCGTCGGGTCGGCACGGGACCATCACCAGCAGCCACCCGCCCGGTGCCACGACCCGGATCATTTCCGTCAGCGCGTCGACCGGTTCGGGTACGAGCATGATCACCGCAGTAGCGCAGGCGGAGTCGACGCTGTGGTCGCGCAGCGGGAGCCGGGTGGCATCGGCACGCAGAAGTCCGATGTTGGGGCGGGACTGACGGGCGGCGAGCGCCAACATCGGGGCGGAGAGATCCACCCCGACCGCCATTCCGTGCGGACCGACCGCGTCGGCCAGTCTGTTGGTGACGTTGCCGGGCCCACACCCCACATCGACGACCGTCTGCCCCGGCCGGAGTTGGAGCTGGGCGGCGATGGTGGCGTATCCCGGCGCCAACAGCGCGGCTACGACTCGTTGCACCCGTTGGTACAGCGACGCCCCGAGTGATGTCTGCCAGGCGGCCTGCGCTCGTCCCGGTGGAGGTACGGTCACGCCCGGTAGGGCGTCCATGAATCCGTCCGGGGAGGGCACCCACGTGACGTCGGGTCGAAGCAGTGCTTGCAGCCGCTGCGCGGTCGCGAGGGTCGAGATTCGTTCCGGCTCCGACGGTCGGGTCACCGCGACCATCCCCCTTCGCTGTCTGCCCAACCATGGGCGCGAGACGAGTGAAGCGAGGCGGGTGACTCTGGATGTGCCGCCCCGGCCAGGATTTCATCCGAGTCTAAACCCGACCGATGGCGATGTGAACCTTCGCGTCGGCGAAGGGGAGTCGGTCGGACCGACACCACCTATCGCCAGATGTAGACCTTTCCGCCTGCGTACCCGGCGCCGGACCCCGAGCCGAAGAGTCCGATCGCGGCGGCCGCGTTCTCGAGGGCGTGTGCCTTGCCCTGGGGATCGGTCTGGCTCGCGTAGAAGAACCCGTGCCAGGAACCGCATTCGATACGGTCCGTGCCGTACGGGCTGAGGACGACCTTCTTGTCGGTGGTCCAGGCCTGCGGATCGAGCGGCACCACGAACTGGTCGCTGCACGGCTGCCACTCCGGTCCACCCCGTCCCGTGGTCGCGTCGGCGGCTGCGGTCGGAGCGAGCGCCGTTCCGAGGGCGACTGCCAGGGCCCAGGAGCCCACGAGGAGTGCGCGGTTCATCGTCGGTCGCCTCTCGGAGCGTGAAGAAGAACGGACAGTCGGTTCATCGGATGGCCCCGTGCCCCCGTTACGCGCGCGGTGCGCGATGCCGGCCCACACGTCCCGAGCGTTGGGCGGCAAGGTATGCGCACCAATCGTTTCGGAGGAACCGGCACCGTCCGTTCGACCAACCGTCGAGCGTCCGCCTAGCCCGTCCTGGCGAGATGTGCCGCAATGACTGATTCGACGGCGTCGGGGTCTCGGGGGGTGAATGCGGGCGTACCGCGCCCCAGGATCTCCAACACGATGGCGGTGTGCTTCGTCGGCCGCAGCAGATCGAGGCTGTACCAACAGCTGAAATCCGTGGTGCCCCAGATTCTCCAGCGCCCGCCGAGACCGGGTAGCACGCCGCTGTGCACGGATTCGATC
This sequence comes from Rhodococcus sp. NPDC127527, assembly GCF_042672245.1. Taxonomy (NCBI): domain Bacteria; kingdom Bacillati; phylum Actinomycetota; class Actinomycetes; order Mycobacteriales; family Nocardiaceae; genus Rhodococcus; species Rhodococcus sp. NPDC127527. The sequence continues at coordinate 5,303 of NZ_JBHXVP010000017.1, forward strand.
CTCTCGTACGGCACCGTCTTGCCGACGAATGGGAAGTAGTAGTGCCGAATCGTCACGCCTCTGCTGTCGATTCGTACGGTCCCGTCCTGATAAAGCGTTCCGGCGTTCACCTCTCCGACGGTAGCCGCACGCACCCTCGTGTCGTCCACCGCAACGAGTCTGGGCAAGATGTGCAGTGCGATCCCGGGTGTACGCGTGTCTGGACCCATGTACAGTGCGCGAAACACTCGGGGGTCGGGTTGCCGTGAGGATGGGGCGCATTCAGGTGAGATGGCTCGGTTCCGTTGTCGTGTCGGTATTTCTGGTGGTCGGTGGATACACCACGAGTGCGTCGGCTGCCCCGATCGAGTCGGGGCCGCCGACGACGGTGACGGGTGAGAACGGCGTCGTCTACCCGGCCGATTCCGAGGGCCGTGCCCTGCTGTTGCGGGGGTGGGAGTTCTCCGACGACTCGTGCGGGCCGAACCCGTTCTCCGGCGCGGCCGAGAAGTTCCGGCAGATGGCGGCGCTCGGCTACAACGCGGTACGGGTGCCGTTCAACTGGGAGTGCGTCGAGCCGACCCTCGGTGCCTACGACGAGGCCTACCTCGGCGCCTTCGCGCGGGTCTTCCGAGCGGCCGAGGACGCGCATCTGATGGTCACGCCCGACCTCAACGACCACTTCCCGACGTGGGTGCTCGACCGTGCCCGGCGCCAACCGGGTACGAGCTCAGCCGAGTTCGGCTCCACGGCTCTCGGTTCCGCCGAGCTCGGCCCCTCCGTGCTCGGCAAGCACGGCGACCTGGGGTTCCTCGCCGCCTGGGGTCTGGTCTACGACAATCCCGAGGTGCGGGGCCGTGTCCTGGACCTGTGGTCGATGTTCGCCGGCCGCTTCCACGAGGAACCCTCGCTGTTCGGCTACGACCTGTTCAACGAACCGTTGTTCGACCCTCTGGCCCAGGGCGCCGGCCCGATCGACCCCCTCGCCGCCGAGGCCGACAAGCTCACCCCGCTCTACCAGGACATCACCGACAGGATCCGCGCGATCGACACCACGCACTGGGTGCTGGTCGAGCCCTTCTGGGCCGGTGTCGGCAGCCTCGCCCAACCCACCCGCCTCGGCGAGATCCACGACCCGCAGCGGAAGATCGCCTACGCACCCCACATCTACGACCTGGTCATGGAATCCGGCGGCGACTACGACCCGGCCGGTGGATTCGTCCAGAGATACTGGGATGCGGTGGTGCGCTATCCGCAGCAGCACGGGCTGCCGCTGCTGATCTGGGAGTGGGGGCCGCGTGACCCGAAGTCCCCCAACGCCGGTCGCTACGTAGACGAGGTGACCGCGGGCATCGATGCCCATGCCGCCGGTTCGATGGCCTTCGTGTGGTGCACGGGTCTGTCCGGTTGGTGCAACCTCGACGAGAACGGGATCCCCGGCGCCGCCATGGCCGGGACCGTCAGTGCGTATCCGCAGCGGATTGCGGGCGTGCCGATCACGCTCGGCACGAGCCGGGTCGGTACCAACCTGCGCTACCGTCCGAGCGGTGACCAGCCCACGCTGATGGTCGTGCCCAAGGCGGCGTACCCCCGAGGCTACGAGGTCGACGTCGTCGGGGCGACGTACACCGTGACGCCCGACGACACGTTCGATGTCGTTGGTATCAGCGCCGATCCGGCGTCCGCCACGGTCGAGGTGACGGTACGGCCTCAGTGAGCCGACGCTGACCGAGGGCCAACCCCGCCACGGCCCGGTGATTCCGGATTCAGGCGAGGTGCCGCCGCGTCACGTCGGCGATGAGCGCGGCGACCCCGTCCGCCTGAGTCTCGGTAAGGCGCGCGTATCCGCACACCAGCCCCCGTGGGCCGCGGGAGTCGGCGAGGAACGAGGACAGCGGCGGCAGGGTGACTCCGCGGCGGCCGAGGTCCGTGGCGATGGCGGCGTCGTCGCTTCCGTCGGGCAGGCGAAGCACCAGATGCAGCCCCGCCTCGACGCCGGACAAGCCGACTCCGCCGTAGTGCCGCCGGAGCGAACTGACGAGGGCGGACCGGCGAGCGGAGTAGGTGCGCGATGCCCTGGCGAGGTGCCGGGTGAGGGCGCCGGACTCGATGAACCGTGCCAATGCCAGTCCGGTGACCGTGCAGACGGTTTCGCCGCTGAGCGTGAGCGCCTCGGCTACCGGTTCCCGCAGAGCGGCCGGCGGCAGTATCCAGGCCAGTCGCAGCGAGGGCGCGAGAACCTTCGAGGCCGTGCCGACGTAGGCCACGCAGTCGCGACCGCCGTCGATGCTGCGCATCGCGGGCAGGGCGGATACGTCGTACCGGAACTCGCCGTCGTAGTCGTCCTCGATGAGCAGTCGTCGGGAGTCGGCGGCCTCCGCGACGAGTTGGGCGCGCCGGGGAACGGGAAGACGCGCGCCGAGCGGATACTGGTGTGCCGGCGTGCAATACACGGCTGCATCGGTGTCCCGCAGGGACGCCGGGTCGAGGCCGTCTGTGTCGACCCGGACGGAACGCATCCGGGCGCCGGACATCTGGAGGGCCCGCCGCGCCTCGGCGTAGCCCGGTTCCTCGAACGCGACAGTGCGGCCGGCGAGGCCGGCCGCCGCGGTGAGCGCCCGCAGGGCGGATGCCACACCCGGCACTACGATCAATTCGTCTGGGCTCGAAACGATTCCGCGCGTGCGGCGCAGGTGTCCGGTGAGAGCGAGACGAAGCTCGGTGTGCCCGCCGGGTCCCACCGGGGTTGTCGGGACCGGAGCGGCGGCGGCTGCCCGCCAGGCGCGGCGCCAGTCGGTGGTGGAGATCAGGGTCGTGTCCGGTTGGCCGGGGGTGAGATCCCACGTCGGCGGCGGTTGCTGCGACGCCCGGGCCGTCGCGGTGGCCGCGGTCGCCGCAGGAACGTGCGAGGCGGCGCCCGCGGTGGCCGCGGAGTCCGCGCCGGCGGCGACCCGGGTGCCGGACCCGGATCGTGCGACGACGTAGCCGGCCGCCGCGAGTTCGTCGTACGCGTCCACCACGGAACTTCTGGCCACGGCCAGTTCCGTGGCCAGGGTGCGCGTCGACGGGAGAGCGTCGCCGGGGTGGAGGCGACCCAAGCGGATCTGCTCGACGATCGCCTCCGCGATGCGGTGCCGCAGCGGCGACTCGCTGACCGGCAGCCGCAAGGCGAGGTGCAGGTCGTGGGCATGACGGGACACGACGGACAGGATAGTGGTCTGGCAGTTTGGTGCAGTTCTGGACCTTCCGGGCATGCCGGAATGTGGGGACGATTCGGTGCATGGAGAAGATCAGGAGATACCCCGACCTAGCCGGCAGCCACCGAGCCGACCTCGACGCGGTGCTCGACGCCGCGGCGGTGGGCACCCTCGCGACGGTGGTGGACGGATTGCCGTGGGTCGTGCCCATGCTCTACGCCCGTGACGGCGACCGCATCGTGCTGCACGGGTCGACGGGTGCGGGTGCCCTGCGCCACGTCGCGGCCGGTGCGCCGGTGGCACTGGCCGTCACGATGCTCGACGGAATCGTGGTGGCGGACACTCTTTTCGACTCCACCGCCAACTACCGATCCGCTGTCGTGCGTGGTCGGTTGACCGTGCTCGACGGAGGCGGCGCCGTGCACGCCCTCGATCTGATGTCCGACTCGCTGATCCCCGGTCGTAGCTCGGAGGTACGCACCCACACCAAGAAGGAACTCGCGGCGACCCTCGCGATGGCCCTGCCCATCGAACCGGGTTGCTGGACGGTGAAGGTGCGCGACGCGCCGCCGCCGGAGCCGTCGGCGGACTCCGGCGGCTGGGCGGGGGTGGTCCCGCTGCGGACCTCGGCGTGTGAGCCGGTCGCCGCCCCGTGGGTGGAGGCGGGCACGGTGCAACCCGAATCGGTGCGCCGCCTGGTCGGCGGGCGCTCGTCCTCTCCGCGGGCTCGGCTGCGGCTGTAGTCGTCGCGGCATGGATCCGTGCCGGGCACCCGACCGGTGACCCGCGGCGGCCTGCGAACGTGAAGGCCGCCCCTCCCGCGACGGGAGGGGCGGCCTTCGCCGGCGGTAGGTCCTTCTGCTTCCGGCTACGGGGAGGCCAGGTCCGTCGCCCAGCGATAGTCGGCCTTGCCCGCCGGGGTTCGCTTGACCTCGTCGACGAGGATGATCGTGCGCGGAACCTTGTAGCCGGCCAACGTCTTACGGCAGTGCTCCTGAACCTCGTCCAGGGAGAGCTCGGGCGAGCCGGGATAGGTCGCGATGACAGCCGCGACCTGCTGTCCCATCCGGGCGTCGGGCGCAGGCACGACGAGGGCGTCGACGATCGTCGGGTGCGCGTGCAGCGCGGCCTCGACCTCCTCGGCGAAGACCTTCTCGCCGCCGGTGTTGATGCACTGCGAACCGCGGCCGAGGAAGACGATGGTGCCGTCCGATTCGACCTTGCCCATGTCGCCCAGCACCGAGATGCGGGTGCCGTCGGAGCGGGTCGGGAAGGTCCGGGCCGTCTTCTCCTCGTCCTTGTAGTAGCCGAGGGGGACGTTGCCGATACGCGCGATGTAGCCGACGTCGTCCGATCCCGGTGCGATCTCGTTCAGGCTCTCGTCGACCAGGATCATGTTGGGAGACGGCGGCATTCGCAGATTGCCTGCCTCGTCGATCGAGAAGGCTCCGTCGTTCCCCGATTCCGAGGCTCCGAAGTTGTCGCGCAGCAGCAGGTCCGGCTTCACCGCCAGCATGCGATCCCGCACGCTCGTCGACCAGAGCGCTCCACCCGAGGTGATCGAGAAGAGCGAGCTGAAGTCGACCTCGCCTTGGCGGCGCTCCATCTCGTCGACCAGCGGCAGGCCCATGCCGTCGCCGACGATCAGGATCACCTGCACTCGGTCCTTCTCGATGGCTTCGACCACCTTCCATGGGTCGAAGTCGCGCCTGAGGACGACACGGGCGCCGAGGGTGAAGAAGGTGAACAGCGAGTACATCGCCGCCCCGTGCATGAGGGGCGCGGCGATGAGAAACGCGAGTTCGGGAAACTCCTTCGCGGCGGCGGCGACCTCGGCGAGATCCTGCCTGGCGTCGTCGCCGTACGGATTTCCGCCGGAGAGCGGCTTGCGGAAGAAGTCGTCGTGGCGCCACATGACGCCCTTCGGATACCCGGTGGTCCCGCCGGTGTAGAGCAGGTACAGGTCGTCACCCGAGCGGGTGGCGAACTCGGCGGTGGGCGACATCTCGTCCGCGTCGGCGAAGGCGATCACGGAGACCGCGCGGTCCTCGGCAGCTGCGCGGAGCTCGTCGACGGTGTCCCCGACGACGAACACCGTCCGAAGCATCGGGCAGCGGTCGAGGAGCGAGGCGAGAACACGCTGGTGCTCGGGGAGCTCGACGACAACCGCGACCGAGTCGGAGTTGGTGAAGATGTACTCGAGTTCGGCCGGCGTGTACCGGTAGTTGACGTTGATCGGCACCGCGCGGATCTTGATCAACCCCAAGATGCTCGTGACGTGCTCAACGCTGTTCTTCAGGAACAGGGCCACGTGATCGTCTCGGGAGATGCCGGCCTGCGCGAGGAGGTGCGCGGTCCTGTTGGCCGCGGCGTCCAGCTGCGCATAGGTGAGGTTCTGGCCCTCGTAGGTCAATGCGACACGATCGGGCACGGCGGAGGCGACGGTCTCGAAGACGTCCGCGAGGTTGAACTGCATCGTCATTCCTTCCAGGCTGGGCCGCGATGTCGAGGCCATGACCTAAACCTAGAACACGTTGCAAGTCCTGGGCGCAGTAACGAACCGAATGATTATTTCGGATCACCCCGACATTCCGGACCCGACTACTGGCGTCGAAGGTCCAGGTCGGAGCTGATGTCTCCGATGGCCGAGCCGGAAGAGCCGACGGAACCGTTCCCCTCGGCCCCGCCGGGTGCCGGGTTGTCCGAGGGTTCGCGCACGTAGGCGTACATCTGCGAGGGGGAGGTGGACGTGCCGCCGAAGTAGAATCCGGAGTACCACTTTCCGGTGTCGGCGGGGCTCGCGGGGCAGAACCGGGGAAGCGTGGCCGCCTCGTGGATGACCCGGTCGCGGACGGTGCCGTCGATGGCGAAACGGTAGACGGACCCGTCGATCTGGATCGAGTACCTCAGGGGCGCGCTGGCCGCGAGGTCGTCGTGGGAGAGCGTGACGAGTGCGTTGTCCGGGTATTGATGCACGCCGTTGGCATTGGCGTACGGCACCAGTTCGAGTACGCGGGGCGACGTGTCGGTGCGCCACCGCCAGCCGAACATTGCGCCGTTGCGAGCGAGGTCGAAGTCGCCGCAGTCCGAGAAGCCGGGCAGCTTGTTCCAGTCGAACTGGTCCTCGGGTTGGGTGGGCGAGGTGAGGACGTACTCCGCGGTCGGGGTCAGCACGAAGTCGTAGGTCCGCGACGCGCCACCCGGGCTGATCCAGCCCGCCAGGGGTCCGGTCGCGCCGGCGGGGCGATCCACCGACGCACTGTGCGCTCCCTGCGCGATGGTGTAGCTCGACCATCCGGAGGGCGTGCCGGGGGCCAGGCAGCCGCTCAGCCCGGTGGCCGTCGCCAGCACGACGGTGGCGATGCCTACCTTTCGGATGATCGTGCGGCTCACGGTGCTCCCTCCGGTTCGGTGCCGCGATCCTTCCACACCTCCTCGCGCCCGTCCGCGAGATCTGAATGTGCGCTGTGGCAATCTGGCGAGGTGGCGGAACGGGCGGGCGCAACGACACCTCGACCCGTCGGTGGCAGCGGGGGGAGCTTCGGTTCGCGACGCGAGGGTGGGGGATACCTGCGTGGCACTGCCTGGGTGGCGGGGGTGGCACTTCTGCCGCTGCTGCTCCTCCTCGGATCGCTGCTGGGTGCGCTCGTCGAGGACAATCGGGGAACGATGATCGGCGACGTGCTGACTTTCTGGAACCTCGTCGGCATCTTCGGCTTCGTGGTGTACGTCCCGGTAATGGCGATCTCACTGTCCGGTGCACTTCTCCTGCCAAGGAAGTTCCGACTCGGGCGGTGGCTGGCGTCGATCGGGAGCGTGGCGATGGTGTTCGTGGCTGCCGCCCTCGTCTTCGCTGGGATTGCCGACGTGGTTGCGCCGCCCGAGCATCGCGATCCGGACAGTTGGGCGGGTCCGCTCTCGCCCTTCGGGACGGCGGTCTTCGTCGCTCCGTATGTGGCGATGTTGGCAGCGAATGTGGTTGTGCTCGTACGCCTCTGGAAGCGGACGAAGCGTCCGGCATAGCGCGACAGGCGGGTCCGGCCCGCGGCGACGAAAGCCCGCCGCTACCGCCAGAGGCCACGTGGTCCCGCCACGACACGGTCAGGTTGCCGGCGGCAGTTGTCCGCTGTCGGTGGTCGATCGTACGGTCGACCCGACAGGCAGTGCAGTTCGAGGAGCGGGAGGAATGGCGAATGGGAACCTGGGGTAGCGGACCGTTCGAGAACGACGGAGCGGGAGATCTGCTCGCGGCGCTTCGAGCCGGTGACTTCGACATCGACGACTACCACAGGCACGTCGACGAGGAGTACGTCGAGGCCGACGACGCGCAGGCCGCCGTCGCGCTCGCGGAGGTCGTCGCGGTGGCCCACGGACTGCGGCCGGCGCCACCGCAACTCGACGGCATCGACGCCGCCGCCTACGCAGGCTCCTTGACCCCGGAGCAGCGCGGGTGGATCCTCGCGACCCTCGAACGCGCGATCGCCGACAGCGACACCTCGGAGCTCCACGAGTTGTGGGCCGAGAACGGTCCGGAAGATCTCGAGGCGTGGCGGGCACCGATCCTGGCGAGGCTGGAGGGTCTCAGGGCGCTGGGGTGAGCCGAGCGCTGCCTGGATGGACTCGACTCGGACATGATCCGAGGGTCAGCGCAGCGGCGATGGTCGCCACCTGCTGACGCTCGCCCGCGCGGACCGCTGGGCGCGGACAAGCCGGCCGCGTCAATCTTGGCGCGGCGCGGCGCGGCGCGGCGCCGCCGCCGTCAACCGGCGAGCTGCTTGAGCGCCGACAGGTTGGCTTCCATGCCCGCTCGCCACACGGCCATCCGGCGGGCGAGAATCGTACCCTCCTTGTCCGGGTGCTGGTCGATGAAGTCGGAGAGCGGTGACCGCCCGGTGCCCACCTTTGCCCACTGCCGAACGACGGCACCGTCACCGTCAGGGTCGACTTCGAATCCCCAGACAGCGAGTGGCGCGTCCGCCGGACCGACCCTCCACACCCAGCGGCGGCCGTCCTCGACCTCGATGATCTCCGGCTCGGTGTGCCACTCTCCGATCCGTGGGTCGGCGTTGTACCCGCGGAATCGGGCACCGACGGCGACCCCGGTCGCCCCGTCCAGCCACTCTGCTCGCTGCAATTCGCCGTCGGCACGGGTGGGCAGTTCGATGTCGGTGATCAGAGCCCAGGCGCGCTCAGGGCTGCAGGCCAGATGTTCGGTGACCTCGACGGTTGGCGTATCGCGCAGACGCATGGGGCTCCTTCGGGTATCGAGGTGGAGTTCGGTGTCGATCCTATTCGAAACCCACCAGGTCACCCTGCAGCAATACAGGAACGTCGCCCACGGCGGGCCGGGCCCCGGGAGGTCGAACTCCGTCAGCTGGCGGGGTCGTAGTGGAACGCGCGCACCTCCTGTGCGCACCGACAGGCAGCCGCGAGTTTCGCGGCCCAGTCCAGTGCCGCCTCGCGGGAGGGCAACTCCAGCACCGCGTAGCCGCCGTCGATCTGCCTCGTCTGCGGGTACGTGCCCTCGGTCACCGTGCCGTCCCCATCGACCAGGACCGGCGGAACGCTCTCGTCGATTCCGCCGCCGAACACCCAGACGCCGGCGTCCTTCGCCTCCTCCACCACGGCGTGCGACGCCTCCGAAGCCGCCTGCAGATCCTCGTCGGGAAGGACCATGGCGCCGCTCGGGAACGAGATCAGGTACTTCGTCATCGCGTGGACTCCTTCTTCACGTTTCAGGGATCGGACCCATCCTCGCCGACGCGGGCACGCTGCGCACAGGACTCGCTCCACCCCCAAGGGGCGGAAGAGGCTGCCGGAGCGGCGGTTCCGCCGCAACCGAATGCGTGACCGCCCAAGAACCGCAGGATCGTGCGAGACGACGCGGTCTTGACACGGCGTTGGTCGCGGAGTTTGACTGGGACGCAAGCTTGTGTTGCCTCGCCCCGACGGTGTTCTGGGAGGTTGACGTATGCGCTGCACAGGGTTAACGGGTCCGGGGCATCGCCGCGGCGCAACTCCCCGCCGCAGGACCATTCCGGTACTGGCGCTGGTTGGGGCGTGCCTTCTCGCCCTGGCAACCACCCAGACAGCAAGCGGCGAGCCGGCGGCAGACGCCGTCGACACCGGGTTCGCGATCCCGTTCGCCGGGGCGCCCGGCTACGAGCGACTGGCACCGACGCAGATGACCGATCCGGGTCAGCTCAACCAGCCACTCGGACAGCAGGCGGCGGACGAGATCGCCGGCCAGGTGGGACTCAGCAGGGCCGACGCCCTGTCCGAGCAGCAGTATCGCGACCTCGTCACCGGCGGCGGAGTCGGCGGCAGCCGCGAAGCCGCCGAGGTGATCGATGCCTGCGCCCGGATTCTCACCAACACGAACGGCCGTCCCCTCTATTCCAACGTCGACGGCCACCCCACATCGTCGGTCCTGGCGAGTTACGGGCTCTACGTCAACACCGGCGGACTGCTGGAGAGTCCGGCCAACGCGGATGCGCCGACAAGGCAGGTGAACTCGCTGATCGCTCCCGGCGGTTTCGTCGGCACCTGGATGAGGAACAACGGTGCGACCCGAAGCCTGATAGCGCTGTACCAGTCGGCGTACACGGTGCAAGCGGTCTATGGCTTTGCGTCGCAACAGATGTCGGGCGCCGCTCAACTGGTGACCAACACCAAGGCGGGTGTGAGTTCGGAGGTGGGCATGTCGATGGCGCCGCCGCTCTGGATAGTGAACTTCGCCCTGCTCTACATATTGAAGCCCTCCCTGGCGGCCGCCATGCCTGCGCACTGGGCTCCGATACCTTCGGTGGTGGCCGACGCCGTGAGGTCGAGCCCCACCGGCCAGGTTCCCTTCGGCGACTACGCGTCCTACTTCCGGTGATGGTTTGGCAGCGCAATATGTTGTGACAGAAGAGTATTCGGTTCACTGCTGGCCGGAGTGGGTGGCCAGGGCGCGGAAGGTGGCAGCGGCCGTCGCGGCGACCGCTACGACGAACGGCAGGGCGCCGTACCTCAGATCAGTTGCGCGGCGCGTTCGGCCATCATCACGCAGCCCAGGTAGGTGTTGCCCGCGGGCAGCACCGGCATCGCGGACGCATCCACGACCCGCAGGCCCGCCACCCCTCGCACGCGGCAGCGGGCATCCAGGACGGCGTTCGGTTCGCCGTCCGGGCCCATCGCGCACGTGCCGCCCAGGTGCGCGTAGCTGATCACGCCGCCGTCGACGAGTCCGGCCGCGACGCCCTCGGCGGCCAGGTCGGCCATCGGCTGGACGCGCGTGGCGCCGAGTTCGGCGAACGGACCGGTCGACTCCAGCGCGGCGATGCGACCGAGGATCCAGTCGAGGCGCTCGAGGTCGTGCGCGGACAGCGCCGGCATCACCACATCCGGTTCGGCGTCCGGATCGGCAGAGGCGATCCGGACCGTTCCCCGACCGGTGACGTCGAGCAGGTAGGGGACGACCGAGAAGTACGCGCCGTCGGCGGTCGGTTCGGCGATCGGCAGGTTCAGCACGTGGAAGTCGATCGTGTCCGACTGCGGGGTACGGCCCACCCACACCGGCTGGACCGGGCCGCCGCGCAGCGGACCGCCGCCCGCGTGGTGGTAGAGAAGCGGAAAGCCGAGGTGGTCCTGCAGGTTCGCCCCGACCCCGGCGAGGTCGGCGACGACGGGGATGCCGAGGCCGTCGAGCAGGTCCCTCGGGCCGATGCCCGACCGCTGCAGCAGTGCGGGTGACCCGGTGGCGCCGCAGCTGACGACGACCTCGCCGCCCGACAGTTCCCGGCCGTCGGCGGTGACGACACCTGTCGCCCGCCCGTCCTCGACGACGACCCGGTCCACGGTGACACCGGTCTCGACGGTCAGGTTCGGGCGCGACCGGACTTCCGCGGTCAGGTAGGCGCGGCTCACGGTCAGCCGCTCGCCGCCGTCCTCGGACACCGTCAGCGGGAAGATGCCGACCCCGGGGAGCTGCCGGGGGTCGTTGACGTCGTCGACCCAGGGCACGTCGATCTCCCGCAGCCCGGCGAGGAACGCTCGGTGGGATTCGGTCTGTTGGTCGGGGGTGGAGCGGCGCACGACGAGCGGGCCCTCGGAGCCGTGCAACTCCGATGCGCCGCAGTCCAGGTCGTTCTCCATGGCCCGGAACGTCGCGAGGATGTCCGGCCAGCTCCACCCGTCGAGCCCACGCGCGGCCCACCCGTCGTAGTCGGCCGGCTGGCCGCGCATCGTGGCGAGGTAGTTCACCGCGGAGGTGCCGCCCAGGACGCGCCCGCGCATCATCTGGACCGTGCCGTCGCCCGCACCCCGCATCGAGAACGCCTGCGCGAAAGGGGTTCCGGCCCACACGTTCCCCGCCGAGGCGGGCAGCAGGACGGTGTCGTCGTACGCCGCGTCGTCCGGACCCTGCTCGAGCAGCAGGACCCGTCGCCCGGGGTCCTCAGACAGCCGTGCGGCCAGTACCGCACCGCTGGTCCCGCCGCCCACGACGATCGCATCCGCGTCCATCGCCACCCCTGTCCCGACCGCTCGTTCGGTGTTTCACATTGCTCGACCCGGTCACACTACGAGCAGGCTCGTGACGGGGCGGGCGTTTCACGGCCATTGCGTGACAGAGAATGCGCGAGGGCGCGCCATGACTTCGCCGTGACGGTCACCTCGCGTGGGGCGCCTGGATCTCCGTTGCCTGTGACCAGATCGCCTGCCAGCGGCCGTCGCGGAGTTCGTAGCTGTCGGTGTGCCAATAGCGTGTCCGGGGAACGCGATACGCGTCGAAGACGATCTCGAGCGTCGCCCGATAGCGAAGGATCGCCGCGTCGCCGAGCAGACGGACCTCGATCTCGTCGGGTTCCCACAGCAGGTAGTCGATCTGGCCCGCGGCGATCGCGCCCAGGTACTCGTCACGGGTCAGTGCGGCACCGATGGGTGTGATGAGTTGGAAGTCGTGGCCGTGCATCGCCCGGGCGGTTTCGACGTCGGCAGCGACGAGCGCGCGTAGGCGGGCGCGCTCGGTGGTGCGGATGAGTTCTGTCGTCGATCTCGCGTCACTCGTGGAATCGTGGCTCTCGGTCATGGGTGCTGCCTTTCGAATTGGGCGGGATGCTCAGCGCATGCCGCGAAGCCCGGGCAGTCGGGGCCGGACGATCCCGCCCATGTCTGGACACACTGACACTATTCGTCCAACTGAACAAGTGGACGCTATTGGTCCAATCTGTCAGGCTCGCGTTTGTGGCTGATGACGAGAAGACCGCGCGGATCCTCGATGCGTCGCTCGCCGTCTTCTGTCAGTACGGTTTCGGCAAGACGACGATGCAGGACATCGCCCGCGCGGCCGGGATGTCCCGCGCGGCGCTCTATCTGCACTTCAACAACAAGGAAGAGCTCTTTCGCGCCGGATCCGAGCGTGCCCACCTCCAGGTCATGACCGAGGTCGACGCCGCACTGGCCGCCGATGGTGACGTCATCGACCGCATCGATGCCGCGATGACCGCCTACCTCGGCGGCCTCATGGAAGAGATCAGCGCCAGCGCGCACGGCGCGGAACTCTTCGACGCGGGCCGTGCTCTGACCGGCGAGATCAGCCGCAACACTCAGACCTGGCTCGTCGAGCGGCTGGGGGAGGCCCTCGACTCCGCCGCTACTGCGGGTGAGATCGTGCTCTCCGGGGTCGACGCGCCCCCGGCTGAGCTTGCCGCCATGATCCTCGCGACCGCGGACGGCATCAAGAACACGCAGGGTGGCGGTGCGGCGCTGCGGACGGGCAACTCACTTCTCATGCGTGTGCTGCGGGCGGCGCTCGTCCGCTGAGTCGCAGCGAATATTGACCATTGCCGTCATCGTCGAGATGTGACGGTCGACTTCTCGTCGAATCAGTCGGCGGCGTCGCACTGCCCGTGGTCGTAGTCGTCGCGATGGGTGAGGACCTCCTCCATGTGGCCCTCCGCCCATTCCTTGATTCCCCGCATGACTCCCTGGAGCGAGAGACCGAGGTCGGTCAGCTCATAGGTGACGGTGACGGGCACCGTGGGGGTCACGGTCCTGGTCACCATCCCGTCGCGCTCGAGTGAGCGCAACGTCTGCGTCAGCATCTTCTGGCTCACGCCCGAGATCCGGCGTGACAGCTCGGAGAAGCGCATGGGCCGGGGTTCGCCGCCGGGGGCAGCCCCAGGACGCGGGCCGTCCCCGCCCAGGGCGGCGAGCACAAGGGCGACCCACTTGTCGGAGAGTCGTTCCAGAAGTTGGCGACTGGGACATGCCGCCAAGAAGGCGTCGTACTCCGCTTTGGCTACGGCCCGCCGCTGGGACGCGGTGCTGGTCGGCATGACTCATCTCTTCCGCTCGGTGACTTACGCACTTCAAGGTGCCTACTTCCCCAGGGGAAGCGGGTGCCTCCATGCTGGTCCTGCACCACACCGATGGCAAGACCACCTCACACGACCTCCACGAAGGAGCAGATGGCGATGAATCAGATTACGTCTCGGCGGGCCGTGGTCCGCGTGCCTTCCGGGCCCCAGTCGATCGAGACCGTCGACGTCCCGGTGGTTGATCCGGGGCCGGCGGAGATCCGCGTCAAGATTGCCGGCGCAGCGATCAACCCGGTCGACCTGGGGGTGGCCGGGGGCGTCTTTCACCAACTCGGATTGGTCCACCAACCGGACTACACCGGTCTCGGTTGGGACTTCGCCGGCACCGTCGATGCGGCCGGGCCCGGCGTCGAGCTGCCGGTCGGCACCCGTGTTGCCGGGTTCATCGACGGTTTCGACCGCGACCACGGATCCCATGCCGAGCACCTCCTCGTCTCCGCCGCGACTGTCGCTGTCGTTCCGGACGGGATGGGCCTGGTCGAGGCGGCGGCGGTGCCGCTCAACGTCACCGCCGCAGCCCAGCTCGTCGACCTCCTCGGTGAGGCGTCGAGCGGGGCTCGGCGCTTGCTTGTGACCGGCGCGGCCGGTGCGGTGGGCGCGCACGTCGCCGTACTCGCCCAGGACCGCGGCTGGCAGGTGACCGGGATGGCCCGAGCGGCCGACGAGCCGTTCATCCGGGGCCTCGGCGTCGACTTCGCCACCGATCTCGGGCAGGGCTGGGATGCCGTCGCCGACGCCGGAGCCCTGCAGGAGCACGCCCTCCGGGCGGTGCGCGACGGTGGCCGTTTCGTCGGCGTGCAGCCGGCCTCGCGGCTTCCAGAGGAGCGCGGCATCGCCGTCGAGGTCGTGTTCGCCCGTCCCGACGGTGCGCTTCTCGCCCGGTTGCTCGCGCGGGTGGCGACGGGGGAACTGCCTGCTCGCGTCCACGCCGTCGCGTCGCTCGACGAAGCAGCCGGTGCCTACCAGGCGATGGCCAAGGGCGGCATCCGCGGCCGGATCGTTCTCGTCCCGTGACAGCGAGGTGTCGTCTCGCAACTCCGATCCACGACAACAACTTCGTCACAAGGTATTCGCCCGACGGACAGGACAACTGATGCTCACCACCATTGCCACTGTTCTCGCAGGCCTGCTCGGCGCGGCCCTTGTCTTCATGGGTGGGAGCGCCTTCACCACGCCGCAGGCCGCCGTCGGTTTCGGCATTCCCGATACACCGGCCGACAACCCCGCCTTCCGGACCTGGCTGCGCGTGAAGGGATTGCGCGAGATCGCGTTTGGGGTCTCCGTCTTCGTTCTGATTCTCGTCGCGACGACGTCGGTGCTGGGTTGGTACATGATGGTGCTCGCTGCGGTACCCGCCGGGGACGCGGTGGTCGTGCTGCGCAGCGGTGGGCCGAAGGCCACCGCGTACGGCGTCCACGCCGCAACGGCGGTGGTGATGCTGGCGACCAGCGTCGGCCTTCTGGTCTGACTCGCCATCGAGATCCGATCCCGACTACGAGGCAGGGCATGGCGTGTTCCGCCGAGGCTCCCGCGTCGCCACCCACGGGCCGTCGGTTCGAGGCCGGCCGAGTCGCTCGACATCGACGGACAGCGCCGATCGCGCGATGCGGACAGCGTCCGTCTTGCGGCGTTGGATGGCTGCAGGGTCGCTAGTGCCCCTTGCCCCCCCTGCCTGATGTCTCGTCGAGTCGTCTTACGGTGCGCACCGTTCCGCAGAACACGCGACGGGATGGCGGGCGTTGGGAGAGCCCGCTCAGGATAGGTCGATGAGATTGCTTCAGCGGTGGCGAAACCCGTCGCTGGCAGTGAGGCGCCTACGCCGTTGTCGCTTTCCTCGACAATTCTTGTGGGGTAGAGAGTTTCGGCCTACTCACTGATCTTGAGGAGCGTTCGGTACGGCATGACTGGCCTTTTTGACAGTCACCGGCGGCTGTTCGCACCGCGTGGTCGAGTGGGGGCCGGATCCGGGTAGTCGTCAGCCGAACCCCGGGATCATCCCCGGATACATGAACACGCCCGTCGCCGGTGTCGAGGCGAGGGACCCGAAGCTCCCCATGCCGAAGACGAAATCGAGCTTCTGCGGGCTTCCGTCCCGGTCGGCCTGCCAGCACTCGGTGTCGATGCGGTAGCCGGTGCACACGATCTTGGCGGTTCGCCCGTAAGGGGTGATGATGCGGGTCATGCCGATTGTGGGATTCCAGAATTCGAGTTGATCAGGCATGAGGACGAGATTCGTGACGTCCACCGGACGGCTCGGGCTGCCGTCCCCCGGATCGACCGGCCAGGCGTCCTGGGCGTTGGCCACGCCCGAGCCGAGTGTCAGGAGTCCAATGGCCAGTGCGCCGGCGCGGACGAGAGTTGAGCGCTTCATTCAGGTCTACCCCCCGTGAAAGTCATGGTCGGTCTGTTTGTCCGTTTCGGGGCGGGTGACGTTACAGGCGGTCGTCTCTGTCTGTGTTCGCGTGGGTCACTCCGCGCGAGCCGTGGACGATCTGACTTCACTTCTTCCAGTTGTTCTCTTCGACGACAGTTGGACAGGACACCCGTCAGGCCGAACGGGAGTGTCGCGACGACTCCTCGAATAGGTTTGACAGGTGGCGGAACTTGGGGGGCCTGATCCTGCATCCATCGACCCGGAAACGGGCGACCGCGCCGACGGTGGTCCGCGCGAGTCGACGGCGTTGCCGCCGCGGCGCCGATCCGTGTGGCTCGAGCTGCCGGTTCTCGTAGTGGTCGCGCTGGCGATGAGTTTTCTGCTGCAGACGTTCGTGGGCCGGGTCTACCTGATTCCGTCGGAGTCGATGGAACCGACGTTGCACGGCTGCACGGGGTGCACGGGGGATCGGATCGTGGTGGACAAGATCACCTACCGGTTCGGCGACCCGGAACCGGGAGACGTCGTGGTCTTCGAGGGGCCACCGTCGTGGAACACGGACTACTCGTCGCGGCGGTCGGGGAACCCTGTTCTGCGGGGGATCGAGAATGTCGGTTCGGCGGTGGGGCTGGTACCGCCGGACGAGAACGATCTCGTCAAACGTGTTGTCGCCGTGGCCGGTCAGACCGTGCAGTGCCGGCCCGGCGACGAAGGGGTGAAGGTCGACGGCAAGGCACTGGTCGAGCCGTACATCGACAGCCGGACCTCCCCGGGCAACGGTGTCCCGTGTCAGGGGATCTTCTTCGGCCCGGTGGTCGTGCCCGAGGACAGCGTGTGGGTGATGGGCGACAACCGGGCCAATTCGAAGGACTCGCGATTCCACATGGCCGACGAACTCGGCGGTGCGGTCCCCGTCGCGAACATCGTCGGCAGGGTGCGGCTGATCGTCCTTCCCCCGTCGCGGTGGGGAGTCGTGCACGCCGTCGACCCGCGGCAGTAGACGTCTTGCTCAGCGGTGGGATTGCCTGATCGCGAGAAGGGCAACGCCGGAGGTGGATCCGAGACGAGACGACTCCTGGCGGCGGTGCCGTTTCGCGCGAACGGTGATCGTCGCCGCGACCACCATCACCACCGCGTAGACGAGTACGTACGTGTTCTGCAGCACGGTGGTGAGTGCCCACGACGGCGGAAACAGGAAGAGTCCGACCACCACGATCTTCTCGTCCCACCTGTACGCCCACGCGCCGGCGGCCGCGTAGATTCCCAGGACCGCCGTCCACCACCACTGGTTCGCCAGCGCCCGGTGCACGGCGTAGACCATCAGCGGAACGAACCACACCCAGTGGTGGCTCCACGAGAACGGCGACACCACCGCGGCGCTCATCCCGGCAACGGTCACCGCCAGGAGACGCTCACCGTCCCGGTGAAGCCGCGCGACCACCCACGTACTCGTCGCGACGACGCCCGAAGCGAGCAGCAGCCACAACCACGTCGGGGCCGGCGCGCCCGTCAGGTGTGCGATCACCCCCCGCAGCGACTGGTTCGACGGGTGCGTGTCCTCCGCGATCCGGGTGGACTCGAAGAACGTGTCGGTCCAGTACTGACGCGAATCTCGCGGCAGCGCAATCCAGCTCACCCCGATGGTGGCGACGATCGTCGCCACAGCGACCACTGCGGCCCGCCACCGGCGCAGCGCCAGGTAATACAGCACGAAGTAGGTGGGGGTGAGCTTGATACCCGCCGCGATACCGACCCCGACGCCGGCCAGCCTGCTGCGCTCGCTCCGGGAGCAGTCCCACAGCACCAGCAGCATCAACACCAGATTGATCTGTCCGTAGAACAGTGTGGTGCGCACCGGTTCGAGGAAAGTGCACGACATCGCCAACAGTGCCGAGACCGCCACCAGGTGTGGGGTGATCCGGTAGCCGAGCATCTGCCAGCACAGCGCGACGATCCCCACCAGCAGAACGATGTTGAGCCCCATCCAGATGTACTTGTCGCTACCGCCCGGCAGCAGCCCGAACGGGATGAACACCAGCGTCGAGAACGGGGTGTAGGTGTAGAGCAGGCCGTGGATGACGGGGCCTGCGTACAGCGGAAGCCCCTGCATCACACGTCGGGCGCCGTCTCGATACACGTCCAGGTCAGCACCGCCCGCGAACAACCCGATCTCGGGCATCCACGGACTGACCGTCGTCACCAACAACACCACCGAGGCCGCCGCGCACAGCAGAAGAACTGCAAGGGTGGACCGTTCGGTGGACAACAGGCGTGGTCCGGTTGGTCGGAGCTCCCCTTCCGGCGCCATCGACGGTTTCACTTTCGCGCGCCGCATGCTGCAGTCCCTCCCCGGACTCGATCCACCTGCCGAAGTGGGCAAAAGTAGATGCGATTTCAAAGCGACGATCTGTATGTCAGGTGCGCACCGAGGGTTCCGATGGGCGGGAGACGGTGATGGACCAGCTCGACGAGGTGCGCCGATGCCGGACTGCGTGGACGCTCGCGCGGGGCGAATCAGACCGAGGCGACCTGCAAGTCTGCGGCGGGTGAGAAGTGCGGCCGTGTCCGAAGGTCGTCAGGGCCGAGAGGGCTGCGGGCCCCGCGAGGGGCGGGGCCCGCAGCGTCCTCGCGGTACGGTCAACCCTGTTGCCAGGCTGTTACCTGGCGAAACTGAAGTATGCGACGCCGGCGCAGTCGGCGGCGCACACAGCGGGGGTGTTCGCGAACGACCAGCTGACGTTCGGGTCGATCCCTCGCGGATCCCAGGTGGCGATCGGCCCGGCCAGACCCACCTGACCGAACGTGCCGGGAGCGACGGCGAAGGTATCCGGTGGCCGCTGGCCGAGCACAACGAACTTGGTGGATGGCGAGGACAGCGTGCTGCGATCGGTGATGACACGGTAGAAGACCGTCGGAATCGAATACCACGGCGGCTTCTGGGTTCCAGTGGCCTCAACGATCGGCAAGCCGGCATCGAACGCGGCAGCGAGTGCTCCTCCGGTCAGGGAGGGCAGCGCCGGTGGTGCCGGCGGCGGGTTCGCCCCGGCGGTCGGTGTCACCACGATCCCGATTCCCGCTACCAACGCGGACAGAGCCAGTGCGCCGCGGCTACGTTTCCCCATTTCGCTCCTTCAGATTTTCGACACGTCGGATGATCTTCGAACGGCTGCAATGACACTCAGCGGCGACCGTTTCAGGCGGGCAGGTGTGTCGGTTGTTCGCACGCAGACTGCCCGGCCTTGATTCAGCTCAGGGTGTTCCAGCTACCGAAGGGGCTTCCCGCCGCCGGTATGGAAGCGTCGGCGGCAAGCTCGAGCACCCCCGCCGCAACCGCCCGCGGATCCTGGAGGCCGGTGAACGGCAAGGTGACCGGCTGAGTTTGGCCTGCGCCGAGCTTCTTCACGCTCTTGTCGTTGGTGTCGGAGACGTACACATCTCCGTGATCGGATCCGCTGCCACTGGCGCTGCCCCCGAGATTCCCACACCCGCGGCGACTGCCGCCGTCACCGCAAGTCCAGCTGTCCGCTTCCTGACGATCGACATTCTTGTCTCCCACCCGTAGTTTGTTGCCACAGTCCCCAAGCTCCTGTGGCCCCCGCGACGTTAGATCCACTAACGACGTCCTCCGCCCGTTCTTCGTCGGTGGCTCACGTTTCGTTACGGAGCGCTACGGCGACGACGCCAACTTCTCCGTCCACGACAGTGGGGCCTTGTTCGTCACTCGCCCAGACGAGGAAGTGATCTACGCGCGTGGGGTCTGGCTGCGTATTGACAAGTCGACCAAAGAGGGCGACTCCGCGGCGGGGAGGCCGTCGCTGATGGGACACGCAGCCGCTACGTGCTCGAGCCCTGACCGACTCGGCCACCCGCGGCCCGCGGCCGCCGTTCTCAGGGCATGTCCGAATCGCACGACACAGCTAGGCCTGGCGCTGCTCGGCATCGTCGGTACCGACTGGGTTGTTACCTTGCTGGCGGTCGAATTCGGAGATCGTGCAATCGAATTGGCGTATTCTCGGTCGCCGGACGGTGACCGGGCTGTTCTGGCCGAAGATGTGGTGGCGTTGACTCGATATCGGGAGGCGTACGGCGATGCGTAGGACGACGGTGGTCGGTGTCCTGTTGGCCCTTGCCCTTGCTGCGGGAGGTGGGACGGCGCAGGCTGAGCCGACGTATCCCGTTCCGCATGGCTATCTCGACGGTGTGGCAGCACAGCTCACCCACCCGGGGCAGGCGCCGCCGGGAGCGAACGACATGTCGTGCAAGCCGAGCCGTGAACATCCGAATCCTGTTGTCCTGCTGAACGGGTTCGCCTCCACCGACACGCTGGCCTGGCAGACGCTGTCACCGCTGCTGGCCAACGACGGGTACTGCGTCTTCAGCACCACCATCGGCAAGACCACGTTCGGTGGCTACGGCGGATTCGCCAGCGTGCAGGACAGCGCCCGCGAAGTCGACGCGTTCGTCACACGAGTACGGGAAGCGACCAGTGCCCCCAAGGTCGACATCGTCGCGCACTCGGTCGGCGGGGCCGTCGCCTTCTGGTACCTCACCGAACTCGGCGGGGCGCAGTCGGTTCGCAACCTCGTGAGCCTCGGGACTCCATTCCACGGATCCGATCTCGACGGGACGTCCGGTCTGTTGACGATTGCGGGTGCGGCGGACGGGCTTTCGCGGGTGTGTGCACAGTGTCGCCAGCTGGCAGCCGCGTCGCCGTTCCTCGCCGAGCTGAATCCCGACCCGGCGCGGGTGCCGGATGTGCATTTCACCGACATCGTGTCCCGATACGACGAGGTAGCGACGCCGTACCTCACCGGACTGTTGTCGGACGGTCCGAATGTGCGAAACGAGGTCCTGCAAGATCGGTGCGCCACCGATTATGCCGATCATCTGCAGTTGCCGTACGACCCGGTGGCGATCGAGGTGGTGCGGGAGGCACTGGAGCCGGGGCGGGGTGGGAGCGCGGTTTGTGCGGTGGTGTTGCCGGCGCCGGTGGGGACTGTGAACTGACGGGCCGCTCGGACGGCGGTGCGTCTGGGACAACCGCGTCACCAAGGATCAAGATCAGCCGGGACGAGTTGTACCTGCGCCGGTCGCCTCTCAGCCGCGTCCTGAAGTAGCCGATGAGCATGCGGTCGGGGCCTACTGTGACCGTGCATCCACCCCACGGCCGCGCGATTCAGGCTCAGTCTGGGGTGCGGACGTCGGTGTCGGCGAGTACGGGCGTGAGGTCGACGCCGGGCGGGGGACGCAGGCGGCGTAGGTTGCCGTCGATGCTGGTGACATACAGCGCCCAGCCCTGTCCGTCGCGGGCGATCCGGACCGAGGTCGGGCCGTTGGGCGGCATGGGGCTCGAGGTCTGCCAGCCGGAAGCGATGGTGCAGGTCGAGCCCGTTGCCGTATCCATGCTGTAGACGCTGCCGGAGGTGTCGCCGGCGAGGTAGAGCTGCCCGGCCTGGGTGGCCTCGATGTCGTCGAGTCCCGGGAAGAGACCGTCGTGAACGCCGGCGACCACGGTTGCGGTCGTCGGCGCATCCAGCGGAATCCTCAGCACCTGCGAGGTGAAGTCGTTCTCGGTGTAGATGGCTGTCCGGTCCGCTGTCAGCGCAATACCGTTGGGGTAGGGCGTATTCGACCAGTGCGGGGTGAATTCACCGGTGGAGGGCCGATACCGGCTCATGCCCACCGGTATGGGAATCGACAGGTGGGAGATGAGCAGGTCCCCGTCGGGAAGCAGCAGCAACCCGTTGGGTTGAACCAGCCCGGTCAACAGCGTGGTCATCGCGCCGGTGGTCACGTCGTAGCGCCGCAGGGTGCCGGTGCCGGTGAATGCGGTGCCGTCGCCGGTCAGGAAGTACAGGTCGTCACCGACCAGCCGCAACCCAGCCGGATTGTCCAGACCCGACAGCAGTGTGGCGACCTCGCCGCTGGAATCGACGTGGTACAGGACGCCTCTGACGATGCCGGACAAGTAGAAGCCGCCGAACCCGTCGGGCTCGAGATTCTCCAGACCGCCCAGACCCGACGCGAGAATATCGGCTTGCCAGCCCTGCGCGCACGAACTGCCATCGGTCTCCGCGTGCGAGGAGCCGGCGGTCTCTGCGTGCGCGACCGGAGCGGTCGCGATCAGTCCCGCGACGGCGGCCGCCGCACATGCGCTCGACAGCAACCTGTGAATCCGATGAACTTCTCCCACCCCGATCGGCATGCGGCAAATCCTATCCATGGGGACTCACATCTGCAGTGCCCACCGGCAAGCGATCCGCACCCGCTCGGTCGAATAGGCCCAGCACTCCCGAGGCTGACCCGAAGTGCAAAGCAGCGCCCGTTCAGCGTGGTCGAGCCGGAGCAGCTTCGGATTCGTTCGCCACCTTGCGCTCGGTCGCATCCGCAAATTGGTCAGGTTCCGGTGAGCTGGGCCGCCTGCGCGCCGTCGATCGACTCGCGGATCACGTCCGCGTGACCGGCGTGTCGGGCCTGCTCCTCGATCTGGTGCAGCACCAACCACCGCACGTCGTGAACGCCCGCGTCGAACCACTGCGCAACCTCGGCCGGGATGGCGGGCCGCCGGGTGAGATCGTCCTCGGCTCGAACCCGCGCCGCCATCCGCGCGGCCACCGCGTCCTGCCGGGCGAGCAGGGTCGCGACGGTCTCCTCCGTGGACACTTGCCAGCCGGCCAGCCAGCCGGCGACCGGGTCGGGATCGGCGTCGCCCGTTTCGCCGGTGAGCAGCGCGAGCGCCTGCTCCTCGCCGCGGACAACGTGTTTCAGCAGGGCGGCCAGGCTCATCGAGCTGGCGCTGGGCACACTTCGGGCCTGGTCTTCGGTGAGCCCGGAGAGGGCGCCGCGCAGGGCCGCGCGTTGGCGGGCGAGCAGGCCGAGGAGGACGTCGCGTTCGTCGGGGGTAGTCATGGACCCAGCGTGGCAGCGATTGCGGACGATTTCGGTCCTCGATCGGCGATCTGGGCGGAGGTTTCGGATCCCTGGCTGGTCAGGGCTCTGAGGAGTGTTCACCGATGGCGGGTCGATCAGGGCTGCATGCCGATTGGACAGGTTGACCAGTCGGTAAAGATGGCGCCGGTCCAGTCGTGGCCCGCCGATCGACGGAGCCGACCCGCCAGCTCCGAGAGACGATCGGCGGCGGCGTCACCGACGGGCCTGCTGGACCTGTGAGTGAGTTGAGGGAGATCTGATCTGGGCCTCTGAGAGAGATGGATGGTTCGGAATGGACGCGCTCGGGTTCCGGAATCTTGATCACTACATCATGCGGTCACTGGCGCATTCCGGTCGGTGGCGGGATCGGATCAACGCACTCTGAAGCAGGAAGCGCCGCTTGTCCAGCCGACGCGGGTTCGAACCTCGTCGAGGTTCGAACCCCCGTCGGCTCGTCTCTACCTACTCCGATCGCCCATTCCTCTTCTCACTGACGTCGCTCCCGGCGCGATTCAGACTCCTACCGCGCGTCGACCTGCGGTCGCCCCTCCATCGACGACCAGATCGTGACCGGTGACGTAGTTACCTTCGTCCGAGGCAAGGAACAGGACCCCTGCCGCCATCTGAGCCGGATTCGCGGCGTATCCGACGGGCTGGAGCTTGTCGAGAACCTCGACAATTCCATCCACGTCCGGCACCATGCCGGTGAGCATCGTTCCCGGCGAGATCGTGTTCACGCGGACACCCTTGGGCGCCAGCTCGATGGCGCATGCCTTCGACAGTGCCACCACCGCCGCCTTCGTACCGCTGTAGACGGCCATGTCTTCCGAAGGGGAACACCCGCCGTTCGAGGCGGTGTTGACGATGGCGCCGAATCCCTGCTCCACCATCACCCGACCCGCCGCCCTCGTGCCGTAGAAGACCCCTCCGAAGTTGACGGTCACCATGCGGTCGAAAGCTTCGTTTGTCGTATCGAGGACCGGCGCGGTGGCGATGACACCGGCGTTGTTGCACATCACGTCGAGGCGCCCGAACCGGGCCACGGTGCCGGCGACCAGAGCCTCGACCTCCGCCGGGTCGCCGACGTCGGTACGGACGAATTCCGCACCGATCGTGTTCGCCACCGCCTCCCCCGCCTCCGCGTTGATGTCCGCGATGACGACACGGGCACCCTCGGCGATCATCAGTTCGGCCGTCGCTCGCCCCAGCCCCGACGATCCGCCGGTGACGATGACGATCTTGTCCTGCATGCGGTGTGCCATCGCTCAGCCTTTCCGAGCCATCGTGCCGGACCGCAGATTTTCACGACGGCGGTCGGCGTGAAGGGCCTCGCTCCGCTCCTTCAGTGCCACGGCGGTGTCGTCGAATGCACTCTTCACCCAAGCGCCGCTCTCCTCCATGATCTCTTGCGCCGCCTCACCGAGGAACGCGTCCGTGGAGTAGTAGAGACAACGATTCTCGTCGATGTGCTCGATTACCTGGTCACGTCGGGCTGCGTCCCGGGAGACCTCGGTGGGCCGCAGTTCCCAGGACAGCAGGCGCTCCGGCACCACGGCGCAGACGTACTCGGTGTGCGGGAACGTTCCCGTGCCACCGGAGTAGTCCGCCAGCGTCATCTCCACGGGCGCACCCACTTCCAGCGTCGACCTCACCGACACGCAGAAGGGGTTCCAGTGCGGATAACTGTCGAGGTCGGTGAGAACCTCCCACACGACCCTCGCAGGCGCCTCGATCTCGACCGCTACGGATCGAACAAGAGTGGCCGGATCGTAACTCGGGATGTGCAATTCGGACATTGAACCTCCAGTGAGAAGCGGAACTAACTAACTCGGCACCGATCGGCGTGAGCGAGCAAGTCCAGGGACTCGTTCGCAGACGTCGACGGTGTTGGGAATCAAGCGAAAACGGCTCGGCCACCGGACAGGACGACACTCGGGTACCCAGGTCCACGCCCCGCCACTGGGCGGGAGACGGCGCAGTATCGATCATCGGTGAGAGTCCTTCTCGCTCTGCGTTGTTGGACGACGCCTTCGGAAAACGCGACGGCGGGTCACACGGTCGCCGGGTCGAACCTCGGGTAGTCGAGGTAGCCCTCCGCACCACCGCCGTAGTACGAGTCCCGATCGGGTGTCGTGAGGGGCCACCCGTTCTGCAAGCGCTCGACGAGGTCGGGGTTGGCGATGAACGGCTGCCCGAACGCGGCGAGATCGATCACGTTCTTCGCCGCCAGCTCCTCCGCCAGTTCTCGGGTCATGCCTCCGGCAAAGATGATCGTTCCCCGGTACTCGGCTCGGACAGCGGCGAGAAAGTCGACGTCGATGAGGCGATCACCTGATGGAAGCTGATCGACGAGATGCACGTAGGCAAGGTCTCGGCGGGACAGCTCGGATGCCAGATACAGGTAGGTGTCGGCGGTTTCAGCGTAGGCAGGCATGTCGAACAGCTCACCGAAGGGCGACAGCCGAAGTCCGACACGGGTGGAACCGATCGCCTCACTCACCCGATCGACGGTCTCGAGGAGGAACCGGGCACGATGTCGAATCGACCCACCGTAGTGATCGGTTCTCGTGTTGGTAGAGGGGTTGAGGAACTGTTCGAACAGGTAGCCGTTGGCTCCGTGCAGCTCGACGCCGTCGAAGCCGGCCTCCCGCGCATTGGTTGCACCGCAGGCGAAGTCACGAGCAACCCGACTTACTTCCTGCGTGGACAACGGCCGGGGCGTGCTCACGTCGACGAAGCCGACCGTGCCGTCGTCGGTGAACGCGAAGGTCTTGCCCTCATGGGCCGGTGCTGCGCCGGCACCGACCGGATGGCGCCGTCCAGGCTGGAGCGAGGTGTGCGACAGACGGCCGACGTGCCAGAGCTGGGCGAAGATGCGGCCCTCCTCGTTGTGGACGGCATCGGTTACCCCGCGCCATCCGGCGACCTGTTCCCTGGACCAGATACCGGGAACGTACGCATACCCCTGACCTTCCGGGGAGATCGGTGTTCCTTCGGTGACGATCAGTCCTGCGGTCGCGCGCTGGCGGTAGTACTCCGCGGTCACTGCACCCGCGATGGTGTCGACGCTTCGGGCACGGGTCATGGGGGCCATCACCACGCGGTTTCGGAGAACGATGTCACCAAGTCGGAAATTGTCGAACAACCGAGTCATTCGATGTCACTTTCTCAAAGGTTGGTTTCAGAGACCATTCGGATTTCAGAACTCGATTTCGATCGGCCCCGAATCAGGACGAGATTGGCACCCGAGCACGAAGCCTTCGGCGATGTCCGCGGGGTCCAGGATGTCCGCGTTCTCCATCACGACCTTGCCGGACACGAGAGTGCACGCACAGGAACCGCACTCGCCCGATCTGCAGGAGAACGGGACGTCGACCCCGCGATCCAAGAGCACATCGACGAGAGTTCGGCCGACCGGCCAGCCGAACTGATGAGATTCGCCGGCCAGGTGGACGATCGTGTCGACCACCGAGTCCGACTGATCGCCCGCGATCGGCCGGGGTGCTTCGAAGGGGTCGCCCGAGATCGACACGAACACTTCCTGGTGGTGACGTTCCTTCGCCACACCCGCTGCACGAAGACCCGCAGCCACCGTATCCATGAATGGCGCAGGGCCACATACGAAGACTTCACATGACGAGTCGTCCGCCACCAACTCGGCAATTCCCTCCTGCGACGGAAAGCCGTGGATGGTGTCGAGCCAGTAGTGCACCGTCAGTCGGTCTCCGAACTTGTCGGAGTAGTCGTCGAGCTCCCGGCGGAAGATCACCGAGCCGCTGTCGCGATTCGCGTAGAACAGCACCACCGAACAGTCGGATCGGAGCAAGGCGGTCTTCAGGATGGAGATGATCGGCGTGATGCCGCTGCCTGCCGCGAACAGCAACAGGTCGTCGGTGAAGCTTGCGGGTGTGAACCGGCCCGACGGGGGCAGGACGGTCATCAGGCTCCCGGGTGTGACGTTGTCGCACAACCAGTTCGAGCCGTATCCGCCGGCCGTGCGCTTGACGGTCACCTTCAGATCGTCGTCGACGTCGGGGGCGCTCGACAACGAGTACGACCGGGCGATGTGCCCAGTGCGGTCACTCGGGATACGGATGGTCAAGAACTGGCCGGGCCGGTAGGTGAAGAGTTCACGGTATTTATCCGGCCGCCGCAGCACGATCGACTTGGAGTCCGAGGTTTCCTCGATAACGTCGGCAACGGTCAGTTCGTGCCCGATGACGGCGCCTCGCGATGTACTCACGTTCAGTCGCCTACCCTCTCGGTGGTTCGTCGTTGATTCGGTATTCGAGGGCCGGCCCTACGGCAGAGACACCACCCGCTGCTTCTTGTCGAATTCTGCGTACCCCTGCTCCGTGGCTCGGGTGCACCAGTTGGAGTACCGCTCGAATCCGCCGACGTACATCAGCAGCACTCGCGGCTTGCCGGGAATGTTCGCGCCCGTGTACCAGGAGTCCGTCTTCGAGTGCATCGTGCGTGAGGCGACGGTGTCCAATTCGGTGGCCCACCCGTCCTCCTGCGCGGAGGTGGCACCGAAACGAGAGATCTGATGGTCCTCGAGGTAGTCGATGGTTCGCAGGATCCAGTCGACCTGCCACTCGCCCGTGGTGATCATCTGCGCCAGGACCGACGGGCTACCGGGCCCGTGCACCATGAACAGGTTCGGGAGGTCGGCGGTCATCAGCCCGAAGACCGTCTTCGGACCGTCGGCCCACCTGTCGGCGAGTCGTACCCCGCCCTGCCCGGTCGCGTTCAGCTTCAGCATCGAACCGGTCATCGCGTCGAATCCGGTCGCAAAGATGATCACGTCGAGCTCGTAGTCAGAATCGTCTGTGCGAATCCCAGATTCGGTGACCTCCTCGATGGGATGCGCCCGTACGTCGACCAGCTTCACGTTGTCCCGATTGAACGTCTGGTAGTAGCCGGAGTCCACGCAGATCCGCTTGCCGCCGATCGGATAGGTCTTGGGGCACAGAAGCTCGGCGGTCTCCGGGTCGTCGACGACGGCACGGATCTTGTTCCGCACGAACTCGGCCAGAATCTCGTTCGCCTCCGGGTCGATGGAGGTGTCGGTGAACGTACGGATGAACTCGAGTCCGTTCCGGGCGTTCCATGCGCGCTCCATCACCTCTTCGCGCTCGTCGGCGGTGTAGTCGAAGATCGAGCGCTGCTCGGCGGCGTTGCTCATCAGCACGGCGCCGTGGGTCTTCAGCACATCCTGGCGGCGCAGGGGGTAGTCGGCCTTCCACTCCCGCACGTACTCGGGATCCAGCTCCCGGTTGAACGAAGGGAGGCTGAAGTTCGGGGTCCGCTGGAAGACGGTGAGGTGGTCGGCGACGGCGGCCACCTCCGGGACGAGCTGGATGCCGGTGGAACCGGTGCCGATCAGGCCCACGCGCTTGCCGGCGAGCTCGACGCCCCCCTTGGGCCACCGCGACGTGTGGTACGCCTCGCCGCGGAAACCGTCCAGACCGGGCCAGGCGGGGACGTTCGAGACGTCCAGACTGCCGGTGGCCGCGATCACGTACTTGGCGACGAATCGCTCGCCCTGTGCGGTGCCAACGTGCCATTCGTCCGCTGCCTCGTCGAAGGTCAGCTCGTTGACACGAGTCTCGAACCGGATGTCCTCGCGCAGCTCGAATCGGTCGGCGACGTGGTTGGCGTATGCCTCCAGGTCAGGCTGCGGCGAGAAGTGCTCCGACCACTCCCACTCCTGCTGGAGGTCGTCGTCGAAGGAGTAGGAGTACTGCATGCTTTCGATGTCGACGCGGGCGCCCGGGTAGCGGTTCCAGAACCAGGTTCCGCCGACGCCGTCACCGGCTTCCAGGCAGACGACCCGTCGACCCTGTTGGCGGAGACGGTGCAGCGCATACATTCCGCTGAATCCCGCGCCGATGACGACGACGTCGAAGTGTTGGGCGGTGGGGTCGGCTGCCGGATTCGAGGTGGACATGTGTCTCCAAAGATCGGGATCTGCATCAGCGGCACGTGATGTGGTCGGCTGACGGGGTCGGGTTGGGGGGGGGAAGGGTGGCGCTGCTACCCGAGTAGGGCGCCGCCGTCCGCGATGACGTCGGTGCCGTTGACGAACGATGCATCGTCCGAGGCGAGGAACACCACGGCGTTCGCGGTCTCCTGCGGGTCCGCCTGACGCTTCAAACCGGTCGGGGCATCGGCGGAGCCGGTCGTCGGCGACATGTCGGTCCGGATGTTGCCGGGGAGAACGGCATTCACCCGAATGTTCGACGGCGCGAGCTCGATCGCCGCGGTCCTCGTCAGTCCACGCAGGGCCCACTTGGACATGCTGTACGACCCGTGCGCCGGGTACGACGTGGTTCCGGCGAGCGACGACACGTTCACGATCGCCCCGCCGGACCGGGCGCGCATGGCGGGGATGACGGCCTGGATGCCGAGAAACGGTCCGTGCAGGTTGACGTCGAGGACCTTGTCGAGGTCGGCGACGGTCTCGTCCTCGAGCAGCTGCCTGCGGTAGATCGCCGCATTGTTGACGAGGACGTCGAGCCCGCCGAACGTCGACGTCGCCACTGCGACTGCCTGCGCCCAGTCGGTCGGGGACGTCACGTCGAGACGGGTGTAGACGACGGACGCGCCGAGGTCGTCGGCGACCGCCTTTCCCTGATCGTCGAGGACGTCGCCGATCACGACCGAGCAGCCCTCACGTGCCAGCGCCCGAACGACCTGTTCACCCTGCCCGCGTGCGCCACCGGTGACGATCGCGACCTTTCCTTCAAAACGATTAGGCATGATTCTCCGATGTCAGTGGTGTACTCGTGGCCCAGCTGTACAGCGCTCGCCGGATGGCGGCCGTGTAGTCGGCGTCGATCCGCTGGGAGATCGCCGCCTGCGGGAACACTCCCGACGATCCATGGAAGGTCCCGGGGTGCAACCGCAGTTCGGTGGGCACACCGGCGCGAGTCAGTCGTTGTGCGTAGTCGATCCCCTCGTCGCGGAGGGGATCGTACGAGGACACCGCGATGTAGGCAGGCGGCAATCCCGTGAGGTCGCGTGCGCGCGCCGGAGCCGCATACTCCGATGTCCGATCGCGGTCGGCGTCGGCCCCGAGGTAGTGGCACCAACTGTCCATCGAATTCTGGCGGTTCCACAGCGGGGAATCGGTGTACTCGGTCGCCGATGCGGTGAGCAGGCGGTCGTCGAGGACGGGCGAGTCCAGTGCCTGGAAACAGATTGTGGGACCGCCGCTTTCGCGTGCCTTGAGCGCTACTGCCGCAGCGAGTCCGGCGCCGGCGCTGATCCCGGCGACGGCGATCCTGGCCGGGTCGATCCCGAGGTCGTTGTCGCCGGCCATCCAAGTCAGGGCGGTGAAGCAGTCGTCGAACGGCGTCGGGAACGGGTACTCGGGAGCGAGGCGATAGTTGACCGACACCACCACTGCACCGAGGTCTGCAGCGAGTGCCGACGGAACCCGGACGTCGGTGTTCGCGTCACCGAAGACGAACCCTCCGCCGTGGAAGTACGCGATACCGGGGAGCGGCTGCTCGATGCGGTGTTCCGGCCGGAACACGACGAGTTCGATGCCCGCCCCGTCGGCTGCCGGCACTGTCCGACGTTCCACCACGACGGCCGCGGGCACGGTCGCCATCGGATCCTCCGCGCCCATCGAGCGAACGAGCGTGCGCGCCGCTACGGCGTCGGAGACGTCGAGGCGCGGAAGGAATCCCAGCATCGGCAGGTACTCGGGATCGACGGCGTACGACATCGATTCCTCCTTGTGGGCTAGGGGGTGAATGCCATCGGTCGACCGCGACCGATACGGAGTGACGTGACCGCGGTCACTGTTCCCGAGTGAACTGTAGCCATTGGCTACTTCTTCGTCAACCGGCAAAGCTGGACAATCCCCGAGGGGCCCGGTCGGCCGACTCAGAAACCCGACATGTCGTACGGATACTTGGTGGTGGCCCCGCCGTCGACGACCATCACCTGTCCGGTGATCGTCCGGGCGAGGTCGCTCACCAGGAAGACCAGGGCGCTCGCGACGTCGGCCGGCATCGTCACCCGCTGAAGCGGTATCTGGGTGCGAGTGTTCTCGAGCGCATCGACGTCGAGGATTGCCGCGATCCGGGGCGTGAGTACGAAACCGGGGGCCACCGCATTGACGCGAATACCTGAAGGCCCCAGCTCAATTGCCGCGGAGCGGACCAGTGATCCGAGTGCGGCCTTGTACACCCCGTAGGCGGCGTGCACCGGGGAGCTGCCGATTCCGGAGACCGACGATACGAAGGTGATGGACCCATCGCCGCGGTCGCGGAACCGGGCGCCGAAATGCCTGATCGTGAGGACCGCGTGGCGGAGAACGATGGACTCCGCCCAACTCCAGTCGTCGTCGGTGATGTCGAGCAGGGGTCCGTACCGCGCCATGCCGATGACGTCGACGATGCCGTCGATCTCACCCGCACGCCCGGCCAACGCGGCCATGTCCGTGTCGTCGGTGGCGTCAACCCGCTCGGCCGTGGCCGCCGGACCGATTTCCGCGCATACGCCGGCGGCACGACTCAGGTCGATGTCGACGACGATCACGGTGGCGCCGAGCTGAGCGAGTGCATGGGAGACCTGCCGCCCCATTCCCTGTCCGCCACCGAGCACGAGGTATCGGCGTCGCGACAGGTCGAACCGACTGAGGCAATCGACGATCCGGTCACCGTCGGCGCGGTCGGCGGACCGCGCAGGGTTCTGAGTCATACGTACTCCGATCGAGGAACTGCGTACGGCGCCGATTTTCGCGGACCCGACGCGTAAAGGTCATGGGGCCAAGAACATTGGATGTCACACCATCTTCGGAGACAGTGAAGAGTCTCTGGCCGGATCCGCGTCGACGGCGTCGATGTCGCCTGTCATGAGCGTTGCTTCGGGGGCGGCGCTGCTGTTGCTGTTCGGCATGGTGGCGATCACCACGATGCCCAAGAGGGCTGCGGCGCCGACGACGACGGAAGCGGCGTAGGGGTTCCCCGTCGCGGCGGTGAGTTTTCCTGCGAGGTAGGGACCGGCCCCGCCGCCGATCGCCGAGCCGAGGCCGAATCCGATCGCAGCGCCGGTGTAGCGGACCGCGGCCGGGAAGGCCGAGGTGAGTGTCGCGTAGACCGGGACCGCGGAGGCTCCGGCCAGACCGACGAGGAGCATGTGGCCAAGCGCGGTGACGATCAGATTCCCGCCGGTCGACTTGATGAGGAACATGATCGGGAACATCGCCACGAGGATGGTGCCCAGCCCCAGGATCATGGTGTTCCTCCGGCCGCTCCTGTCGATCATGAATCCGGAGGCGAATCCGACGGCGATGGCGAAGGCGGATCCGGCGGTGGCCAGCCAGGCGGTGGTACCGGGGGCCATACCGACCTCCCGCTGCAGGAACAGCGGCATGTACGCCGGAACCACGTAACCGATCGCGAGAACCGATGCGCTGAGCGCGATCACACGGAGCAGGGTCACGGGGTACCGCGTCACGACGGAATGCACCGGGGAGGACTGGACCTCGTGCTTGTCGGCGAGTTCCTTGAAGTCGGGGGACTCCTCGAGCCGGGTGCGCAGGAACAGCACGTACAGCATCAGCGGGAGAGACGTGAGGAGGGGAATGCGCCAACCCCAGTCGGCCATCACTTCCTCCGAGGACAGGGAGGTGGTGACGGCGACGACCAGCGGTGCAAGGGTGCCACCGAATGCGAATCCCACCGGGGTCATCGCGCTCAGGATGCCGTAGTTCTTGACAGATGCGTGCTCGGTGACGAACGTGGCCGAACCCATCTGCTCCCCGCCGGCGAAGAAGCCCTGCAGCAGGCGCGTGAAGACGAGCAGCACGGGGGCGAGAATTCCGACGGCAGAATGCGTGGGCAACAGTCCCATCAGGACGGTCGCGCCACCCATGCCGGAGATGGTGACGATCAGTGCGAACCGACGACCGAAGCGGTCACCGATTCGGCCGAAGACGATGCCTCCGACCGGACGTGCGAGGAAGCCGGTGCCCAGGACCACGAGAGAGCTCAGAATGCCGACCGCGGGGTCGTCGCTGGGAAAGAACTGGGGAGAAAGATAGGCGATGAGAAAGGTGAAAACCATGAAGTCGTAGGCCTCGACGGCAGTTCCGAAGAAGCCTGCCAGCGACGCCCTGCGAACCAGGCTGTGCGATGGCGCGATCTCGGGTGAGCTCATAGTGCTCCTGTTCGGTGTGACGTTCGATGTGATGACCGAGGAATGTTCGATTCCGAGTTCGAGCACGTGGTTCCCGCGCGCGAGTCCGGGCCGCCTCCTGGCACGTATCCGAGGACTGTCCGGGATTCCGACATGCATGCGGCTGTCACGAGGTCAGCGGTTCTCGGCAGCTGCACAGAATCTGCTCTACGACAAGGATTTTCATGTCACAGGACCGGCAGGCAGGCAGGTGTACGTCGACGCGGAGGTCTGCTGAAGTCGAGTGAAACGAGCCGCAGTCGCGTCTACGGATCACTGCAACGCTCAGTGACCACCGTCACAGTAGCCATTGGCTACGCTTGCGTCAATAGGCGCGGGTGAGTTCGCCTGGTCGCCGCGGGCGGACTGGGTGCGAATCGACGCAGTCTCGGCCGCTACTCCGTCGATTTCGGCGCCGGCGATCGTGATAAAGTTCGCGCGATATGGAAGCCCTCCGCGACCTCACCGAACCTCCTGACGACGTCTGGACCACCCCGCAGGCGGCCGAGTTTCTCGAAATCAGCCGTCAGGCGATCAACAAGCGCATCCGGAACCGGAAGATGCTCGGTTACCCGGGCGATGGGGTGACGTTGTTTCCGGTATGGCAGTTCGATCTGGAGGATCCCGGAATCCGTCCGGAGGTCCCTGAGTTTCTGGCGGCGTTCGACGAGGATGTCGAACCGCGCGCCATCGCCGAGTGGTCGATCACGAGAATCGCCGGATCGGATCGGACGCCGGCCGAACTGTTGCTGCGTCCGGACACCAGGAGGGATGCGCTTCGATTGGCCGCCGGTTACGTGGCCGGCCCGGTCGAAGAACGTTCCGCAGCGGCCTCCGGATCGAGCGTGAAGCGCACGGGCAGGGGGCTCGCCGAATGGGCACCGTCCCGGGCGGGGTCGACCGGCGCACAACACGCCATCCTTCTCGCGGCCGCAGATCTCTTCGCGAGCAAGGGTCCCGCGAAGGTGACGCTACGGGAGGTCGCCGCCGCGGCGGGTGTGTCCTACGGCCTCATCTACCGGTTCTACCGTACGAAGGAGAACCTGCTCGTCGCGGTGATGGAGTTGCTGGTCAGCTATGGCGGCGAGCGCCTCTCCGGCGAGGAGGACGCCTACGCGGCGATCGACAACTCGTTCGGCGCCGATATCGACTCGGGTCAGTTCGGACGGATGCTGATGTGGTCGGTCTTCGAGGGAACGTCACCGGATCGTTTGCTCGGCGGAGCCCGTTCGGGCGGATACCTGAAACAGATCGAGACATTGTGGAAGAACCCCGTCGAACCGCAGGTGCGGGCCGAGTTCGATTCGAGCGTTCTGGCGTCGCTGATCGGCCTCGTCGCCTCGGTGTGGGATTTGTACGAGCCCTATCTCACCGCGCTTGCCGACAATCCGGATCGTGATCGAGAAGACGTCCGGCAGGAGGTCACCGACCTGCTCAAGCTCCTCGTCTACGCGGCCCGGCCGAACCGATAGGGCGCTCGGGCATCGGGAATCCGGAACAGGCGGACGGCCCGAGGGGCTTTCCGCCTGTTCCGGCGAACGGGAAAGTCGCCGTCAGGACGGCATCAGCAGGACTCCGCGGTCGAGCTTTCCGTTCCGTGCGTCGTCCATGAGGGACTGGAA
Organism: Rhodococcus sp. NPDC127527; assembly: GCF_042672245.1. Classification (NCBI taxonomy): domain Bacteria; kingdom Bacillati; phylum Actinomycetota; class Actinomycetes; order Mycobacteriales; family Nocardiaceae; genus Rhodococcus; species Rhodococcus sp. NPDC127527. The sequence continues at coordinate 39,963 of NZ_JBHXVP010000017.1, forward strand.
ATCTTCCAGCTGATAGGTCTTGGTGACGAGTTCGTCGAGGAGGAGCCGGCCGGATCGATACAGGTCGAGGTACTTGGGGATGTCTGCGCCCGGTCGCGACGAGCCGTAGCGGCAGCCCAGCACCGAACGATCCATGTAGAAGGTGCTGGCCGGGACCGACAGCTTGGCCTCCGGACCCGCGACACCGAGCATGATCAACTGCCCTCCCCAGTCGAGCATCTCCATCGCCTGGCTGGTGATCGCCTCGCCGCCGACGCAGTCGAAGACGTGATGGGCCCCGCCGTCGGTGAGTTCCCGGACCGTGGCGACGGTGTCGCCCGCGGTCGCATCGATGAAGTGGGTGGCACCGAAAAGTCTTGTCTGAGACTCCTTGTCGGGGTTCGTGTCGATTGCGACGATCGTCGCCGCGCCCGCGACGCGAGCGGCCTGAATGACGTTGAGGCCGATGCCGCCGGCGCCGATGACGACCACCGAATCGCCGGGGCGGACATGGGCGCGGTTCAGCACCGCCCCGGCACCGGTGAGTACCGCGCAGCCGATCAGGCACGCGGTCGACAGGGGAATGTCCTTCGGGATCGACACCGCCTGCCCGGCCTGGACGACGATTCGCTCGGCGAAGGTCGAGAGCGTCGCATAGTTGTGAATCGGGGTGCCGTCGAGCTCGAACGGCGTTGCCGTCTTCCCGAACGACTCGCGGCACATCGTGGGATGTCCGGAGGTGCATGCGGCGCACTGGCCGCACGTCGCCAGTGTTGACAGCACCACGTGGTCGCCGACCGCGGGCATGGTGACGCCCGGCCCGACGGCCTCGACGATGCCCGCACCCTCGTGCCCGAGGATCACCGGGGACGGGAACGGGATCTTTCCGTTGACCACGCTCAAGTCGCTCTGGCACAAGCCGCTCGCGACGATGCGGACTTGGACTTCACCCGGGCCGGGGGCGCGGACGGTGACGCCGTCAACCAGCCTGTTTTCGGTGCCGTCGAAGACAATTGCTTTCAACGTCTGACCTCGCTGTTCTATGAGAATCCGCCCGCACAATGCGCGAAGCGCAGCGAGTTGCGGTGGGGATGAAGGTGTGATGAGGAAAAACCGAGCCAGCGCTGTGGCCTCCGTCTCAACGCTGGTGATGCTATGGGCGGACAGTTCCACCGTCAAGCTCCCCGGAGGTCGGTTGGCGTTGCACGCCGTGCACTTTGTCGTAGCGGCTCGGGCGTATCGAGAAGGCGGCGACGGTTCCGTCAAAGCCCATTTGACCTGCGACGATGACCGACCTCACACACTCTTGTTGACGCATACGTAGCCGCTGGCTACAGTGATGGCAGTCACGGTGCGGCGCAGTTGCAGTGATCTGCGGACATGATCGCGGGTCGCTTCGTCGAGCTCGAGCGGAGCGTCGTGTCGGCGCACATCTGTCGGTGGTGATCCGTGAAAGCCCTTGTCGTGGAGCAACTTCTGCGCGGGAACCGAAAATGCTGCTGTCGCAACAGTTCAGGAGGATGAAGTGTCACCAATGGCGTTATCGATGAGGCCGACGGGATGGTTCCAGATCGGCTGGTCTGCCGACCTCCAAGCCGGGGCCGTCGTACCACTGCGCTACTTCGGTCAAGACCTCGTCGCCTACCGCACGCACAGTGGCCGCCTGGTGGTTCTGAACGCATACTGCGAGCACCTCGGAGCCCACCTGGGGCACGGCGGTTCGGTGTGTGGCGACGACATCCAGTGCCCGTTCCACGGCTGGCAGTGGAGCCCGGAAGGCCGGAACACCTGCATTCCATATCAGAAGGCGACCAACCGTGTCCGCAAGATCGGCACCTGGACCACCGCCGAACGCGACGGAATCATGTACATCTGGCACGACGTCGACGGCGGCGACCCACTCTACGACGTGCCCAGCATCTTCGACCTTTTTCCTGGTTCCGGTCCGGTGAGCGACTACCACGAGCCGGGGGAAGCCGGCCGCTTCGAGTCGGCCGAGCTGCCGATTCATCCGCAGTACGCCGCCGAGAACGGCGTCGACTTCGCGCATTTCAAGTACGTTCACCGCGCCGACGAGATTCCGACCGTCGTCCACCGCGAGTTCGGTGAGTACGACTTCACAACCGAGCTGGCTCTGAACTTCAAGCGCCGCGGCGCAGACGGCGAGATCGAGACCGTCGAGGGTCGCACCAAGGCCTCGCTCCTGGGCGTGGGACTGGGCTTCTCGTACGCCGACGGCGTCGGCGCCATCTGCTCGCTGACAGCGGTGACACCCGTCGACGACGAGCACTCGATCCTGCGGTTCTCCGCGTGGGCGAGCAGGGAAGAGGGCCAGGACGACTCCCGAGTAGCCAAGCGGCAGCGCAACGCAATCGGACAGCTCAAAGCTGACGTCGCGATCTGGGAACACCAGCGCTACACCGAGCCGCCCGGACTGGCAACTGCCGAGGCCGCGGGCTTCCGCGATATCCGCAAGTGGGCTCGTCGCTTCTACCCCGAGGGCCACCTCGGCCACGGCGCCACCGAGCAGACCGCAGGCACCGACGAGCTACGGGCGGAGAACGCGTCATGAGAATGACACTGGCACAAGAGCATGAGGCCTGGCGGGCCGAGATCCGGGAGTTCCTCGACGCCGAGCTGCCGAAGGAGAACGCCTTCAACCCGGAATTCGACGATGCTCCGGACCAGTGGGCGATCGCCGTCGAGTTCAGCAAGAAGGTTGCCGCCAAGGGGTGGATCGGACTGACCTGGCCGAAGGAGTACGGCGGCAAGGGATTGTCCCCGATCGCGAACCAGATCCTCCTGGAGGAGCTGTACGCCGCGGACGCGCCGATGATCAACTCGGTCGGCATCTTCCTCGCCGCGGGCACCATCCTGGTGGGCGGCACCGAGGAGCAGAAGAAGCGCCTGCTTCCGGACATCTCCAGCATGCGGACCCTGTGGGCCGAAGGTCTCACCGAGCCGGAGGCCGGCTCCGACCTCGGCTCCCTGCGGACGAAGGCCGTCAGGGAGGGTGACGAGTGGGTCATCACCGGTGAGAAGGCGTTCACCTCCTGGGGGCCGATGTCCGACGTCCTGTACGTTGCCGCCCGCACGGCGACCGACGACTCCGCGCGCGATGCGATCAGCATCTTCGTGGTCGATCTGCGCAGCCCCGGGGTCACCCTCCACCCGATGCGCAACTACGGCGGCGGTGTCCAGTCCAGCACCTACCTCGATCACGTCCGCGTGCCGGCGAGCTCGCTGATTGGTGAAGAGGGCAAGGGCTGGCAGTACATCATGCGTGCCTTCTACGCGTCGGGGACCGTCGAACCGATCTACGCGATGCAGGAGGCCCGGCTGCGGGATCTGATCGCGTACTGCAAGAACATTCCGGGCAAGCTCGACGATCCGCACGTGCAGGCCGACCTGGCCGAACTCGCCGAGATCGTCCAGACGCAGCGCCTGCTCGCCTACGAGATCATCGGCGACAACGCGGCCGGTCGCCAGACCCCCTGGGGCGGCGGCGTCCAGCAGGTCGCAGCCAAGGAGTACGAGCCGCTGTTCGCTCAGATCTACGACCGGGTGCTAGGCCCGATCAGCCAGCTGCGGTCGGGATCGTCGTACGCCCCACTCAATGGAAAGCCCGAGGCCTGGTACCGGCAGTCGTTCGCCAACCACGCCGGAGGAACGTCCCAACTCAAGCGGATGGTGCTCGCGACGCGGGGCCTCGGCCTGCCGCGATAGGAGCAGATGATGGAATTGGCATGGGGCGAGGACTTCGCCGCCCTCGCAGATGTGAGCAAGTCGGTGTTCGCGCGCTACTCGCCGCTGGAAGACCGGTCGAACAAGGTTCCGTTCGCGGATCAGATTGCGCAGTTCGCCGAGCTCGGCTGGCTGCAGCTCGGTGATCCGACCGGCGCCGACGCCGACAGCCCGCCGCTCGGGACGATCGCAGGCGTATTCGTCGAAATGGGCCGCGCGCTGGCAGATACGCCGCTGCTCGACCTGACGATTGCCCGCGACGCGGCGCTGGTGGTCGGCACAGAGACGTCGGCAGGCGTCGCCAAACGCATCGGCAACGGTGAGGCCGTGGTGATCCCGGTGTTCCCGTCTGCCGAGTGGGGCCCGGCGGTGTCGTATGAGAACGGCGTCCTGAACGGTGTCGCGCTGGCCGTGAGCCACGCCGACCGCGCCGACAGCCTCCTGGTTCACGCCGGAGGCAGTGAAAGTGTGCTAGCCGTGGTCGATTCCGGCTCGTCGATCGGTATCGAAGCGATGCCGAACATGGGCGGCCACCCGATTTTCGCGGTGACCTTCCAAGACGTGCCGGTGAGCGACGACGCCGTGCTGGCACGCGGCGGCGAGGCCGACCGCGCCGCCCTGGTCGCCGAGCAGCGCGGCGCGGTGCTGCGTGCAGCGCAGGTGTACGGCGCCGGGCTGCGACTGCTCGACATCACCGTGCGGTACGCGCAGGAGCGGCACCAGTTCGGCGGTGCGATCGGCCGATTCCAGGCGGTGCAGTACCTGTGCACCGACATCGCGATCGCCACGCACCTCACCTCGGCGCATGTGCGTTCGGCCGCCGGAGCAATCGATGCCGGCAACGACCCACAGCCCCACCTCGGCCTGATGCGCAAGCAGGCCGCCAAGGCCGCGCTGCAGATCGTCCACTCGGCGCACGAGGTTCATGCGGGCATCGGGTACATGGTCGAGTCGAACGTGCACCTGTTCACCGACGCCGCCAAGCGCTGGCAGTACGACTTCGGGTCGGCGGCACGCAACGACGCCGAGATCGTGTCGGCCCTCGACCGGATCTACACGGGGGCGCGGCGATGAGCTACATCGACTACTCCGTGGACGGCGCCGTCGCCGTGATCACCCTCAACCGTCCGGACAAGCACAACGCCCAGGACGAGTCGCTGCTGCGCGACCTCGACGCCCGCTGGCAGCAGGCCGCCGCCGACGACGCGGTCAAGGTGATCGTCGTGCGCGCCAACGGAGACCACTTCTCCTCGGGCCACGACCTCAAAACCCCGGCGCCGGGCTACTTCCGGGAGGGCAAGACCACCCTGGAGAGCGCCTACGGCTGGGAGACCGAGCACTACCTCGGCTTCTCCCGCAAGTGGCGCGACCTGCCGAAGCCGTCGATCGCGGCGGTCCAGGGCGCCTGCGTTGCCGGCGCGCTCAACGTGATCTGGCCGTGCGATCTGATCGTCGCGGCGGACAACGCCTACTTCAGCGACCCAGTCGTGAAGTTCGGTGTCGGCGGCGTCGAGTACCACGCGCACACGTGGGAGCTCGGCGCCCGACGCGCCAAGGAGATGCTCTTCACGGCTCGCAAGTTCACCGCGGCCGAGGCATTCGACGCAGGCATGGTGAACCGGGTGGTCCCCCTCGACGAGCTCGACGCGCAGACGATGGAACTGGCGCACGAGATCTCGGCGATGGACGCGTGGGGCCTGGCCACCGCCAAGCGTGCCGTCAACCAGACCCTCGACGTCATGGGCCAGCAGGCCGCGTTGCAGTCGGCCTTCGACATCCACTGGCACGGCCACGCGAATGCCCTGCTTCGCACGGGCTACCCGCTTTTGACACCTGACCCGCTTCCGTCGGAGGCACGTAAGAAGGAGGAGAACTCGTGAACTCGGACATCGCGCCGAACGACGCGACCTCCCTGTGGGATCTACTGGCTCTCCGGGCCGCGGCCACCGGGGATACCGTCGCCGTCATCGACGAGTTCGACCGGCGGCTGACCTTCGCCGAGGTCGCCTCCACCGCCGAGCGTGTCGCGGCGGGACTGCTGGCGCGCGGCATCGAGCCCGGTTCCACGGTGAGCTGGCAACTGCCGACCCGAATCGAGACCATTGTTCTCAGCCTGGCGCTGTCGCGGCTCGGGGTGACCCAGAACCCGATCATTCCGCTCTACCGGGCCCGTGAGGTCAAGGCCATGACCGAGCAGTGCGCATCGGAATGGCTGATCACGCTGCCCGAGTTCCGCGGTTTCGACCACGCGGCGATGGCCCGGGATCTGCGTTCGGCGAGCGGTGACCGCCTCGAGCTGCTGATCGTTTCCGACGAGCTGCCCGACGGCGACCCGGCCACCCTTCCCGCTGTACCGCTCGTTCGCGACGAGGTGCGCTGGATCTACACCACCTCCGGCACCACCTCGGCGCCCAAGGGCGTCTGCCACACCGACGGCACGCTCATCGCCGGCGGCGTTGCGCTCGCAGACGCGATCGGTGCGGGCGCCGACGACGTCGGAACAATCCTGTTCCCGTACGCCCACATCGGCGGTCCCGACCTGCTGATCGCATCGTTGACGAGCGGCATGTCGCTGGTGGTGATGGAGGTGTATGAACCGGTCGCCGCGGTCGAGCTGATGCGCAGGACGGGTGCGACCATCACCGGCGGGTCGACCCCGCACTACGCTCTTCTTCTCGGCGAGCAGCGGAAGAATCCGGGCACCCCGGTCGTCCCGACACTGCGCATGGTGACCGGCGGCGGAGCGCCGATGCCGGAGAAGCTCTTCCGGGATGTACTTGCCGAGATCGGCATCCCGATTCTGCACGCCTACGGCATGACCGAGTGCCCGATGATCACCTCGGCGCGGATGAGCGACAGCGTCGAACAGCTGGCCACCACATCGGGACGTCCCGTCCTGGGATGCGAGGTGCAGATCCGCTCCGAGGAAGACGACGTGCTGTCGTCCGGCGAGGTAGGCCGGGTGTGGCTGCGCGGCCCGATGCTGTTCAAGGAGTACCGCGCCGCCGGCGAGATCGTCCGCCCCTTCGACGCCGACGGCTGGATGTTCACCGGTGACACCGGAAAGCTCGAGGCGGACGGGCACCTGGTCCTGGTCGGCCGGGAGAAGGACCTGATCATCCGCAAGGGCGAGTCGATCAGTCCCACCGAGATCGAAGAGGTGCTGGCGAAGCACTCCGCGGTCGCCGACGTCGCCGTGATCGGGCTGCCCGACGACCGGGCGGGCGAGCGCATCTGTGCAGTGCTCCAACTTCGCGACGACGCTCCCGGCGTCGGCGTCGACGAGATTCGGGACCACTGCCGCGCTGCCGGTATCTCGCCGGTGAAGTTCCCCGAGGAGGTCGTGATCGTCTCGGAGATGCCGAAGACGCCGACGATGAAGATCCGCAAGCAGACCCTGCGGCAGTCCGTCCTCGACCAGCGGGTCGAATCCGCCGCGCAATGACACGTGCCCCCTTTCCGCTGTCAGACTTGAGAATTGGAAGATCCCATGCCAGGACGTAGCTATGTGGAGCGCGCCGTCGAGTGCGCCGATGTGAACGCGTTGCGGATGGCGCTGTACCAGGCGACCCGTGATCCGGAGATCGCTGCGATCACCCCCGAACGCGTCTTCGGCCCGGTCGCGGACACCGTCGTCTTCTCCGACGACGACATCGCGCTCATCCGGGCGAAAGCTGTCGAGTACCTGCTCACCGAACCCGACGAGGCCGGGCTGCCGATCCCGTCACGTGACGAGATCGTCGAACTGCTCGAGATGGCCGAGGCCCGCAACCTGGGGCCCGACGACCTGATCATGCGCCACCACATCCCGGCCTTCGCGGACATGCCCTTCCAGGCGCAGTGGACTGGAGAGAAGACGATCCCGGAGGGGTACCACGTCGCGATCGTCGGTGCAGGCTTCGCCGGCGTCGCCATGGGTGTGCAGCTGGCTCAGCTCGGTATCCCGTTCACGGTCTACGAGCGTCGCGACGAGGTCGGTGGGGTGTGGAGTATCAACACCTACCCCGACGTCCGCGTCGACACGCTGAGCTTCACCTACGAGTACGCGTTCGAGAAGAAGTATCCGTGGACCGAATACTTCGCCCGTCAATCGGATGTCCGTGCGTACATCGATCACGTGGCGCACAAGTACGGTGTCTACGAGCACATTCGGTTCGGCTCCGATGTTCAGGCGGCCCGCTTCGACGAAATGACGCAGCGCTGGACCCTGACCGTGCGCGGGGAGGACTCCGTCGCCGACGTCGAGGCGAATGTGGTGGTCGCTGCCAGCGGCGTCTTCGCGACTCCGCGAGACCTGCCGGTGGAGGGCGTCCCCGGATTCACCGGGCAGATCGTGCACACCACCGAGTGGAGCGACGACGTCGAGTACGCCGGCAAGCGGGTCGCCATCATCGGCAACGGTTCGACCGGAGTCCAGCTCCTGTCGAAGGTCGCCGAGAAGGCGGAGTCCGTGACGGTGTATCAGCGGACGCCGCAATGGATCTCGCCGCGCACCAACTACGGTGCACCGATCGCTGACGAGCTCCAGTGGCTGATCCAGGAGATGCCCTTCTACTGGAACTGGAACAAGTACGTCGCCGGACTGGGCACGATCGATCTGCGGAACGCTCTCATGCCGGACGAGGAATGGATCGCCAATGGCGGCGACGTCAGCGAGCGCAACGACATGCTGCGTGAGATCTTGGTCGGCTACATCTCGAACCAGGTCGACGGTCGGCAGGACCTCATCGATCAGCTCGTCCCGGACTACCCGCCGATGACTCGGCGTCCGGTGGTCGACAACAACTGGTATGCCTCGTTGACCAGGAACAACGTCGAGCTCGTCACGACACCGATCGATCGGATGACCGATACCGCGATCGTCACCGCCGACGGCGAGTCGCGCGACGCGGATCTGGTCATCGCCGCGGTCGGCTTCCAGACGGAGAAGTACCTCTGGCCGACGCAGTACTACGGCCTCGGCGGTGTGACTCTGGAGGATGTCTGGACCGCCCAGGGGGCTCAGGCGCATCTCGGCATGACCGTGCCCGGGTTCCCCAACATGTTCATGCTCTACGGCCCCAACTCGCAGCCGGTGGCGAGCGGATCGGGACTACCCACGTGGTTCGAGATCTGGACCCGCTACATCGCCGAAGGCATCGCCGGCATGCTCGAAAACGGTCGTTCGTCGATGGTCATTCGCCAGGAAGCTTTCGACGACTACAACGACCAGCTGCACGAAGAGGCCAAGAAGCTCATCTACCTGTCGCCGAGCACCGTGATGGAGAAAAACTACTACGTCAACGAGTTCGGTCGGCTGCAGATGAACGCACCGTGGAGCGGCGAGAAGTTCTACGAACTGTGCGCGAGCCCCGATGAGTCGCACTTCGAGTACACAGCGCGGTAGTACGCCCTCTCCGACGAGCGGTGGGAGCGGAAAAAGTTTCGAAGGGAGTTGGCATGGCTGAAACCATGCGGGCATATCGGATCGTCCAGTGGGGGAGTGCGCCCGAGGTCGTTGAGGTCCCCGTTCCCCGACCGGGTCGCGGCGAGGTCGTGGTGCGTGTGGCCGGCTGCGGGCTGTGTCATTCCGACCTCGGCATGATGCAGATGCCGAGGGAGGTCGGCGAAGCTGTCGGATGGAAGGTGCCCTTCACTCTCGGTCACGAGACCGCCGGGTGGATTGCGGCGGTCGGGGAGGACGTGACGGGATACGCCGAGGGTGATGCGGTTGCCCTCGTATCGCCGTCGTCATGTGGCGAGTGCTGGTATTGCACTCGGGGGCAGGACAATTTGTGCCCGTTCGGTGTGTCCGGCCGAGGGTACGGACGCGACGGCGGGCTCGCCGAGTTCGTGCGGGTGACGAGCACACGCGGTCTGGTCCGGCTCGGTCGTCTCGATCCGAGCACCGCGGGCCCGCTGACCGATGCCGGTGCAACCGCCTTCCATGCGGTCCGCCGGGTGCTACCGCGGGTCACCCCCGGCGGTGTCGTGGTGGTGATCGGTGCGGGTGGGCTCGGATCGTTCGCGGTTCAGTACCTGAGTCTGCTCACGGCCGCGCGAATCGTCGTCATCGACACCAGTGAAACCAAGCGGGCTCTCGCCGAGGAGCTCGGTGCTCACAGCACGATCGCGCAGGTCGATGCGACAACCGTGAATGAGATCCGGGCCCTGACCGACGACGGGCGCGGAGCGGATGCGGTCCTCGACTTCGTCGGCATCGACGCCACGATCGGGGCGGGCACGGCCGCCACCCGCGCCGGTGGTGCGTTCGGACTGATCGGTGCTGCCAACGGAAAGCTCGACGCGCCGTGGTTCGGGGGGCTGCCCAAGGATGCCGACATCTTCACGTTCCAGGGCTCGACCATTGCGGATGTGCGCGACGTGATCGGGCTGGCCGAGTCCGGGGCGATCCGCAATGACGTACAGAAGTACACCTTCGACCGAGTGGCGGAGGCGTACCAGGATCTCGAGGCCGGCGTCCTGCGTGGTCGTGCCGTGGTCGTTTTCGACACTTAGGAGGATCGGATGGATGAATTCACGAACCGGGTCGCGCTCGTGACCGGCGCGGCTAGGGGACAGGGCAGGTCACACGCGGTAGCCCTCGCCGAGCGCGGCGCCGACGTGGTGATCTGCGATCGCTGCGAGGACAACGCGGCTGTGGCGTACCCGCTGGCAACGAAGGAGGACCTCGCCGAGACCGCGCGCCTGGTCGAGGCCACCGGTCGGAGGTGCATCGCGGTTCAGGTCGACACCGTGGACCGCAGCGCGATCGAGGCACTCGTCGCACGGGCCGAGGCGGAGCTCGGCAGGATCGACATCGCGATAGCCAACGCCGGCGTCTCCGCCGGAGCCCCGATCCAGGACCTCCCGAGCAGTCAGTGGGCCGAAGTCATCGGAACCAACCTGACCGGCGTTTTCCACACGATCGCCGCAGTCTCACCCGGAATGGTTGCCCGCGGCTACGGTCGTATCGTCACGATCGCCTCCATGCTCGGCCGCAGTGCGGCGCCGGGCCAGGCCGCCTACTGCGCCTCCAAATGGGGCGTGATCGGCATGACGAAGAGCGCCGCGCTCGACCTGGCCGGGCACGGAATCACCGTCAACGCCGTTGCCCCCGGCAACATCTCGACGCCGATGGTGCACAACGACGCCCTCTATCGGATGGTGCGCCCCGACCTCGAGGACCCGACCCGGGCAGATGTCGAGCCGGTGTTTGCGAGCCTGCACGGGCAGCCGGTTCCGTTCCTGGAACCGTTCGAGGTGACGCGCGCGGTGCTGTTTCTCGCGGCCGAGGCGAGCGCCCACATCACCGGCACCGTCATGCCGGTCGACGCGGGCGCCGCGGCGAAGGTCACGGCCTGATTCTGGGATCGGCACCGACGATCCAGCGGTGCGGGTTGCTCCACTCACGCCGCGTGATTCGCGTACGCCAGCACGACCGTCGTGAACCGGCGGTCGTGCTGGCGTCGATTTTTCGGTCGTGCTCGTCCACGTCGATCGCGACAGCAACTGGGTGACCTTTCGCCGGGAAGTCGAGGAGTATGCCGCGACTTTCGGTCGCTGCCGTATGGCTGGTCCCTCGGTGATGCAGGGTGAGAACTGTTCGACATGCCTGATGTCCGGCAGTCGAGCCGCATACGCCTGACTCCCGTTTCCATCCCGCATCGCACGAATGGAACACCATGATCAGTCCACACCACTTCGTGTCACCCAGCCAGAGCTCACACGGCGCCGCTCCTCCGTCGACTCTCGACCGCGTCTCACTCGTGATGGATCTCTTTCGTGACAGGCCACGGTTGACCCTGACCGACGTCTCCCGTGGAACGGGCATCCCGCGCACGAGCACGCTTCGCATGCTCGATCATCTGGTTCGGATCGGCTGGCTCCGGCGCCGGGGCACCGAGTACGAGCTGGGTGACACCCTCGCCAATTTTGGGGCGCTCGCCCTGTACCGCAACAAGTTCGAACTGGTGGTGGCACCCCTGCTGCGCGAACTGCATCGCGTCACCGGGTGCGTCGTGCACCTCGGCGCGCTCGAGGGCAACGAGGTCCGCTACCTCGAGAAGGTCGGGTCGCCGGACTTCCCGACCCGGGTGGGAGCACGGGTACCGGCACAGTCGTCCCCGATCGGAAGGGTGCTGCTCGCTGCCGCTCAACGGTCGGCCGTTGCGGGAGGCCCCGATCACCGCGGAGGACCCGAGTCGGGAGTCGCCTTCGCGAGCTGCGTGACCGGGTTCCGCTGGATCGGTGTACACGTCGGGGCGCTCGGTGGCATCAATGTGGGCTTGTCTGTGAGTGGGCCGGCGGACCGCGTGCGATTCGACCAGTTGCATGCCGCGCCCGTCCTGATGGCGGCCTCCGCGATCGCGCAGTACCTCTGCTCACCACAGGTGACCAGGACGCCGAACGAACGTCAACCTGCGCGGCGGGCGTGACGGGCAACCCCTGTGGCACGACTCCCCGCTGAACTTGGGCTAGTCCGATCACCCGACCCGCTCGTTGTCAGCGACACTCACGCCGCTGACAACGTGTGATCATGGCAGCGGCCGCCCTCGCCTCCTCCGCGAAATGTGCCACCGCCGCCGGCGGAACTCCGCGACCCGTGCCGCCAGGGCACCGAGTGCGTCCACTCACCGGCGTCGGGTTCGCCTTGACGTTCGTCGACTTCGCCGCTCCCACAATCTTCTTCACCTCTCAGAACCTGGTATCTGTACGCCGAGGAAGTCGCCCCTGGGCTGCGCGCAACTGCGCGAGGCCGAACACAGCGGATCCGCGAACTCACCACCGCCACAGACTGACCCACATCCGGGCCTGGCCGGTGAAATGCCGCGTCACCGGCCAGGCGTGCTTTCCCTCCGGTCACCACCACAGTCCGCGCCACCGGACCGAACCCGAGCCGCGGCGCTCGGGTCTACGGCTCACTTCCGCCGCGTCCCGGTCATATCCGCTTGGGGCTGAACGTCTTTCGCGGGAGCTTGGCGACAGGAGTTCGGCGCGAAAGTCCGCTCATCGGAAGCGTGCGTTGTGCAACACACGCCACTCGCACTGTGATGGCGGTTACACGTTGCGTTTCGTGACAAACCCCCAACCATCACACCCGTTCGACGGGCTTCCGAAGGGACCTCAACATGGCCGCTCCCGTGCAGGTCGGCATTCCGGCCGACTCTGTGGGTCAGGACGCCACCGAGCAGCAGCGGTGGACACCTCGCCTGATCCTCTCTCTGACGTCAATCGTGCTGCTGCTCGAGCTGCTTTCAATCAGCTACTGGATGATCACGATGGCGATGCCGTCGATCGCCGGACACTTCCAGACCACGCAGGGCGCCTGGCTGCTGACGTCGTTCCTGCTCGTCGGTGCGATGGCCGCGCCGCTGATCGGCAAGCTCGCCGACATGTACGGCAAGCGCAAGTTGCTGCTGGCGTGCGTCGCGGTCGCCGCACTGGGGTCGTTCATCTCCGCGGTGGCCCCGAGCTACGCGGTGCTGATCGTCGGCCGCTGCCTGACCGGTCTGCTCATCCCCTGCCTGTTCCTGAGCTACTCACTCATCCGTGACGTGTTCCCGGCCAAGACTGTCGCAATCGCGGTGAGCATCGCGACCAGCGGCATGGGCCTGATCGCGATCCCCGCGCCGTTCATCACCGGCTGGCTGATCGACAACCACGGCTTCCGCAGCATCTTCTGGTTCTCCGTCGTAGGCCTGGTCGTCCTGGGCGCGATGCTCCTGCTCACCACCGACGAGTCCACGGTCCGGCTGCGTTCGCGCCTGGACATCCTCGGCGCGGTCCTGCTGGGCTCCGGCATCGCCGGCATCCTGGTCGGCATCAGCTTCGGTCCGACCTGGGGATGGAAGTCGGGCTCGATCCTGACCTACCTGCTGGGTGGTGCGGCGCTGGTCGTGGCGTGGCTGGTCACCGCCGGCACCGTCAAGGAGCCGCTGATCGATCTGAAGGTGCTGCGTCGCCGCTCGGTTGCCTTCACCGCCACCGCGGCCGGCTTCATGTACGGCGTCAGCACCCTGTTCACCATGCTGCTGCCGATGCTGGCGATGACGCCGGCGATCATGGGCCTCGGCTACGGATTCGGTGTCGATGCCGAGGGATACGCGGTCTTTCAGGCTCCGTTCGGTGCCATGACCGTGATCGGCGGCCTGATCGTCGGCATGCTCGTCGGGCGCAACGTCCGGCCGCGTCCGCTGCTGGCGATCGGCGCCATCTCCGCCGCTGTCGGCTGCGCCGTGACCGCCTACTCGCACGACTCCAAGATCACGCTGATCGTGACCGCCGGCCTGGTCGGCCTCGGCGCGGGCATGGGCTACGCGGCGATCCCCAACCTGCTGATAGAGGCGGTCCCGCCGCAGCTGCAGGCATCCACCGCCAGCATCGTCGGTGCCTTCCAGAGCGTGTTCCCGGCCGCGCTGCCGGTCATCGCGTTCACCGTGATGAACAACTCCCATATCGCACCGATCCCGCCGGAGATGACGCAGGGCGCGGTCTTCTACACCGACCAGGGTTTCCAGGTCGGCTTCATGATCGCTGCAGCCGCTGCGGTCCTCGGAGCACTCGTCGCGCTGATGATTCCCCGCAAGATCGAGCAGCTGCAGGTTCCGTCCGCGCCGACCGTCGCGGACGATGGGACTGTGGTTGCCGCTCACGCCTAGGCATACGGGCGGCTCGGTCGCGGCTTGCCCGCGGCCGAGCCGCCCGGCACCGTCGCTCAATCACCTCACGCCGGAACGAGCGCTCACATCACCGGCACCGTCATGTCGGTCGACGTGAGCGCCGCAGCCAAAGCCACTGCCAAAGCCGCTGCCTGAGCTCTCCAACAAACCGGAAGGATCAAACCATGACGCGAATCCGCCGCGCTCTCACAGGTTCTGTGATGGCGGGAAGCCTTGTCGCAGCAGGTCTTGGCGCTGCCGGGACCGCGGACTCACAGCCCGTCGTCCCGGCCGATCTCGCCTCGCTCTTCGACGCTGGATCACTCGGTGGCTTCGGCGGTTTCGGCAGCATCGGCAACCGGACTGCGGATGCTCCGCGCCTGTCGAGTGTGCCGAATTTCCGGGATGTCGCCGGGACCGGGGACGGCTATGTCGGCGCCGGGGGTACACACCTGAACAAGGGCGTCTTCTACCGAGCCAATGCGATCGCGCCCGACGACGGCGATCTGAATGTTCTTCAGGGCCTGAATATTTCCGTGGTGTACGACCTCCGCACCGACGAGGAGGTCCACGACAAGCCGGACAGGCGGCCGGCCGGTAGCGCATACGTTCGGGTCCCGATGGCCGCCGGCAACGTCAACGAGCTCATCGAGAAGATGAAGTCTCCCGAGGACGCCCGGAACTTGATGCGGGAGATGAACCGTTCGTTCGTCACCGGAGAGTCCGACAGGGCTGCCTTCAAGACACTGCTCACCGATCTGGCAGCCGCGGACGGCAGCCAACTCTTCCACTGCACTGCCGGGAAGGATCGTACGGGCTGGACATCGATGCTTCTGCAGAGCATTGCCGGCGTCGACGACGCGACGATCATGAACGACTATCTGCTCACCAACGAGTACAACGCGGAGTGGGCGGCCGCGAATCGCGCCTACATCGTTTCCACTCAGGGAGAACAGGTTGCGCAACTGTTCGATCCACTACTCGGGGTGGAAGCAGACTACCTCCAGGCCGGATTGGACCAGATTCAGGCCACATATGGGTCTGTCGAGCAGTACATCGCCGTAGGACTCGGGTTGAACGCGGAGACCATTCAAGCACTCGAGGGCAAGCTGCTCGGCTGATTCTGCGGAGCGACCTGTTGGGGTGGGGCCCCATCGATCCCACCCCAACTGATGGCACTTTTCGACTTCCAACTCCGGCGACCGGGGACAGGGCCGCGCCCATGCGCCGGCGTTCGCGGAGCGTGGCGCCGACGTGGTGATCCCGGAGGCGGAGCTCGGGCGGATCGTCACGACCAGCTCGACGATGGGGCGGGCCGCCACGCCCGGCCTGGCCGCGTACAGCGCCGGCATCACCGTCAATACTGTTGCACCGGGCAATGTCTCGACGCCCAAGGTGCACAACGACGCGTTGTACACCCTGATGCGACCAGCCCGCGTCGCCGCCTGGCCCGTGAACGACACCAACCGATTCGCACATCCAACCACAGCGCCACCGGCACTCCCATAGCCACGCGAGGGGTGGCGGCCGAAGGCCTTTCAGGACGGGGACGATCCGGACCGCAGGTTCACTCTCGCGAACGTGCGGACCTACTTTGCCTGGGTGCGAACCGGCCTGGGACTCGTCGCGGCCGCTGTCGGACTCGAGGCATTCCGGACGGACGTGGTCGGGGCGCGCTCCACACCATCCTCGTCGTCGCGCTGCTCGTCGGTGCGGTGTGCTCGAGGTGTTCGCAGGGCGCTGCTTGCGTGTCTGGTCGCCGGCACCGGCATCACGCTCCTCATCGTCGCGGCCCGGTGAGGCCGGCGGCTGGACACAGGGACCCTGGCCTGCAACCGGAACGGACGACGCTCGCCTGGGTGCGTACCGCCGCGAGCCTGGCTGCAGTCACCTTCCTGTGCCTGCGGTACGTCCCCGGGCGTCGACCGAGGTCAAGATTCTGGGGATCTGGCCGATCGCGACGGCAGCCGCGGTGGTGGTGACGGCACGCCGCGGCCTCCGCCGTGGTCATCCTCGTTGCCTACTTCGCTGCCTGACGACCGCCATTTCACTGCCACTCGGTGCAGGTGACGAGGGCATTTCGCGGATGGTCTCGTCGAAACTAAATTAGCATGTTGACGCTTCCGTAGCCGGTGGCTACAGTGAGTCCAGTCACACAACGGATGGGTTATGTCATCGCTTACGCAGCGTTCATGAGCACCCGGTGACTCGACACTTTCAGGGCCGACTGGCAGCCAACCTCGCAACCGAGGACATCACTTTCAGGAGTCAATGTTGAGCACGCGTAAGTCGAACTGGGGTCGTTGGGGCGAGTCGGATGAATTGGGTGCGCTCAATCACCTCACACCGGAACTGGTGCTCGCCGCGCTGCGCCTGCCGAAGACCGGCAAGACCTACAGCCTGGGCATCCCGATCCAGCGGTCTGGCGTGCCGAACCTCGATTACCGCGGCACTCCGCAGCGGCTGACGATGATCAACCACGAGGACGAGGCGATGGCCCGCGCCAACGGCGGCGCTCCCGGTGTCGGCGCCAACGAGGACCAGCTCATCATGCCGTCGCACACCTCGACGCACATGGACGCGCTGTGCCACGTGTACTCCGACAACAAGATCTACAACGGGCACCCGGCCGACGAGGTCACGCCCTACTCGGGCGCGGCCAAGTGCGGCATCGACAAGGTCGGCGGCGTCGTCGGCCGGGGCGTCCTCATCGACGTCGCCGCGTCGAAGGGTGTCGACAAGCTGGAGCCGGGCTACGTCGTCACGGCGGCCGATCTGCAGAAGGCGCTGGACGATCAGGGTATCGAACTGCGCACGGGCGATCTGGTGCTCGTCCGCACGGGATGGCTCGAGGACTATCTGGCCAACCAGGGCGAGCTGATGCCGCAGCCGGGCATCGGCCTCGAAGCGGCCACCTTCCTCGCAGAGAAGGACGTCGCGCTGGTCGGCTCGGACAACACCGCCGTCGAATCGATCCCGTTCGACCAGAACGTGTACCTCGGCGGACACATCATCCTGCTCGTCGAGAACGGCATCTACCTGGTCGAGAACATGAACCTCGCAGAGCTGGCGGCGGACAGGTGCTACGAGTTCCTGCTGACCATCGGCGCACTGAAGATCACCGGCGCCACAGCGAGCCCGGTCACTCCCGTCGCGATCGGCTGACCGCACCCACTCTTCCACGACAAGGACCCCCCGATGACCGAGAACACCGAAGCGCCCGCGCACACGTACCGCACCTCCCACGTCGGACTGTGCGTGTCCGATCTCGCGAAGAGCCTTCGCTTTTATTGCGACGGACTGGGTTTCGTCAAGATCATGGAATACGACATCGACGAGCAGATCCCCGAGGTCGATGCACCGTGCAGCCTCACCTCGACTTTCCTCGAGAAGGACGGTCTGCGCATCGAACTGCTCAGCTACCGGCAGCCCGGCGTGATCGGTACCCCGCCCACCCGGCGCAACCATCTGGGAGTGACCCACCTGTCTTTCTTCGCCGAAGACATCGACGGTGCGGCAAATGCGCTGTGCGAGTTCGGCGGAGTGCTGGTGCCGGACACCCGCGCGGGCGCGGACGACCCGACCGCCCCGCAGTTCGTGTTCGTCGCCGACCCCGACGGCAACCGCGTCGAGCTCATGCACATCCCCGCCGGCACACCGTGGTGACAGAGACCGGCGCGCACCGCGGTCGTAATCAGGCCGCCACTCGATAAACGTTGAACGCATCACGGTGACGGATCCCCCTCCGCAGCCGCAATGCCCGTGCTGATCCAGCACCGAGCAAAGGACACCATATGACCGCCCCAGAAAAGACTGCACGCGATCCGCACCTCTGGGTGCCGCAGCGCAAGGTGGAAGACCTCGAGTGGTTCCGGGAGAAGTACGCGGCCGAGCGTGACAAGCGTCTGCCGAACACCGGTGCCGACACCTTCCAGGCGATCGACTTCGAAGGCAAGTTCGCGTCGTTCGACGCCGATCCGCATGCGCCCGGTCCGCGCACCGCGCCACCGATGACCGCCGATCTCGACATGCTTGTCATCGGCGCCGGCTTCATGGGCATCAGCGCGGGCGTCGAGCTGAAGAAGGCCGGCATCACCAACTTCAAGATCGTGGACGTCGCCGCCGACTTCGGTGGCACCTGGTACTGGAACCGGTACCCGGGCGTGCGTTGTGACGTCGAGTCGTACGTCTACCTGCCGTTTCTGGAGGAGACGGGCTACGTACCGACTGAGCGGTACACGCGCGGCAGCGAGATCTTCGCGTACTGCCAGTCCCTCGGTGAGCAGTTCGGCCTGTACGACCACGCCCTGTTCCAGACGCGGGTCACCGACATGGAGTGGGACGAGGACACCGCGCGGTGGACGGTTCGCACCGACGGCGGCGACGTGTTGCGCGCACGATTCGTCTCGACGCAGAGTGGCCAGTTCAGCCGCCCCCAGCTGCCCGGCCTTCCCGGGGTCGAGAAGTTCACCGGCCACAGCTTCCACACGAGCCGCTGGGATTACGAGTACACCGGCGGTGACAGCGCCGGGAATCTGGACAAGCTGCACGACAAGCGTGTGGCCGTCATCGGAACCGGCGCCACGGGCGTGCAGGCCATTCCGCAACTGGCCGAGTTCGCGAAATCGGTGGTCGTCTTCCAGCGCACGCCCACTCAGATCGCGCCTCGTGAGAACGCGCCGACCGACGTCGAGTGGTTCACATCCCTGCCGCAAGGTTGGCATGGTGTGCGCCGCGCGTCCTTCGACAAATGTGCGATGGACCGTGCCACCGCCGACTGCGACGTCGACGACGGCTGGATCAAGTTCGCCAAGTACCAACTCGGTGCCATCTACGAGGCCGCCGGCGCGGAGCCGACCGTCGAGCAGTTCATGGACGCGATGGAGCGTTCGGACTACGAGTGGAACGAGATGCTCCGCGACCGCGTCGATTCCATCGTGACCGACCCGGCCAAGGCCGAGAAGTTGAAGACCTACTACCGCACCATGTGCAAGCGCCCGGGCTTCAGCGACGACTTCCTGCCCGCGTTCAACAAGGAGTCCGTCGACATCGTCGACACCGCGTCCACGCCGATCGAGCGGATCACCGAGAGGGGCATCGTCGTCGGCGACCGCGAGTACGAGGTCGATCTCATCGTCTACGCGACCGGCTTCCAGATCGGACGAACCTGGACCGACAAGGCGGGCTACGACGTGGCCGGTCGGGGCGGCAACCGACTGTCGAAGAAGTTCGCCGACGGCGTCAGCACCTACCACGGCTTCCTCAGCGAGAGCTTCCCGAATCTGTTCTTCCTGGGCTTCACCCAGTCGACGCAGGTCTCGAACATCGCGAACCTCATCGACCACCAGGCCAGGCACATGGTCTACATGGTCGACAAGTGCATCACCGACGGCATCCGGACCATCGAACCGACCCCCGAGGCCGAAGCCGGATGGAACCAGACCATGCTCGAGCACGCGGAGATGCGACGGGACTGGAACACGACCTGCACCCCGGGCCAGTACAACAACGAGGGCCGCATCGACGACAAGCGCAGCAACCTCGTCGGTGGTCTGTACGGACCCGGGTACGAGTACTTCGATCTGCTCCGCAAGTGGCGTGAGGACGACCAGTTCCACGGCATCGCGGTCACTCACTGAGTGGTCGAGAAGATTTCAATGGACCGGCGGACGGCCTCATTCGTGGTCGTCCGCCGGCCTGCATAGATTGACCAAGGAGATAGAGATGGCATTGACTCCCGTCAAGCTCGGGTATTCGCTGTTCACCCTCGTGGATCCGACGCGCGGTCACGAGGTGGACTACAACCGCTGGTACGAGCGCGACCACCGGTACTCCGGCTGCATGGTGGGCCCGGGCTGGTTCACCGGCAGTCGCTGGGTCGCCACGAAGGCGCTCAAGGACCTGCGGTTCCCGGAAATCGGGCCGGTCGCGACCAAGACCGAGGACGGCTCGTATCTGGCGACTTACTGGGTGCACGAGCCCGACGCGGAGATCGCCGACGCGTGGGCCCAGAAGCAGGTCGGCGAGCTGTACGCGGCCGGCCGCGGCTTCGCCGAGCGGGAGCACGTGCACACGGCGCAGTACCTGCCCGACTCGACGGTCTCTGCCCAAGCGGACGGCGTGCCGCTGGAGCTGGCACACGACCATCACTACGGCGGCCTGGTCACCGTGATGATCGAGCCGGCCGAGGGCGTCGATCGCGCAGCCGCCCTCGAGACCATCGACAATGGCCCGGCCAAGAAGCTGGTCGGCAAGGGCGCCGTCGACCTGATCAGCAGCTGGCGGATGAAGCCCTGGCCCTCCGACCACAAAGTCCCGATGAAGATGGGCAACGACGGTGGAACCGCGGATCGCATCCTGCAGATGCTGTTCCTCGAGGAGAGCCCGGTCGACAGCTGGCAGCAGATCATCGACTACGCGGCCGACATCGCGGCGTCGGGCGCGGGCACCGTGACGTTCGCGTCGCCGTTCATCCCGACCGTGGTCGGAACGGACAAGTACACCGACGAACTGTGGTGAGCCCGTGTTGAACGGTGAGAAGATCCTGGTGACCGGGGTCGCCGGCCAGATCGCGTTCCCCATCGCGCGCATGCTCGCGGCCGACAACGAGGTGTGGGGGCTGGCGCGGTTCAGTCGAGCCGACGACCGGCAGCGGGTGAGCGACGCGGGGATCACCCCGATCGCCTGCGACCTCGGCGACGGCGACTTCGACGGTGTTCCAACCGATTTCACGTACGTCGTGCACCTGGCGGCGAGTCTGGCACCGGGATGGGACTATGACGCTGCGATCCGCGCCAACGCGGAGGGCACCGGACTGCTCCTCCAGCACTGCCGGTCGGCCAAGGGTGCCCTCGTGATGTCGACCCATTCGGTCTATCGGCCGCAGGACGACCCGATGTACGTGTTCACCGAGGAGTCGCCGCTCGGGGAGTGCAACAGCACCCACACACCGACCTACTCGATGTCGAAGATCAGCCAGGAGGCAACCGCACGGCTCGCCGCGCGCGCTTTTGGCGTTCCGGTCACGATCGCGCGGATGAACGCCTCGTACGGGCCGGGCGGTGGACTGCCCGCCATGCACGTCGACGCGCTCGCCGAAGGTCGGCCGATCACCACCCGCTGGGATCCGTGCATGTACAGCCCGATCTACGAAGACGACATCACCATGCAGGTCGGCGCGCTGCTCGACGCGGCGTCCACGCCGGCTGCCATCGTCAACTGGGGCGGCGACGAAGCGGTCAGCGTCCAGGAGTGGGCGGCATACGCCGGCGAGCTTATGGGTGTCGACGCGGCCGTCGACGTGGTCCCGATCGAGGGGACGCTGCGCGGATCGATCGCGGACACGAGTCGTCGCGCATCCATCACCGGGCCGTGCGCGGTGGACTGGCGCGAAGGTATCCGCCGTACGGTCGCACTGCGCCACCCGGACAAGCTCGTCGAGGTGGCGAACTCGTGAGCATCACCTCGTAGAACACATTCTCGTAGAACACATTTGGGAGACGACATGCCGACGACACTGCACGCGTCGCTGCCCGCCGAGCGGGCCGGTGCACCGGCGAGCCCGGAGCTGCTCGAACGCCGGGCGATGTTCGCCGCGACGGAGATCGACCCCACACTGGGGGTCACGGCGGGCGATTCGGACTTCGGGGGCGTTGCGTGCCGGACCATCCGCGGCGGAGACCAGGCCACCGTGCTCTACCTGCACGGCGGCGGATACCGGATGGGCAGCCCGGAGGCGTACCACGCATACGCCGCGGCGCTCGCCGCGGGCGCCGCGGCGACCGCCGTCGTCCCGCGATATCGGCTAGCGCCGGAGAACCCGTTCCCGGCCGGACTGCGAGATGCCCTCGCGGTCTACGAGGAACTCGCGTCCACGACGGACGGGCCGATCGTGGTCGCCGGCGATTCGGCGGGCGCCGGTCTCGCCGCCGCGGTCGTCGTCGCCGTGGACACCAGCGACATTCGTCCTCCCGAAGGGCTGATGCTGCTGTCGCCGTGGCTCGACCTGCACTGCTCGTCGCCGTTCTACGAGACCGCGACCGACACCTTCTTCCCGCTGGCGAACGCGGAGTCGGCGCGGGAGGACTATCTGCAGGGCGCCCCCGCGGGCGACCCGTTGGTCTCGCCGTTGCTGGCCGACCACACCGGCTTCCCGCCCACCTTGATCCAGGTCGGCGGCAACGAGGCGCTGGTCGGCGACGCTCTCGGCCTGGCTCGGGCGCTCGCGACCGCGAACGTCACCTGCACGCTGGAAGTGGTTGCGGATCAAGGACACACGTGGCCGCTGATCTACCCCGATCACCGCGTCTCCATCGCGTCCATCGAGTCGTGCGTCCGGTTCGTCCGGTCGATCGAAGCCGACAAGTCTGTCGAATAGGCCTGGGAGCCCCTCGAACACGAGGACTTCGTCCAGAAGCATCGACTCCACTCCAGAATCAAGTTCACGAAGGTACGAATCATGAGAAATGCAGACCTGCAAGACAAGACCGTGTTGATCACCGGCGCCGCACGGGGTCTGGGAGCAGCGGTCGCTCGCCGCGCCGTGGAGCTCGGCGCCAACGTCGTCGTGACCGACGTCCTCGTCGATGAGGGCATGGACACCGCAGCCGAACTTGGCGCCACGTGTCGCTTCTTCCCGCTGGACGTCACGTCGGAAGAGTCGTGGAACGCGGCGATCGCCTTCACCAAGGGTGAGTTCGGTGGGCTCGACGGACTGGTGAACAACGCGGGAATCCCTCCCAATCCGGTGCCGCTCGTACAAGAAACCGCCGAGCATTTCCGGATCGTCGTCGAGGTGAACCTGGTGGGTACATTCCTCGGCATGAAAGCCGCAATCACCGAGATGAAAGCCGGCGGCAAGGGATCCGTCGTGAACATTTCCTCCGCCGGCGGTCTGATGGGGCTATCCCTGACCTCCGCCTACGGTGCCGCCAAGTGGGGTGTCCGAGGGATGGCGAAGATTGCAGCGATCGAGGAAGGTGCTTCGGGAATCCGAGTCAACTCGGTTCATCCCGGGATGACTTACACCGCAATGACCGCATCCAGCGGAGTGGAATTGGGCGAAGGCAAGTTCCCCGTCGCACCGATGGGACGAATCGGCGAACCCGACGAGATTGCCGCCGCAGTCGTGTTTTTGCTCTCCGATGCCGCCTCCTACATCACCGGCGCGGAACTCGCGGTCGACGGCGGCTGGACCGCGGGCCGTTGACCTCGATCCTTCTCGAGCCTCGCGTGACTGCCGTTACTCGTCATTCACGTGAAACATGTTGCAGTATATGCATTTTGAGTGTCATGTAGTTGACAAGTCGATAGGTTTCGACCAAGGTGGTACGCGACGATGTCAAGCGGAAATCTCGCTCAATGGCTATCGCACTGTGGTTGGGCGCCGAGTTGTTCGGGGTGATCCCGAAGCCGCGTGTATGCCTGAGTCACACCCTTGTGCTGATTGCCGTGGGAGAACGGTAATCCCTCGAGGCTCCTCGTTATGCAGGTCAGGTTGGATGTTGTGAAAGTCAGTCAAGACACGAAATTGGTTGGCGTTGTCGGGGACAAGGCCGCGCCTGGCGTGCGCAGGGATGTTCCGGCGTCGATGTTGGAGCGGATGACGCTGATCTTCGATACGTTTGATCGGCGGGCGGCGCGGCTGAACATCGAGCAGGTGGCCACCCGTACCGGGCTGCCGCGGTCGACGGTACATCGGATCCTCGATCAGCTGGTGACGTTGCAGTGGCTCGACCACGGCAAGCACGGTTACAGTCTCGGGCGCCGCGCGCTGGGTCTGGGCGGGCATGGCGGTATGCGTGATGAGATCCGTCGGGCCGCCGCATCGCACCTGCACGAGCTGCAACGGCGTACCGGCATGGTGGTGAACCTGTCCGTGTTGGACGAGAGCGCTGAGCTTGTTCTCGATCGACTCGGAGGCCGGCCCGGCGCCGCACCGCCCTTTCGGGTCGGGGGCCGTAGTCCCGCCCACACCACCACCGGGGGCCGGGCGATGCTGGCGTGGCTCGGCCCCGAACATGTCGATGCCCTTGTCCGCGACGCTCCGCTGCACGAGTTCTCGCGCGACCAAACGATCAGTGGGCTGCACCTGGAGCTCAACCGGATCCGGCGGAACCGGGGCCTGGCGATCGATCGTGCCGGTGTGATGAGCCGGAACCTGACCGGTGTGGCGATGGCTGTCCGCGGCCCGGCGGGCCCGGTAGCGGCCATCTGCTTGCGTCCCGAGCCGCGGTCGGCACCACTGGAACACGTGACCCCGCTCCTCATCGAGACGCTGCGCCGCATCACCGCGGACCTGTTCCACAGAAGATGAAGCGAACCACCCCGGCCAAAGCAACGACCAGCAGCTAGTGCAGAGGCGGAGGTTCTGACTAACGCCACGCACGCCATGTAGAAAGGCAGAACAGGTTGAGCACTAGTCCAAATCGGTCGATCTTCGGTGTCGTTCGGGAGTCGAACGACGGCGAGCGGCGGGTCGCGCTCGTCCCGAAAACCGTTGCGGCTCTGGTCGGCAAGGGCCTCGACGTCGTCGTCGAGTCCGGTGCGGGGCTCGGGGCGCTGATCCCCGATGAGCTGTACAAGGAGGCCGGCGCCACCATCGGTGACGCCTGGACCGCCGATGTCGTCGCCAAGGTCGCCGCGCCGTCGGACGCCGAGATCGGCAAGCTCCGGTCGGGCCAGACGCTGATCGGTTTCCTCGCGCCGCGCAACGCCGACAACCAGATCGGGGCGCTGGCCGCCGCGGGGGTGCAGGGGTACGCCGTCGAGGCCATCCCGCGTATCTCCCGTGCCCAGGTGATGGACGCGTTGTCGTCGCAGGCGAACGTCGCCGGCTACAAGGCCGTGCTCGTCGCCGCGTCCGAGTCCACCCGGTACTTCCCGATGCTCACCACCGCCGCGGGCACCGTCAAGCCGGCGACGGTGCTGGTGCTCGGTGTCGGTGTCGCCGGCCTGCAGGCCCTGGCGACGGCGAAGCGGCTCGGTGGCCGGGTCACCGGCTACGACGTGCGTCCCGAGGTCGCGGACCAGGTGCGCTCGGTCGGCGCGCAGTGGCTGGACCTGGGCATCGACGCCGCCGGTGAGGGCGGCTACGCCCGGCAGTTGACCGAGGCCGAGCAGGCCCGGCAGCAGCAGGCGCTCGAGGACGCCATCAAGGGCTTCGACGTGGTGATCACGACTGCGCTGGTGCCCGGTCGCCCGGCGCCGCGCCTGGTCACCGCCGCCGCGGTCGAGGGCATGAAGCCCGGCTCGGTGATCGTGGACCTCGCGGGCGAGACCGGCGGCAACTGCGAGCTCACCGAGCCGGGTCGGACCGTCGTCAAGCACGGCGTGACGATCTGCTCGCCGCTGAACCTGCCTGCGACGATGCCCGAGCACGCTTCCGAGCTGTACTCGAAGAACCTGTACGCCCTCGTCGAGTTGATGCTCGATGGCAGCGGCAGCCTCGCGCCCGACTTCGACGACGAGATCCTCGCTGCCGCGTGCGTGACCCGACAGGAGGTGTCGGTGTGATGTCCCGTCTCGTTCTCACACCCATCGCGTACGTGTTGACGTTCGCGATGCTGCTCGCGGACAAGTTGCTCGGTATCGAGCTACCAGAGTTGTTGGAGCTCAATGCTTCCGATTCGACGATTGCCGAGGTCTGTTGATGTACACCGAACTGTTGGCGAACATCGCGATCCTGGTTCTGGCTGGGTTCGTGGGCTTCGCTGTCATCTCCAAGGTGCCGAACACGCTGCACACGCCGCTGATGTCGGGCACCAACGCCATCCACGGCATCGTGGTGCTCGGTGCGCTGGTGGTGCTCGGTCACCTGCCGGGTGACGCGCCGTGGTCGATCAAGATCATCCTGTTCGTCGCGTTGGTGTTCGGCACCCTGAACGTCGTGGGCGGTTTCGTGGTCACGGACCGCATGCTGGCGATGTTCAAGCCGAAGAAGGACACCCCCAAGCCCGCCGACGCAGTCGTGGCGGCCGAGAAGAAGGGGGCTGACGCCTGATGGGCTACCTCGTCTCCATCCTGTACATCGTCGCGTTCGCGATGTTCATCTACGGCCTGTCGGGCCTGACGGGCCCGAAGACCGCGGTGCGCGGCAACTACATCGCGGCGGTGGGCATGGCGATCGCGGTGATCGCGGTGCTGATCGACGTCCGGGACACCGACAACTGGGGCCTGATCGTCGGTGGTCTGCTGGTCGGTGTGGTGCTCGGTGTGCCGCCGGCGTTGAAGACGAAGATGACGGCGATGCCGCAGCTGGTCGCGTTGTTCAACGGTGTGGGCGGTGGCACCGTCGCGCTGATCGCGTGGGCGGAGTTCCTCGACTCCGACGGCTTCACCACCCTCGCCGATGTCCCGTCGTCGCCGGTGATCGTCGGGTCGCTGTTCGCGGCGATCGTCGGGTCGGTCTCGTTCTGGGGTTCGCTGGTGGCGTTCTCGAAGCTGCAGGAGCTGCTGAACAAGAACGTGGAGAAGGTGTTCGTCGCCGGCGCGAAGGCGTTCCAGCTCGCGAACATGGCGTTGGCGGTGGTCTCGATCGGCTTGGCCGTCTACATCGGTGTGGGCGCCGACGGCGACCCGCAGTCGCCGTGGCTGATCGTCGGGCTGCTGGTGGCGGCCGGTGTGATGGGCCTGTTCGTGGTGTTGCCGATCGGCGGCGCCGACATGCCCGTCGTCATCTCGCTGCTCAACGCGCTCACCGGCCTGTCGGCGGCGGCGGCCGGTCTGGCGCTCAACAACCAGGCGATGATCGTGGCCGGCATGATCGTCGGCGCGTCCGGCACGATCCTGACCAACCTGATGGCCAAGGCGATGAACCGGTCGATCCCGGCGATCGTGTTCGGCTCGTTCGGCGGCGGCGACGCCGGTGGCGCGGCCAGCACCGCCGCGGGCGGCACCGTCAAGGCCACTTCCGCCTCCGATGCGGCGATTCAGATGGCGTACGCCAACCAGGTGATCGTCGTGCCGGGCTACGGGTTGGCGGTCGCGCAGGCGCAGCACGCGGTCAAGGAGATGGCGAGCATGCTCGAGGAGCGTGGTGTCGAGGTCAAGTACGCGATCCACCCGGTCGCCGGCCGCATGCCCGGGCACATGAACGTGCTGCTGGCGGAGGCGGACGTGGAGTACGACGCGATGAAGGAGATGGACGACATCAACGGTGAGTTCTCGCGCACCGACGTCGCCATCGTCATCGGTGCCAACGACGTGACCAACCCGGCCGCGCGCAACGACCCGTCGAGCCCGATCCACGGGATGCCGATCCTCAACGTCGACGAGGCTCGTTCGGTCATCGTGCTCAAGCGGTCGATGTCGTCGGGGTATGCGGGCATCGACAACCCGTTGTTCTTCGCGGACACCACCTCGATGCTGTTCGGTGACGCGAAGAAGATGGTCTCCGAGGTCACCGAGGAACTCAAAGCCCTCTAGTCGCTCGATGGGACGAATGTTCCACAGCAGTAGACGATTTCAGGTTTGGAGAGATGGGGCAGTGGAGCTGATCGGAGTCATCGACGCCGGCACCATGGGTGCCGGCATCGCCGAGGTGTGCGCCAAGGCCGGAAGCGACGTCCTGGCGCCCGAGACCAGGCAGGAGTTCGCCGACGCCGCGACCGGGCGGATCGCCGCGACGCTCTCCCGCCGCGTCGCCAAGGGCAAGATCACCCGGAGTGTGACTGCTTCAACAATCCGGCTGTCCGGCGCGTGAGCTGTGCCTCATTCCTGTGACCTCGACGTCCGTCGGGGAGGTGGCGGTCCCTTAGGCTGGACGGCCGTGTCGGCAGCAGCGCGGAATCAGGACGTGGGTGTTCGTGAGGCAGCCTTGCCGATCCCCGCTCCAGCGCCTGTGTGGCCTGCGCTGCTGGCGGTGCCGCGCCTGGGCCGTCGGTGGCCGGGGGTCGTGCGGGCCGGGGTGACGGTCGCGCTGCCCGGGCTCGTCGGCGTCGCATCGGGCTTCGGTTCGGCGTCCGCGATCGCGACGCTCGGTGCGTTCGCCGTCGTCTACGGCGAGGGCCGCCCCTATCGGGTGCGCTGGCGCGCGGTCGGGATCGTCGGCGCCGTGCTGGTCGCTCTGGCCGGCATCGGCGCCGTTGTCGGGTCGCGCGTGCACGGGGCCGTCGCTGCGGGCGGATCCGCGCTGTGGCCGATGGTGGTCGTGCTGACCATGACGGTCGTGGTGGCGTCGTGCGCCTTCGTGGTCGACGCCCTGCGACTCGGTGCACCCGGCGCCTTCCTGATGCTGTTGACCCTGGAGATCGCGTCCGTCCTGCCCGCCACGGGTGTGTCGGTGCCCACCGTCGTCGGGTGGACGGCGATCGGCGCGGGCGCGGCACTGACCGTGTCGATGTGCGGTGCCCTGGTCCGCCCTCGCACCCCGGAACGCGCCGCCGTCGCGTCCGCGGGGGCCGCCGTCGACGCGGTCCTGGACCGGAACTCGCCGTCCCGACGCCGGGAGGCGGTGCGGTCCCTGCATGCCGCGTGGCAGTGTCTGTACGACGCGAACCTCGTTGCGACGCAGCACTCGCTGACCAGCACGTTGCGAGCATCCCACCTGCGGTGCGCGAACGCCCTGCACGTGGTGGACCACGATGAGGCCGTTCCGGAGGACGACCTGCAGCCTCCGGTTCCGTTGCGGCGTCCCTCGATTCGCTACCGCCTCGTGCGGGCCGCACACCGCCGGGGTCGCTCGGTCACCGTTGTCGTGCGACTGCTCGTCGCCTGCCCCGTGGCGGGTCTGACCGCGGTCGAACTGGGCGTGGGCCGGCCCGACTGGGCCGTGATCACCGCTGCGATGATCCTGCACCAGGGGCCCGATCGGATCCTCGGAACGTACCGGGCCGCACACCGATTCGCCGGCACCGTGCTCGGGCTCGCGGTGCTCGCCGGTCTGTCGCAGCTCGACCTGCGGGGTGCCGCGCTTGTCGTCGTGTTGGCGCTGATGATGGCCGGGACCGAGGCGTACCTGGTCCGCAACTACGGTCTCGCGATGGTGTTCATCACCCCGCTCGCGATGATTCTCGGCGGGCTCGGTGCCCCTGCCGACCTGGTCGGGGTCTCTCGGGACAGGTTCTTCGAGACGGTCGTCGGGGTCACCGTCGCCGTGGCAGTGTTGTGGGGTGTGCTGCCCCGCGCGTACCGCCGGATCCTGCGCGACGCGGACGGTCACGTCGCAGGGATCCTGACCCGGATCGCCGACACCGTCGATGGCCATTCCCTCGCCGAATTGCGTCGCGACCTCGAGTTCGACCTGCACGCATCGACGGCGGCCGCGATCACCGCCGCCCACACCGACCCCGCCTGGACCCGTGAACGCTGGCCCGACCATCGCCGCCTGCACGAGCTCGGCTACCGGATCCTCACCTCACAGCGGGTACCCGTGGATACCTGAGCGCCGGTCAGCAGGGCTTGCCGGCCGGGCTTCGCTCGGCGCTCCGTGACGAGACCGCCCCGGCATACATCGGCCAGACCGGCAATGTGGGCGGGCGACTCCAGCAGCACGCGAAGAGCAAGGACTTCTGGACGCGCGGGGCGGTCGATCAGACACGCGAGCGGCGATATCCTGAACGGGCATCGCCAGGGTGGTGAGCATGTTCGCCCGGCTGTCGGGGGTCACCGGGTGGCGAAGGGTACGTACCCGATGACCGACAGCGATCCGCTCCGAACACAGCGTGACGTGGCCGCCGCGGTCGCGGACGAGCTGGGTGCGGTCGGGTTCGGCGAGGCCGAGGAGATCGGGCGCGGCGGTTTCGGCGTGGTGTACCGCTGCACCCAGCCCGCCCTGGAGCGGACGGTCGCGGTGAAGGTGCTCACCGCCGAGTTGGACGATCAGAACCGGGAGCGGTTCCTGCGGGAGCAGCGGGCGATGGGCAGGCTGACCGGGCACCCGAACATCGCGGGGGTGCTGCAGGTCGGGGCCACCGATTCGGGTCGGCCGTATCTGGTGATGCCGTACTACCCGCAGGGGTCGCTCGACTCCCGGATCCGGCGGCACGGTCCGCTTACCGCGCCGGAGGTGCTTCGGCTGGGGGTGAAGATGGCCGGGGCGCTCGCGGCCGCGCATCGGGCCGGGATCCTGCACCGGGACGTCAAGCCGGCGAACATCCTGATCACCGACTACGGCGAACCGGTGTTGGCGGATTTCGGTATCGCGCACATCACCGGCGGGTTCACGACCGCGACCGGCACGATCGCCGGGTCGCCGGCGTTCACCGCCCCGGAGGTGTTGGGCGGGGATCCGCCGACGGCCGCCGCGGATGTGTACGGGCTCGGCGCCACCCTGTTCGCGGCACTGACCGGGCACGCCGCGTTCGAGCGCCGCAGCGGCGAGCAGGTGGTGGCGCAGTTCCTGCGGATCACCAGCGCGCCGGTGCCCGACCCGCGCGAGCACGGTGTCGACGACGACGTGTCCGCGGTGATCGAGCACGCCATGACCCGCGCACCGGAGGACCGGCCCTCGGTGGTCGCCCTCGGCGAACGGCTCCAACAGTTGCAGGCCCGCAGAGGGTTCCCGGTCGACGAGATGGCACTGCGCGCCGAACCGGGCACCGCCCGCCAGACGAGTGACGCGGCGGCGCCGGTGCCGCTGATCACCGGCCGCGCGCCCTCGACCGGTGTGGGCTCGGCGAGCGGCAAGGGGAATCTCCCGGAGGAGCTGTCCACGTTCGTCGGCCGCCGCACCGAGCTGGCCGAGGCGAAGCAGCTGCTGGGGTCGTCCAGGTTGGTGACGTTGACCGGGATCGGCGGCGTGGGCAAGACGCGACTGGGGTTGCGGGTCGCGGCGAACGCGCGCCGGGTGTTCGCGGACGGGGTGTGGCTGGTCGAGTTGGGCGAGTTGCGCGACGGGGCGCTGGTGGTGGACGTGATCGCCGCCGCGCTGGGGCTGCGTCCGCAGTCGACGCGGCCGCCGCGCGAGGTCCTGGTGGATTTCCTGGCGCCACGGGAGCTGCTGCTGGTCCTCGACAACTGCGAACAGGTGGTCGGGGCGGCGGCGCAGCTGGCCGAGGCGCTGCTGTCGGCCTGCCCGAGGCTGCGGGTCCTCGCCACCAGCCGCGAGGCCTTCGGTATTGGGGGTGAGGCGGTGCTGCGGGTGCCCCCGCTGACGGTTCCGGATCCGAACGATTCGTCGCTGCAGGGCCTGCCTTGTTACGACGGGGTCGGTTTGTTCGTCGAACGTGCCGCCGCCGCACTTCCGGGGTTCGAGCTCACCGAGGACAACGCGGCCAGTGTGGCGGGGATCTGCGCGCGGCTGGACGGGCTGCCGCTCGCGATCGAGCTCGCAGCGGCGCGGCTACGGGCGCTCTCCCCGGAGCAGATCCTGCAGAGGCTGACCGACCGCTACACGCTGCTCGCCCGCGGCGGCCGGGGCGCACCGACCCGGCAGCAGACCCTGCGCCTGTGCGTCGACTGGAGTCACGAGTTGTGCACCCCGGCCGAACAGCAGCTCTGGGCACAGTTGTCGGTGTTCGCCGGCAGCGTCGAACTCGACGCCGCCGAACAGGTCTGCCGGTGCGATATCGAGCCCGACGACCTGCTCGACGTGCTGACCTCCCTGGTCGACAAGTCCATCCTCATCCGGGAGGAGTCGGGCACCACGGTGCGGCTGCGGATGCTCGACACCCTGCGCGACTACGGCACCGAGAAGCTGCGGGAGTCCGGCGAATTGACCGACCTGCGGCGGCGGCACCTGCACTGGTACCGGCAACTGGCGCGGGGCGCGGAGGCCGGGTGGATCAGTGCCCAGCAGCTCGACTGGATCGCCCGCCTGGGCCGCGAACAACCCAATCTCCGGGAGGCGCTGGAATACTTCCTCACCGACTACGAGGACTCCGACTCCGTGGTGGCCTTCGCGTCGGACCTGCAACCGTTCTGGTTCGCGCTCGGCAGGTTCGCCGAGGGACGTCACTGGCTCGACCGCGCCCTCGGCGTCCGGCCCGAGAGCGCGTCCGCGGTGCGTGCCAAGGCCTTGTGCCGCAACTGCCAGCTGGCCGAGGTGCAGGGAGACCTCGCCGCGGTATCAATGCTGGTCACCGAGGCGAGGACCCTCGCCGAACGCACCACGGACCCGGTCGCACACGCGTTCGCTGACTTCACCGAGGGCCTCCAGGACCTCCTCATCGGCGACCTTGCCCGCGCACGGGCACGATTGAAGGGAACTTACGACGTATTCGTCGCGCAGGGTGATCTCTTTGCGCAGGTTTCGGTTCTCCTCACACTCGGATGGGCCTGCGAATTGAAGCGGGACACCGCGGGGGCGCTTCAGTGCTACGAGGGGGTTCTCGCGATCACCGAATCCCACGGCGAATCGGTGTATCGATCGCACACGCTGTGGGCCACCGCGGTCGCCGCGTGGCACCAGGGCGACCGCGATCGTGCACTGCGACTGCTGCGGCAGGGACTTGCACTGGTCCGGCGGCGGAAGGACCCATACCTGGCCGCGACGTGTCTGGATGCACTGGCCTGGATCGTCTCCGCAGAGGGCAACGCCCGGCGCGCCGTCGTGCTGATGGGTGCGGCGGAGGCCCAGGGCGCGGTGGCGGGCAGCTCCACCGTGGTGTTCCCGAATCTGCTCGTCGATCACGACGAGTGCGAGCGGAACACGCGCCGGGCGCTCGGCAGACGGGGGTTCGAGGCCGCACACCGCGAAGGCGGCTCGCTCGATCTCGACGCCGCCGTCGCCTACGCCCTCGGCGAGGAATCCGCCACACCGCCGGCCACGGGCCCCTGGGCGGAGCTGACCAGGCGGGAGTGGCAGGTGGCCGATCTCGTCGCCGAAGGGCTGACCAACAGGGCGATCGCCGCCCGCCTGGTCATCTCCCAACGCACTGCCGAAGGACATGTGGAGCACGTCCTGTCGAAGCTGGGCTTCACCTCCCGGGCACAGATCGCCGCCTGGGTCGTCGAACACCGGAGACGGTGAACGAGTTCCCGACCAAGGTGACGCCATGTGCACGATACGCCAGCGATGGGGAACCCGGTCCAATGCGCTTCTGCCAGTGGTGGGTTGGTGCCGATCTGCCACGAGTCCGGCACGCTCACGTTGGCGGCGTAATAGCCCGCCGGGTCCCCTGAATACGCATAGGCAGAGACCGCGAGTACCAAGGTCGTGGCGCAGGCTCCTGTGATGCCGAGCTTTAGCAATCGGCTGCGCAATTACCCACCCCCTCAGGACGTGCCGACGACTTCGATTGCTGAAGCCTAGGGGAGTGGTTCCGCTGCTCCCGCAGTAGTGTCTCCTGGCGCGGCCGACGGACGGTTGTCGCCTCCCTCGCTTTCGAAGTCGTCGACTCGTGGCTGGCGAAGTGCAAGCGCGCCAACGACAGTGAGCGCTCCAAGTGCCAAAGCCGGGTATGCGGTTGCTCGCCGGGATCGCAGCTTGGTGGTGCACTCTGTGGTGTACGCGGGGTCGAAGAGCAGCTTCGATGCGTGGGCCGCGGCGATAGTGCCGGGAAGTGCAAGTGGCGTGTCGTGGAAGCGCGGGGCGAAGACACTCCCGCACCTGAGGTGATACCCGCCGATGTCTACGGCGTCGAGCTCGAGTGGCATTGCCAACCCGCCGACTCCGACGAGCGCGATGATCGTGCCTGTGTACGCGACGACCGTGCTCGGCTTCATGAGTACACCACTACCAGATGATTTTCGCGGCCTGCGACGCCTGGCACCAATGGTTGTTCCTGCGGTCGGCAGTCGAGGCGATCAGGACTGCGACGAAGGGGATCGGGTCGCGCTCGGCCGGTGTCGTGAGGGTGATCCCACCAGATTGCTCGTCGCATAGTTCGACCCGCGGTGAATGACTACGTGCCAGACTCGACTGCTGAGGGGAGGTTGGTGGAGATGCGACGTCGAGACAGCGCCAAGGCCGAAAAGGCCTCACCGCCACGGCCGCGGAAGCGCACGCACGAAGAACTGACGATGTACGGCGGGGCCGGCGCATCGCTGCTGAACGGTGACGCACCCGAGACCGCAGTGGGTAAGGGCATCGCCGCTCGTGGGTATGCGGGGGCCTCGAAGCAGAGCTTTGAGTATCACGTTCGCTGGCGTCAGAAGGTCTCATCGACGCACGGGTTCTGGCGGAAGCTCAAGGTCATTGTGATCGGGTAGCGACCAGATCAGCCATCGGCACGCCAACGGTGCGCCTCGCTGTCGACGGACACGGCCGTGGTGTCGCCCGTTTGGCGGCCTCGCCAACCCGGTTGTGTGGCTTCGGCTTATGGCTCGAGTCTTCGACATTCCGGTTCAATTTCGCTTCGTTCAAGCCGAATGCGCTGCCGTTGCTGAGCACTGAACCTTCTGACCTGCATCGCGAGGATGGCGTCGGCACCTGTTTCCGTCACCCCGAGCAGTTCCATGACGGCCTGTCGGGCTGCATGGTCATCGGATGCATCTGCCACGGCCGCGATCAGCTCTTCGCGGCGGTCCAGACCGGCCGAGATTGCGGTGACGATTTCGAGTCGTTCATTCATCTTGGCCAGGAGCTCTCCGCGGCCGGGTGGTGGATCTTCGCTGTGCTTTACACCGTCGGCTAGTCGATCCTCGATCGATACCCGCAAGCTCGACCGCGGCGGTATTCTTCAGCGCAAGGTAGCCCCGCGCCCGATGGCGTCGCCCATCGGATCGTCGAGTGCGTCGGGTTTGCACGATGATCGCCGAAACGGCCAATCGCACTCTTGCTGTGTATGTCCCCGGATGGATCCTCGATGACCGCGCGTTCGCACCACCTGCTCGCGGTGACGTCGTCGAGGTCGTACTGACCTTCCACCTCACCGGCCAGGCGCCCTCACCATGTCAGCAGACCGTCCGGGCAACCGTACGGCCGGTGTTCGGACACACCCCCTACAGCGACCCGGACGGCGGACTGAGGTGGCCGCACGAGGTGATCGGTGACGGATGGTCCGCCGAGTGGTTGTCCGACCGGCCTCTGACGGGACGAGTCGACCTCACCGGCAGACTCTTCGTCGATATCGGCTCGCGACGGTCCGACAATCCCGTCCCGGTTCGCGGCAGGGTTCGGCGGGTCCAGCTTGTCGAGCAGCGCATCGAACACAGCGGCAGTGGGTTGCGCGCCGTGGACGGCACCGAGCGACTGACCGAGGTCGAGGCGACCCCGGGCCGCTTCTGGTCCAACTGGGACACGCCCTCAACCGAGGACCACTTCGAGGAGGTGGGCGTGCTGCTCGACCTGGACCTCGACGACGTACCGGCCACCGAGGGGGAGTTCGTCGCCGGCGCGGTTTCCGTCGACGGACCCGACGTGTGGGTGATGGATCGGTCGAATCCTGTCCTGCTGCACCTTGATACGGGGTCCACACCACCGCGAGTCGTCGAGTACCTGCTGCCGCTGACGATCGAGCCGCCGACCGACCAGTGGACCCGCAAGGTCCACGCCGACCGCGACGGGTGCTGGATCACCTCCCGATACGAGGTGTTCCGATGTGACCGTGCCGGGGACGGAACACTGACCATCGAACGTGTCTGTGCCGAGGGCGGTCGCAGCGTCGTCGTAGACGGGCGACTGTTCCTTGTCGGCTCCACGTATCCGATGCTCAGCATTGACCGCAGGTACGGTGCGGTGCGCGTCGAAAGCGATGCTCACCCGGTGCGGATGCTCGACGGCACGCGGCGGCTGATCCCGGTCGATGATCCGGCCACCGTTGCCCGGGTGACGGCTCAGCCGCGACGTGCCGACAAGGCGCTCGGTGCCGACGACACTGAATGGGTCGCCGTCGTCGACCTCACCGCGCAGTCTCCGGGCGGCACGCGCCGGCGAATCGATCTCGATGCGCGCACCCGTGGCGCGGTGCACTGGATTCGGCCGGATCCGTATGCCGATCCCGCGAACGCGGACATCGTGGCGAGGATCTCGGTGCCGCCACTGCGTCCGGGGCCGACCGAGTAGAGGCGAGTCGGTGACCAGCCTGGCCAGAACCGGCACCCTCGCCCAGTTTGATTGACCGGAAGACGCCCGGGCTGGCTGCGAGATAGTCGGGCTGCTCCGCAGGCGCGGGCGGTGACAGCTTCCCGCTGTCCATCCCCGGCTTGTTTGAGGGTGGTCCGTTTCCCGGACGCGGATCGGACTGGGGGAGTAGCGACGGATGTGACTTCAAGCGATAAGTGGCGCGGTTCCGATGACCGAAGGTCATCGGATATCGCAAACTTCGCTGGTCGACGCCGGTTGGACTCGACCAGGTGATTCATGGTCGGGGTCACCCGGTGCGGACGTAGGCTGACAGCATCCTTGGGCTGGCACCGGTGTTCGGAACCGGGAGCGGGCCACCGGGCAGGGAGGTCCGTCGATGAGACAACGTCACCGACTACGCCGAGCATCCATCGTCGCCGGAGCCGGCGCAGCACTGCTTCTCGCGGCACACCCTGCCGCCGCCGCGCCGACCGACACCGTCTTCCCCATTCCCGTCGCCGGTCTCGCGCTCAGCCTCGGTTCGAGCGAACCCCCGAGATCGGGCTACACCTACGTGACCGCCACCACCGATCCTGACACTCCGGGAGTGACCCGTTTGGGGCCGGACACCGGTGTCCACGTCCACTGGCGAAACATCTCCACCGGTGCCGCGGGTGTCGCATACCTCGGCAACCGCGGCGGCACACCGGTCGAGACCGGTTCCGGGACGGTGGTCGCCGTGGCCACGGCGCCCCAGCCCGATGGAATCTTTTTCCGGATACTCGTCAGCACACCCGGCGCCGGTGTCTGGACGGTCCCCTGACCGACCCAGCAGCCGCACCCGGACCGTGGCTGGAGCTGCTCGCGCCGCCGGAGGGGGCCTCACCAACACGGCCGCACGGCGGCCGCCGGCACCCACTGCCGACACGCCTGTTACCAACGTCCTGACCGGGTAGGTTTAGATCGGGTGGGGTCGACGGGTTTGATCAGCCGTCTGTCGATCCTCGGGGCCACGAGTACCAGGCGACGCCGCAGAAGGCGGCCAGCATGACCAGGTCGGCGACGAACGCGATCGGCGTCGACCTGGTGACGCGGGCCACGGGAAACGCGACTGCCGCGGCGCACACGAGCGCGGCGCACCACTCGGGCGTCAGCCTCGTCCGCCACAGCATCACGCCGAGAATGAGCAATGCGAAGGGAAATGTCGGACCGGCGATCAAGAACATGATCGTCCCGGCCAACGGATAACTGTCGAACGCTGCGAGTGACGACGAGTCGTTCACGCCGAACACACTCTCGAAGAAGCCCTGCAGTCCGAATGCGACGGTGCCGAACATTCCGATCAACACGAGCAGCATCCACAGTCCCGATACGACCGGCAGATGCGGGCGGAGACGGATGTACTCGCCGATCAGTCCGTACACCCATGGCACGGTCGCCACGGCGATGAGGATTCCGCCGGTGACACCGTAGTGCCCGTCGACCCAGAACAGCGGTGACAGTGCGAAAATCGCCGGTCCGACCACGAGTCCGAGGGTCTCCAACCTTTGAATGACCACGGTCCGATGGTAGCCAGGAGGCGTCGGCGTCGGGCGCATTGCTGTACTCGGCGATTGCCGTGTCCGTAACGCGTCACGCACCGATGCGCGTCGTGATCGTCGAGGAAATGGTCGCGCATGAAGAGTTCATGCTCGATGCTTTGCGCCGGCCATCTGGCACCGATTCACTCCAGCTTCTGAATCGGCAGCCGAACATTATCGCGGTCCTTGTGCGGCGGCGAAGGTCTCCCATTCCAACTCTTGCTCAAGGGTTCCTCTCACACTCTCCGGGGGCTAGCCCGACCAGACGGGTCACGGCCAGACCCCGGAGGTGTTCGGAGATGGATTCATGGCTGTACTACGTCTGGCCGGGGCCGATGGAGATGTTGCCGGAGCCCTTGCGGCTTGCGGTGGTGGGCGTTATCAGCCACAGCCCAATCCTTCGCTGAGACGCACGATTAGGGTGAGTCGACCGGCTGGCGTCCACACGCCGACGGCGACGTTCCCCGAACCCAAATGCGTGAGCTTCTCGATCTCTCCCTCGTCGCCGAAGTCGATCGGCAGTGCGATGCGTTCGGACGAGTCGAGGTTCTCGTCGGCGACGATCAATGCGTCCTCGGTGGCGTACACGGCGGCTCGGTCGTCGTTGATCCAGCATCCGGCGAGCCCGAAACCGTACTCGGCGTCGACGTCACTCGCGTCGAGCCGTGAGATCTCCTTCAGGTCCGGCCATGACAGCATCCGTACGGTCTGCGGATCGCTGTACGGGGTGACAAGTAGCCTCGCGCCCGACGGACTGAAGCCCGCGATCACGGGGTCATCTCCTGCGAGGATCTCGGTCAGATGTAGGCGCGATCCCTCGACGTCGACGCGGAAGGCGAGAACACCATCCTGCCCCATGGCGAGCTCGAGAATCGCCGTGTCGTCGGCAGGATGAGGATGCAGGAAGGCGCGAGCACCATCGGCGTCGATCGCCTGGTCGTCGAGGATGGCCCCGGTCCCGGAATCGAGCACGAGCAGCCGGTGTCTCTCGCCGTCCGGGACGGCGACGACGACTAGACCGCCCAGGAGCGCAGCCGCGTCGGCGGGCATTCCGGGCACCGTGACCACTTCCTCTCCGGCGATGACGAGCCCGCCGGCGGAGGCGAGTATGAGCAGATCGAGGCTGGACGCCGCAAGGACGCAGACGTCGCCCTCCATAGGGAACTCTCGCTGCGAATTCTCGGTGAGTCTGTCGTCGAGAAGGCGCACTGCGCCGTCTCGCCACAGCGCGAAACTCAGACGTCCGCCCGTCCCGTCAGCAAAAACGAGACCCGGCATCGGGTCCAGGACGTCGATCACGTCAGCGGAAATGAGCATTCGATCACTGTATCGAGCACGGGAGGTGATGGGCGTTGCCCATTGCTGCCGGCAACTGTGCGGCCTTGACGCAGAACACGAGTCGACCGAATGGCCTTGAGATTCCGTCAGATCCATGGGTCGACGTTAGAAATGTGAGATGGGAAGGTAGGCAGTCGCAGTGCTCTACATGGTCGCACTTGTAGTCACAGTGCTCGCGGTTGGCGCCTTGTTCTTCAGGGACCGTTTCTGGGCGCGACTGGCGGCGAGTATCGAATCGTCCTGGTATTCACGGCCTTCTACTTCCGA
This sequence comes from Rhodococcus sp. NPDC127527, assembly GCF_042672245.1. Classification (NCBI taxonomy): domain Bacteria; kingdom Bacillati; phylum Actinomycetota; class Actinomycetes; order Mycobacteriales; family Nocardiaceae; genus Rhodococcus; species Rhodococcus sp. NPDC127527. Next base: position 79,397 of record NZ_JBHXVP010000017.1, read on the forward strand.
TTCCTGAAGCGCTCGGCTTCACTGCCGCGCGGTCACCTGACTGAGGGCTGAGAGAGAGCGCAGAACGATCGTCAAACAGGACAGTCGGTAGAAGAGAAGTCGGACAGTTCAAGCGCGCTCGCGGAGGACGCGGGCGGAGACGGACCGGATGGCCCTACGTAGCCGCGAACGTGCTCCGGCGAGAGTCCGCATCTGCGCGCCAACCGATCTGACACATGGTCACCACTCCAGCGTCTCACTGCCCACTCGAACGCGGCCGAAGAACCTTTTCTCTGCGTCTGACCCGTTTCGGTTGTAGCCGTTCATGATTGCCGCGAGCTCGCCGGCGAGGGCTCGTAGCGAAGCGCTGACGGTCTCAACACCATCTTCGCCGTCCCATCCCCAATCCCTGGGGACGCCACGAATCGTGATGTCGATACTGGCATCATGTGGCGTCTCGACGGTGAAGCTGATCCCTCGAGGGGCATCGCCGATTGGGTCCTTGACGGCAACCTGTTCTGATGTAGTAGCCGCTGGGAACGTCACTCGCGCAAGCGCAATGTCTTCGCGGATCATGTCTGCGATTCGCGACAGACCGGCATGCTGGCCGATCCGATCGTGGCGCGAACCGTATGTACGGTCACCGTAGCCGTACTGGGTGCGCGACTGCGACTTGTCAAGAACTCGCTCGAGCATTCTTTCTGCTGCTGCCCGTTCGCTGTCTCCAGTGCGTGGGTGCTCAATCAGATCTCGCAGGCGCATGATGCGAAGGCTCACGTTGTTGGCCACCCACGCAGGGTATCGCGCACCCATCTCCGGTGTACCCAGACCGGATTCCGAGGGGCATATGTGCCTCCCGGTCAGCAGCCGGGTATCGCACCGAACTGAGCGGTACCGACGACCGGATCAAACTGCGGAGTCCGGCCCACACAAGGCGCGTACGCTGACACATCCGCAGGGGTTGGGGAAGTCCTCGCTGGAGGTCGCGCCATGCGCTGTATCGCCGCTCATCGATCGCTGACCAGTACCGTGCTGTCCATCGCCGCACTGGCGCTGGCACTCGCCTCACCCGCCGCGGCGAACGCGAACCCACCCACACCGGCCACCGCGACGACGGTATTCCAGGTTCCGGTCACCTATGTCTCGTACTGCACCGGGGTCGGGTTCATGTGCTGGGTGCCGTACCAAGTGGCCACCGTGACACCAGCCGCGACCACCAGCGCACCCGGCGTGGTGACCTTCTCGGCCACGCCCGCCGCGATGATCAACCCCACGACCGCCGACTGCATCGACGTCTCGATCGGCTGGCGGAACCTGACCACCGGCGCAACCGGCAGCACGGTTCTTCGAGCCGTGACACCCGGGCCCGAAAGCTACAGGCAACCCAGGAAACCCGACGGGTGGTGCCACTACCTCCCCGCGACTGCGGGAACCGGTGGCGGCACCGTCGCCGCCACCGCCGACGTCTACGCTTCCGCCCGCCCAGCCCAACTCGACGCCTGGCCTCAAACACCGATCACCGTGGGTGTCGGCGTCTTCCAAGTCCCCTAGAGACCTCCTGACGACCGACCGAAACGGTGCCCGCGGTCGGTCATAGGGATGGATGGAAATGGAATGGATGGAAGAGAGAGGAGCGCGGCCAGCGCAGCCCCCGTGTGGAGAACCTGCTTAAGTTGGCGGCAGGCCTCCGCACGACGCCGAGGCAACTCTTGGATGGTCTGCTCGTCGCAGAATAATGCGGGTGATCTGCGCTTCGGCGCTACCCCACCGAGAGCATGTTCGCTGGCATAGCCAAGAACTACGCCAGCGACGAGCGAGCTTGGGCCGAGCTGAAGGATGAGCGCCAAGGTGTTGAGCGTGTAGCAAGAGCTGGAAGCTGTACCGATGGGGGAGATCGCAGAGGTGATCGGGGTTGCCCGGAGCGCGCTGTACCGACATCTCACCTGATTGCATTGCAAATCGCGTTTGGCTGGCAGCGGAACGACACGAAACAGCGTGTCGGATTGGGCATCCGCGAGGGCGGTCGGCGTGGTTCATCGGGTACGTCGGCTATCACTTGGTGACCGACGATTCGAACTGTTGACGAACCAGGCCGGCAGAACAACGGCCGATTATTTGTGAGTCAATCGGACGACGGCACTGTAGGGCTGCTGGCCGGGCGCCCAGGGATCGGGCTGCTGAGCGGCGAGGTCTTCATGAGGAACGGGCGGCGAGAGCCGGTTGAGTCGAGCTGCGCCCACGACGATTGATTCGAGGTAGGTCGCATTCCATCCGAGTTCCTCGAAGAACGTGACGCCATTGGCGGGCAGGAATGTCCACGGTGCCCGCCGGAGCAGGCCCTCGTTACGGTCGGCCATCAGTTGAGCCACTCCGGCTGTGCTGAAGTCGAGGCACCATCCGATGATCTCGGGGCGCGTCAACACCGCGGACAAGGCGACTACATCGGCCTCGTCCAGGTACATCACCAGCCCCTCTGAGATCACCAAAGCTCTTGCAGCATCGGTGAGTACCGAGTCGAGAAACGCGATCACAGCGCCGGGGTCGGTGACATCGACCGCGGTCCGAACCAGGCGGCACCGGGGTGTCTCCTCGGCGAGTAGTGCGGACTTTTCGGCGACGAGGTCGGGCAGGTCGACTTCGATCCACACCAGGTCGGTCGGCAATTCCATCCGGTAGGGCCGTGTATCGAGGCCAGCGCCTAGATTGAGCACCAGATTGCATCCGGCGGCGACGGCCGCGGCCACCTGGTCGTCGATGAGTTTGGTGCGGGTCACGAGGAACCAGTCATCGGCCATCCCCTGCCCGGCGACCTCCGCGATCACTCGGCCGCGCTCTCCGGCGAGCCGGTCGGCCAGTGGGTCGCGGAACAACGCATCCGGGCGCGCGGACTCCATGGCTCGATGCGCGGCCACCCATCGCGCGGTGTCCGAAACGTTGGAAACCAGTGGTTGTGAAGACATTTAACCCAGCTCCTTTGGATCGCCCTTGCATCTACCGATTACCTCTACATTTATAGAGGGTCGCGCGCGGGCACGGCAGGCGGTGTGGGCGATGTCACCCGCCAATCCCATGTGTGGGCAATCGAATTCGCAGACAGACCAACTCTCGACGTTCATCTGCCGACTGCAAGAAGACGCAGGTGACCCGCGCGATAGTCGGCATTACAGGGCATTCGCCGGACACACACGGAGGTTCGGACGTTCGGACGCTCCGTCGCTGGTTCGTCGAGCGGTGCGGACTGAGGTCCCCCCCGGACGGCGGACACGGGTCGAAGCAGCTTCGAGGCGGACGGGCTCCTTGTGGCCCGGTTCGACCACTGGGACAACCGAGCCGGCGCCAGGCGGTCGACGAGACTCTGGGGTGGATCGAGGACGAGATCATTGGGTGTTGGTGCGCCCGGTTGATTGAGGTTCGATGGTTTCGCCGACTCGCTCGAAACGAATGGCACGCCATTCTCGAGGCAGAGGCTGGCAACAACCAACCAACTGGATCCATCCATCAGCTAGTCTCGAATCGGTCGGTTCGGTCGGACGGATCCCTTCCCTCCCTCGGGTGTTCACCCACAACAACCATCGGGTACACATCGGCACCGCGAACGACTACTTCACGCGGCGATCGGCGTGGTGTTGTCGCCCCCCGGACCTACGATGTGCCGATGCAGACTGACGACAACGGGACTCGGCCGGCTCTCGACGGCCTGGACGCGTTCTTTGCAGCGGAACTCGGCGAGGACGGACCCAGCGAGCCGAACCTCGAGCTGGCGAACCCGTGTTCTGCCTCGCGGGGTGAGATCCTCTCGATCCAGGACATCCCCGTGATCGAGGACGACCTACTGGCCGGCTTCCAGGAGTAGCCGGCCTATCGGGCACGTTGCACCGGTGACCTGGCAGGGCCAACTGGTCACCACCCCGATCGTGGTGGCACCGGTGGCCGCGCTGTGGTTCGTGCTGGGCCTTCCTGTCGTGTTCGTCGTATGGGCTCTGCCGATCGCAGCTGTGGCGGGATTGCGGATCGGGGTCCGCGCACTGGCCGGTATTCGGATCGCGGTCATGCTCGCGCGGGCGACGGCGCCGCGGCAGTGGCAGTGGCCGTGGCCGTGGCACCAGATGTTCGCCCTCTGCGTCGGGTTCTCCTCGCTGCTGCTCAGCGTCCCGGTGACCGTGTGGCTCGGCGTCGGCGTGGTGCTCGCGCCCTCCCTGATTGCCGGGGGCGGGTACCTGTGCGCGCTGGTCATCTGTCCTCCACTCGACCAGGCGATGGCCGACCTCGCCCGACCCGACGCCCCATGAGGTGACACGGACCCGGGCCGTCGCTCGACTCGCTGTCGCGGAGTGTCGCCGCCGCTTCGGTCGTCGTGCTCGTGTTCATATCCGACAGGTCCACGCCCCGCCGCCCACGCCGGTAGACGAGCGCGTCTCCGTAGAGGCCGCCGTGTGCGCCAGACTTGGATGCATGGACCGAAGCAAGCCGCCTGCGCTCGAGAGCGACATTGCTGCCTGCGAGGCCGCGATTGGGTTCGAGCTTCCCGCTTGGCTAAGGGAGCGGCTGGGGGTCGAGAACGGGTGGACGGTGGACGACAGGGCCGGGCCGACTCGTGAGGAGTGGCGGTTCCTGCCGGTGCTGGATCGCAGCGACCGTAAGTCCCGCACCAGGACGGCGGAGGACATTGCGTGGCACACCCGGCGGCTGCGGGCTATGGCGGACGTGCCGCCGGGCTCGGTCGTCGTGGCCTGCGCGTGGAGCGAGAGCACACGGATGATCCTGTTGCCCGGCACTTCGGACCCGACCCGGCTAGGGCCGATGCTGTGGCGGCAGAACAGGGAAGCGGAGCCGACGGACACCGCGATCGACGCAGGGACGCTGGGACGGTTGCCCGAGCCGGAGCCGGGGTCGCGTTTGCGTGCTCGGGAGGAATTGCCGTCGTTCACCTACCATCCCGACCCGGTTGCGACGGGCGCGATCACCGAGAACCCGACGGTGGTGTGTCCATGCTGTGGGCTTCGGACCGGGTGGGAGCAAGAGGCGATGCCGTACGGCAGAAATGACCAGCCGCAACACTTGTGCCCATGGTGCATCGCTGATGGCAGCGCCCACGCCAGATTCGGGTCGGAGTTCGTCTCCGACATCATGGGCGAGGTCCCGCCCGAAGTCGTGGAGGAGCTGAATTGCCGCACACCCGGTTTCGTAAGCTGGCAGGGCGAGCGGTGGATGGTGTGTTGCGGCGATGCGGCCATGTTCCTTGGTAGCGCGGACTGGGGCCAGCTCCAGCACCTGCCCGATGCCCTGGCATGTTTCACATCCCAGGGCTGGCCCGACGAACGCCTGTGGCCAATGATCGAGAAGGACTGCGAACTGTCCGCCTACCTGTTCCAGTGCCGTCACTGCGGACGCCACCTCGCCTACGCCGACGCATCCTGAGGAACTACAGAGGCACGCACGCACGGAGAGAGAGACACGGAGGTGTTCACCAATGGCGGAGCATGCTGGGCTGCATGCCGATTGGATAGGTTGACCAGTCGGTAATCACACTTTAGGAGGGTTCCAAATCACATAGATTCGGAGCAGTTCCAGTAGCGGTTGTGCGGTTCGAGTCCGCTACGTCGAGGTGGCCTGCTGGAGCGGTGTCGCCGCTCCGCGGATGAACGATATGTCTCGTGTGTGTCGATCTCTCGGGTGGAGATGAGCCCGGGGCTACTCTGCTTTTCGTGAAGGCTGGATGGATCACACCTGCAACGCGGCCTTTTGGCTCCTCGGTCCTGCTCGTCGCAGCCGGACTCGGCGTGGCGTGTAGTGCACCGGGGTCACTGACCGCCTCCTTCTTCTCGTCGAGCGGTCCGGCGCCAGCAGAGTGGTGCGCGGGCGACCGCCGCGGGCTGATGCGAGGAAGGCGCTGCGCTCGAGCCTGCAGGGCACGTTCATCGGCGTGGCTCGATCCGGCCCTGACCGACCGCGACGACGTCGACGCGCTGCCGAACTCGGTCCCCGAACCGCACCTCGGACCGTGCGAGGTCAGCACCGCGGTGAACTCGCCGCGTAGCAACCGGCCCGACGTGCTGATGCCGGTGCATCGGTGACCTGGCAGGGCCAACTGGTCACCACCCCGATCGTGGTGGCACCGGTGGCCGCGCTGTGGTTCGTGCTCGGCCTTCCTGCCATGTTCGTCGTATGGGCTCTGCCGATCGCAACTGTGGCCGGATTGCTGATCGGGGTCTGCGCACTGGCCGGTACTCGGATCGCGGTCATGCTCGCGCGGGCGACGACGCCGCAGCAGTGGCAGTAGCAGTGGCAGTGGCAACAGATGTTCGCCCTCTGCGTCGGGTTCTCCACGCTGCTGCTCAGCGTCCCGGTGACCGTATTGCGTGCAGGTCCGCCACGAACTCCACCAGCCACGGCGGGCCCTCCGGCGGCTGATCGGCTATGAAGCCTTCCTATTCGGACGTCACCTGACCATCGTGTCGGATCACCGCGGCAGTATGAATGCCCATCGGCAGCGATGCCCGACGCAGATGCCATGGGCACAGCAAGAAACCTCTGGAGGGTGCCAGGAAGGGTGGAGTACAGACGCTCCCATCCTCGAACGGGGAACTTCAGCAGTCCCTTCCCGGCACCCTCCGAAGGTGCCTGTGAGCATCTAGCTCAACTCGTGTGAGCTGTTCTACGGGCGAGAGCTTGATCCGCGTCTCTCGTCAGCCCTTGCTGGCTGATTCGAGACTCGACCAGCCGGCGCCTTGGCTGGATGCCGTGTCCAGTCCGGTCACGGTCATCGAGGTGAGGCCTGCTACGAGGTTGACCAGTCCATTCCAGTAGGTCGCAAACATAGTTGTCATCCTCCTTTCTCAGGACAGGGAGTGCAGGAACGTGGTGAGGGGTCCGTTGACCCCCGTCCAGGTCTGCGCGATATTCGACATCAGATCTGCAGAGAACGCTTGAGTTGGCATGTCGTCCTTCCTGTCAGAATCCGACAGACAACTGCAGGCCCACGAACCCCGCGCCCAGCAGCATGGGCAGCGCTTGCGCCACCGTCTGTCCCAACGAGCCGGTTGACTCAGCTATCGATCCCATCGTTTCCTTCACATCCCATCCGAGTAGCTGTTGGTGGACATCGTGTTCAGGCTGTCGAGCGATCCGCCTACGGCGGGTATCACTCCAAGGCCCAAGTTCAGCAACGCGTTGGCGAGGGCGCCGAGCATCGATCCTCCTTACGGTGCGGTGAAGTAGAAGCCGTACGCCGAGTTCTTACTCGGGTGCTTGTGGGCGTTGAACACTGCCGAGTCGATGTGCGTCGACCCGCCGGTGGTGGCGGTCGCCCAAGGGTTCGGGCTGGTGGCGGTGCCGGCGAAGGCGAGGGCGGCCGCGGATGCGAGTGTGCTGCGCCGATGATTCCAGTCTTCTTGATCCCCATGGTGTGGGTACCTTTCATTGAAGCTATCGAATCTCGTGGTGGTAGTGCACTGTGCGGCTCGAGTGTGTGACCTCGGTTTGCACGCCCACCCGTTCCGATGCCTCGGACCGGCGCACCCCCTGCCGTCGAGCAGGGTGAATTCGTGAGGTGCCCTTCCGTCCTGGCTGTCACGCCAAGAGCCGAAAGAGGTCCGGTTGGTGGATCATTCAGCGCTTCGACTGTCCGACCGACACTCGGTCCGGACGCCGCCGCGGCAGTCGATCGGTATCGAGATCCCCCGATTCCCGCTCTTCGCAAGTGAATTCACGGCCAGGTCCGTGGTGACCGTGCGTCCATGGGGCTCCTCGATCTCGTGTGACGGTGCACGCGCGAAACGATCGCTTTCAGGTATGTGGTGGATCACTCGATCTCTGAGTGGGGAGGTTACTCACGGCTGGAGCGGCCTGTCCGTGGAATCGAATAAATAACCGGTCAACCGGTATTGAAAAGTTTGTCTACCCCCCTGACGCCTCCGGTGAGCAGGGGATTCATCCACCAGATCAATCGATGGGCGACCGGCCGTCGATTCCCCGCTTTGGCGCGAAATGTAGACAAAATAGATAAAGGAGACACCTGTCGCCGATGTGAAGGAAGTGCAGGTATGCACCTGGTCGTGATTCACGCGGGTTGTTCTCGAGGCCTGGTTGAGTGGGGATGGCCGATCGGTCGTCAGATGTCCATCCTCGGAGGGACGGGTCGGTCTTGCGCCGGACGATGCACGTCATGTCGTAACTCATGTCAAAACCCGGACGGTTGGCATGTTCGGGTCTACCCTCCGTAAAATTGTGCAGGCGTTGAGTTTTGAATCGACGGTTTCGAGAAGGTTCGTGCACCGCCAGTCCGTGTCCGAGGTCTACCTCACGGACAGTGATCCTTCGGACGGGGTCGACTGATTCCGTCTCGGTGCTCAGTGGCCGCGTCAGCACGCCTTCTATCGAACGTGCACCGACCGCTACGACACGATGCTGCTGGCGAAACGGCTCGGCATGTGCGCCATCTACCTGGCGCACATGCATTACTCCGTACCCCTCGCTCACCGGTTCACGATGCAGACCATGCGCGTCGAGTCGAATCTGGACAGGTTGACGGTCGGAGCCCGCCCCGCCGACGTTGTCATCGACGCGCGGGTGACCGAGCAGGCCCGCCGGAGAGGTCGACTGTCAGCCTTCAGTGTTGATGTCGACTCCCGCATCGACGGTGAGGTGGCGGGGCGTGCGCTGGCGGCGGCGAACGTCCTCACGGTGGACGAGTACGAGCGGGTGCGGTGGAGCGGAGACCGCGCACCGTCAGTCGGTCGCATCCCACAACCGGATCCGGTCTCGCCGGCCGCGGTGTGTGCCCCAGACACTCGGGCAGTGGTCTTGGGTGTACACCCTTCGGGCCCGGGCCGGGGGAGATGGCCGCTTCGGGTCGATCTGACCCACCCTGTGTTGTTCGACCATCCGTCCGATCACGTGCCCGGCGCCGTTGTTCTCGAGGCGGCTCGCCAGAGCGCTCGGCCGGCCTGCGCCGACGTCGAGTCCCTCGCGATGACGTTCCGCCGGTTTCTCGAATTGGACGAGCCAACCATCGTGGCTACCACCCTCCGGCGCGAAGAGGAGGGCTGCGTCGACGTCGAGTTCTCGCAGACGAAGGCATCCGGCACCGTGCGTCTGTCTCCATCAACAGCCGGCAACGGTCACCCGGACGTCGGATCCCACCGCGCATGACGGTATCGATCGATCTTGTGCCGACGTCGGGGAGCGACGATCGCCGACAGAATGAACGACAGCATCTGGTCGAGTCGGGCCTCGAGGTCGTCGCGCTGGGTGAGCACGTTCGACACGAGCTGGACCCCGGTGAAGGCCGCGACGAAGTAGCGCGCGAGTACCGCGGGATCGACCGTATCGAGAACGTCACCTTCTTCGATCGCGGAACGGAACACCGAGTCGACACCGTCGATCCAGTCGACGTACGGCTGCGGAGGTCCGACGTCGGCGCTCATCTCGATAGTGAGGCGGATGCCCGCTCGAACGATGGGATCCTCGACGATCTGGCGACCCATCTCGTAGCACAGCATCACCAGCTGTTCGAGGGCCGGTGCCTCCGTCTGTCGGATCCGACCGACCGCTGTCATCGAGATCGCATGCTGCTCCTCGATGACGACAGCAGCGAGATCGTCCTTCGACTTGAAGTGAAAGTACAACGCGCCCTTGGTGACTCTGGACAGATCGACGATCTCGGCCAGGCTGGCGCGCTCGTACCCGGTTTCGTCGAACCGCTCGGCGGCGGCCTTGATGATCTGTTGCCGAGTCGCGATCGCTCGCTCCTGCTTGACCACTACGTCAATGCCCTCTCTTGTCGACCCCAGATCGGATATACCACGACCACCCTCTCGGTCGCCGACCGTCCGGGCCCCATCCGATGACGCCGGAATCCGGTGGGCGGAGCAGTCACCTCGGTCATGTCGCAGTAATCGGGGCGTCCGGTTTCATCGGCGCTGCCACTCTACGGGCCTTGGTTGCGGCCGGCGGCGAGGTGACCGCTGTGGTGAGGCGCCCTCCGCCGGCCCCGCTAGCCGAAGTCCGCTACCAACAGGCAGATCTCGGTGACCTACGAACGCTGGCGCGAACGTTCGAGGGTGTCGACGTGATCGTTCGCGCCGCCGGATACACGGGCGCGGACGAGGACCTGTGCGAGCAGGTCAACTACGTCGGGACCCGGAACGTGCTCGCGGCGGCATCTGCCCACGGGATCGACTTCGTCATCAACCTCTGCACCATCGGTGTCTTCGGCCCGGGTCCGTTCACCGACGTTCTCGAAGACACCCGAGAACCGAATCCAGTCACAGCCGTCAATGCCACCCGCGCGGCAGCCGACCGGATCGTCCGCGCCCACGGCGGCACCACAGTCCGACCCGGCTTCATCGACGGGCACCGCGATCGCTGGTTCCTGCCTGGCCTCCGTCACATCCTCGGCGAGACACGCGCCTGGGTCGACGGCGGTGCCGCACTGCTGTCGATCATCTCCGTCGACGAGCTCGGCGCCCTGATCGCGGACCTGGCGATGACCTGCTCCGCCGACGACAGAGGCGCCCTGTTTCACGCAGCCCACCCTGAACCGCGTTCGGTGTTCGACATCGCAACGGAACTGGCCGGCAAGGATCTGATCGTCCCCGACGCCCGCTGCACGTATGCGGAGGCGCTGGCCCGCGCGGCCACGGCCGGCCTCACCGCTCGACACATCGACCTCGTCGGCCGAGACCACACCATCAACCCGACCAGATTGTGGCACCGAACCGGACGAGTGCCAATGTCCGGGTGACGGTTCCCGGCTGCTCGAGAAGACCGCTGAGGTCGATGCTCAGCGGTTCGAGGGGGTGTTCATCAGTTGCAGGTCCTTTCAGCGGTGCGAGCTGTTCTTGCCTGGTCACTGAATGTTGGGTGCGGTGTGGCCGGTGAAAGGTTCCCGGCGGAACCCGGGTCTCTCCAGGAATCGTGGTGGGTCACCCCGCGCGAAAAACCTTTTGGCACCATAAGATTCACAGCTTCACGAGCGTTTGTATGGTGCTTCCTCATTCCGCCGCAGTAAACGAGGACGGCCACTGTCTGGCTTCGGCCCGACTTCGCCGTTCACGCCCTCAATCCGTCCGCGGCGATGTTCGGGTTCGCCCATGCCGGCGGCTCGAGGCTCGGCAGTGCGCGCTCCCCATCGAGGCTCGTCACCACGATGCCCTGCGACCACGGGAAGTGCAGGCTGAACGCGACCAGTCCGGTGCGCTCGGTTGCGGGCTGGGTGCACATCTCCAGCACGGTCTGTGCGAGGTACTCCACTGGTTCGGTGGCGTAGCCGTCTGGCAGCAGCGCCGCCGCACCCGGCGTCATGATCGCCGTTGACGGCCCGACCACGTTGACGGCGATGTTGTCGCCCTGAACCTCTGCCGCCAATCCCTGTGTGAACCGGTGCAGTGCCGCCTTCGCCGCCGCGTAGATCACGTCACCGGAGGTTTTGTTGTACTCGCGGAACGGCCGAATTGGCGCTAGACCGGTGGACGAGCCGACATTCACGATCCAACCACCACCGGCCTCGCGCATGCGAGGAATCACCGCCTGCGACAACAGGAACGGAATCTTCAGGTAGTGCTCGACGGTGCGGTCGAAGGTGGCCTCTTCCATCGATTCGATCGAGGAGTAGTCGGCGAAGCCGGCGTTGTTGACGAGGATGTCGACGCCTCCGACGGCATCGACGGCGGCATCGACCAGCCCGGCGCGCTGCACCGGGTCCTCCAGGTCCGCCGCGATCGCGACGGCCCGGCCTCCGGCGCGCTCGATCAACTCGACCGTCTCGTCCAGAGTGCCCTCGAGCATGTGCTCATGTCCGTCCCGAACCGACCTCGACGGTGTCGTCGAGCGTGCGGTGACGACCACCGCGGCGCCCTCCGCGGCCAGGCGCTGCGCGATCGCCCGCCCGATCCCTCGACTGCTTCCCGTCACCAGCGCGGTGCGCCCGGTCAATCGCTTTGTCATGTCGTTCCCATGTCTGTACGTGAGGAATACGCATCCCAGTTGTCATCGTTCCGTCGCGGCGTGCCCGCGCGACCCTCGGCGCCGACTTGCCGAAGCCGGGGTTGAGGATCCGGCGGGTCAGATGCCACAGCTTCTTCCCCTTGCCCGGTCTGTGACAGTTGCGGAGAATCCCGCTCACGCTAAGTCGCCCAACTCGCCCACCGATGCCCGTTTCCCGTTGCGCGGGAAATCACGTCGAGCGTTCTGCCAGACCGTCGGCTTCCTCGAACTGTTCGTTGGTGGTTGTCTCTTGTCGGTGGACCGCTCTGCTCCGGTGATTGGCTCCAGAACGACGCGGATGAGCACGGACTTACCCCGGATGAGCACGCAGAGCGGGTGTTCGCTCAGATCGCCGTGGGCAGATACTGGGTGGTTCGGATGTGGACCGTGCCCGAGGACGTCGCCGAAACGCCCGCAGCACCCTCGTAATCGGCGCCACAGGGCTGTAAGTCACCTCGCTACGTCCTGGTGTCAGGATCATCGAGCGGCCAGCCTGCGGCTGCGAGCACGGCTCTGACCCGGGTGATGTCCTCGTCGGACGGCTCGTCGTGAGTGAGGTGCTCGGGAGCTCACCGACCTCCGCTCGGGTGACGGCGGGGTCCTGGTCTTGACCGCGTGACTCGGCAAGGGTGACGGCGACGTCGGGCGTAACCCTCCCGCACGATGAGACAACTCCGGCAACATGTCTTCAGCCCAGGGTTACGGTGCCCCTCGTGCACCTGGTACCCGACCTACTGGACGGCGACGACATGTCGTTCCACATGACGCCGCGGCAGATGCGGCTCGCGCATCTGTCCGCATGCACACTCGCCGACAACGCCTACGACGACATCGAGAGGCACGGTGACGGGCCGGTGACTCGAGACATGTTCTGGTCGGTGTTCGCTGCGTTCCCGCCGGCGACGTGGGGTGAGGGCGAGCGGTGGCGGCGGCAGGTGGCCCGGTCATTCGACGACCTCGCCGAAGATATCGACGACGGCCGCCAGCCTCTGCCGACGTGCACGGCCGAGGAGATGGCCTTGCACCTGATCCTCCGTCGGGCCCGAGCCCTTCATCTCGACGGCGAACTCGACGACCAAATCGCGCCAATCCCTGAGCATCCTCAGGACACCCAGTGGGACGGTCCCCTGGACAGCCTGTTCGAAGACCGCGACGTTCTGTTGCTCTTCGATGAACAGCCGCCAGGTGACGGGGTCAACCTCGAGCCACTGCACTGGTTCGACCCGTTCATCGCCGATCGCGGACGTGACCCCGACCGAGGATTCCGCCGCTGACGGCACGCCATGCGGATCGACCAGTGAGCTCTGCTCGGTGTATCGACCCGAGTCCTTCCCCCGCGCTCGGGGCAGCCACGGGAACCCCGCACATCCCCAGACTGAACACAGGCGCCAACGCCGACCACCGCGCAGGCGACCTCCATGACCACGACCGTCGCGCCGTACCGCCTTCACTGGTACCGGGAGTTCTGGGTCCCCCGAGTTTCGGCCAGTTCTACCGCAGCCTCCTACTTAGACTCCCGTGAGCTGGGCGGCCTGCGCGCCGTCGATCGACTCGCGGATCACGTCCGCGTGACCGGCGTGTCGGGCCTGCTCCTCGATCTGGTGCAGCAGCAACCACCGCACGTCGTGAACGCCCACGTCGAACCACTGCGCAACCTCGGCCGGGATGACGGGCCGGCGGGTGAGATCGTCCTCGGCTCGAACCCGCGCCGCCATCCGCGCGGCCACTGCGTCCTGCCGGGCGAGCAGGGTCGAGACTGTCTCCTCCGTGGACACCTGCCAGCCGGCCAGCCAGCCGGCGACCGGGTCGGGATCGGCGTCGCTCGAATCGCCGGTGAGCAGCGCGAGGGCCTGCTCCTCGCCGCGGACAACGTGTTTCAGCAGTGCGGCCAGGCTCATCGAGCTGGCGCTGGGCACACTTCGGGCCTGGTCTTCGGTGAGCCCGGAGAGGGCGCCGCGCAGGGCCGCGCGTTGGCGGGCCAGCAGGCCGAGGAGGACGTCGCGTTCGTCGGGGGTAGTCATGGACCCAGCGTGGCAGCGATTGCAGACGATATCGGTCCTCGATCGGCGAGCTGGGCGGAGATTTCGGATCCCCGGCTGACGAGATCGTCGTCACGTACCGGCCCGAGGGAGCGCCCAGCATCTTGGACATCTACAAGGGGCCCTAACCCCGCGCATGCAGAAGGCCCGGCCGCAATCGGGGACCGGGCCTTCTGGGTGTTCGGGTCAGTGGCTGCTGCCGTTGTTGAAGTGGTAGCCGCCGTTGCCGTTGCCGCCCGGGTTGCCGTTCGCGCCGGGGCCGCGGCCGTCGGTGCCGGGCTCGACGTGGTTGGTCTTGGTATGCACGATGTCGTAGTTGACGCTCGTGTCGGCTGCGTTCGGGAAGATGCGGTAGGTGAAGACGTTCTTGTCGAGCTGGGTGATCGGGACGACACGCTGGAAGAGAACCTGGCCGGCGTCGTTCTTCGCGTTGATCCAGCGCTCGGAGCCGTCGGGGGTAACGGTCCAGTCGCCGTGCAGCTTGGGGCTGTCGTTGAGGTTGTACATCGTGTACGTGCCATCTGCCTTGAAGTAGGCCCAGCCCACGAAGTTCGAGACGGCCGGGTTGTCGAGGGCGACGCGGTTGCCGTCCTGGTCGATCGCGCTGGTGGTCTTCCACGGGGTCGAGGCGAGCACGTCCGAGGGGGTCTGCGCGACGCGGAACGAGGCGACGGACCCCGGCGCGGCGGGTGCGGCGGCAGCGGCGGTCGTCGGGGCGATCGCGAGTGCGGCGAGCACGACGGTCGAGGCGGCGACAGCGGTACGGCGGGAGATCAGCGAGGTGATGTTCATGTCCGCCACGTTACGAATCGGGCCCAGAGGGCCACATCATCCGATCGGCTATTACTCGGGCACCGAACGGATGATCCGGAGCAGGATGCAGGGACGCCCCGGCTGTGCGGCCGGGGCGTTCCTCGCGCTGGGTCTTCGTGCGATCAGCTCTTCGACCAGCCGACATCGCGCTCATCCCAACGCAGTCGAGCCGTTCTGACCACACGTCACCAATTAGGGAACCGCCTGGGCGCCAACTCGCTGCTCGGCACCAACGTGTTCGGTCGCCGGGCGGGCATCGCCGCCGCGGCGCACGTCGAGAACTCCGACTTCGTGCCGCTGCAGGAGAACCTGGAGAAGTTGGTCGAGTGCATGTCGTTGACCGATTCACGGACCGTCGTTGCAGCCGTACGGAATTGAGTTCTCTCGTGAAGTCGCATGTGGACCTCAACGCACGAAGCGGAGAGAGACGCCTCACTCAGGCGGGCGATGGATGGAGAGAGGAGAGAGAAGAGGGAAGACGCGCCACGGCCATGAGCGTCTGACTAACTGACCTACGGATGGATCGGTGAGATGGATGTTCACGAATCGCGGGTCACATTGGGCTCCAAGTGGATTGGCTAGGTTGACCGGTTGGTGATTACACTTAGAGAGGGCTCAAGATCACACAAACTTGGGTCTGTTCCAGCGGCGGGTGGGCGAATCGCTGTCCTCGCGGCGATCGGCTCGTGTCGGTGAGGCCCTCGGCGATCAGCTGGCAAAGCTGTTGCTGGCCGGTGAGATTCACGACGGCGACACGGTGCCGGTGAACGTCTCCGTCGACGGCGAGGGACTGGTGCTCGGATAGCGCAACGGCGGGATCGTCATGTTTCGGTGACGATCCCGCCGTCGTGTAGAGATGCCACAGGCGCGTGGTCCGGGAGGGGATCCGACGGACCACGCGCCTGCGTCTTTCAGCAACCCGACTCTGGCTCGTGAGGGGCGAGGCCGTGTTTCGGTCGGGTGCGTTGGGGGTGGGGCGGATCAGCCGAGGCTGAAGGGCTGTCCCCACAGGGTGACGGTGCTCTGCACGTTCGCGGTGCTGACGATGACCTTGACGTAGCTG
>NZ_JBHXVP010000018.1:0-75203 GCF_042672245.1 Rhodococcus sp. NPDC127527
TATTTGCCGTTCTTCTTGATGTCCTTGCCGGTGATGTTGACGAACTTGACCTGGCCGGCGGCGACGGGGACGGTCAGGGAGGCGTTCATCGACGGGCCGCTCAGGTCGAGGCTTGCGCCGATGGAGCCGCCGAGGCCGGTGATGTCGACCTGGCAGCCGACGATGTAGCCGGTGCTGATCCGTGAGATCCCGTGTGTGGACGAGTTGTTGGTGCCGGGGATGTTGGTCTGGCCGTTGTAGGGGCCGACCTCGCCGTCCTTGGTGATGGACGAGACGTCGGCGGTGACGGTGCCCGAGACCCAGGCGGTGCGTCCGGCGCCGTTGGCGGCGAGGGACGGGGAGATGAGGGCGCTCTCGCCGGTGCGGGACACGACGACGCCGGGGGTGGCCTTGGATCCGTCCGGCAGCGGCACGAAGGTGTCGGCGTTGGCCGCGCCCGTCGACATCAGGCCGATCGTGACGGCGGCTGCTGCGCCGAGGCCTGCGATGCGGGCGCTACGGCGTGAGGGGGAGTCGTTCGAATTCATGGCTTCCTTCTCAAGGGTGGGTGGAGTTCTGGGCTTCGACAATGCAAAAGCGTTCGCCGAAGAGGCTTGGCCACATGTGCGGCCAAGCATTGACGGATTTCCGCGCAGGCCGCACTCGTGTTCGTCGTGCGAGCCGCCGACGGCAGCGTCACGCTGCGCGGTGAGCTCGGGCCTATCCAGGCGTACTAGAGAGACGAGAGAGAAAGGCGAGCCGGCCGAGCGATGGTGGCCCTGGAGATGGATGGATGGGGTGGTTGCCCAGTCGACCCATTCGGGGGTGGCGACTTCGACCTGGTCAACGGTCCGCCACGGACCTTGGGCCTTGATCAGTTCGGCCTTGTGGAGGCCGTTGATCGTCTCGGCGAGGACGTGTCCCGGGGTGCCCCTTCGCGCCTTGTCTTCGTCAGATCCGGGGGTCGATGAGAACCTTGCCCTCGACCTGACCGTTGGCCAGGCGGTCGAGGCAGGCGCCGAGCTGGTCGAGCGCCACCGGGTCTTCGGCCAGCTCATGTCCGAGTGGCCCCATGGCCAGGATCTCCAGGGCCGCGGGCAGGTCGGTGTCGCACACGTGCGCGAGGGTGGAGTCGAGGGTGATCTCGCGGAAGACCATGGAGTGAATATCGATCGCCGGCTTCTCCTTCGGGATTCCCACAGCCAGTACCCGGCCGCCGTCGGTGACCATTTGCAACGCGGATGCGAGCTGTCCGGGTGCCCCGCTGGCTTCGATCACCACATCGGGCCTCGCGCCGCCGAGAACGTCCATGACATCGGTGGCAATCGTGTCCGACGGCGTCAGCGTCCGGTCAGCGCCGAGCCGGGTAGCCCGGTCGAGCCGCTTTCCGGGGAAGTCGATGACCGTGACGCTGAGATCGCCGAGGTGCTTGAGCCCGGCGAGTACGAACGAGCCAATTGCTCCGGCGCCGATGACGACGACGTTGTCGCCGTCGCGGGCGCCGGATCGTCGGGCGGCGTGAATGCCCACGGCGAGGGGCTGGGCCAAGCCGGCGTGGGCCACGGTGAGGCCGTCAGGGAGACGGCGCAGGGTCTTCGACGGCACGGCAGCGTACTCGGCCATACCGCCATTAACGTTGAGCCCCAACGTCTGGTAGGTCGAACATTGGTTGGTGCGCCCTTCTCGGCAGCGGCGGCACTGTCCGCACCAAACACCCGCTCCGCTGGCAACAAGGTCACCCAAAACGAATGCGGAGTTCGGGTCGGCGACGACGATCTCGCCGACGAACTCGTGCCCGGGGATGATCGGCCCCAGGTGGCCGCTGTTGGGGTGGCGGCGTTCGACGGGAAAGGTCTTCGGCCCGGCCACCCACTCGGAGGCATCCGTCCCGCATATGCCTGAGCGCAGTACCCGCACGAGCGCTTCACCTTCGCCGGGCGTGGGAACTGGAACGTCCTCGATGCGGATGTCGTGTGCGCCGTAGTACACGGCAGCCTTCATCGTCTGTGCCATGGGGGATCTCCTCGTCGAACCTGCGGATGTGACCCGCGTCATCGTCTGTAAATGTAGAGTAGCACTGGACATGTCCAGTGAGAAGAACGTGCACCAAGGTGTGTCCCAAGTACCCATTGCCGCGTATTGACTATTCGGATGCTGTTTCCTGCAAAGGATGATGCGAGAATGTGAGGTACAGCATGTGCAGTAAAGGGCGACATCGTTGCGCATGCGTTCCACGCCACACGACAGAACGGGGACAGGGACCGACATGAGCGAGTCTGCGATTACCGCCCAGGTGGACGACGACGCCGCCGGTGCGTTGCCAACGGCCGGGAATGGCGCCGCCCAGGACAAGAATGTCCAGATGGGGAAGCGCCTGCGCTCGGCGAGGAAGGCGGCGAAGATGTCGCTGCGAGAGCTGGCGCGCAGGGTGAATCTGTCTCCGAGCTTCGTCTCGCAGGTGGAGCTGGGGCGAGCCGCTCCGTCGGTGGGCACGCTGTACGCCATGGTCACGGAGCTGGGGTTGTCATTGGATTCGTTGATGGCGGAGGACGCCGCGCCCCGTAACCTGGGTGAGGGCGTGACGGCCGTCGAGGAGTCCCGCTCCGCACCAGTCTCCGGCGGTTCCGTCTCGCACGCTGTCGGTGGCGGTTCCGGCTCGAATGTCGTTGCTCTGCCTGAGGTCGGCGCGCTGCCAGGTCTACAGCGGGCCGACGAGCGGCCCGAGTTGTACTTGGGTGGGGTTCGGTGGGAACGCCTGACTCCCGATGACGACCCTGAGGTCGAGTTCCTGCGGGTGACCTACCCGCCGGGTACCGAGTCGTGCCCCGCGGACAACCTGATGAACCATGGGGGCAAGGAGTACATCCACATCCTGTCTGGCCGGCTCGAAGTTCAGGTGGCGTTCGCGCGTCAGGTCCTCGAGTCGGGGGACAGCCTGCACTTCGACTCGTCGATCCCTCATCGGCTCAGCAACCCGAACGACGAGACGTGCGTGGCGATCTGGTTCGTCGTCGGGCGCCAGCACTGATCAGATCCTGTTTCATGGGTGGTGGCGCAGAAAAACGTGTGGCCCAATCGTTCCAGGAGCGATTGGGCCACAGTCGGCTTCGTGACCGGTATCAGGTGTCGGCCCGGTCTATGAGGTCTTCCGAGACCTCTTCCAGGGTCTCTGCTTTGCACCTTCCGACGGCGAGTGGTCCTCTACCATCGAGAGTAAGGCGCCGGAGATGACGCCGGTGTCGAAGCCGAACCAGTATCCGCCCAGGGCAGGTACCACGGCGGCGGTGATCACAACCGGTCGAATGCGTGAGGGCTGGGGGAGGATCGCCGACTAACTGTCGGTGACGCCGTTGACAAGATGGTCACGAAACTGCTTTCAGATAATGGTGATTCCGCCATCGATGAACAGGGTCTGTCCGGTGATGGCGGACGCGTTCTGGGATGCGAGGAAGACGACGCCGTCGGCGACTTCCTGAGGATGGACAAGGCGGCGCATGGGAACCTGTTCGACCCACTCGTCGAAGATGGCCGGGTGCTCGGTCGTCAGGGACCGGAGGAGCGGAGTGTCGACCCTGCCCGGGGCCACCGCGTTCACCCGGATCCCGTGCTCGGCCCATTCGGCCGCAAGTACGCGCGTCAGCTGGGACACACCGGCCTTGGAGACGTCGTATGCGAGGTGCCGTTCGGGCTGGACGGCGATTGCTGCCGCGATGGAGGAGAAGTTGACGATGGCACCGCCTCGTCCGATCATCGTGTGGGCGAACTCCCGGGTGCATCGAAACAGGCCGGTCAGGTTGATGCCCAGGGTGCGTTCCCACGTGCGATCGTCGAGTTCGAGTGCTTCCGAATTCTCCACGATGCCTGCGGCGTTGACGAGCACATCGGTGGACCCGATCGAGGTATTCACCCATTCGACCGTCTCGGTCACGCTCGACGGATCGGTGACGTCGAGACGCCGGAAGACTGCCTTGCCGCCGGTTTCCCCCTCCGCAGCAAGGTTGTTGAGGTCGGCGGTCACCGCTTCGCCGGCTTCGTGACCAAGGTCCGCGACGACCACCGTGGCGCCAGCCGTGACGAGTGAACCGGCCACTGCAGCTCCGAGTCCACCGGCTGCACCGGTGACTACAGCGACCTTCCCGGAGAACATGCCGTGGGGCCGGCTGGGATCGCTCGACTTGATGAATGGGCGTGTCTTGTCCAGTGCGGCAAAGGTGTTCATCGATCCTCCGGGAAGGTCTCAGTGGGCGGGTGGATGATCAGACGGCGGTGTAGCCGCCGTCGACGACGAGCGAGGCCCCGTGCACGAAGCGGGCCTCGTCGCTGGCGAGGAACAACACGGCCTGGGCGACGTCGTCGGGCTCGCCGACGTGCCCGATCGGATGCTTGGGCTCCATGATGTCGAGGTAGCCGCGCAGCCCGCCTTCGCTCCGCTCGGCCAGTTCGCGCACGAACGGGGTGAGGATCGTGCCGGGGTGGACGGAGTTGACGCGGATGTGGTCGACGCCGTACGTGGCGGCATCCTTCTTCGTCATCAGGGTCACTGCACCCTTGGCGGCGTGGTAGGGCGCCATCTCGTGTGAGCCAACCAGGCCGTAGATCGAGGAGATGTTGACGATCGATCCGCCGTTGTTCTCTCGCAGGTGCCGGATCACGTGCTTGGTGCAGAAGAACACACCCTTGACGTCGACGGCGAAGACGGCATCCCACTCGGACTCGGTGACCTCGTCGGTGGGCTTGTCGACTCCGGAGATGCCGGCGTTGTTGACCAGGACGTCGATCTTGCCGAATACCGCCCTGACGTCGTCGAAGACAGTGGAGACGTTCGCCTCGCTGCTGACGTCCAGGCGCCAGAATTCGGCGCGGCCGCCTTCGCTGTTGATGAGCCGGACGGTCTCGTGGCCGTCCGCTTCGGACACGTCGGTCACTGCGACCATTGCGCCCTGCTTGGCGAACAGAGTGGCGATGGCGCGGCCCATGCCGTTGCCGGCGCCGGTGACGATCGCGATCTTGTCGTGCATGCGGTTCATTTGGATCCTCGGTGGGGAAGGCGCGGCGGTCAGAGCGTCGCGTCGAGTTGGATGTGGACCTTGATGTTCTCTGCGGGTTTCTGCGCCTCGTCGAGTGCGGCGAGCGCGCTGTCGATGGGGAACTGCTTGGTCACCAGCTGACTGAGGTCGAGGCCGCTCTTGGCGATGAACCGCAGCGTGGCGGGCCATACTCCGGGCGACCCGATCGCGCCCCGGATCTGGAGCTCCTTGGACTGGATGAGGCCGAGCTTGGCCGGTGCAGACTTGCCGACGTCGATTCCGATGTAGACGACGCGTCCGCGGAAGGCGGCGATTTCCAGGGCGGTCGCCATGGCCTCGGGTCGACCGGTCGCCTCGATCACGATATCTGCGCCGCGTCCGTTGCTCTCGCGCGCCAGGACCCCCTCGACCTCGTCCGGTGTCGCGGCGAAGGCGGCACCGAGTTCGAGTGCGGCCCTCCGGCGGCCCTCGTTCGGCTCGACGACGATCGTCGTGGCGCCCAGCGCGGCGCCGGCGGCGACGACGCACAGGCCGATGGGACCGGCGCCGAGCACGACGAGTACGTCGCTGGCGTTGACGTTTCCGGCCTGCATGAGCCCGTAGTAGCCAACACTGAAGGGCTCGACGAGTGCGCCGCTGGTGAATGACACCTCGTCAGGGAGTTTGTGCAGCCATGCCGGTTTCGCGACGAAGAAGTCCGCTGCCGCACCGCTGATCGAGAAGCCGAAGTGGTCCTCACCGATCACGCACTCGCCGACGACCCGGTCTCCGACGGCGAAGTTCTCGACGTCGGCACCGACCTGGACGATCTCGCCGGACCACTCGTGGCCCGGGATGATGGGGTACTCGAACGGGATGATGTAGCGGCCTTCGAGCAATTCGATGTCCGAGTGGCACACCCCGACCGACCGAGCGGCGACGAGGACCTCGTCCGCGGCGATCGCCGGTATTGCGATGTCCTCCACCTTGGCGGAGCTCTCTCCGACGAACCTCAGTGCCTTCATTGATCTGAACCTTTCATCAGTGTCGATTCCCGGTATGGAATCGGTCGTCGCCCGAGAGGGGGCATCCGTCTGGAATGCGGGGGTGAACCGAGGCCCGATACAGAGACCTCAAAGCCCCAAATGTTCACCATTCCTGCAATCAATGTCCTCTATAGATTGAACTGTGCGGTGAGTCACTTTGTCAAGGTTGCTGCGATCCGCCCCATCTAGGACCCACCTCAAGTGTCTTTACCTGCACTGACGTTGAGATAGGGAGGTTGGCGCGGTGCCGGAACCGGGAAGGTGACCTCACGCTACGTCCAGGAAAAATGTCTTGTGCTAGTTGACACTCGGGCTGTGTGTACCTACGTTTTGGATCACGGCAGTTCTGCCGGTTCCCCTTGAAGAGAGTGATTCCCCATGGCCCCCCAGAACGTGTTGGACAAGGTTGGCGCCACGAAGGCCGAGATCCTGGCACTGGAGGACAAGCGCTACCAGGCGGTCGTCGAGAAGGACTTCGCCGCGTTCCGGAGCCTGTGCCATCCGGACCTGGTGTACACCCATTCGAACGGCGCTCGAGACTCGATCGAGTCCTATATGGACAAGTGCGCCACGGGATTTTACGTCTACCACCGGATCGACCACCCGGTCGACGACGTGCTGGTAGTGGGGGATACCGCGGTGGTCGTCGGCGAGATGAATGCCTCGATCACAGCGGGCGGCACCGATAAGGAACTGGTCAACAACTCCATCGCCGTCTGGGTGAACGAAGACGGCGCCTGGCTGTTACTCGCCTATCAGCCGACGCCGCGACCTGTCTCCAGCTGACGCGCACCGCGATCAGACCGCCTCACACACCACCGTTCTGGAGGACGTCATGCTCGAATTCGACCACGACACACTCGGTCAACGCGTTCTGTTCGCCTCAGGTAAGGCTGCCGAGAATCTGAGCGCGGAGGTCGCCCGATTCGGTGCTTCTTCCGTGATGGTGATCGCCGGCGACAGCGAGCAGGCGCTGGCCGCCGAGATCTGCCGCGGTATCGAACCCGCGCTGAACTACTCCGATGTTGCACCACACGTTCCAGTGGAGAAGGCCGACAAGGCACGCGCCGCCGCGCAGGAACACGGCATCGATCTGCTGGTGAGCATCGGGGGCGGGTCGACGACCGGCCTCGCGAAGGCCGTGGCGCTGACCACCGGATTGCCAATCGTCGCAGTTCCGACAACTTATGCGGGCTCAGAGGCGACCAATGTTTGGGGACTGACCGAGGCTGCGCGCAAGACGACCGGCGTCGACAACAGGGTTCTGCCTGCCACCGTGATCTACGACGCGACCTCGATGCTCTCCTTGCCTGTGGAGCTGAGCGTCGCATCTGGGTTGAACGCGCTCGCGCACAGCATCGACTCGATGTGGGCCCCGCGGGCCGATCCGATCAATCAGGCCCTCGCAATCGAGGCTGTTCGTGCACTCGCGACTGGGCTTCCGGTGATCAAGAGTGATCCGGCCTCGCTGAGCGGCCACGAACAGACCCTGTACGGCGCCTACCTGTCGGCCGTCGCCTTCGCGTCCGCCGGGTCGGGTCTGCACCACAAGATCTGCCACGTTCTCGGTGGCGCGTACAACCTTCCTCACGCGCAGACACACGCGGTGGTGCTCCAGTACGTCCTCGAGTACAACGCTCGAGCCGCCGGGCGCGCTGCCGACCGAATCGCGTCGGCTTTCGGATCCGCCACAGCAGTCGAGGGGCT
The DNA here is from genome assembly GCF_042672245.1 of Rhodococcus sp. NPDC127527. Taxonomy (NCBI): domain Bacteria; kingdom Bacillati; phylum Actinomycetota; class Actinomycetes; order Mycobacteriales; family Nocardiaceae; genus Rhodococcus; species Rhodococcus sp. NPDC127527. The sequence continues at coordinate 7,739 of NZ_JBHXVP010000018.1, forward strand.
CGCGTCCCTTCGACGGACGCTGGACGCGCCGACTGCCCTGCGTGACTACGGGCTTCGGGAAGAGGACCTGGAGGGGGCAGTCGAGCTAGTCCTCCCTGTCGTGCCTGCCTCGAACCCACGTCCGGTCACCAAGGATTCCCTGGCCGCCTTGTTGCATGCGGCCTGGGCAGGAACAGAATTGACCTCGGAGGAGGCTCAATCATGAGCATCGACCACGACCCTCAAACCACAACGATCGCCGACGAACAGAGCGCACGCGAGCGTGCGCTCACCGACCGGGTGATCGCGAGCTTCGCCGGCGCGGACGACGACCGCCTTCGGTACCTGATGTGTGCGCTGACCGAGCATGTCCACGCCTTCATCCGCGAGGTCCGCCTCACCGAAGCCGAATGGAACAAGGCGATCGAGTTCCTCACCGCTGTCGGTCACATCACCGACGACAAGCGGCAGGAGTTCATTCTCCTGTCCGACGTGTTCGGCGCGTCGATGCAGACCGTCACCGTCAACAACGAGGCCGTCTCCACGGCGACCGAGGCAACCGTGTTCGGGCCCTTCTTCGTCGAGGACGCTCCGCACATCGAGCACGGCGGGGACATCGCCAACAGCGCGTCCGGTCAACCCTGTTGGGTCGAAGGTCGCGTAACGGATATCGACGGCAACCCTGTTGCGGGGGCGCGAATCGAGGTCTGGGAGGCAGACGACGAGGGGTACTACGACGTCCAGTACTCCGACGATCGAGTCGCGGCCCGCGCCCATCTGTTCACCGATGCCGAGGGCGCCTACAGCTTCTGGGGACTCACCCCCACCCCCTATCCGATTCCGCACGACGGGCCGGTCGGGAACTTGCTCGAGGCGGTCGGGCGCTCGCCGATGAGGGCCTCGCACCTGCACTTCATGGTCACCGCCGAGGGCAAACGCACCCTGATCACGCACATCTTCGTCCGCGGTGACGAGCTTCTCGACAAGGACTCGGTGTTCGGGGTGATGGAGTCGCTGATCAAGGACTTCGCGGAGCAGCCGGCAGGAACAACGACACCGGACGGCCGCGACCTCGGTGACCAGCCCTGGGCACGCACACGCTTCGACATCGTGCTCGCTCCCGCCTAGACCGAGATCGTCGCCCAGACCCGGGGCAAGGCTACGCTGCTGTCCATCTCCCGCCGGCGGTGCTCACCGAGATCGCACGGGACTTCGGTGTATCAACCCGCGAGCGAATCTCGTGGCCACGGCGGTGAAGGCCGGCTCTGCGTGGGCCTCTTCCTTTTTCGTTCACCTCCGCGCGCAACCCTCGTCCTGATTCCCGTTCAGTCCGACACTGCGGCACTGCAGGGCCAGGGCGTTGTAGGCCTGTGGCCCTGCGTGTCTGTGGAACCCTGGACATGGGGTCAGCGGCTGCGCGGATGCGGCCGAGCTGACTGGGGCAGGGGTTCCAGTCAGCCGGATCAGGCGCCCACTCGCGAGACATTGTCCAGCCAACACCCGAATGTTCACTAGGGCTACACGGATACCGCCGGTTTGGTGCAGCTTCGCCCCTCGCGCGATACGTTCCGGGGGCGCCCGGTCGGGTACGTGTTCCGCGTCGTCTGTCGTGCCAAGAAATGCTTGTGACCTGCACTCACGCTCAGAGTTCAACTGCAACCGTTCGTGCTTTGGCGTTCCGACCGAAGTCGGTCACGGTCTCTGCCCCGCCCATCGAGGCAAGGGGTATTGACTTTGGATCGACCATCATGTGTCATACATCACTAGACATGTTCTGTGTGACTGCACATACGCTGTGCAGCCACCATCACCCTTCGGCTCCCATCTACGCCGACATCCCATGAGGAGGCTCCTCGTGACTCGAGAGTCCGACCTGCCCGACGACTCGCCCCCGACGGCAACCCCCGTGTCATCGGCATCCGGCGCCCTGCCAGCCGTCACGGTCCGCGACGTGAGCAAGCGGTTCGGCGGTGTCGCCGCCCTCAGCGAGGTCTCAATGACCGTCACGGCTGGGGAGTGCCACGCGATCATCGGCGCGAACGGTGCCGGCAAGTCGACGTTGATGAAGACCATCGCAGGACTCGTGGTACCCGATTCCGGGGCAGTCGAGATCGGCGGCGCGGTGATTCACCACGATCCGCACGCTGCCCGGGAGGCCGGTGTCGCGCTCGTCCACCAGGAGCTGAGCCTGTGCCCTGACCTGAGCGTGGCTGAGAACATCTGCCTCGGAACGATTCCCGGTCGGCGTGGCTTGATCAACCGCGCCGCCATGCGCGCTCGGGCGAGCGAGCTGCTGGCCCGGGTCGGGATGGACCTCGACGTGGACATCAACGTCGGAACCCTGCCGACCGCGATCGCACAGTTCGTCGAGATCGCCAAGGCGCTGCAGATCGAGCCGAAGGTCCTGATCCTCGACGAGCCCACCGCCTCGCTCACCCCCGAGGAGACCGAGCGACTACTCGCCATGCTCACACGGCTGCGCGAGGCGGGAATGACCGTCATCTACATCTCGCACCGTCTGCCCGAGATCTATGCCCTGTGCGGCCGGGCCACCGTCCTGCGCGACGGGCACCTCGTCGACACCATCGAACTGTCTGGCACCTCGGCGGACGCGCTTGTCGAGCTGATGGTCGGACGCCCGGCGTCCGCGAAACGGGCGCCCCGCACCCGCGCGCACGCGGCCGTCGGCGACCCGGTGCTGGCAGTCCACGACCTCCGAGCGCCCGGCGTGCATGGCACGTCCCTGGAGGTCCGGGCCGGTGAGGTCCTCGGCCTCGCCGGACTCGTCGGCGCCGGGCGAACCGAACTCCTGCGGGCAATCGTGGGCCTCGAACCCAAGACCGGTGGCGTCGTTGAGGTCCATGCCGACGGTCGCCGCCACACCATCACCTCCTACGGATCCGCGATGCGGGCGGGTATCGGTTACGTGCCCGAAGAGCGGCGCGTCGAAGGTGTGGTCCAGGAGATGTCGATCAGCGAGAACTTCACCCTGTGCTCACCCCGGACTCAGTCCCGGTTCGGTCATCTCTCCCGGCGACGGATGGAACGGCTCGCGAAGGTGATGGGGGCCCGGGTGGGACTACGCCCCGCTGCACCCACCTCCCCTGTCTCCTCGCTGAGTGGCGGCAACCAGCAGAAGGTGGCCTTCGGCCGCTGGCTGGTGACCACGCCGTCCCTGCTGATCCTCGACGAACCGTCCCGAGGCGTGGACGTCGAGGCGAAGGCTGACCTGCACCGGCTGATCCGCGACCTCACCGACACCGGGATGGCGGTGTTGGTCGCGTCCTCGGACATCGATGAACTGCTCACTCTCAGTGACCGACTGCTCGTCATTCGTGACGGCCGCCTGGTCACCGAACTCGCTGCGGCCGACGCCGACGAGCAGATGCTCGTCGGACTCGCCGCTGGACACCGGAACGTGGTGACAGCATGACCACCGAATTGACCAAGCCCGGCGAAGCCGAATACCACGCCGCGGCATCATCCAGCGCGGCACCAGTGACGGTGCCGGCAACGAATGGCCTGCTGGACTCGATCCGCAGAAATCCGACCACGACCGTTGTCGCCGCCGCACTCGCGCTCCTGGCACTCGGTGGAATCCTGTTCGTGGACGGATTCACCTCGACGCAGAACGTCGAGACGGTCTTGCGGGATGCCGCGTTCCTCGGGCTCGTCGCCGTCGGGATGACGTTCGTCGTCGTTTCCGGCAGCATCGTCGACCTCTCGGTGGTGCCGCAGATGGCAGTCGCTGCAACGGTCGCGACCGTCTTGCGCGACCACGGACCGTGGATCTCGATCACGGCCGCACTCGCCGCGTGCCTGCTCTTCTCACTGGTGAACGCGCTCGGAACAGGTCCGCTCGGTGGCAACGGGGTGATCGTCACCCTCGCCACCGCCACAGCGGGCATCGGGATCCTTGAAACCTTTACCGGTGGCGCCCAGTACAGTGGCGGCCCTGGCCTGCTGGCCACGATCGGAAGCTCGAGCGTCGGAGTCCTCCCCGTCCCGTTCCTGGTGTTCGTCGCGGTCGCAGTCCTGGCTCATCTGCTGCTTACCCGTACTATTTTCGGACTTCGCCTGCGCGCCACCGGAACCCGCCGCGCTGCCGCCAAGGTCGCAGGCATATCGACCTCCCGATCACTGTGGTCGGCGTTCGCGCTCTGCTCCGTGGGCGCCGCGCTGGCCGGGATGATCCTGGCCGGCTACAGCTCGAGCGCCGTGTCGACTATGTCTGCCGGATACGACTTCATGGCCCTGGCCGCGGTCGTCGTCGGCGGTACCGCGCTGCTCGGCGGCAAGGGCACCATCGTGGGCACCGTCGCCGGCGTGCTCTTCCTACAGGTTCTTCTCGACCTGCTGTCGCTCGTGGGCCTTCCCTACCACTGGCAGCAGTTCATCCAGGGAATCGTCATCGTCGCAACGCTCGCAGTGACTGCGGTGCTCGGCCGTCGGAGTGCATCATGAACACCAAGAATCTTTTCAGTTCGCCGCTGTCGCGGTGTTCCCTCCTCCTTGCCGCGATCATCGTGGCACTGCTGGTCTTCCAGCCCACTGCCCTCGGCTCGTACGGCATCATCGCCGCCAGCATCGTGCCCGTGTGGCTCGTCGCCGTCGCGCTCGTCCCAGTGCTCGTCCTCGGGGAGATCGACCTGAGTGTCGGCTCGACGATGGCTGTGGCCGCCGCCGTGACATCGACCGTCTCACCCAACCTGCTCGTCGGTGTGGTCTGCGGGGCGCTCGCGGGAATCGTCGTCGGCATCGTCAACGGACTTCTCGTCGCCAAGGTCGGGATCAGCTCCTTCGTCGCCACCCTCGCAACGCAGATCACTCTCTACGGGTTGGCTCTTGCGATCACCAGTGGCGGCCCGGTTACCCTGCCCGACCAGGAAGCGGCGATGTCGTTCGCCCCGCCGATCCTCGGTCAAATCACCCCGGCGGTGCTGGTTGCCGTTGCCGTCAGTGTTGCCGTGTGGTGGACCATGGCCCGGACCCACTCGGGACGAGACCTCTTCGCCATCGGCGGCAACCGCGGGGCCGCACGGGCGGCCGGCATCCCCGTCACCGCGCGCACCCTCCTCGCGTTCTGCGTTTGCGGTGGCATTTCCGGACTGGCGGGTGTCCTGGCCACGATCGACCTGGGCGCGGGATCTCCCAACCTCGGTTCGACCGTGGTGATGCTTTCGATCGCGGCCGCAGTGATCGGCGGCGCGAACCTGGCTGGCGGACGGGCGAGCGTCGTCGGCGCCGTACTCGGCGCCTTCGCCCTCGGCTCGATCAGCATCGGACTGCAGATGGGCGGACTCGACTCGAGCGCCGAGAACACGGTGGTGGGCGTGATCCTGTTCCTCGCAATCATTCTCACTGGACAGCACCACTCCCTGCTGCAGATCATCCGGATCGAACGGGCACGGCTGTCACGCAACACGTCCGATGCGCTCGCGGAGACTGCGCGATGAAGGGAACCAGAATGTCGAAACTACGCTGGCTCGCAGCATCGATGGCTGCCACGGCCGTGCTTCTGACCGGATGCTCGTCCACGCCGAGCGCGTCGACCGCCTCCGCCGAACGACCGCAGATCGCGGTGCTCGTACCGATGGACAAGAACAACCAGTACGGCCGCAACTACGTGTCGTCGCTCTACCAGGCCGCCGACGAACTCGGCGTCGACGTCTTCGTGATGAACTCGAACTACGACGCGACCGTCCAGTCGGCGCAGATGAAGATCGCCATCGCGAAGCGAGTCGACGGCATCGTGTTGTGGCCGGCCCTACACGGCGCCGAGCTCCCCATGCTGCTGGAGGCCGAACGGGCGGGCATCCCCGTCAACGTGTCCAACTCAGAGGCTCCGCCCGAAGCAGACGCTCACTACCACGTGTTCACCGGCCCCAACGACGTACGAGTCGGCAGAATCCAGGGCGAACAACTCGCCCGCGTCCTCGGCGGCAAGGGCAACTACGTCTACGTCAGCGGAACTCCCGGCAACGCTGCTGCGATCAACCGCCAGAACGGGCTGTTCGACGCATTGAAGGCCTACCCCGGAATCACACTGCTCGGCTCGCAACCAGGCAACTTCGACCAGAACATCGGACAGGGCGCGGCCAGCGCACTACTGAGCCGGTTCGGAGACCGGATCGACGCGGTCGTCACCCCCGACGACGTCAGCGCCACCGGCGCCGCGCAGGCGCTGCAGGCCGCCGGCCTGACCGGAAAGGTCAAACTGATCGCGAGCGGCTACTACGACACCGCACCTCCGATGCTCCGCTCCGGTGCCTTGTCCGTCACCCTCTTCCAGTCCACGTGCTGGGACTCCGGGCACGCACTGGCCGCGATGCTCGACGTGCTCGCGGACCGTCCCCTGCCGAAGAAGACATACATGCCGCTGCCGGTCGTCGACCGCGAGTCGATGGACCAGTACAGCCCGTTCGGATGCCTCCCCGGCAGCCGCACCAGCGGCTTCGGTGACGCCACCACCGAATAGCCATCCCCGAATCGGAAAAGCCAAGGAGAACAGGCAATGTCGCAGTTGGTGCTCCCCGCTGGGCAGATAGGTCGCCAGCCAATCGGCGACCATCGCGAACATCGTCCTCCTCCTCAGCGCGCCTTCTAGCTCCCACATCACCGGAGCATCGCTCGACGTCGCCAGGCGACGTGCTCTTCCACCAACAAAAAGACCCGCCAAACACCAACCACTCCACCACGTAAAGGACAAACGTCATGAGTAACAGGCTTGAAGGACGAACGATTGTTGTCACAGGCGCCGGGCGAGGCATCGGCGCGGCGATCTCACGGGGAATGGCTGCCGAGAAGGCCCGCCTCGTGATCACCGACCGCGACGCCGACGAAGCCAACCTTGTCGCCGAATCCATCCGCGCCGCCGGAGGCGAGGCCATCGCGGTCGCGGTGGACGTGACCGACCGGGACCAGGTGCGCGGCGCCATCGACCGGGCCGTCGAATGGTCCGGCCGAATCGACGCCTTCTTCAACAACGCCGGTTTCAACAAGCCGGAGAAGTTCATGGACATCACCGAGCAGGTGTGGAACGACATCTTCCGCGTTAACGCCTTCGCAGTAGTCATCGGCAGCCAGGAGGCTGCCCGTCAGTTCATCGCGCAGGGCGGCGGCGGAAAGATCATCAACACTGCCTCGATCGCAGGGCGGCAAGGATTTCCGAGTTTCGCGCCCTACAGCGCTAGCAAAGCGGCCGTCATCTCGCTGACCCAGGCCGGCGCCCGAGCGCTGGCCGAACACGGAATCACCGTCAACGCCTTCGCGCCGGGTGTCGTGCGCACCCCGCTGTGGGACAAGCTCGATGCCGACCTGGACGAGATCGGTGAGGGCGACTCGGGTTTCGACTCGATGAGCACCGACATCATCCTCGGACGCCCGGCCGAGCCCGAGGACCTAGCCCCGACCGCGGTGTACCTCGCCGGACCCGACTCCGACTACGTCACGGGACAGGTCATGGCCATCGAAGGCGGAATGATCCTGGTCTGACGCCACAGCTTTTCCGCCGCGTCGGACGGCCGACGGGACAGCGACCGCGTGATCCACCGGCACGACCGGTGACCGAGAACGACCCTCACCTGCCCGGCGGACGGCCCGCAGCCCTCCGCCGGGCAGACGAAACCGCCACAGCACCATAGGAGATCAACAATGCTCATCGGATTCGCCGGAGTCGGTCGTATGGGAGCGCCCATGGCCCGCCGACTCCTCGACGCCGGCCACACCGTGGTCGCGTACGACCTGTACCTGTCCTCCGACACCCTCCCCGAATGCCTCCGCGACGTCGACATCACCGTGGCGGCCACACCGGCGGAACTCGGTGCGACCGAGATCTCGCTCAGCATGCTCCCCGATGCCACGGCCACCGAAGCCGTGTTGTTCGGTACCGACGGTCTCGTCGACCGCGCTGACCCCGGTCACGTGCACGTTGTCATGGGAACGGTCGGGCCCTCCGCCGTCCGAGATCTCGCCCGACGGGCTGCCACGCACGCCGTCGTCGTCGCCGACGCGCCGGTCTCCGGCAGCGTCAGCCTCGCCGAAAGCGGTCAGATCACGACGATGGTCGGCACCGACACCGAACACTTCGAACAGCTTCGCCCATTGCTCGCGGCGATGACCAGGGCGCAGTTCCACACCGGCCCGGTCGGATCGGGTTCGGTCGCCAAACTGGCGGTGAACTCTGTCCTCGCCTCCCTGAATCAGGGGATTGCTGAGGCACTGGTCCTTGCGGAAGCGGACGGTCTCGAGCCGGCAGCCCTGTACGAGGTGCTGTCCGCCAGCGCCGTCGCGGCCCCCTACGTCGCCTACAAACGCGAGCACTTTCTCGACCCGACCGGCACCGAGGTCGCCTTCCCGTTGTCGCTGTTGCACAAGGACGTCGGACTGGGGCTCGCGCTGGCACGCGAACACGATCTGCACCTGCCCCAAGCCACGGCCGTCGCGCTTTCGCTCGACCGGGCGCTGGATTCCGGCATGGGAGCGAAAGACATGGCCGCCGTGCTCGAACTCGTCCGCGGCACCGAGAACGAGAGCTGAGGATCACAATGGGAACCCCGGCCACGACGACGATTGAGCAGCTCGAAGAACAGCGCTACGCAGCGATGCTGACGGCGGACCTACCTGTGCTCGGCGAACTGCTCGACGAGCGCGTCCGCTACACGCACTCGAACGCCGCAACCGACACCCGGGAGGAGTACATCGAGCTCCTGCGCTCCCGACGGCTGGTCTACCTTTCGCTGACGCACATCACCGAGCGGGTCGACCTCTATCAGGACACCGCGGTGGTCACCGGCACGATGCAAGGTTCGATCGAGATGCACGGAACCCCGAAGACGCTCAACAGCAAGATCCTCGCCGTGTGGGTCGCCGACGGAGACAAGTGGACGCTCGCAGCGTTCCAACCCACCCCGATTCCGGCCTAGCATTCTCGCGCCGGCCGGAAATCAAGCGTGAACACGCTCATCCGAACTCGACGCGCATATCAAGGAGTGACGGAGAGGCTATTCCGTGCCGCCGTTCGTTCCCGATCGCCACGCCATACGTCTGCGTCGATTCTCGTGCGATGCGGGTAAGTCCGCCAAGACGGATCCCACCAATAATTTAGACAGTGCCGCCAACCACGTTGGCGGCACAACACGGAGGTATTGAAGAGATGCGGCGTACACGCTGGGTAGTGCTTGGCGGGTGCTTTCTCGCCTACCTATTCGACGCACTGGAAATTGTAATGTTGTCGCTGGCACTGCCGGCGATCCGGCACGACATGGGTCTGTCTGTCACCCAAGCCGGCTTGTTGGCTACGGCCACCTTGCTCGGCATTGGGTTCAGCAGTGTCGCAGGCGGTTACGTCGCCGACAACTTCGGTCGCAAGAAGGCGCTGATTGCCGCGCTCGTCACGTTCGGCCTGTTCACGGCCGTCCTGGCGTTCGTCCCGAACTTCGCTATGTTCATGATCCTGCGATTCTTCGCCGGTATTGGGCTCGGTGCAGTGTGGAGTGTCGTCTCGACCTACATCGTTGAGACCTGGCCCGCCAAGAGCCGCGGGCGTGCCGCGGCATTTGTGATCAGCGCCTTCCCCGCTGGCGGAGCGATAGCCGCCGCGATCTCCGGGTTCTTTCTCCCGGACTGGCGGCTGATGTTCCTGGTGGCCGGTACTGCAGTCATCTTCCCGGTTCTGGTGGTGCTCGTCTTCTTCAAGGAGTCGGCGAGCTGGGCAGCGCAGAAGGCCGAGAACACCGCTGAGGTCGTTTCGGTCCGCTACGTGCTCAGTGGATCGCTACGCCGCACCACTCTCCTGGGTACTTTGATGGCGGCGCTCGCACTGACCGGATACTGGGGTGCGACGACCTGGCTTCCGACCTACCTCACTGCCGAACGAGACCTCCCCGCCGGATCGGTGGCAGTATTCGTGACCATCCTCAACCTGGGTATGTTCTTGGGCTACAACGCATTCGGCTTGATCGCTGACCACATCGGGCGACGACGGACGATCATCATCACCCTTCTTGGTGTGGCAATGACCATGCCCATCTACGCACTTACCACGAACCACACCGCGCTGTTGTTGCTAGGGCCGCTGTTCGGTTCGTTCACTGCGTTTTTCGGTCTTTTCGGCTCCTACCTCGGTGAACTGTTCCCGACGCGCGCTCGCGCAACCGGTGCAGGCTTCTGCTTCAACGTCGGTCGAGGCGTTTCCGCGATGGCACCCTTCGGGCTCGCTGGCCTGGCGGGTGTCATCGGATTCAGTGGTGGTCTAGTCATCTGCGCCGTGTTCTTCGCACTCGCCGCGTTGGTGGCATTGCTGCTGCCACGAACTGGGACCCACGCAGCGGAAGTTGAGCCCGCCGCCAATACCTCAGGCGACAAACTGATGGACAGCACCACCACTTGACCGTGGGATGGTCAACCAGCAGGGCGACAGGCTGCGCCGGAGCGACCGTGATGGAGCGTCGGGACCCACTGGTCCACCAGCCCATTGGACCGTCGACTCCGGCGCAGTTGTTGGACGGACTTGAGACTCATGGCGCCACCCGGCACCGCAGACAATCAGGCATCAGGATTCGGTGCCGGATCGGCACCGAGAGAATTTCGGATCTTCCGGTGGCGAGTTCCGAGACTCACATGTAGAGCACTCGAACCTACGGGAGCAGCCCATGACGAAGAACAGACTGACGATCCGTGCAGCTATCGGCGGTCGCTCCGTAACACGCGACGAGATCCTCGACTGGGAGGCCAGGCGGGTGCCAGCCGCAGCCCGCAAGATTGGGCTTCCTGTCCCAACCGGTGACCTTGCTCGCCAGAAGGTCGCATTCACCGACAGCAAACTGGCGCTCGGTGCCGATGAGATCCGTCGCCGTCTCGACCGCAACATCCGCCTCGCCGATACGATCGCCCGTACTTCGACGTGGCTGTCGCGCGGCCGACGCACCACCAGCGTCTGCGACCTGTACGTCACTGGCGGAAGCTCCAACGAGTTCGTCCAGTGGTTCACCGCGAGCGGGCGCGATGACTACGCCCACAGCATGATCGCCGCGAGCCCCGACCACTACCTCATCGACACCGCCGCGGATGGACGACAAGAAGTCATCGAGACCACGGGAGGAAGCCCTCTCGCGACCCGATTCCTCGTCGACTACAACGACACCTCACCCCTGGTCACCCCCCGAGACCCCGCATTCCCCATTGAGGCTGCGGGCGTGGCGCGCACGGAGAGCGGCTTGGCCATCGGCGGTGTTCGACACGAATTCCGTAACGAGCCAAACGGCTTCCACGCTCGGCTGTGCGTTGAGTTCCCCGGCCTCACCGCACCGCACATGATTACCCAGCACCGCTGGCACCTCGCCTGTGAGTTCAGCAACTGGATCGAGTTCGCGTTCTCGAACGGCGACTGACCGACCGCGCGCAGGTAGATATCCGATGACCTGACAGTGTCCCGGTCAATGCGGCGCGAACCGAGTGCCCGCGCATCGCGGACACTCTCGTCGACCGAGACCGCCCGGTTCTGATCGATTTCCGCAAGGGGACCGTCGATCGGTCGAGCGCTGGCGAGGCCGGTGGCCGGTGATCTGAGTGGTTGCCGTCCAGTATCTTTGGAGCACAACAGGATGAACTGGTACGACGAAGAACTCCTCGAGTTCGCGCGACGTTGGGAGCCTTTCGGTGGTCCGACTGCCGCTGATATCTTCATCGAATTCGGTATGACGCCGATCCGATTCGCTGAGCGGCTCGAGGAGCTGAGGTGCCAGCGCCGTCAATAGGTCACCGAGTCGAGCGTGTTGCCAGGACTGGAAGGGTCGATGAGAAGGCGATTGCCAAGCCGAGGCCGAATGGGATAGACGCGGGCACAGACCCCTGGGCGGCATTGGCGTAGGAAGGTGGCCGTCGGTGGCTGTGCCGCGGACAGCGTTTCTGTCTGCTCAGCTGGATCGGCATTCGCCGGATACGGACGATGAACTCGATGTCGTTGGTAGCTCTGACGATCCGTCGACCAATGTGCCGCACTTCGGTGACCAGATCATCGCAGCCACGCGCAGGACTTTTGCCGGCGATGTCGCGAACACGCCGTCCGCTGCAGTTGGCCGCTTTCAGGGGCGTCCCTGTTCCACGACCCAGGCCGCTATCTGTGCCCGGGAGGTGAAGCCCAGCTTCGCCAGGACATGCTCCACATGTCCGTCGACTGTGCGGGCGGAGATGACCAGGCGGGTGGCAATCGCCTTGTTCGTCATCCCTTCGGCGACGAGATCAGCAACCTGACTCTCCCGTTTGGTCAGCGCGGTCCACTGGCCTCTTGTTGGTGTCTTGGTCGTGGCGTCCTCGCCGAGCGCGTAGGCGACGGCGGCGTCGAGATCGAGCGCGATGCCGTCTCGGTGTGCGGCCTCGAATGCCCTCTGGCCAAGCGCACGAAGCGCATTCTGCTCACATTCCTCGTGATAGCTCTGAAGGTTCGGGAACACTACGGTGGTGCTGCCGGCCACCTGGCCAAGCGCCTGCGCCGCACCCATCAGCACGACAGCGTGCCGTGAGTTGCCGGTGCCGGACACGACCCAGGCCAGTGACTCCAGACTCGTCGCGGCCGCCAAGGGGTCTCTCCGCCGCCGGGCCAGTCGAAGCGCTTCCTGCAGCAGTTGCATCGCACGATCGCGGTCACCTTGGCGCCAGACCGCGACCGCAGTGGCCGACAGTGCGTGCGATCGAATAACAGATTCGCCGTGGGATTCGGTGATCGCGATGACCTTCTCGTAGCAATCAAGGGCGCCCGCGAGGTCGTGCTGCAGCTCGCGAGCCCATCCCAAATAGAGGAGCGCAGTTACCTGTGCATAGAGATCGCCCTGTGCAGCAAACGCGTCATAGCTGCGTTCCAGGCGTGCACCCGCCTGGACGAGGTCACCGATGAAGACGCCGTAGCGGCCTTGGGTGAACTCCACGAACGTGTGCACGCGTAGGTCTGTGGTTTGTTCAGCGAGGGCCTGGGCTTCCGCAACCAGGGCAGTCGCCGCGGCGAAGTCTCCTCGAAGTTCAGCCGTCACGCATCCGCGGTGCAACGCCTTGGCCCGGACCTCGGACACGATCGCAGGCCGGACGGTGAGGGCGCGGTCGAGCCAGTACAGTCCCTCGTCGAGCTGGCCGAGTGAGAGCCAGAACAATTGCAGTGCAGCGACAAAGGACAACGCGGAGTCGGAGTCCATGACCTCGGTGAGGGAGTACTCGAGCGCTTCGCGGAGATTAGGCTGTTCGCGGTCGAGACGGTCGATCCAGTCGAGCTGCCGGGCACTGATCCACTCTGCCTCCGCGTCGATCGCCAGCTTCCGGTACCAGTCCCGGTGCCGGCGCCGCAGGTCCGTAAACTCGCCGGACTCCCGGGCCTTGTCGCGGCCGAACTCGGCCAGAGTCTCAAGCATCCTGAAGCGGACTGCCGTGCCAGCCTCCTCCGGGATCAGGATGGACTTGTCGACGAGGGCGGTTACCACGTCGAGTAAGCCATCCGGACCCAATTCGAATCGGCACACCTGTTCGGCGGCGTCGATTTCGAAGCTACCGGCGAACGCCGACAATTGCGCCCAGAGCTGTTGCTCGGCGGGGGTGCACAACTCGTAACTCCAGTCGACACACAGGTGCAGGGTCCGCTGCCGAGTCGGCGTGCCCCGGCTTCCGCGCGTGAGCAGCGCGTAGCGGTCTGTCAGCCGTTCCAGAACTTGTTCGGGCGAAAGCGCCCGCAACCGCGCCGCCGCGAGTTCGATCGCCAGGGGCAACCCGTCCAGGTATCGGCAGATTCGCGTCACGGTGGTCGTGTTGTCCTCTGTGAGCTCGAAGCCTGGCAGCGCAGCCGCGGCGCGTTCGGCGAATAAGCCGACGGCGTCAGAAGAGCGCATTCCGTGCAGCGACGTGTCGCGGTACGGGTCGGGAATGGTTAGTGAGGGCACGCGCAGCACCGCTTCACCCCCGATGCCGAGGACCTCGCGGCTGGTAGTGAGAATTCGTAGCTTCGGGCAGGCGCGCAACAATATCTCTGACAGTTTCGCCGCCGAATCCACCACCTGTTCGCAGGTGTCGAGGACCAGTAGCAACTGCTTCGGTGCAAGGAAGTCCACCAGTGCCTCACGCAACGGCCGTGTGGACTGGGGGCGCAGCCCCAGCGCGGCACCGACAACCCCTTCCAGTAGGGCCCCGTCTCGTAACTCGCCGAGTTCGATCCACCGAACTCCGTCGCTGAAGTCGCGTTGGGTCTTCGCCGCCACCCGCAGGGCCAGCCGTGTCTTGCCAACCCCACCGATACCCGTCAGCGTCACCAGCCGGGATGCCGAGAGCAGTCGCTTCGCCTCGGTCAGCTCGATGCGGCGGCCTATGAAGGAGGATAGCTCCACCGGCAGGTTTCCCGTGTTGGAGGACGAGGGCTGATGTACGAGCAAGCGGCCGGTGACCAGGGGCACGGGCGCCACCGCGTCGCCCACGTGCTGCTCGGAACGCAGCGCCAATACTTCGACAGGGAATCCACTGCGGGCCTGTAGCTGCTGTAGCTGCTCGCCCAGGGCGATCGCGGTGGGTCGATCCCGCGATGCGCGGGCCATGGCGTGTTCGATCACCGCTGCCACATCCCGGTCAACACCATGATCGCGCAGGTCAGGGACCGGCTGGGTGGTGATCCGCAGGAACTGGGCCACGACCTGCTCACCGCTGCGACGCTCGAATGCGGCGTGTCCGGTCAGTGCGGTGAACAAGGTGGCGCCCAGCCCGTAGACATCCACGGCGGGCGACGGCGGGTCCCCACCGAGCACCTCCGGGGCCGTGAACGCCGGCGATCCAGCGACTGTGCCGGTCGCGGTCGTGAGTCCGTCAGTAATGTGCGCGATACCGAAGTCCGTCAGGGTGGGCTCGCCATAGTCGGTGATGAGGATATTCGCAGGTTTGACGTCGCGATGGATGATCCCGAGCTGGTGCGCAGTCGCAACCGCGCCCGCAATCTTCACCCCGAGCCGCAGAGCCTCCTCCACGGTGAGTGGACCGCAACTTCGGATCCGCGCGTCGAGGGAACCCTGCGGGTAGTACGGCAGCACAAGGTACGGGCGACCGTTTTCGGTGGCCCCGATCTGAAGGACGCTAGCGATATGGGGGTGCCCGGTGAGCTCGCCCATCGCTCGTTGCTCGCGGTAGAACCGTTCACGGTTCTTTTCGTCCAGCTCGGTACAGAGAACCTTCACCGCCACCGTCCGCCGCAGGGCGGGTTGTCGGCAGCTAAATACGATGCCGAAGCCTCCGCGTCCGATTTCCTCGGCCTCGTCGAATCCGGCCGTGGCCAGGTCGGCCGCGACTGTGGCGGTCATCTCACGTTGTGTTTGCGGCGGATCATTGTCAGTCATGAGTGGCCTTGCTCACCCGCGACGAGGTGGCTCCATGCACTTGCCTCCTGATCTCCTTTCCAAGGATATCGCTGATGTGAACTCGCCTTGATGCTCCTAGGACACACATGTGGCGTTCCGAGGCGCTTCGGTAGGTGGCCCGATCACCGGGCATTCCACGACGCCCGTCGGAGCGGAGGAAGTGCGCTCGTGGCCAGTTGCGGTCTGCGCCCTGGCTGGTGGTGGCCGCTGCACCCCGCCGGGTGGTCAGGCGGGATGCAGCGGGGATCGGCAGGCCAGGTGCTCGATCGCGTTCTGCGAGAGGAAGATCGCGCTTGGGTGATTGCGATGACCGAGATCGCAGAGTTCCGGGTTCGCGAGTACCGTCTCGTTCACGAACCGGGTGCCGTGTCAGGATCCGGGCAGCGGAGGCGATCCCGACCGGGGGAGTTCAGCAGCTTGATGCCACTGGCAGCGAGTTCGCATTCTCGATCACGACTTCGATGGTGCTCCGGTCATCAACGGCGCTCCGGTCTTCGCTTCGGCTTCGGTGAGATGCACCCCGGGCGCCAGTTCCACGACGTTGAAACCGGTGCCGTTCACGTCGAACACACCCAGATCGGTGATGATCCGTGACACCACCCGGCTGCCGGTCAGGGGTAGGTCGCAGCGGGCGACGAGCTTGGGGTCGCCCTTCTTGCTCACGTGCTCCATCAGCACGATCACCTTGCCGGCACCGCTCACGAGGTCCATTGCTCCGCCGATCCCCTTCACCAGGGCACCGGGAACCATCCAGTTTGCGAGGTCGCCGTTCGCGGACACTTGCATGCCGCCGAGGACGGCGACATCGACGTGACCGCCACGGATCATTGCGAAGCTGGTCGCGGAGTCGAAGTACGACGCACCCGCGAGGACCGTGACGGTCTGCTTGCCTGCGTTGATCAGGTCTGGATCGACCTGATCCTCGTATGGGTACGGGCCAACACCGAGGATTCCGTTCTCGGCGTGGAGCGAGATCCCGGAATTCTCGGGAAGGTGGTCGGGAATCTTCGTCGGAAGGCCGATTCCCAGGTTCACATACTCACCGCGGTTCAGTTCGAGTGCTGCCCTTGCGGCCATCTCGTCTCGTGTCCAGCTCATGCCTGTGCTCCTGCTCCGACGGCGACGTCATCGGGGCGCACTCGAACGGTGCGCTGTTCGATCTCCTTGCGGGACGCCTGCTGCGGCGTCAGCTCGACGATGCTCTGCACGAAGATCCCGGGCAGGTGCACGTCGTCTGGCGCGATCTCGCCCACCTCGACGACCCGCTCGGCCTCGACGATTGTGTGGCGCCCTGCCATCGCGACCGGCGGGTTGAAGTTGCGGGCCGCGGCGTGGAATCGGCAGTTCCCCTTCTTGTCCACGACGGCCGCTCGGATCAGCGCGTAGTCGGTGACGATGGATTCCTCGAGCACCATCTGTCGACCGTGGAATTCGCGCACCTCCTTGGTCGGTGACGGCTCGGCCACGGTGCCGTCGGCGTTGTAGCGCCACGGCAATCCACCCTCGGACACCAAGGTGCCGACCCCGGTCGGGGTGAAGAACGCCCCGACTCCGCTTCCCCCGGCCCGCAGCCGCTCGGCCAGTGTGCCTTGCGGGGTCAGCTCGACGGTGACCTCGCCCGCGAGGAACTGCCGCCCGAACTCCTTGTTCTCGCCAAGATAGGAGGCGATCACCTTGTCAATTCTTTTGGCCTCCAATAGAAGTCCGAGTCCTGCGCCGTCGACTCCGCAGTTGTTGGACACGATCGTCAGGTCACCTGCCCCCTGGTCGAGCAGGGCGTCGATGAGAAACCACGGGATGCCGGCGAGTCCGAACCCACCGACCGCGATACTTGCGCCGTCGGGAATGTCGGCGACGGCCGCGGCTGGACCGGCGGCGAGCTTGTCGATGGTCATGAATTCTCCAGGTGCTCGATGCTGGGTGGGATGATGATCTGCGGTGGTAGCGCATTCGCGACGTGCGGACGCCGGTGCACGCCGGCCGCGTTCATCGGGTCGCCTCGAACACCGCGGCGAGTCCCTGTCCGCCGCCGATACACATCGTCTCCAGGACGTACCGCGCATCTCTGCGACGTGCCTCGTGCGCGGCGGTGGCCAGGATGCGTGCCCCGGTGGCGCCGATCGGGTGGCCGAGGGAGATGCCCGAGCCGTTGGGGTTGAGTCGCTCGTCGTCGGCGCGGATCTTCCATTCGGCGAGCACTGCCAGCACCTGGGCGGCGAAGGCCTCATTGAGCTCGACGAGGTCGAGGTCGTCGAGCCCGATGCTGGCACGGTCGAGTGCGGAAGCAGTGGCGGTAACCGGACCAAGTCCCATCGTCTCAGGTGCGCACCCGGTGACGGCCCACGACCGCAGGGCGAGCATCGGATCGAGGCCGCGCTTGTCGGCTTCCGCACGGGTCGTGACGACACACAGCGCCGCACCGTCGTTCTGGCCGGACGAATTGCCTGCGGTGACCGTGGCGTCGGCGTCGAGACGGAATCGGACGGGCCGCAGCGCCGCGAGGTCTTCGAGGCCAACGTTGACGCGGGGGTGCTCGTCTCGGTCGACGACGACACCGGGCTTCCCGCGCCGACCGGGCACGGTGACGGGTACAAGTTCGTCGTCGAAGCGGCCTGCCTGCTGCGCGGCGATGGCACGCTGATGCGATGCGACGGCGAGCGCGTCCTGCTCGTCACGCCCGATGCGGTACCGGGCGCGCAGGTTCTCCGCCGTCTCGATCATCCCGCCCGCGATCGGGTGCGACGAGCCGCCGGCGGTGGCGCGTGCGCGCTCGAGGCGATCCATCAGTTCCAGCCCGCCCTGACGGACACCAGTCCGCAGCCCCAGCGCATAGTGCTCCACGTTCGACATCGATTCGGCACCGCCCGCGACGACGACCCTCGCGCCGCCGGTCGCGACCGCGGCCGCGGCGGTGAGAATCGCCTGCAGCCCGGAGCCGCAACGGCGATCGATCTGCATCCCCGGCACCCCGGTACCCAGCCCGGCTTCGAGGGCGGCGATACGTCCGATCGCGGGCGATTCACCGTTGGCGTAGCCCTGACCGAGGATCACGTCGTCGATGTCACCCTCCCCGAGACCCGTACGCGTGGCGAGCTCGCGCAGCAGCCCGGCGGCCAGGTCTGTCGACGAGAGCGAGCCGAGTGCGCCGCCCATCCGCCCCACGGGAGTGCGCAAGGGCGAACAGATGACGATGTCGGACGAAGAGGTCATGACCCGAGCCTAGGAAGCCACTTCTATATGGGGAAGTATCGATTCTTCGCCGATTGAAACACCGTGTGTCTTAATTGGTAGAGTCGGTCTGTGGAACTACGTCACCTGCGCTACTTCCGGGCGGTCGCGGAAGAACTCCACTTCGGGCGCGCGGCGCGCCGGCTGCACATCGCGCAACCCCCGCTCTCCCAACAGATCAGGCAGCTCGAGACCGAACTGGGTGTTCGCCTCTTCGAGCGATCCACCCGCCGCGTTGAACTCACGGCCGCTGGCAAGGACTACCTGCGCCGGACGGTGTCCGTTCTCGATGCCGTCGACGCCGCCGGGCGGGCGGCGCAGCGAATCGCCGATGGCCGCGCGGGCACCCTTGCCATCGGCTGTGTCGGCTCGGCGACGTACTCGGTCCTCCCGCGGTTCGTGCGGGCGTTGCGTGATGAACTCCCCGACGTCGACGTCAGCGTGCGCGGTGAGATGCTCGCGCCGGCACAGGCCGACGCACTGACATCGGGTGAGATCGACATCGGACTACTGCGCCCGCCGGTGCACGCCCCTGGCCTGCACGTCGAGACTGTGCGCCGGGACCAGTTGTTCGTCGCGCTGTCGGCTGATCATCGGCTCGCGGACGATCCCACGACACCGATCGGTGTGGGCCGTCTGCGGGACGACGACTTCATTACGCATGCCGGTGGCGGGAAGTCGGTCATGAACGGCGTGGTCGCCGCTGCCTGCGCGCGTGCCGGATTCGTCCCACGCGCACGGCACGAGGTCGAGGAAACATCCACACTGGTCACCCTGGTAGCAGCGGGAGTCGGCGTCGCAGTGGTCCCCGAACCAACCGCGGCTCTCGGCATCGCCGGAGTTGTCTTCCGTCCACTTTCCGACGCGGGCGAGATCGACCTCGTCGTCGCATGCGACACCGGAAACCGCACCCCGTTGGTCGAACGCGCACTGCATGTCCTTCGTACCATCGCCTGACCGGCATCAGGCAGCCTCCGTTACGAAGTTGTCGAATCCGGTGCGACTGGTTTCGCTTCCTGAACGAGATGGGCAGGAGTGATCCAGGGATCACCTGGCCAACACCTCGACGAAGGCCCGCTCGAGGCGTGAAGGTGTACCCACGGCACCCGGTGGATGGAGTCTCGGTGCATCGGTGGGCTGTCGAAGAGGCGGGCTGCACAAACTGGTGTGAGACGACTGTCGCAATGCAGATCGCCCGGAGGGCCTACGGGTCAGGTCTGTGGGCTCGTCGACGAGGACCGAATTTTTCCACCTGCGGTAGCGGGGGGAGTTCGGTGCGGATGTCGACGGTGAACCTGTCGTAGGTCAGCTGGTAGAAGCCATCGAAGACTGGATCGGTGTGAGATCGGTTGAGACAGTCCCTAGGCGCAGCCCTGCAGCGCGGATGCGATCGGCACGGCCCCTCAGGGTGGGGCATCGTCGTGCGTTGGCGTGCCGCGGTTGATGGTGCCGCGCTTGCGGTCGACGTGGCTGTCCGGGGTCTTGTCCGATTGCGGTGTCGCGGAGATCTTCTCGGCCGCGGGAATCGTCAGCGGCAAGGCGTTCTCAGACCTTCTCCCGTATCTCCCCGCGCCGGAGGTCGGTTCGGTGAGCTGGTGAGTGATGGCGCCTCGGATACCGGAGGAGGCGATCGAGCTGTATGTGCCGCGCGTCGTACCGGACCGGTGGGAGGAGATCGGGCCATTCGTCCGCGAGGTCGTCCGGCGAGGGTTCGAGGCGACGTCGGTATCGCAGGTCGCGAAGGGCCGGATCGGGATGGTGACATCGCTGGTGAGGTGGGCACTCGACCAGGGCCTTCCGCTCGACGTCGAGCAGATCTTTCACCCGGCGACGGTGAACCGATATGCCGTCACCATCCCCGGATTGTCCGAAGCGACGCGGTGTACGCGACGAGCCACACTGACGACACTGTCGCGGCGGATCACCCGTACCGCTCCATGGGAGCCACCCCATGCAGCACTGCACTACCCCCATGTGGCGAAGCCGTACACGCCGGCGCAGGTGTCTCGGCTGCTGTGGTGGGCTCTGCGGCAGGTGAGCGACGTTCGTCGACGAGGTCTCGCCGCTGCCGTGGCCCTCGGGGTCGGTGCGGGGCTTCGCGGCACCGAGATGCTGACCATCCGGTCGCCGGACGTGCGGTCCCGCGGTGACCACGTGATCGTCGCCGTGCCGGGCCCGAGTGCCCGGCAGGTCCCGGTTCGCGCGGCATACGCCGGCGCGGTGATCGAAGCAGCGCAGCGGGCAGATGGCGGCCACCTGTTCCGGGAACCGGTGCCGCGGGTCGAGTTCGTGGGGACCCTGCTGGGTCAGTGCGAGGTCCCCGACCCACTGAAGCCGGTGACGTCGTCGCGGCTGCGGTGGACGTGGGAGTGCGCGATGATCCAGGCCGTTCCTCTTCCGGTGTTCATGAGGATGTCCGGGCACACGGGGACCGGCAGACTCACCGACATCCTGGCCGGAGTGACCCCGCGGACCCGATCGTGGTGGACCACAGCCGAACTCGATGTGCTCGCGGAGGCGGTGGCGAGGTAACCCCGAAAAAGCAGTCACGCCAGCGCCAGCGCCGCGTCCGGCGTCTACACGAGGTGAGCATCGCCGTGCACCGCACGGAGCCGTGGCAGTTCAAGCGCGTCATGGCCATGATCGAACACTGCGCGGCACGCGATTTCGTGCGCGAGGTGTTCGAGCACCATCGCGGTGCACACCGGATATTCACAGCCGACGCCTTCCTGGCCGCCTACGTCGTGACCCCCATGCTCGGCATCCCACTGCATCAAACCAACGTCACCGCAGTCGTCCGCGGGTGGACCAACGCGCAGCGCCGGACCCTGGGCCTGCTGCCCCATGCCACCATCGGCTACAAGCCGGTCAATGACGCGCTGCGCCGTCTGATGTGGGCGTGCCGGTCGACTCGGTATCCGGAGTGGGACGAGCGCGGCTTCGCTCAGGCCCTGCTCGACGCCTCCCTGTGGTGTCATCCGTCAACCGGCGCCGGAGCACTGGACTCGACCGACCTCTCGACCTGGGCGCGGGTCCGGTACCGCAAACCTCTCGTCGACGCCGACCCCGACGGGCTGCCACCACCCGATCACCCGCTCGCCCCACCGGATCCGAAACACCCCCACGCCCGCCGGCGTGGACACCACCTCCCCGACGCGCCAACCGGGGCTGACATCCGCTACATCTACACCGTCGATATCACTGCTCGAATGGGCTGGCGCAGTGCAGAGTTCGAGGAGACCTGCTACTTCTGCGGGTTCGACCTGCACGTCATCACCGACGTGCCACCGGCTCCCGGTCGGGGACCGGTGGTGCACGTCGCCCGGGCGATGAACCTCTCGCCGGCCGGGTCGAACAAGGGCATCGGTGGCCTGCCGGCTGTGCAGGCGCTCGGGGACACGATCCCCAAGCCACGCGAGCTCATCGCCGACCGTGCGTACAACTACGTCACAAACGCCCTCTTTGCGTTGCCCGTGTGGCAACTCGGCTACACCACCATCTACGACCTGCACCCGAAACAGCACGGCACACATCCCGGCCCCAAAGACACTCACACACAGTGGATCGACGGCGTCCTCTACCCGACGAGCATGCCCGAGGGGCTCGAGAAACTCGACCCGATCGACATCGAGATGACCGACACAGTGCGGGCCCGGACCGAGCTGCGACACCAGGCACGCCAGGCCTACGCCTTCATCCCACACGGGGCCCGTCGCCCCGACGGGTCACGTCGCTACCGCGGCCCCGCCGCCCAACCACCCCGGGTCCGCTGCGTGAACAACCCCATCTCGATGCGCGCACCGCAGAGCCTGCCGACGACCTCCTGCACCCTCGGAAAGGAGTGCGGCTGCGGCCGCACCGTCACCCTGTACGACACGAACTACCCCGACATGCGGATGCCGTTCCAGCACGGCACCCTCGCATGGGAGGCGTCCTATCACCGCCGGGTCGGCATCGAGAGCCTATTCGCCGACCTCAAGCAGAACCGGCTGAACGTTCACCGCGGATACTTCCGCGGCTTCGGAATCCGCCGCTACACACTGCTCGCCGGATTCACCCTCGCCGCGCTCAACCTCCTCAACCTGCACGACTGGTACACCAAGCGCCAGTCCGTCGATCCGTGGGGCCGGTTCCTCGGCGAGCCTGAACCCGCGCACACACCACGCAGGCGGATGCGACCCGTCGCTTCCGCCCGCCACGACGAGGCCTCGGCGACAGCCGGATCCGGCAGATAGCGACCCCGCCCCGGTAGCGAAATCCACGGATTCCGCGGTCCAATCTCGACCACACTGCGGAAACAACCCCTCGTAGCCGCCACGAGAGCACGACTCGGCTCGGTCCGTGCGGGAATCGCGCCGCGACCGGGTCGAGAATCCGCCGAATCCGACCGTTCGGGCGGAGTTGCGATGGAAACGGAGGTCCGATTTCGGCTGTGGTCCCAATAGGTGAACTTAACCGGCCTCAATGGGTGAACACCCTGGAGAGCCGATGACGGGAATCGAACCCGCGTATTCAGCTTGGGAAGCTGATGTTCTACCATTGAACTACATCGGCACGCAGGCGTTTTGCCACCAATCCGGCGGTCCAACACCCTGCGAGCGGCAACTCTAGCAGACCGCTAATCTCTTGTTGTGCTCCTCTCCGATCGTGACATCCGTTCCGAAATCTCGACCCGTCGTCTGGGCATCGATCCGTTCGACGACTCGATGGTGCAGCCGTCCAGCGTGGACGTGCGCCTGGACCGGTTGTTCCGCGTCTTCAACAACACGAGGTACACGCACATCGACCCGGCTCAGCAGCAGGACGAGCTGACCAGCCTGGTGGAGCCGGCCGAGGGGGAGCCGTTCGTGCTGCACCCGGGCGAGTTCGTGCTGGGGTCGACACTGGAGTTCTGCAGCCTGCCCGACGACCTGGCCGGCCGCCTCGAGGGCAAGTCGAGCCTGGGCCGTCTCGGGCTGCTCACGCACTCGACCGCCGGCTTCATCGACCCGGGCTTCAGCGGCCACATCACGCTGGAGCTGTCCAACGTCGCGAACCTGCCGATCACCCTGTGGCCGGGCATGAAGATCGGCCAGCTCTGCCTGATCCGCCTGTCCAGTCCGGCGGAGCACCCCTACGGCAGCGCGGTGGTCGGGTCGAAGTACCAGGGCCAGCGCGGGCCGACGCCGTCGAAGGCGTACCTGAACTTCGTGAAGTCGCCGACGCTGTAGCGGATCGCGCACACCACTTCGCGTCGCCGCACACCTTCTGGGTGGTTAGTTGGTGTGTGCCCTAGGCATCGGGTGTGTGACCGCCGACGGGGACGCTCGGCGCACCGGCGGGGGGTCACCGGCTGTACACCTGATGTTGCCCGGACCATCGCGTCCGCGCCCCGCCCCGCTCACCCGCGGCGCGTATCAAGAACGTATGCGCTGCACCGTATTCGGAACCGGCTACCTGGGCGCCACACATGCCGCGTGCATGGCCGAACTGGGGCACGAGGTGCTCGGGGTGGACATCGACCCGGGCAAGGTCGCGAAGCTGTCCGGCGGCGAGGTCCCGTTCTACGAACCGGGCCTCGCGGACGTCCTCCGCCGCAACATCGACGCCGGTCGTCTGCAGTTCACCACCTCGTACGTCGACGCCGCCGCCTTCGCGGACCTGCACTTCCTCGGCGTCGGCACGCCGCAGAAGAAGGGGGAGTACGGCGCCGACCTGCGGCACGTGCACTCCGTGATCGACACCCTCGCCCCGTTGCTCGACCGCCCCGCCGTGATCGTCGGGAAGTCGACCGTCCCGGTCGGCACCGCGGCCGAACTGGGCGTGCGGGCAAGGGCACTCGCGCCCGCGGCCGACGCCGTGGAGGTCGCGTGGAACCCCGAGTTCCTGCGCGAGGGCTTCGCGGTCGAGGACACCCTGCGCCCCGACCGCCTGGTGCTCGGCGTCGACCGGGCCCGACCGGGCCGGGCCGAGGCGCTGGTCCGCGACCTCTACGCCCGACTGATCGCCGACGAGGTGCCCTTCCTGCTCACCGACCTGCCCACCGCGGAACTGGTCAAGGTCTCGGCGAATGCCTTTCTGGCAACGAAGATCTCGTTCATCAACGCGATCTCCGAGGTGTGCGAGGCGACCGGCGCCGACGTCACCGCGCTGGCCGATGCGCTCGGCTACGATGAACGCATCGGACGTCGATTCCTCAACGCGGGCTTGGGTTTCGGCGGCGGCTGCCTGCCCAAGGACATCCGCGCGTTCATGGCCCGGGCCGGCGAACTGGGTGCCAACCAGGCGCTGACGTTCCTGCGCGAGGTGGACAGCATCAACATGCGTCGCCGCACCAAGATGGTGGAACTGGCCACCCGGGCGGTCGGCGGCTCCCTGCTCGGGGCGAACATCGCGGTCCTCGGCGCGGCGTTCAAGCCGGAGTCCGACGACGTGCGGGACTCGCCCGCCCTCAACGTCGCCGGGATGATGCAGCTGCACGGCGCGGTGGTGAGCGTGTACGACCCGAAGGCGCTCGACAACTCGCGTCGACTCTTCCCGACCCTGAATTACGCGACCTCGGTCGGGGAGGCCTGCGCGGGCGCCGACGCGGTGCTCCTGGCCACTGAGTGGGACGAATTCCGGGCCCTGCGGCCCTCCGATCTCGACCCGGTGGTGCGAGCCCGGGCGATCGTGGACGGGCGCAACTGCCTCGACGGCGGGGCGTGGACCGCCGCGGGCTGGAGCTACCTGGGCCTGGGCCGCGGGTGAGCCCACCCGCCGGGGCACCGGGCGAGTCCCCGGGCGTGGCGGCGGGACCGCACCGTCCGAAGGGGCGCCGGGATGGTTCGCTAAGCTCACCGAGTTCACGTGCGCCCTGAACGTGGGTCGAGGGTGCGCACCTGTCTGCTAAAAGGCGGCTCGATGAGTGCGGTTCTGGGAGTATCGGTGGGGGCCAGTGCTGTCCGCATGGCGACGCCCGCAGCGCCCGAGCACTACGGACCCGTCGCCTTCCACCGCCAGGACATCGCCGTCGACTCGGCTCGCCGCGAGGAACTCGCCGCCCAGGCCATCGGTGTCCTGCTCGAGCACGACGACCATTCGAACATCGGCGCCACCGCCGTCGTGTGCGATCTTCCGCACGGGGCCGACGCACTGCACGAGGCGATGGGCCGTCAACGCCTGCACAACTACCACGTGGTGCCCTCCGCGACCGCGGCGATCACCCTGCTCGAGCAGACCGGACAACTCGGCGACGCGCAGACCGTCGTCCTCTACGACCTCGGCAGCTCCGGCGTCACCGTCAGCGTCGTCGACCGGTACACCCGCGCGGTGGTGGCGACCGAGACCAGCACGGTTGCCTGCGGCGACTACTTCGACTGGCTGGTGCGCGAGCAGCAGCACCGCGACCACGGCCTCGCCGCCCCGGCCGACGAGTGGGCGGCGGCCGAGCTGGCGCAGCGGTGCCGGGCGGCCAAGGAGCAGCTGTCCGAGTCCGACGCCGTCTGCCTGCCCGGTGACGGCGGGCTGATCCTGCTCACCCGGGAGAAGTTCGAGTCCCTGGTGGCGGTGCCGGTCGAGGGCTCGGCCCGGCTGGCCCGCGAGGTGATCACCGCGTCCGGCCGCAGACCCGACGTGGTGGTGCTGCTCGGCGGCGGCTCCCGGATCCCGCTCGTGCAGGCGGTGCTGCGCGGCTGGCTCGCGCTGCCGACCGTCGTCCCCGCGGAACCGGAGATGGTCACCGCACAGGGCGCCGCCCTGCTCGCCACCCCCGTCGCGGTGCCCACGTCCGTCGCGCCGCCGACCCAGCCCGACGTCCCGCTGCTGCCGCCCCGCGGCCGGACGTCGAAGCGTCAGCTCGCGATCGCCGGGGTCGCGGCGGCCGGCCTGGTCGTGGTGGCCGGGGTCGGCCTCGCGCTCGGCGGCGGAAACGACGGGAACCAGCGAGCCGAGGGAACCACGGTCGCGACCGAGGACACGGTGCCGCCGAGTACGACCCCGCCGGCGACGACCACACCACCCACCTCGGCCCCGACGACCACCCCCGCGCCGGCGACCACGGTCCGCGACGCCACCAGTTCGGGGCCGGCGACGCCGCCGCCCCCGCCCCCGCCGCCCCCGCCGCGCTATCTGAACCTGCCCCAGCCGATCCAGATCGAGGTGCCCCCGGGCATCCAGCTGCCGCCCGGGATGGTTCGCTGACGGGTGCGGGTCAGCGGGCGGCGTGCCGACCGGCCGGACGTGCGGCCGGGGCCCGCGTGCCCGAACGCGTCGGCCGCGCCAGGATCACCGCGATCGCGGTGGTCAACGGCACCGACAGGGCCAGCGCGATGCCGCCGACCGACGACCGGACAATCTCGATGGCCACCGCGTCACCGGTCAGCACGTCACTGATCGACCGCCCGGCGACGGAGAACAGCAGCAGCAGCGGCAGCGCACCGCCGGCGTAGGCGAGGACCAGGGTGTAGACGGTGCTCGCGATGTGATCGCGCCCGACCCGCATCGCCGCTCCGAAGACCTCGCGCCGGTTCGCGTCCTGGTCCAGGTGCGCCAGCTCGAACGCCGACGACGCCTGGGTGATGGTGACGTCGTTGAGCACGCCCAGCGAGCCGATGATGAACCCGGCCAGCAGCAGGCCGGTGATGCTCACGTGACCGATGTAGGTCTGCACGTTGGTGTTCTGTTCCTCGGACAGGCCGGTCAGGTGCGTCATCTCGATGGCCACCCAGGACAGCACCGCCGCCAGCGCCATCGACGCCAGGGTGCCGAGCAGTGCCGAACTGGTCCGCAGGCTCACCCCGTGGGCGAGGTAGAGCACCGCGTAGAGGATTATCGCGCCGCCGACGAGCGCGACGGGGATGGCGGGCTTGCCGTCGAGGAGGGCCGGCAGCATGAACCCGACCAGCACGCCGAACGCGACCAGCAGCCCGAGCAGCGCCCGCGCGCCGCGCCAGCGGGCGACCACGATCACCACGACGACGAACGCCGCGACGATCAGCAGCAGCGACAGCCCGCGGGAGTAGTCCTCGAAGGAATAGGTGGTGGTGCCCGACTGGTCGGTCTGCCGCACGAGCCGGATGTGGTCGCCGACGCGCAGGTCCGGCTGGCCGGGACCGGGGCCGATCTCGAGCAGCGTGTGGGTGCCCTCGTTGGGGCCGGACTCGATGTCGACGAGGCTGCGCTGGCACTGGTAGGACGCGTCGGCGGGGGCCTGCGGTGGTCCGGTGAACGCGCGGCCCGCAGACGGGCTGCCACACGGTCCGAGGTCCTGCGAGGTGACGGTGCCCGCCTCGGTCACCACCGCGCCGCCACCCGCCGTCTGGAACGGCAGCGGAATGTCCACGCTGTGCTTGCTCGGCCACAGGATCACCGCGCCGACGAGGACCGCGAGGCCGATCGCGGTGAGCAGTCCGACGACCACCCTTGCGGCGACGGGGCCGATCGGGACGGGACCGGTGTGGCCGTGACCGTGGCCGTGACTCATCGAGCCTGACTCCGCATTCGGTCAGGGTACCGACGGTCCCTGTGGGCGCAGCCGGTGGTGCGGTGGAGTGCTCGACTCGGACGACTGGCTCGCTCACGACGCTCTCCGTCGGCGGCGGTCCGAAAGATCCCCCAGCAGCGGTGGCGGGGTACAGGGGGGTGTCTCCCCGCCACCAACTCGACTACCCACAGGGGGGGAGGGGCAACCGAGTTTTGCTGGACACCGAGGTGTCGGTGTCCGAATCTACCGTGTGATCGGCGATCTGTCCCGCGCGGGTGGAAAGGCTGACCAAACTATCGCGGTGCGACCGGGCCGCGGGTCGAGCTCCGCAACGCGGCGCTGGGTACTGTTGCCGCGATCGCGTCCCACCGACCCCGAGGCAGCTGATGGCGACCCGCACGATCCCGCATCCCCCGCGCCGCGTCCCGCTCCTGGGCGACATCCTCGGGATGGATCGCAGCGCACCGAGCCAGCGCACGCTGTGGCAGCACCGGCAGCTCGGCCCGATCTACCGGCGGGTCATCCTCGGCACCAAGCTCACCTTCGTGACGGGCGCCGACCTCGTCGAGGAGATCAACGACGAGAAGCGCTTTCGCAAGCACGTGGGCCGCCCGCTCGCCCAGCTGCGCACCATCGTCGGGGACGGGCTGTTCACCGCCTTCCAGGCCGAACCGAACTGGTCCAAGGCCCACAACATCCTCATGCCGGGCTTCACCCGGGAGGCGATGCGCGGCTACCACCGGACGATGCTCGACACCACCCGCGAGCTGATCGACCGCTGGGACGAGCGGGCAGTCGCGGAGTACGTCGACGTGCCCGCGGAGATGAGCAAGCTGACGCTCGAGATGATCGGGCGGGCCGGGTTCGGGTACAGCTTCGACTCGTTCGTCGCGGCCCGCGACGCGGAGGAGGACCCGTTCGTCGCCGCGATGCTGCGGGCCCTGCGGCACGCCGAGCAGACCGCCATCCCGATTCCGTTCCGTGGCCTGTTCGCGGGCAGGGCCGAGCGGCAGAACGCGGCCGACATCGCGTACATCACCGGCGTCGTCGACGAGGTGATCGCCGACCGTCGGGCCAAGCCGGGCGCGAGCCACCGGGATCTGCTCGACCTGATGCTGCACTCGACCGACCCCGACTCGGGCGAGCGCCTCGACGAGGTCAACATCCGCAACCAGGTGCTGACCTTCCTCGTCGCGGGTCACGAGACCTCCGCCAACGCGCTGGCGTTCGCGCTGTACTTTCTCGCTGCGAACCCGTCGATCGCGGACGCGGCGCGGGCCGAGGTTGCGGCGCTGTGGCCGGGGCAGGACCAGCCCGAGATCTCGTACGAGGAGGTGGCCAAGCTGCGCCACGTCCGACGGATCGTGGACGAGACGCTCCGGCTGTGGCCGACCGCGCCCGGCTACTTCCGCGAGGCCGTCGCCGACACCACCATCGGGGACTACGAGTTCAAGGAGAGCGACTGGGCCTTCGTCCTCGTGCTCGGGCTGCACCGGGACTCGGTGTGGGGTCCGGACGCGGAGACGTTCGACCCCGACCGGTTCCTGCCCGAGAAGGTGCGAGCGCGCCCCGGGCACGTCTACAAGCCGTTGGGCACCGGTCTGCGCGCCTGCATCGGCCGCCAGTTCGCGCTGCACGAGATGGTGCTGGCGCTGGCGCTGCTGGTGCACCGCTACGAGTTCGACCCCGAACCCGGATATCAGCTGAAGGTCGGCGAGCAGCTCACCCTCAAGCCGGAGGGGTTCCGGCTGCGGGTGCGACGGCGCTGAACGTCAGAAGCTCTCGCGGTGCACGGCCTCTTCGAGCGGCCTGCCCTCGCGCCACCCGAAGCGCACCAGGTCGGGGGTCTGCTGGAATTCCGAGACCGGCCCCACGCACAGCCAGGCGATCGGCCGCACCGGGGACGGGAGCTGCACCAGCTGGGTGAGGAAGTCCTCCTCGTAGAACGAGACCCAGCCGACGCCGATGCCCTCCGCGACCGCGGCCAGCCAGATGTTCTGGATAGCCAGCACCGCCGAGAACACACCGGTGTCGTCGACGGTGTGCCTGCCGAGCACGTTGGCGCCGCCGCGACTGTGGTCGTAGGTGACCACCACGCCGGTGCCGGACTCCTGGATGCCCTCGATCTTGATCGGGTCGAAGGTCGCGCGACGGTCCGGCGGCAGGGAGTCCGCGAAGTTGCGCCTGCAGCCGGCGACGTGCGCGGCGAAGGCGTCGAGCGTCTCCGGCTTCTGGACCACGACGAAGTCCCAGGGCTGGGTGTTGCCCACGCTCGGCGCGCTGTGCCCGGCGGCGAGGATCTTGGTCAGCTGCTCCTCGGTGATCCGGTCACCGGTGAACTCGGCGCGCACGTCGCGGCGCATCGCGATCGCGTCGTACACCGACATGGGTTCGCTCGACATGTGCGTCCTCCTACTGGCTGTAGCTGGCCAGGAAGTTACCGAACCGCTCGATCGCGACCGCGAGGTCGCGAGCCCACGGCAGCGTCACGATCCGCAGGTGGTCGTGGTCGGGCCAGTTGAACCCGGTGCCCTGGACCATCAGGATCTTCTCCTGCAGCAGCAGGTCCTGCACGAGCTTCTCGTCGTCGTGGATCTCGTAGACGTTCGGGTCGAGCCGGGGGAAGGCGTACAGCGCGCCCTTCGGCTTCACGCACGAGACGCCGGGGATCATGTTCAGACGCTCCCAGGCGACGTCACGCTGCTCGAGCAGGCGACCGCCGGGCAGGATCAGGTCCTCGATGCTCTGGTAGCCGCCGAGCGCCACCTGGATCGCGTGCTGCGCGGGCACGTTGGGGCACAGTCGCATGGAGGCGAGCAGGTTGATGCCCTCGAGGAAGCTGGCCGCGTGGTCCTTCGGACCGGTGATCACCAACCAGCCCGAGCGGTACCCCGCCACCCGGTACGCCTTGGACAGCCCGTTGAACGTCAGGCACAGCAGGTCGGGGGCGAGCGTGGCCAGCGAGGTGTGCTTGGCGTCGTCGTAGAGGATCTTGTCGTAGATCTCGTCGGCGAGCAGCAGCAGTTGGTGCTTGCGGGCGAGCGCGACGATCTGGCTGAGCACCTCGGTCGAGTACACGGCGCCCGTCGGGTTGTTCGGGTTGATCACCACGATCGCCTTGGTGCGCGGGGTGATCTTCGACTCGATATCGGCGATGTCCGGGTTCCAGCCGTTCTCCTCATCGCACAGGTAGTGCACCGGGGTGCCGCCGGCGAGGCTGGTGGTCGCGGTCCACAGCGGGTAGTCGGGCGCGGGGATGAGCACCTCGTCGCCGTTGTCGAGCAGTGCCTGCATGGTCATGGTGATCAGCTCGGACACGCCGTTGCCGAGGTAGACGTCGTCGACGTCGAACTCGGGGAAGCCGGGCACCAGCTCGTAACGGGTGACGATCGCGCGCCGGGCCGACAGGATGCCCTTGGAGTCGGAGTAACCCTGCGCGGTGGGCAGCGCGGCGATCATGTCGCGCATGATCACGTCGGGCGCCTCGAACCCGAACGGCGCCGGGTTGCCGATGTTCAGCTTGAGGATGCGGTGACCTTCGGCCTCGAGCCGGGCGGCGTGCGCGTGTACCGGTCCACGGATCTCGTACAGCACGTTCTGCAGCTTGGTGGACTGCTTCAGTTCGCGCGGGATGACGTGCTGGTGGTGGGAGGGCTCCGAGACGGTCACTGGTCCATCGTGCCACTCGGGTCGAATCAATTTTCTGGCGAACCCCGCTTGTGGCGAAGGTAACGGGCTGTGTCGTGGATCCGTCGGGCGCCGGAATCGGGGTCACTTCGTGGGTGGAAATCGGTGACCGGCCGCCGCCGGGGGAGGATTCTGGAGGGTGGCATCGGCAAGCACGGACCCCCGTGGAAGTGGCATTCCCATGAACGCACCGAGCATTCGTCGACCGGCGCCGGTCGACCTCGCGCACCACTCGCACCTGACCGGGATCTTCGCCCCGCAACGCGAGGAGGTGGACGTCCGCGACCTCGAGGTGATCGGCGAACTGCCCGCCGACCTGCACGGCGCCTACCTGCGCAACGGCCCCAATCCGCGGTTCGACCCGATCGGCAGGTACGTCTACCCGCTCGACGGCGACGGTATGGTGCACCGGGTCGAACTGCGGGACGGCACCGCCCGGTACACGAACCGGTTCGTCCGGACCCCGATGGTGGTCGCGGAGGAGGCGGCCGGCCACGCGATCTGGGCGGGTGTCACCGACCGGTACACGCCCGGTGAGCGTGAGGTCGGGCCGGAGCTGGCGGGCACGCCCCGCGACCTGCCCGACATCAACGTCGTCCGGCACGGTGGCCGGCTGCTCGCGATGGCCGAGACCACACCGCCCTACCGGCTCGACCCGGCCGACCTGTCCACGCTCGGCCGCGAGACCTGCGACGGTGCGATCGCCGTCGGCAGCACCGCGCACCCGAAGATCGACCCGGTGACCGGGGAGATGGTGCTGTTCAACTACCTGCTCGAGGCGCCCTACCTGACCTGGTCCGTGGTCGCCCGGGACGGCTCCCTGTCGCGGCCGCCGACCGTGGTCGAGGGCCTGGACCGGGCGCTGATGATCCACGACATGGCCCTGACCGAACGGTACGTGGTGCTGGTGCTGTGCCCGCTGGTCTTCGACGTCCCGGCGATGCTCACCGGTGGCTCGCTGCTCGACTGGCGTCCCCACGACGGCACCCGGATCGCGTTGATCCCGCGTGACGGCGGCCCGGTGCGCTGGGCGAGCTGCGAGGCGTTCTGGGTGTGGCACTTCGCGAACGCCCGGGACCTGCCGGACGGCCGGGTCGGCGTCGACTACGCGCAGTGGTCGTACCCGGGCCTGCTCACCACCGGCGACGAGCAGGCGCTGGGCGGACTGGTCCGCGCGGTGATCGACCCCGTGCGCGGCACCGTGGACCGGGAGGTCGTGTGCGACCGCGACGTCGAGTTCCCCCGCGTCGACGACCGTCGGCTCACCGACCTGGGCGGGACGGTCGCGGCGATCGGCAAGCGGAGCGGACGCGAGGGCACCATGGACTCGCTGTGGTTCGTGGACCCGGACGCGGGGACCGAGGCGCACTGGGAGTCGGGGTCTCTCGCCGTCGCGGAGCCGGTGTTCGTCCCCGGCGCCGAGCGGGACTACTGGGGCATGCTCGGCACCGACCGAGGCGACCTGTCCTCGTGGTTCCTGCTGCTGCCCGCCGACGATCCCGGGGCCGGGCCGGTGGCACGCGTGCGCATGCCGATCCGGGTGCCCGCGGGTCTGCACGGGGCGTGGCTGCCCGACTGACACCGCTCACACACCGATTGCCAGGGTCACACACTCGTTGTGTTGCGAATGCGTGCGTGACGCCGTCACGTCGTGTGCGATCAGGGCGCGGGGGTCGGGACGACCCGACCCGTCGGCGGGGGACACTTGCCGGCTCGGGCGATCGCCCTGGTGACCCGGTCGACCACGAGGTGCGGCGTCGCCAGCTCGTCCCAGGTCCAGCGGACCACCTGCCAGCCCGCGTCGCGGATCGCGTCCTCGCGCTGCTTCTCCGCCCACAGGACGTCGGCCGGAACCTGGCCGGTCGGCACGAGTCGCCCGTACTCGACGCGACTGTCGAACTCGCCGACGACTCCGAGATCGGGCAGCAGGAAGTCGACGCGACCGAGGTGAACGTCGTTGTCGGTGAACAGGTTCGACTGAAGATCCGGTAGTGGTAGCTGCTCGCGCACGAACAGTGCACGACTGCGAGTCTCGCCCACGCTCTCGGACCGTCCGTCGAGCAGGCCGAACACCCGCTTGACCCGCCGCCTGCCGGAGTGCTCGGGCAAGGCGGTGACCGCCGCGGACAGCTCGGCAGTCGCGACCACGGCCGACCGCAGTGCCGAGTCGCCCGTCGCCAGTGCCCCCTCGAAGCTCACCGAGCGGGCGAGGTCGACGAGGGTTCGCGTCGGCGTGGTCACCCGCAGCCCGTCGACTTCGGTGACCTCGCTCGGGTCCAGCGTGGCGGAATGGACGACCCGGCTCGGGGTCCGGCGCCCGCCCGACTTCCGGTTCCGGGTCAGGTGCACCAAGCGCAATGGCACGTTCCACAGTTCGAACCCGTGGACGGCGGCGGCGGACTGATGGCTGAGCGCGGCGTCGGGCGCCGCGGCCCGCAGCGCGAGCGCGGCGAGTAGCCGGTGTCGGGCGACGGGGTCGAGGGCATCGAGGTCTTCGGTGACCGCGAACGCCCCCGGCCGAAGCCGTTGCCAGGCGCCGGATCGGCACTGGCGTTGCAGGTCGTGATCGGTGGCGCCGCGCCGCAGCGCGTCCTCGCGTCGAATGATGTGTGCCCCCATGCGCTCATCGTGCCCGCCGGCGAAGGCCCGGGGTCGGGGCGGACGCCCGGCCTGTGGACAGCTTCCCGGGCTGTGCACGGCGGGCTTGACGGAGCGAACGGGGCGGGGGTGCACAGGGTGCCCAGCGCCGGTGTGATCCCGCCAACGGGTGTGTGACGCGCAACGAGAAGGCGCCCCCACCGATTTCGGTGAGGGCGCCTTCGACGCTGGTGCTACTTCTTGCGGCCGGGGGCCTTGGCGCCGGCCTTGAAGCCGAGCGCGCCGGGCTTGGCCTGCGGCGGGGCCGCGGCCTCGGCAGGTGCGGCAGCGGGTGCCGCCACGGCGGGTGCCTCGGCCACGGGTGCCTCGTCCTCAGCCTCGACCGGTGCCGCCGGCGCGGCGGGAGCCGGAGCGGCGGCGGGAGCGGCCTTCTTCGCACCCGGAGCCTTCGCCCCGGACTTGAAGCCGAGCCCACCGGCCTTCGGCTGCGGCGGCGCGGCGGCAGCAGGCGCTGCCGAAGCGGGTGCCTCGGCCGGTGCCTCGGCCGGTGCAGCCTCGGCGGCCGGTGCCGGTGCGGCCGCGGGTGCCGGGGCAGCAGCCTTCGCGCCCGGAGCCTTGGCGGCGCCCTTCATCTGCAGACCCTTGCCCGGAGCCTTGGCGCCCGAGGCGAGGCCCAGACCCTTCGGCTTGGGCGCCTCCGCGGCGGGTGCCTCCGCGGCGGGAGCGGCCGCGGCGGCGGGTGCGGCGGCGGGCTTGGCGCCCGGAGCCTTGGCCCCGCCCTTCATGCCCAGGCCGGGAGCCTTCGCCCCACCCTTGAGGCCGAGGCCCTTCGGGGCGGCCGGTGCCGCGGCGGCGGGAGCGGC
Organism: Rhodococcus sp. NPDC127527; assembly: GCF_042672245.1. Lineage (NCBI taxonomy): Bacteria > Bacillati > Actinomycetota > Actinomycetes > Mycobacteriales > Nocardiaceae > Rhodococcus > Rhodococcus sp. NPDC127527. The sequence continues at coordinate 42,910 of NZ_JBHXVP010000018.1, forward strand.
CTCGGCGGCCGGTGCTGCGGCGGCCGGCTTGGCGCCGGGTGCCTTCGCGCCGGGAGCCTTGGCCAGACCCTTCATACCCAGGCCCTTGGCGGCGGGCTTCGGGGCCGCGGCAGCCGGGGCAGCAGCGGCGGCGGGAGCGGCCTCGGCGGCGGGCGCCTCGACCACCGGAGCGGCCTCGGCGACCGGCACGGCGACCTTCTCGCGCTGCACGACCTTGAGGTTCTCCGACAGCACGGACGGCTCGAGCCGGGTGACGGAGTTCAGCATCAGCTGGGCGACGTCCACGACCTCGACGCCCTCGCCCAGGCCCTGCTCCTGGCGCGCGGTGACGCCGTCGGTGAGCATGACGCGGCAGAACGGGCAGCCGGTCGCGATCTTCTTCGGATCGGTGGACAGCGCCTCGTCGACCCGGTCGACGTTGATGCGCTTGCCGATGTTCTCTTCCATCCACATGCGCGCACCGCCGGCGCCACAGCACATGGATCGTTCGCCGTGCCGCGGCATCTCGACGAGCTTGGCGCCGGAGGCCTCCATCAGCTCACGCGGGGCGTCGTAGACCTTGTTGTGGCGACCGAGGAAGCAGGGGTCGTGGTAGGTGACGTCCTCGGAGACCGAGGCGACCGGGATCAGCTTCTTCTGCCGCACCAGGCGGTTGAGCAGCTGGGTGTGGTGGATGACCTCGTAGTCGCCGCCCACCTCCGGGTACTCGTTGCCGAGCGCGTTGAAGCAGTGCGCACAGGTGACGACGATCTTGCGCTTGGACTGCTCCACGCCGTCGAACACGGAGTTCAGCATCTCGATGTTCTGCATCGCGAGCTGCTGGAACAGGAACTCGTTGCCCGCGCGGCGAGCGGAGTCGCCGGTGCAGGTCTCGTCGGCGCCCAGGACCATGAACTTCACGCCCGCGGTGGCGAGCAGCTCGGCGACGGCCTTGGTGGTCTTCTTGGCGCGGTCCTCGTAGGCGCCGGCGCAGCCGACCCAGAAGAGGTACTCGTAGTCCTCGAAGCTGTCCGCGTCCTTGCCGAACACCGGGATGTCGAAGTCCATCTCGGAGATCCAGTTGAGGCGGTCCTTGGAGTTCTGGCCCCAGGGGTTGCCCTTGTTCTCGAGGTTCTTGAACAGACCCGCGAGCTCGGACGGGAACTCCGACTCGATGAGCACCTGGTAGCGGCGCATGTCGATGATGTGGTCGACGTGCTCGATGTCGACGGGGCACTGCTCGACGCAGGCGCCGCAGTTGGTGCACGACCACAGGGTCTCGAGGTCGATGACGGGCGCGAGCTCGCCCTCGACGGTCTCGCCGACGAGCTTGCGGCCGGCCTCGGTGAGCGCGGCCTCGGGGATCTTCGCCAGCGCGGCCTCGTCGACCTTGCCGTCGGCGTCGACCAGACCGATCTCGTCGCCGCCGACGTCCTTGCGGCCGCCCGCGAGCAGGTACGGCGCCTTGGTGTAGCCGTGGTCGCGCAGCGACATGATGAGGAGCTTGGGTGAGAGGGGCTTGCCGGTGTTCCAGGCGGGGCACTGGCTCTGGCAGCGACCGCACTCGGTGCACGTGGTGAAGTCGAGCCAGCCCTTCCAGGAGAAGTCCTCGATCTGGCCGGCGCCCAGGGTGTCGGTGTCGGGATCGACGTTGTCCATGGTCAGGGCCTTGCCCTTGGACATCATCGGCTTCGCGGCGCCGAGGGCGACGCCGCCGTCGTTCTCACGCTTGAAGTAGATGTTCGGGAACGCCGAGAAGCGGTGCCAGGCGACGCCCCAGGTGATGTTGCGGCCGACGACGAACAGCCAGACCATGCCTGACATCAGCTTGACGAAGGCGAAGATCGAGATCAGCGTGACGTTCGCCGGGATAATCTTTGCGATCTGACCGGTGATCGGGTCGGTCCAGGCGGAGTGGCCGGCCAGCGACAGCGCTCCCGCCTTCACCAGCACCATGCCGATGCCCTCGGTGAGCACGACCCATTCGACGAAGTAGGCGGGGCCGAACTTCGATCCGCTGAAGCGGGAAAGGCGCTCGGGCACCCGCGGGTGGTTGAGCTGGCGGAGGACCATCAGCGTGACGATGCCGACGACGGTGCCGACACCGAGAATTTCGTCGCCGAGGTGGAACCACCACGTGTCACCGATCAGCGGCCACGACCAGGTGGGGTCGAAGGTCTGGCCGTACGCCATGAACCAGAACTGTGCGCCGGCAAGGAAGCCGATCATCACCAGCCAGTGCGCCCATCCCACTGTGCGGAACTTCTGCATCCGGGTGTGCGCGATGAACTCTACGATCATCTGCTTGAAGCGGGGGAAGAACGGGCGCCAGCGGTCCGGGGCGGGCTGACCGAGCTGCACGGTCTTTCCCATGGTCCAGGCCCCACTCAAGAATGAGGCCCAGCACACCAGGCTGAGCAGTGCGCCGATCGTGCCCAACGTGATCGTCAGGGCGTTCATGTCGCGGCCTTTCCTTCTGTGACGGCAACGCCTGCGACGTGTCGGGCGGCGCCTCGGTCTATGACGGATAAGTTACCCGCCGGTAGCATCACGGTTCAACGTCGAACCGATGCTTGCGTCGTCGGTCGTTCCATCTGACGACACAGATGTTCTGACGCTCACCGTAAAACGTCCCCGTCGGAGAGCTCAGCGCAGGTCAGCCTAACTTCGCGGTATGACCTGCGCGGAAGACCTCGGTTCGCGTATCATTTTGCCCGGCTTACGGACCTTGTCTCTCAGACTGCCCACAGACTAGGGTTCGCCTGTTGTTTGGACTTTTGTTGCCATGTTGTTTCTTCCGGAGGGGATCCACCGCATGAAAATGAAGAAGTTTGCCGTGTCGTCGATGTTGGCAGTTGCCGCCCTGGGCATCGGTGCCGGTACGTCGCACGCGCAGCCTGCGGCGCCTGCTCCGGAGAAGATCAACTGGGACTCGAAGGTCGTCGACAAGTCCGTCGTCACCACCATCGACGCGGGTGCGTTCAAGGTCTCGGGCGACGGCAAGAACATCGAGCTGCAGGACGGCACCGGCCACGCGGTCGTGAGCCTGCCGCTGTCGTGGCAGCTCAACGCCCTGCAGTTCCCGATGGACCAGAAGGTCAGTGAGGACGGCAAGACCGTCACCCTGACCCCCGTCTTCGACCTGGGCAAGGCCAAGCCGATCGCGGGCAACCTGGTCGCGCAGCCGATCAACGGCGCGGGCCTGGCCGTCAAGGACATCGCCTCGCCTGACGAGAACCTCAAGGCGCAGCAGACGTTCAGCTCGCAGCTGGCGATCGCCACCGCCTCGGGTGGTCTGATCGGCACCATCGTCGGTGCGGTGGTGGGGACCTTCATCATGCCCGCCATCGGCACGATCACAGGCGCGGGTATCGGTGGCATCGTCGGCACCATTGCGGTCGGCGGCCCGACCCTGGTCGCCGCAGGCATCGGCCTGGGCCAGACCCTGCTGGCCGAGCCCGGCACCACGGTCTACGCCAAGAAGTAGTACCTCGGAACGCGAGAGCGGCCCGTCACCTCCTCGGAGGTGACGGGCCGCTCTCGTATGTGTTGGACGTCGAGCCGCCCGGCCGGATCGATACCGGCGCACCGTGGAGTCGATGTACGTCGACCCCACGGCGGTCCCGTCAGGACGCGTTGCCCGCGTTCGTCGCGATGGTGACGACGTAGCCGAACGACTTGAACAGAATGGGGAGCAAAGCCTCCATTGCACTTCCTTGTCTCGTAGGCCGACGGTGACCGTCGGCGTCGGGTCCGACTGGTCCCCCCAGTCAGCTTTCGTTGCCGCGGCGAATGTTTCACCGCCACAGCGACATCGGCATTCTACCGGTGTCCCGCCGCGAATGTGAACACTCGGTAAAGGCGCTCCGCGCCCGTGCACGGAGCGCGACCTAGCTGGTGCGGACCGTCATCCCGGGGTTGTCCGCGAGGATCAGGTTGGCGGGCGTCGCGAGCACCCACGCGGCCTCGCCCTTCTGGGCGGCGAGGCCGCGGTCCCGTCGATCGCGAGGGAAGGTGCGCCTGGGACCCGGATCAGGTAGTTGCGGAACCGGTCGGCGGCGCGGTCGTCGATCCGGATCACCGAGAAGTCGGATCGGATTGATCATCCCGACCAGTGTCGATGGGTGACGGCGCGACGTCAGTGGGTGTTGACCGACAGCCCCGGGTTGTCCCGGAGGATGGCGTTGATCGGTGTCGCGCCCGTCGTCGGGACGTCGCCTCGGAGGAAGGTGTCCACCTTGGCAATCGCGCATACCGGTGCGCCGTGGCCGTTGCCGATGCTGGTGATGCCCAGGGCCCGGGTACCGGTGACGAGGGGGCCGCCGCTGTCGCCCCCTATGACGCATATGTTCGACGCGAATGTGTGCGACATCCGGAAACCGAGATCGATGACGAGGTCGGTGCTGGTGATCGTGCCGCACCTGTACCCGGACATCCGGCCGGACTTGCAGACCGGTGCACCGACGACGGGGTCGGCGGTACCGTCGATCGCGAGGGAACTCGCGCCGGGGACCCGGATCAGGTTGTTGCGGAACCGGTCTGCGGCGGCGTCGTCGATCCGGATGACAGCAAAGTCGGTGACGTCGTCGGTGGCCGAGCGGGCGATCGTGCCGAATCTGTCTCCGAGTGCTGTGTCCTTGCGCAGGTCGTACACGACGTCGGCGTCCGGGGTGCCGGCCGTCGCGGGGTTCGCGACACAGTGTCCGGCGGTGATGTTGACCGCATTGCCGGCCGCGTCGGTGCCGTTGAAACCGAGTGAGCAACGGTTCGGGCCCGGCGGGTCACCCACGGCGAAGGCGTCGCCACCCTGTGAGGCGAGGCCGCCCGGTGGGTCGATTGGCGAGGCCAGCGAACCGAGGTCGACCGGAATGACGAGGGCGTCGCCGGTTGCGAGGAAGTCCGGCAGCTGCAGGCCAAGGTTCTGTGCGGTGTCCGAGACCTGCATCGCCAAGCGGTTGTTGACCACGTCGATGCCGGCGGCGCCGATCAGCGTGGCCAGCGGGGCGGGCAGGGTGGCGACCCAGTCGTTGGCGCGGTTCAACTCCTCGAGGAGGGCACGTTCGCTGTGCGGGACGTCCTCGACCAGGTATCCCCGGTGCTCGACGGCCTTGCGGGCGGCGTCCTTGTCGGTGCCGTCTGCGAGAGCGACGACCGGGTTTCCGGACGGGTCCAGCCAGGCGCCGGCGAAGGCGTCGGGGTACTTCTCTCGGAGGGTGTTCGCGAATGCGACGAGTTGTCGGCCGGCGTCGGCCCGCGTCAGGTACTGCTCGGCGGTCAGTCCGAGGTCGCGTTGGATGGCGGTCACGAGTTCGGGTGGTAGCTCGGCGGTGGCCGACGGGACCGAGGGCGTGGGTTCGGCATGGGCAAGGGCAAGAGCGGGGGTGAGCAGGAGCAAGGCCGCCGAGCAGACTACGGCGGCGCGGCCCGCGCGAACACGTCGCATGGGGTCCTTTCGATGCGAGGGCACAGATATTCGAGGGCGTAGGGGGAGGCCGCAGCCAGACGTCGGCCGCGGTCGGGGCCTTCGGCCGTGCCGGCGACCGCCCTCGACTGTAAGTGGAAGCGGACCCCAGTCGATCGAAAATCGACAGTCGGAAATGGGTGAAACTTCCGAGCGTCAAGCGTCAAACGCTAACTGTCGGGGCATGATTCACCGAAAGAAATGGTCGGGGTGAACGGTGCGAACCGTTCACCCCGACCTTTTTCGTACGGGTGCTGCGTGGATCAGGAGGAGCGAACCCTCAGCCCCGGGTTGTCCGCCAGGATGGCGTTGATGGGCGTGGCGAACAGCTGCGGCGAATCGCCGATCAGCGTCGTCACGACCTGAGCCACCTCGCAGTACTTCATGTCGCCGACGTTCGATGCGCTGGAGATGCCCAGGGCGCGGTTGCCGGTGACGACGGTGCCGCCGCTGTCGCCCTCGAGGGCGCAGATGTTGGCGGAGAAGCCGTTTCGCAGGGTCCGCTTTCCGACCTGGACCGTCTGATCGACCGCGTTGATGGTGCCGCAGGTGAACCCGGTGGTCAGGCCCGACTTGCAGACCGGCGCACCGACGACCGGATCGGCGGTACCGGCGATCGCCAGCGGGGCCTGCCGGGGCACGCGCACCAGGTTGTTCTGGAAGCGCGGCGCGGACTCGTTGTCGATGCGGATCACGGAGAAGTCGTGGCCGTCGAGATTGGTGCGGGCGAAGGTGCCGAATCGGGGACCGAAGACGCCGTCGGCCGGCATCTGGTAGGCGACGGAGGCGGCCTGGGTGCCGGCGGCATTGCGGTTCGGATCGCAGTGTCCCGCAGAGATGTTCACGGTTGCGCCGCTGCCGTCGGTGCCGTTGAACCCGAGCGAGCAACGGAACGCGCCTGCCGCGTTCTCGGCGGCGTAGGAGTCGCCGCCGAGCAGCGCGTCGGCCGGGGCGTTTCCGTTGTTGACGGCGGCCGGGGCCACGGAGCCGAGGGCGGGCGACAGGGCCAGCACCGCGCCGTCGAGGAAGTCCGGCAGTTGCAGGCCCGCGAGCTCGGCGGTGTTCGTTGCCCGCAGCACCAGGTTGTTGTTGACGGTGTCGACGACCGCGCCGCCGACCAGGCCGGCGAGCGGTGCGGGCAGCTTGGCGATCCAGTTGTTGGCCATCGCGAGCTGATCCTGCAGAGCCTTCTCGCTGCGCGGCAGGTCCTTGACGGTGTACCCGGCCGCCTCCGCGACCTTCCGTGCGGCGTCGGCGCCCTTGCCGCCGGAGAGACCGATCAGCGGCTTGCCCGACGGGTCCAGCCAGGCGCCCGCGAAGGCGTCCGGGAACTTGGCGCGCAGCTCGTTCGCGAACCCGACCAGCTTCTGGCCGGCGTCGGCCTTCGCCAGGTACTGCTCCGGGCTCAGTCCGAGGTCGCGCTGGACGGCCATCACGAGCCCGGCGGGCAGCGGGGTGGCGGGCGCCGGGGCAGCGGGTTCCGCGTTGGCGAGGGCTGCGGACGGAGCGATGAGGAGCAGGGCTGCGGTACCGATCATCGCGGCACGACGTGCGCGAACGCTTCGCATGGGGGCCTTTCCGTGTCGAATGCATGCAGGTCGAAGGCATGCGGACATGACGCAGCCGGCAACGGCCGAATCGAGTCCCTCGACTATATGGGGTCGACCGGCGCTTGCATACCGGGACCGGTAAATCGTCGCGAAGTCGAAAGGTGCCGGTAACCAGCGAACCCACCATCGGCACCAAACCGGCGAGGTCCGCACCGAGTGTGTCGGTGCGGACCTCGCCGGGGGGTCGGGGGTCAGGCCGGTGTGCTCGCGGTGCGCACCCGCAGGTCCTGGCCGAGCTTCGCGTTCGCGCGGTCCAGGATCTTCTCGATCGGGATGCCGATGCTGGCGGTGCCGCCGTCCGGGGCGAGCACGAGATTCGCCTCCGTGCAGCTCGGGGCGCCGCCGGAGTTCGAGCCGCTGGTGATGCCGAGGGCGCGGGTGCCGGTCAGGATCGCGCCACCGCTGTCGCCGCTGAGCGTGCAGGTGGATCCGGCGAAGCCGCGCACCAGGCGGGTGGTCCCGTCCTCCATGTGCAGCGGGGCGTCCACGCTCTCGGCGATGACGAGCCCGCAGGTGAACGTCGAGGTCTGGCCCGACTTGCAGATCGGCGCGCCGACCACCGGCCGGGCGGTCCCGGTGACGGTGACGGTGGTGCCGTTCGCGCCGCGCACCGACGGCGCGTTCAGGCCGGCCGCGACGCCGGCGCCGTTCAGCTTGATCAGCGAGTAGTCCAGGCCGTCCGCCGCCACGCCCATCGCGGAGTTGGTGAATGCGCCGATCTGGGTGCTGCGGGAGACGTCCTGGTAGTCGGGCAGGTACACCGGCGACCCGGCGCCGACGCCGGCGTGCTCCTGGCTGGGATCGCAGTGCCCGGCGCTGATGTTGTAGGAGTCGCCGTTGCCGGCGACGCTGTTGAACCCGAACGAGCACACCCCGATGTCGCCCGGCTGGGTCTCGTGGGACAGCGGCTTGGCGGAGGTGACGTAGGTGTCGCCGCCCTGCGGACCCTGGTGCACCGGACCCGGTCCGCCCGGCGTCAGCACCACCTTCAGCTGCGCGAGCAGCGTCGGCAGGTTCAGCGCCCGCCCGATCGGGCTGTTGACCACGTCGATGACGATCTGGTTGTCCAGCACGTCGATCGAGGTCGAGTTGATCTGCGAGGACACGTCCTTGGGAAGCCCGGTGATCCAGCTGTTCAGCTGGGCGAGCGCGGTCTCCAGGGTGTTCGCGGAGACCGTCGCCATCTTGGTGGCGTAGCCGTCCTTGGCGACCTGCTGTGCGGCCTCGGTGGTGGTCACCGCGACCACCGGAACACCGTCGGCGCCCAACCACGATCCGGCGTAGCTGTCCGGCCGATGCGTGCGCAGACCGTCCGCGTAGCTGCCGAGGCGCTGCGCGAGTTCGGCGCGGTCCAGGTACTGCTGCGGAGTCAGCTTCAGATCGCGGGAGATGGCCTCGACGAGGTCGGCCGGTAACTCCTGTGCCTGCTTTTCGGTCGAAAGGTGTTCATGCGGCGCGGCCTGTGCGATAGCGGTGACCGGGAGGAGCGTGGCCGAGGCCAGGATGGCGGCGCGGAACGCCAGCGGCAGACGCATGAAGACCCTTCGTTGCGAGCGGACGGTTGTCAGCGCTCCACCTTAGGGCAAAGCCCGACGCTCCGGCCGTTATCGCAGATCAATCAAGGTGCTACGCCGAAAGGTTCGTCGATCAGGGCGCCGGCGGTTCGGTGGTGGTCGTGGTGGTGGTCGTTGTCGTGGCGGTCGACGTGGTCGTCGTTGTCGTGGTGGTCGTCGTCGCGGCGGGCGTCGTGACGGTCGGCAGGGGCGGCTCCACCACCGGCGGGACCACCACCGGCGGCAGGGCCTCGGTGGTGCTCGGGGCGACGGTGATGCGCGCCGGTGTGGTGACCTCGATCGTGGGGACGGGGATCGCCGCGGTCGTGGTCGTCGCCGGGGCGGGCGTCGTCGTGGTGGTGATCGCGGCGGGTGTGGTGGTGACGGCGGGGAGGATGTGCGGGACCGGCGTGCCCACGGTGTCGTCGCGGAGCAGCACCGCCGCCGCGGCGATCGCGCCGAGCAGCAGCGCGCCTGCGACGCCCGCGGCGATCAGAAGGGTTCGCCTGCGCGCCGGGTCCGCGGCGGCCTGTGGCTCGACGCCCGGCAACACCTGTGACACCGGCTGCCCGGGCCCGGCCTCGCCGAACGCGGTCGGCGGTGCCGGTGCGGGCAGCACCGGCAGCGAGTCCGTATCGGCTTCGCCCGACGGTGACACGGTGGCGTCACCCGACGGCACCGCGGCGGCAGCGATGGGCGTGGTGGCGGCGGACGCGAGCGCCGCACCGACCGCGGCCGGCGGACCGCCCGCCGCACCACCCGAGGCGAGGACCGCAGCGCCCAGCGCGGCGGCGTGTGCCGGCGCCGCGACCGTCGCGATCCCGAGGGTCGATGCGGCCAGTTCCGACACCAGGGGCATCGCCGCGCCGCCCCCGGTCAACAGCACCGTCCGCACCTCGGCCGGGTCGAGTTCGTGGGCTCGAATCGTCTCGCCGACCAGGGACAGCGAACCCTCGATCGGCCCGCGCAGCATCTCCTCCAGCTCGGCGCGGGTGAGGGGGACCGTGGTGTCCACTCCGGCCAGCGTGACCGCGACCGTCGCGGGCTCGGCGGTGCCGAGCTGTTCCTTGGCGACGCGGCAGCGGTCGCGCAGCTCCGCCAGCTCCGCCCGCGTCGCCGGATCCGCCAGATCTATCGGACCCAGATCCGCGGCGACCGCCCCGAGCACGTGCTCGACGACGGTCCGGTCGAAGCTGTCGCCGCCGAACAGGGAGGAGTAGGTGGACGGTCGGAGCAGCCCGTACGAGGCGGGCGTGGCGGTGCGCACCAGCGAGACGTCGAGTCCGGCGGCGCCGAGGTCGAACACCGCGACGACACCCTCACCGAGCGGGCCCTGTGCGGCCTCGAGCCACGCGACCGCGGCCACCGGGTCGGAGACCAGCGTCACCCCACCGAGCCCGACATGGTCGAGCGCATCGCCCATCGCGTCCACCGTCGGGTCGTCCCAGCGCGCCGGGTGGGTCGCGACGATGCCCGGTTCGTCGGGCAGGTCGGCGGATTCCTCGCGGGCGAGGGTCACCAGTGCGCTCATCGCGATCGCGACGAGATCCTCGGCCCGGTACGCGGTTCCGTCGGGCCGAGGCACCCCGGCCACGTCGCCGACCTTCCCGACGAATCCCGCGAGCACACCGTCGGCGCCCGGTTCGGGGCCGAGGGCGACCTCGTCCGTCCCGTCCGCTAGCTCGCTGAGCCGCAGCGTGGAGCGTCGAGTCAGGGCGGGCGAATCGGCGAGCGAAGTCGCCGGGTCGAGACGGACGACGGTCGAATTGAGGCTGCCGACGACCAGCCCGAGCGCCGCAGCCATCCGTGTCCCCCTCAATGCGAAGTTTGTCGGGTCACAGTATCGGCAGACGGATCCCGGACCGGAGGCCAACGTGGCCTGCGCGGCCGTGCAGGTTGTCCTACGCTCGATCACAGTGCGTTCGCCAAGGCGGGAATCCCCGGCAGTGCCGGCTCTCGACTGCAGATGAGCGAGGTGCCCATGAGCGGAGTGCAGATGAGCAGCCCCACGCCCCAGCCCGTCCTCGAGCCCCTCAGCGCGGCGGCGCTCTTCCTGGTGGTGGTCGCGGGTCCGGATCCGGCGGATGCGACCCGGGTGCTCGACGTCGCGTCCGACGCCGGGGCGCTGGTACGAGCGGTCGGGTTCCGCGAACTCGGGGGCTCGCTCCACTGCGTGGTGGGGATCGGCTCGGACTTCTGGGACCGGATCGGCGGAGCCGGGCGCCCGGCCGCGCTGCACCCGTTCGTCCCGCTGCACGGCGAGGTGCACAGTGCCCCGAGCACTCCCGGGGACGTGCTCTTCCACATCAAGGCCGCCCGCGCCGACCTGTGCTTCGAATTGGGGCGGCAGATCCTCACCGCACTCGGCGGCGCCGCGACGGTCGTGGACGAGGTCACCGGGTTCCGTTACTTCGACGCGCGCGACCTGTTGGGCTTCGTCGACGGCACCGAGAACCCCACCGGCGTCGACGCCGGGTCCGCGGCCCTGATCGGCACGGACGACCCGGACTTCGCCGGTGGCAGCTACGTGATCGTGCAGAAGTACCTGCACGACATGGCCGGGTGGGCGGCGCTGAGCACCGAGGAGCAGGAGCGGGTGATCGGGCGCACCAAGCTCGAGAACGTCGAACTCGACGACGACGAGCGACCGTCGAATTCGCACGTCTCGCTCAACACGCTCGTCGACGACGACGGCACCGAACGGGAGATCCTGCGCGACAACATGCCGTTCGGAAGCCTCGCCGCGGGCGAATTCGGCACGTACTTCATCGGATACGCGAAGGACCCCGCGGTGACCGAGGAAATGCTCCGGCACATGTTCCTCGGCGATCCGCCGGGCAACTACGACCGGATCCTCGACTTCTCGACCGCCGTCACCGGCACCCTCTTCTTCGTGCCGAGCCTCGACGTCCTCGAATCACTCTCCGCTACACGCGAACCCGAGGTCGACACGAAGTCGGACGTCGAGCCCCGCCACCAACTGTCCCTGAACATCGGTGAACTCAGAGGAGTCGCGCAATGACCGATTCGAGCAATCTGCACCGGCAACTGGCGCCGGTCACCGAGGCCGCCTGGCAGCAGATCGGTGAGGAGGCGGCGCGGACCTTCAAGCGGCACGTGGCGGGCAGGCGGGTGGTCGACGTCGCCGGCCCGTTCGGGTACTCGTACTCGGCACACAATCTGGGCCGGGTGCGGCCGATCAGCTCGGCGGACAGCAGGATTCGCGCGCAGTTGCGGGAGGTGCACCCCCTGGTGGAACTGCGGTACCCGTTCACGCTCAGTCGCGCCGAGATCGACGACGTGGACCGCGGCGCGCTCGACTCCGACTGGCAGCCGGTCAAGGACGCGGCCAAGGCAATCGCGTTCGCCGAGGATCGCGCGGTGTTCGCGGGCTTCGACGAGGCGGGCATCCGGGGACTCGGACCGTCCAGCAGCAACCCGACCCTGGAACTGCCCGCGGACCCGCTCGCGGTGCCCGACGCGGTGGTCTCCGCGCTGTCGGCGTTGCGCCTCGCCGGCGTCGAGGGCCCGTACTCGGTGGTGCTGGACGCGGACGCCTACACCGCGGTCAGCGAGACCCGCGACGAGGGCCACCCGGTGTTCCACCACCTCAAGGATCTGGTCGACGACATCGTCTGGGCGCCCGCGGTGCGCGGCGGGTACGTGCTCTCGACCCGCGGCGGGGACAACCAGCTCACCCTCGGCACGGACCTGTCGATCGGCTACGACAGCCACACCGCGACCGAGGTGACGCTGTACCTCGAGGAGTCGCTGACGTTCTCCTCGTTGACCGCGGAGGCGGCGGTAGTGTTGGCCCGGTGACCTACAGCTACCGCGACGCCAACGTCCTGCAGAAGATGATGCGGGCCTCCGGAAGCATCGCGCCGATCTCCTGGCTGTACGCCAGGACGCTGCACCGGATCGACCCCACGGTCTTCCGGATGACGAAGGGCCGCAGGACCTTCACCGGAATCCTGACCGGACTGCCGATGGTGATGCTGACCACGACCGGAGCCCGCAGCGGGCAGCCGCGGACGGTGCCGCTGGTCGCGGTTCCGGACGGCGGTCGGTTGGTGGTCATTGCGTCGAATTACGGGCAGGAAGGCAATCCGGCCTGGTACCACAACCTCGTCAAGCATCCCGACGCCTCGCTGACGATCGACGGCGGCGAGCCGCGGGCGGTGCGAGCGTACGAGGCGGAGGGGCCCGAGCGGGAGCGGCTGTGGGCGCTCGACCTCGAGGTGTACCCGGGCCGGGCCAGTTACCAGCAGCGCGCGACCGGCAGGCGAATTCCCGTCATGGTGCTCGAATTCGTCGACGGCGGGTCCTGAACCGACTCCGCCGCTGTCACGGTTGCAGCGACGTCTACGACGGCTTGGGGTTGACGCTGACGACCTTGCAGACGAACTCCTCGAACTTCTCCAGCCAGTCGGCGACGAAGGCCGCGGTGGTCTGGTCGGTGATCTCGCCGTCCTCGTTGATCAGGCCCTCGGTGAACTGGATGTACGCCTCGGGCTGCGCCAGTTCGGGGGAGTTGACGAACGACAGGATGCTGCGGAGGTGCTGCTGACCGACGGCGGTGCCGATCTTGCCGGGCGAGGTGCCGATGACGGCGGAGGGCTTGTGCGCGAACGAGTTCTGGCCCCATGGCCGCGAGCCCCAGTCGATGGCGTTCTTCAGCGCACCGGGAACCGAGCGGTTGTACTCGGGCGTGACGAAGATCAGCGCGTCGACCGCGGCGATCGCCTTCTTGAACGCCAGGCCCTCGGGCGGATAGTCGGCGTCGAAGTCGTGGTTGTAGAGCGGCAGGTTCCCGATCGGGATCTCCCTCAGCTTCAGGTTGCTCCCGGAGCTGAGTCGCAGCAACGCCTTTGCGAGCCTGCGATTGATCGAGACCTTCGAGAGACTACCGACGAACACGCCCACCTGGTACGACATCTTCGGCCACCTTCCCGGATCGGCCGACCCGGATCGAGAGCTGGGATTTCACCTTCGCCTGCGGCTACCGAGGCTACGCCCCGTGGCCCATCGCCCGCAGCATGGAGAGCATCTCCGCCCGCGACTGCGCCCCCAGTCGTCGACGGATCCGGGCGACGTGATGCTCGACCGTCTTCGCCGAGATGAACAGCCGGCCGCCGATGTCGCGGTAGGTCAGACCGGTCACCAGCAGTCGCGCCACGTCGGACTCGCGCTCGGTCAGCGCCGCGCCGATCGGGCGCTCGGCGGTCGGTTCGCCGGTCGATGCCGGAGTCGGGTTGGGGCGCAGTGACCGCGCGACCTGGAGCAGCGCGGTGGCGGTCGCGGTGTCGGCCACTCGCAGGGCGGCCTCGCTGGCAAGTCGGGCGCCGTCCCAGGGCAACCCGATCGCGCCGAGCGTGCACGCGGCCTGTTCGACCTGCGTGGCGTCGATCTCGCCCTGCAGTACCCGCAGCCAGGCGCGCCCCGCACGGGCGAGGCCCGCGGCGTAGGAGCTGGTCTCGGCCGCCGCGCCCAGTGCGGCGGCGTGCGGGAGCAGGTCCGCGGGTGCCTCGGTGAGGATCGCGGCCTGCACGCCGTACCAGTGCAGCGGCGAACCCCACAGCGTCGGCTCGCCGAGCCGGGTCAGCAGGTCCTCGGCCTGGTCGATCAGGTGCGCAAGGCGGTCGATCTCGCCCAGGCGGGCCGCGCCGAGCCAGAGTTCGCCGAGCGGCAGCAGACTGAACACGTCCACCGAGTGCTCGGCGATGACGCCCTGCGCCTGGTCCCACGACTGCCGCAAGGCCCCGATGTCGCCGGTGCGTCGGGCCAGGCCCACCCGCAGCGCGGCGGCGAACAGGCTGTCGCGGGGCCGCAGGTCCACCGTGGGTATCGAATCCACCTTCTGCGCAGCACATTCCAGATCGCCGTGCACCATCGAGACCCAGCCGAGCAGCAGCTCGTGCCTGATCCGGTCGACGCTGCCGTCGACGTCACCGTCGAGTGCGCGCTGCAGCACCGACTGGGCGTGGCCGAGTTCACCGCAGTGCAGGGCGGCCAACGCCGTGACGGCGGCCGCGCTGTCCGGGAGCAGTCGAGGCCGGGAGGCGTTGGCGGCCAGGGACAGTGCGCGCGAAAACGAGTTCAGAGCGATGGGCGTCGAGCCCGCCATCGATTCCCGCAGACCGGCCGCCAGCAGCGCATCGGCGGCGGTCGCCGAGGTCGGCGGCGCATCGGCGGCCGCGCCGGCCATCGTCGCCGCGGCGCCGGGACGACCGGCCGCGAGCAGCACCATCTCGGCGATCGACCGGTCGGTGCCCGCACGGTCGGCGCCGAGCCACTCGTAGAGGTCCGCGCTGCGGGCCAGCATGCCCTGACGCGCGGCCGTGCTCGCCGCGATCCGCACCGCCGCCGCGAGGTCCTCGGGGGAGGACTGCGCGGCCCGCTCGAGCAGGCCGTCGGCGAGCCGGGCCGCGGTCTCGACGTCGCCGCTGCGGCCCGCCGCCTCGGCTCGGCGCAGGGCGAGGGTCTCGGCGTTCCCGCCTGCCCACACCGCCTCCTCGTACAGCACGGCGGACAGTCGCGGCGCTGCCGAATCGGCTTGACTGCACAGGAATTCGGACAGATCGGGATGCGCGATGCCGGCCGAGGCGAAGGCTCGGGCCGCGGGCAGGTCGAGCGCGCCGAGGGACAGCTTGGTGTGCAGCGCGTCGACCTGCAGTCCGGCCAACCGCTGAGCGCCGAGCGTCGCCCGCAGCGGCTCGGCGACGGACACGAGCAGCGTGTCGGACGGCTGCAGCAGGCCACATCCGCGAGCGCGGTCCACGAGGTCGCGTCCGGCGGCCGGGTCGAGGGAGAGCTGACGGGCCAACTCGGCACCGTCCAGGCCCGCTCCGATCGCAGCGACGGCCAGCGCGGCGAGCAGATCGGCGTCGAACCCGGCGAGCGACTCGGCATGGCAGGACGCCACGGCCGACGCGATCGAACGTTCCATACCGGTCGTCGCCCCCGCGCGTGCGCCGCGGAGGGAGTCGAAGGCGGCGTCCACGCAGCGGGGGAGCCCGCCGGTGAGCCGGTGGATCAGGGTGGCCAGTTGAGCGGGAAGGGATGCTCCCAGCAGCATTTCGCCGCGCGCCGCGACCTCGCGCGGCGAGAGGTGGCCGAGCGTGACCGTGCCGTCCAGTGCCGCGACCAGCCCGCGTAGCGCGTCGTTGCCGGGCCGCGGTTCGGCGGCCACCACCAGGGTGAGGTCGGTCCGCGCCGCGAGGGCGGTGATCGCGCCCAGCGTCGCGGCCGGAAGCAGGTGTGCGTCGTCGATCACCACCGCGGAACCGGGCGCGGGTTCCCCGCCTGCGACCGTGGTGGCGACCGCCGAGGGGGCGGTCTCTCGGACGAGCGCGAGCAACGCAGACTTTCCGGTGCCCGACGCGCCGCGGACCAGTCGATGCGGATGGCCGCTGCGGACCGCGTCGAGCAGCGCCCGGGCAGCCGGGGACGCGGCCGAGGCGGGCGCAGGCGGCGCCAACTGTGACAACACTTTCGACTCCCTCACCCGCCGAACCTATTTCCCGGTACCGAGCACGCCGCCGAGCACGCCGCCGACGCCCTGGCCGACACCGCTCACGAGCCCGCCGACACCGTTCGCCACGCCGCCGACGCCCTGGCCGACGCCGTTCGCGACCGCACCGGCCCCGCCGACCACACCGTTCGCTATCCCGGCACCGCCGTCGCCCGAGGGCTGGGGGTTCGGTGCCGGAGCCGGGGCCGGAGCCGGCGCGGGTGCCGGAGCCGGCGCGGGTGCGGGCGCGGGCGCCGGGGCGGGTGCAGGTGCGGGGGCGGGCGCCGGAGCACCGGCCTGGGGGGCGGCGGCGGGTGCCGGCGCGGGTGCACCGGGCGTCGGGGCCGAACCTGCGGTGTTCCCGGCGGGGCGTGCCTGATTGCCTCCCGCCGCGGCCATCTGCGCCGCGGTCTCGGCGGTCCTCGTCGGATCGCCCGATCCGGCCACGGGCACGGCCGCCGGCGTTCCGTCCGGGTTCACGGTGGCGGAGATGCCAACCTGCGCAATCGGATTCGCAGTTCCGTGCTGGGTGGTGTCGGCCACCGGGGTGGTGCCGGTGCCGGTGGGTTCGAAGGCCCCGGTGCCGAGCGACAGGCCGCCCGCGGCGAGTAGTGCGATCGCGGCGGCCGCCGCCGTGACGATCGCCGCCTTCTTCGGGGTGCTCATCCCGCCGCCGAGCCGGCGTCGCTGGGACGGAGAAGCCGCCGCCGCTCGTGCGGAAACTGTGGCCGACGAGAACATTTCGGTGCGATCGTCGGCCGTCCCGTCCGCGCCGGCCAGGGTGGCGCCGAGCACGGCGAGCGCCGCCGTGTCCTCCTCGGGCGGAACGATCGCGGCCGCGCCGATCGCCGCGGCACCCCTCGCCGCGGTCCGGGCGGGATCGGAATCGGCAAGCACCGGCAGCCGCAGTTCAGCCGAAAGTAGTTCGGTGACAAGCGGAATGGCCGAGCTTCCGCCGGTCAGCAGCACCACGCCGACGTCCGAGAGTTCCAGTCCCGCGCTGCGCAGGGTCTCGCGGACCAGCTCGAGCGAGTCGGCGAGCGGCTCGCGGATCAGGTCCTCGAGCTCCTCGCGAACCAGGCGTACGTCGCTGCGGCAACCCGGCAGGTCGATCGCGATGACCGTCTCGGTGTCCGAGGACAGCGCCTCCTTCGCCTGCCGGCACCGCGCGCGCAGCTCGTCGAGGGCGGTCACCGCGGCCGGGTCGAGCGGATTCAGCTCACCGAGGTCGGCGGTCACGCCGTCGAGGACGTATCGCAGCGTGAGATGGTCGAACTCGGCGCCCGAGAAGTCCTCGGACCGCACCGCCTTCCCGAGGATCTCGATGTCCGCGCCGGGCCGGACCAGGGTGACGTCGAGCGAGTTGCCACCCAGGTCGTAGACGAGCACCGGGGCGTCGTCGAGGGACGGACGGGACCGCTGCAGCCACGCAACCGCGGCCTCCGGCTCGGTGACCAGCGCGACGTCGGGCAGGCCCACGCGGTCGAGCGCCTCCGCCAGCACGTCCGACTGGTAGCCCGACCAGGTGGCGGGATGCGCGACAACCACCGTCGGGGTCTCGGGCAGCTGACGGGAGACGGCGTCGACGAGGCTGAGCATCGCGTCCGCGACGAGTTCCTCGCCGGTGTGCGTCGACCCGTCGTCGGCGATCAGTGCCACCGGGTCCCCGACGCGCTGCGCGAAACCGGACACCAGGGCTCCCTGCGGGCCGGCGGTGCCGTCCGGGGTCGGCAGCCGAAGGGTCGCGGCGCCGCCGGCGGGCAACACCAGTGTCGAGGCGGTGGTGATCGCCGTGTCACGACCGCCGGACCGCTCGCCGCCGTCGGTGACTGCGACCGAGCTGGCCGAACCGACAGTGAGTCCGAGTCCTACCGACATCGTCATTCTCCCGTGCTCTCGGATGCGGTTGGTTGAGTACCGCTGATATGCCCAGTGTCGTGCGCAGCGACGGTTTCGTTACCGTTTGCGGCGACAAAATCGCAGATGAGGGGCATTTCCCCTATGTCCGGGGGATCCCCTATGTCGCCCTCCCCGCCGATGCCGTCGGCGATGGGGGGAGTTGACCCCGTTGGGCAAACGACGCCCGGTCCATAGCGTCGAAGGCAAGAATTTCGCTCGAGTTCGCTGCTTCACCGAACTTTCCGCTTCACCGAATTTCAGGAGACCGACATGCCCACCAACGCGCTGCTCGACTTCATCCTCAGCCTCCTGCGGGACGACGAGGCCCGCGCGCTGTACTGCAAGAACCCCGACGCGGTGCTCGCCGCGGCCGGCCTGGGCGACGTGTGCAGTGCCGACATCGCCGCGGTCGCCCCGCTGGTCGCCGAGTCCGGCATCTTCGCGGGTGGCGGCTCCGAACTGACCAGCATCCTCGGTGCCGGCCTCGGCACCGCCCTCGGCGGCGGCGCCGAAGGCGGTCTCGGCGGCGCTGTGGGTGGCGGTCTCGGCGGTGGCCTCGGTCTCGGTGGCGGTCTCGGCCTCGGTGCAGGCGCCGGGCTCGGACTCGGCGCGGCGGCCGGCGGAAGTCTCGGTGGCGGTGTCGACCTGTCCTCGGAGATCGGCGCGGCACTGAGCGCGGCCCTCCAGGCGGCCCTGCACATCGGCGGCGAGATCGGCGCGCAGCTCGGCGCCGCGCTCGGTGCGGCCCTGCAGACGTCGGTCGCGGGCGGTCTGGACCTGGGTGGCGCGCTCGGCCTCGGTGGCGGCATCAGCGCGGCCCTCGGCGGGGCGGTCGGGGTCGGCGGTCAGGTGGTCGCGGACCTCGGCGCCGCATTGAACGCGGCACTGGCGGGCGCCACCGACATCGATCTCGGTGCGCTGGTCGGGGCGACCGGCGGCCTGGATCTGAGCGCGGTGCTCGGTTCCGCCCTCGGCGTGGGCGGCGCGATCGGTGCGGATCTCGGTGCCGCGCTCGGTGGCGTGCTCGGTGCGGCAGTCGGTGTCGGCGGCAGCCTGGGCGGCGACCTGGCCGCGGCCCTCGGCGGGGGACTGGACCTCGGTGCCGGGCTCGGCGCCGCGTTGGGCGGTGCGCTCGGCCTCGGTGGCGGCCTGAGCACGGCGCTCGGCGGCGCACTCGATGCCGCGATCGGTGCGGGTGGCGGCCTCGGCGCGGAGCTGACCGGCCTGCTCGGTGGTGGCCTCGCCGGCGGGCTGGGCGGCGGGCTCGAGGCCGGCCTCGGCGGACTGGTCGACCTGGCGGGTGGGCTCGGTGGCGATCTGAGCGGCGCGCTCGGCGGCGGTCTCGGTGGTGACCTGAGTGCGGTCCTGAGCAGCGCGCTCGGTGGCGTGCTCGGGGCGGGCGGCGCGATCGGCACCGACCTGGGCGGCGCGCTCGGTGGCGTGCTCGGCGGCCTGGTTGACGCGGGTGCGGGCCTGGATCTCGGCGGGGCCCTCGGACTCGGTGGCGCGCTCGCGGGTGCGCTCGGTGGCGGCCTCGGACTCGACACCGCCCTCACCACGGACCTCGGTGCTGCGCTCAACGCCGCGCTCAACGTGGGCGGACTGACGAACATCGGTGGTGATCTGACGGGGGCGCTGGGTGGCGTGCTCGGCGGCGACCTGGCCGGCGCACTCGGTGGCGACCTGAGCGCGGCGTTGAGCGGTGCGCTCGGTGGCGCGCTCGGGGCGGGCGGGGCCATCGGCACCGACCTCGGCGGTGCGCTCGGCGGGGTCCTGGGGACGGCGCTCGGCGCGCAAGGCGGCCTCGGCGGCGCGCTCGACGCGGCCCTGGGCGGCGGCGCCGACCTCGGTGGCGCGTTGAGCAGTGTGCTCGGCGGCGCTCTCGGCCTGGACGGTGGACTGGCCGGCAGCCTCGGCACTGCGCTTGGCGGCGCCCTCGGCGCGGGCGGATTGACCGGACTCGACCTGGGTGGCCTGCTCGGCGGCGGCCTGGACGCCGGACTCGGCGGTGACCTCGGTGCCGCCCTGAGCGCCGTGCTCGGCGCGGGCGGCGGGGCGGACCTCGGCGCGGCCCTCGGCACCGCGCTCGACGGTGTCGTCGGCGGCGGCCTCGACCTCGGCGCGCTGGCAGGCGCGGAGGGTGGCCTCGGCGGTGCGATCAGCTCCGTGCTCGGCGGTGCGCTGGGCGTCGACGGCGGCCTGACCTCCGATCTCGGAGCGGCGCTCAACGGCGCACTGAACGTCTCGGACCTCGACCTCGCGGCCGGGACCGGGCTCGGGGGCGCGCTCCAGAGTGCCTTCGGGGTCGGCGGCGAGATCGGCTCCAATCTCGGCGCCGCGCTCGGAGGGGTGCTCGGCGCCGGTTTGGGTGGCGATCTCGCCGCAGACCTCGGCGCGGGCGCCGGGGCGAGCGCCGGTCTCGACCTGGGCACCGCACTCAGCGGGGCGCTCGGCGCCACCGGCGGAGCCGGCGCGTCCCTGAGCACGGCCCTCGACTCCGTCCTCGGTGCGGGCGGAGCGGCCACCGGCGGGCTGGGCGGACTGCTCGGCGCCGGCGGCTCTGCGACCGCGGGACTGGGCGGACTGGTCGACGCGGGCACCGGCCTGGCGGGCGGGCTCGACACCGCACTCGGCGGGGTGATCGGCGCCGGCGGTGGTACGGCCGCGGATCTCAACTCGGCCCTCAACGGCGCCGCGAACGGTGCCATCGACACCACGGCCGGCCTCGGCGAGGGTCTGACCGCGGGGCTCAGCGGTGGTCTCGGCGGGCTGATCAACGCCGGAACCGGGCTCGGCACCGACGTGACCGGGGCGCTGCACACCGCGACGGACGCCGGGGCGGGCCTGACCGGCGCGGTATCCGGCGTCACGGATGCGGGGGCGGGCCTGACCGGCGCCGTCTCCGGACTGGCGGGTGCGGGGGCCGGCCTGACCGGCGCGGTCTCCGGCCTCGCCGACGCCGGAGCCGGCCTGACCTCCGGCCTGGATGCGGCCGCGAACCTCGGTAGCCACCTCGGCGCCACGGTCGGTGGCGCGGCCGGGGCCGC
Source organism: Rhodococcus sp. NPDC127527 (assembly GCF_042672245.1). Taxonomy (NCBI): domain Bacteria; kingdom Bacillati; phylum Actinomycetota; class Actinomycetes; order Mycobacteriales; family Nocardiaceae; genus Rhodococcus; species Rhodococcus sp. NPDC127527. The sequence goes on from NZ_JBHXVP010000018.1 coordinate 63,972, forward strand.
GGGTGCCGCCGGCGGCGCGGTCACCGGCTCCGGCACCGCCTCCGGTTCTGGCACGGCAACGGGCTCCGGTACCGCGTCCGGCGGCGCGGACGGCTCGGCGACGACGGGCGGGCACGCCGGCGGCGACCTGGTCGGCGGCCTCACCTCGGGCCTGCAGACGGCGGTCGGCGGCGTGACCGACGTGATCGGTTCCGGCGTCGGGCACGCGTCCGGTGCGGCGGCGGGCGGCGGCAACGCCTGGTCCTCCGTCGACGCCTCGCACGCCTTCGGCAACGAGACCACCGCGACCCACGAGTCCGACACCGGGTTGTTCTCCAACGGCATCGGCGGCGTCACGGGCGGCCTGTTCGGCGAGCACCACGATGCGGCGGCCGCCGAGACCCACACCGGTGGCGACACCACCGCGCACGTGGATCCGATGCACCACTGATTCGTAGCTGTAACGGAAACGGCCCCGCACACGCTATTCGTGTGCGGGGCCGGTCTTCGCGGAGAGAAATGTGGGTCGGGTTCATGGACAACGCATCGGGAGCGGTCGGCACGCCTGCGGCGGGCGCCGCGGCCAGGTCGACGGCGACGGCAGAGCTGGTCGCGATGCTCGACGGCACCGCCGAGATCGCGCGGGCCGCGGGCCGCGGTGATCTGGTCGCGAGGCTGGACGGCGCGACCAGTCGAGTGCTCGATCCGCGGATGCGGATCGTCGTGGTCGGCCCGCTCAAGCAGGGCAAGAGCCAACTGGTGAACTCGCTGCTCAACCTGAACATCTGCACCGTCGGCGACGACGAGACCACCGCCGTCCCGACGGTCGTGCAGCACGCGGAGACGGCGTCCGCGGAACTGGTGCTCGCCGAGCCCGGCGCGGAGCCGGTGCGGGTGGCCTTCCCGCTGGACCAACTCGACCGGCTCACGCCCTCCACGCCGCTCGCCGCCGGGCGTGAGGTGCTGCGGGTGGAGGTCGGCGTGCCGAGCCCGTTGCTGGCGGACGGGCTCGTCCTGGTCGACACTCCGGGCGTGGGCGGGCACGGAAACCCGCACGCGGCAGCCACTCTCGGGTTGCTGCCCGCCGCGGACGCGGTGTTCGTGCTGTCCGACGCGAGCCAGGAGTTCACCGAACCCGAACTCGCCTTCGTTCGGCAGGTGCTCGGCCTGTGCCCCACGGTGGCCTGCCTGATCAGCAAGACCGACCTCTACCCGCACTGGCGTGAGATCGTCGAGGCCGATCGCGGCCACCTGGCCAAGGCCGGGCTGAGTGTGCCGCTCATCCCGGTGTCGTCGGCGCTGCGCTCGCACGCGCTGCGGCTGCAGGACGCCGAACTCAACGCCGAGTCCGGATTCACCGCGCTCTACGACTTCCTGCGCGAGCAGGTGGTCGCGCGCGGGGACGTGACCACTCGGCGCGCGGTCGCGCTGGACGTGCACTCGGTCTCCGAACATCTGACCCTCGCGCTGGGCAGCGAACTCGCGGCGCTGCGCGACCCCGAGAAGGGCGCCGCGGCCGTCGCCGAGTTGCAGCGGGCCAAGGTGGCCGCCGAGGAGCTGCACAAGCGCACCTCGCTCTGGCAGCAGACCCTCTCCGACGGCGTCACCGACCTCGCCGCCGACATCGACCACGACCTGCGGGACCGGCTGCGCCGGGTCACCCGGGAAGCCGAGGAGACCGTCGACGAGGGCGACCCGGGCAAGGACTGGGCGCAGCTCGGGGAGTGGCTCGAGGAGCAGGTCGCGACGTCGATCGGCGACAACTTCGTCTGGGCGCACGACCGATCGGTGTGGCTGGCGGAGGTGGTGGCCGAGCACTTCGCCGAGTCCGGTGCGGTGGACCTGCCGCACCTGGACGTGGCCGACCTCGACGGCGTGCTCGAGCCGGTGGCGTCGCTCGCCGACCTCGAGTCCGGTCGGATCGGGATCACTCAGAAGGTGCTCGTCGGTATGCGCGGGTCGTACGGCGGCGTCCTGATGTTCGGCCTGATCACCACCATGATGGGCATGGTGCTGGTGAACCCGATCTCGGTGGGTGCGGGCCTGCTGCTCGGGACCAAGGCCTACCGGGAGGACCGGGAGGCGCGAATCCTCAAGCGGCGCAGTGAGGCCAAGATGGCCATCCGCCGCTTCGTCGACGACGTCAGCTTCCAGATCAACAAGGAGTCCAAGGACCGGCTGCGGCTGATCCAGCGGATGCTGCGGGACCACTTCACCGCCATCGCCGAGCAGACGCTGCGCTCGCTGAACGACTCGCTGCGCGCCGCGCAGGACGCCGCGAATCTCGCGGCCACCGAGCGGTCCCAGCGGGCCGCCGTGATCGAGGACCAGATGCGCATCCTTGCCGAGCTGAAAGATGCTGCCGGGCAGATGCTTCCGGCCGTATCCGGGGACGGTGCGACGGCATGAGCGTGGGTGCACTCGGGCAGGCGCGCGAGCTGATCGGGGCCGCACGGGGGCTGTACTCGTCGGACCTCGGGGTGCGGGCACAGTTGGACGGCTGTGCCGAGCGGCTGGAGGAGCCGCTGCGCGTCGCCCTCGCCGGGTCGTTGAAGGCGGGCAAGTCGACATTGCTCAATTCGCTTGTCGGACAGGATATCGCTCCGACCGATGCGACCGAGTGCACCCGGGTGGTGACCTGGTACCGCAGCGGCAGTACGCCGACGGTGACGGCCTGGTACGACGGCGGACGCACGGCCAACGTGCCGGTCCAGCGCCGCGAGGGCAGTCTCAGTTTCGATCTCGGCGGGCTCACCGCGTCGGAGGTGGACCGGCTCGAGGTGGAGTGGCCGGCCCGGGCTTTGCAGCACACCACGATCATCGACACGCCGGGCACCTCCTCGCTCTCGCGGGACGTCTCGGCGCGAACCCTGCGGATGCTCACGCCGGAGGGGTCCGCGTCCGGCGCGGACGCCGTCGTCTATCTGCTGCGCACGCTGAACGCGAGTGACGTGCAGTTCCTCGGCCAGATCGGTTCGCACGTTGGCGGCGAGTCCGGACCGCTCGGCGTGGTCGGCGTGGTCTCCCGGGCCGACGAGGTGGGCGCGGGCCGGCTCGACGCGATGATGTCGGCGAAGGAGGTCGCGTCCCGCCTCGCCGCGGAACTCGAGCTCACCGGGCTGTGCCAGGCGGTGGTCCCGGTGGCGGGACTGCTGGCGCTCGGCGCACGCACGTTGCGCCAGAGCGAGTACGCCGCGTTCCGGGCGCTTGCCGACGTGCCCGCCGACGACCTGCAGCTCGCGATGCTCTCCGCGGACCGGTTCGCCCGGCCGGACAGTCCGCTGCCCGTCGACGCACACACCCGCATGCAGCTCGCACACCGCTTCGGGCTCTTCGGCATCCGGCTCGCCGTCGCGCTGATCAAGCTCGGCGCGCCCGATTCACCCACGCTTGCAGCCGAACTGGTCGAGCGCAGCGGTCTCGACGAGTTGCGTCAGGTGATCGACGTGCAGTTCGGCCAGCGGGCGGACCAGCTCAAGGCGCACTCGGCGCTGTTGGCGCTCGAGCGGGTGCTGGCCGTCGATTCCGGTTCGGAGGCGCGGCGACTGCTGGTCGCGACGAAGCGACTGCTCTCGGATGTGCACGGATTTCAGGAGATTCGGCTCCTCGGCCGGTTGCGGTCGACTCCGGTCGCGCTGTCCGACGAGGACGCCGCGCGGCTGCAGCGGCTGATCGGAGGGTTCGGCATCGCCCACTCCGAGCGGCTCGGACTCGATCCCGACGCGGGTGTCGCCGAGCGGCGCGACGCGGCGCTCACCGCGGTCCGCGCCTGGCGGGCCTGGGCCGAGCATCCCCTGGTGGACCGCTTCACCTCCCGTGCCTGCACGGTCGCCGCGCGCAGCGCCGAGGGCGTGCTGGCGGAGCTGGCCGCCCGCTGACCGTCCGGTCGCGATCACACGGCTGTTGCCGGGAGCACACACGTCGTGCCCGGCCAGAACCGGTGTGCCGTCGCCACCGGGTGTGTGCCGCGGCGGAGGAGTTGCCGGGCGCTATTCGAAGGCCGGTGCCACGAAGCGTTCGACGAGCTGTCGTTCGGCGGCGGCGTCCGGCATCGGCCAGGTGAGCAGGGCCAGCACGACCCGCACCGTCCACTGCGCGGCGGTGTCCGTCGGCGCGAGGCCGGTGAGCCCGGCGGCGATGTTGCCGAGCCGGGGTGAGGACGCGAGATAGTCGTCGACGCTGCGCGTGCGTGAACCGGCGAACCAGGTGTGCAGGGCCGGGTTGGCGCGCACGGCGCGGACGGACGTCAGGATCGCCTCGACGATCCGTTCCGACCCGTCCAGGGATGCGGTCGCCTCGGACACCTCCGCGGCGACCGCCGCCGCGGCCCTGGTGATCACGCCGTCGAGGATCGCGTCCCTGCCGCCGACGTAGCGGTAGAGGGTCGCGCGTGAGCACCCGGCGCGGGCCGCGACGTCCTCGACCGTGACGGCCTCGAAGCCGCGCTCGTCCAGCAGTTCCGCTGCCGCCGCGTAGATGCGTTCGGTCGCGGCGTCCCGGCGGCTGCCACCGGTCAGCCAGTCGACCCGTTCGACGGCACCGCCCATGTCTTCCCCGATTCTCGTCGACCCAACATGTCTCACTTTGAGACATACATGGGGAGGTTGTCTACCTCCGTGGCGCTCGCAGCCAGGTCCCGACGGCGGGCGCGAAAAGCGTTGCGGTGCCGACCAGTACGAGTCCGGCGTAGACGAGCGGCGCCCACTGCAGGACGCCTCCGGTCGCGGAGGCGGCGTCCGCGAGCAGTGACCAGAACGCGACCGCCGCGCCCGCGGACAGCACCCCGACCACCGCGAGCGCGATCCGGGCACCGGCATGGCGCGCCCGCAGCAACTGCAGGCAGATCAACGCGGCGACCAGCAGGATCGCCGCGACGCCCGCGCTGACGAGCAACGTCAGCGAAACCGCGTCGCTGATGTCCCGATGCGAGGTGGTGGGGCTCTGTTGCGCGAGGGCGGTCTCGAGGGCCGTCCGCACCGCGGTCAGGTCGAGGGCGGTGGCCGCCGCGATCCCGAACAGGACGGCGAAGGAGGCGACCCACGCCCACCGTGCCAACGACATCGTGCGCGGTGGGGTGTCGTCGGCGGCCGGGTGCCGCGGCTCGACGCGGAACTCGGGCCGCGGCGGGGGCGGTCGGTGCGCGGGCGGACCCGGCGCGACGGCGTGACCCGCCTCGGCCCCGGCCGCGACGGCGTCGTCCGGTTCGGGCTGCTCGGCGCCTGAGTTCTGCACGTCCGCATCGTATCGGCCGGGCCTGCACCGCCAGGGGCCTCGCCCGGGACGGATCGGCGGCGAACTGTGTGCCGCGCCACCCGTGGGAACAAATCCCGGACGGTCCCCGTTGAGCCTCTCGACAGCCTTGAGTGTGGTCGACTCAAGTTTGGCTTGACTCCCGAATTGGGGGCGTGCAAACTTGAGCCTGTGCCACTCACTTAGGGTGAGGAAGCGAGAAACATCCAGCACATCGAGTTCCGGCCGATCCGTGGCCGGGCGTGCTGCAACACGTAGGAGGAATCACTATGGCTCGTGCGGTCGGTATCGACCTCGGGACCACCAACTCGGTCGTGGCAGTGCTCGAAGGCGGCGAGCCCGTAGTGGTCGCCAACTCCGAGGGCTCGCGCACCACCCCGTCGATCGTCGCCTTCGCCAAGAACGGCGAGGTGCTGGTCGGCCAGCCCGCGAAGAACCAGGCGGTGACGAACGTCGACCGCACCATCCGCTCCGTCAAGCGTCATGTCGGCACGGACTGGAACGTCGAGATCGACGGCAAGAAGTACACCTCGCAGGAGATCAGCGCGCGCACGCTCATGAAGCTCAAGCGCGACGCGGAGGCCTACCTCGGTGAGGAGATCACCGACGCCGTCATCACCGTTCCCGCCTACTTCGAGGACGCGCAGCGTCAGGCCACCAAGGAAGCCGGTCAGATCGCCGGCCTCAACGTCCTGCGCATCGTCAACGAGCCCACCGCGGCCGCGCTGGCGTACGGCCTGGACAAGGGTGAGAAGGAACAGACCATCCTGGTCTTCGACCTCGGCGGCGGCACCTTCGACGTGTCCCTGCTCGAGATCGGCGACGGCGTCGTCGAGGTCCGCGCGACCTCCGGCGACAACCACCTCGGCGGCGACGACTGGGACGAGCGCATCGTCAACTGGCTCGTCGACAAGTTCAAGGCGTCCAGCGGCATCGACCTGACCAAGGACAAGATGGCCCTGCAGCGTCTGCGCGAGGCCGCCGAGAAGGCCAAGATCGAGCTGTCCTCGTCGCAGAGCACCTCGATCAACCTGCCGTACATCACGGTGGACGCCGACAAGAACCCGCTGTTCCTCGACGAGCAGCTGACCCGCGCCGAGTTCCAGAAGATCACCTCCGATCTGCTCGACCGCACCCGCGCGCCGTTCCAGGCCGTCATCAAGGACAGCGGCATCTCGGTCAAGGACATCGACAACGTCGTGCTCGTCGGTGGTTCCACCCGCATGCCCGCAGTCTCGGACCTGGTCCGCGAGCTGACCGGCGGCCGTGAGCCCAACAAGGGCGTGAACCCGGACGAGGTCGTCGCCGTCGGCGCCGCCCTGCAGGCCGGCGTCCTCAAGGGCGAGGTCAAGGACGTGCTGCTGCTCGACGTCACCCCGCTGTCCCTCGGCATCGAGACCAAGGGTGGCGTGATGACCAAGCTCATCGAGCGCAACACCACCATCCCGACCAAGCGCTCGGAGACCTTCACCACGGCCGACGACAACCAGCCGTCCGTGCAGATCCAGGTGTTCCAGGGTGAGCGCGAGATCGCCTCGCACAACAAGCTCCTCGGCTCCTTCGAGCTGGCGGGCATCCCGCCGGCCCCGCGCGGCGTGCCGCAGATCGAGGTCACCTTCGACATCGACGCCAACGGCATCGTGCACGTGACCGCGAAGGACAAGGGCACCGGCAAGGAGAACACGATCAAGATCCAGGACGGCTCCGGCCTGTCCAAGGAGGAGATCGAGCGGATGGTCAAGGACGCCGAGGCGCACGCCGAGGAGGACAAGGCCCGCCGCGAGGAGGCCGAGGTGCGCAACCAGGCCGAGTCGCTGGTGCACCAGACCGAGAAGTTCGTCAAGGACAACGAGGACAAGGTTCCCGCCGACGTCAAGACGAAGGTCGAGGCCGCCATCGCGGAGGCCAACACGGCCCTCGCCGGCACCGACATCGCCGCGGTGAAGTCGGCCGTCGAGAAGCTCGCCACCGAGTCGCAGTCGCTCGGCCAGGCGATCTACGACGCCCAGGCCGCCGAGTCCGCCGCCGGTGACGGTGCGGGCCCGAGCCAGGGTGACGACGTCGTCGACGCCGAGGTCGTGGACGAGCCGGCCGACCAGGACAAGAAGTGACCGCGGAGAACCCCGACCGCGAACCGGCCGAGGCGCCCGCCGCCGACGCCGACACCACCCCGGCCGCCGCTGACGCGGCGGCCGGGGCCGCGGCCGAGATCGAGGTCGACGAGCTCGCCAAGGCCATCGTGGAGCGCGACCAGGCGGTCAAGGACCTGGGCTACGCGAAGGCCGATCACGCCAACGACCTGCGCAAGTTCAAGATCCGGCAGGCCGAGGCGGTCGAGAACACCAAGGTCGCGATCGTCACCAAGTTCCTCGACGTCGCGGACGACCTGGACCGGGCCCGCGCCCACGGCGACCTCGAAACGGGTCCGCTGAAGGCGTTGTCGGACAAGCTTTCCAGCGTGTTCGAGGGCATCGGGCTGGTCGCGTTCGGCGAGGAGGGCGACGAGTTCGCCCCGGATCTGCACGAGGCCGTGCAGATGGAAGGCGACGGACACCACCCGGTGCTCGGCACCGTCCTGCGCAAGGGATATCGGCTCGGGGATCGGGTGCTGCGGCACGCGATGGTCACGGTGACCGACGGCGAGCCTGCGCCGTCGGAGTCCGAGCAGTAGGTACACAGGAAACAACGAGAGGAGGAGACGCCCGGTGAGCCAACGGGAGTGGATCGAGAAGGACTTCTACAAGGACCTGGGCGTCTCCTCCGACGCCTCGGCCGACGAGATCAAGAAGGCGTACCGCAAGCTGGCTCGGGACCTGCATCCCGACGCCAACCCCGGCGACACCGCCGCCGAGGAGCGCTTCAAGGCCGTGAGCGAGGCGAACGCCGTGCTCTCGGACCCGGCCAAGCGCAAGGAGTACGATGAGGCACGGCGACTGTTCGCCAGTGGCGGCTTCGGCCGCGGCGGCTTCCCGCCGGGAGCCGAATATTCCACCGGTGGTGGCGGATTCGGCGGCGCCGAGTTCAACATCGGCGACCTGTTCGGCGGTGCGGGCGGCGCGGCCGAGGGCGGTATCGGCGACCTGTTCGGTGGCCTCTTCGGCGGCGGCCGGGGCGGTCGCACCGCCACCGCGTCCCGTCCGCAGCGCGGCAAGGACGTCGAGGCCGAGACCACCCTCCCGTTCCGCGAGGCGGCGACGGGCGTGACGGTGCCGTTGCGCCTGACCAGTCCGGCGTCGTGCACCACCTGTCACGGCAGTGGCGCGAAGCCGGGCACCAGCCCGCGGGTGTGCCCGCGCTGCAACGGCTCCGGAATCGTCAGCCGCAACCAGGGCGCGTTCGGGTTCAGTGAACCCTGTGACGACTGCCGGGGCACCGGCTCGATCATCGACGACCCCTGTGTGGACTGCCACGGCACCGGCGTGCAGAACCGCACCCGCAGCATCACCGTCCGGATTCCGCCCGGGGTGAGCGACGGACAGAAGATCCGGCTCGCCGGGCAGGGCGAGGCCGGATTGCGGGGCGCGCCGTCGGGCGACCTGTACGTCACCGTTCACGTCAAGTCGGACAAGGTGTTCGGCCGCAACGGCGACGACCTCACCGTCATCGTCCCGGTCAGCTTCGGCGAGCTGGTGCTCGGGACCACGCTGTCGGTGCCGACGCTCGAGGGTCGCGTCGGTGTCAAGGTGCCGCCGGGCACCGTGGACGGCCGCATCCTGCGCGTGCGCGGGCGCGGCGTCCCCAAGCGCGGTGGCGGCGCGGGTGATCTGTTGGTGACCGTGAAGATCGCGGTGCCGCAGAACCTGAACGACGATGCGAACGCGGCCCTGCACGCCTATCTGGATGCGGAGAAGGCCAGCGGATTCAATCCCCGAGAGGGATGGGCGGGCGCCTGATGCCCGCTCAGTCGATTCGACGGAGGTGAGCCATGTCGGAACAAATGAATCGGGATACCCCACCGGACCCCGACGCGCAGGTGTTCGTCATCTCCGTGGCGGCCGAGCTGGCCGGCATGCACGCGCAGACACTGCGTAACTACGACCGGCTGGGGCTGGTCACCCCGCACCGCACCACCGGTGGCGGCCGGCGGTACTCGCCGCGGGACGTCGCACTGCTGCGCGAGGTGCAGCGCCTGTCCCAGGACGAGGGCGTCAACCTGGCCGGGATCAAGCGCATCATCGAGCTCACCAACCAGGTGGAGGGCCTGCAGCGGCGGGTCGCCGAAATGGCCCAGGAGATAGCGCAACTCGGTGCCGGCTACCGGCGTGACCTGGTCCCGCTGCCACGCAACAACGCGCTCGTCGTGTGGAAGCCGCGGCACCAGCGCTAGACGCCTCTTGTTCCCGAATGGCTCATTCGGTCGGTTCAACCGACCGGATGAGCCATTCGGGCATTCGGGCCGGGTCAGCTGGAGCCGAACAGGGGCCGCGGGCCGACGGTGTAACCGGCGTTCAGGTACGGGAACCCCGTGTCCATGTGGCTGTCGAGGCGGTAGCTTCCGGCGGCCTGGCCCTCGAGCCTGGTGCCGTTCAGATCGCCGCCGTTGTAGCCGTAGTTGTTCGCCAGGAAGACCGCATCCCCGCCCGGCAGCGAATACGCGACGTCGACGCCGATGCCACCCGGATCGTTGCCCCCGGCGGTGACGATCGACTGCGAGTGCGGCGGGATGATCGCCTGCGGACCGTTGATCCACTGCCCGTACGGATTGGCCGACCCCCGCAGGATCATCGGGTCGTTCGTGCTGTTGGTGATCGTCATCGCGACGGTCGGACCGGTCGCGGGCAGGGTGCCCGCGTTCGCGATTCCGGTGGAGGCGACCGTGGTGCCGACGGCGGCGAGCCCGGCCAGCGGGAGGACGGCGTAACGGGCGAGGCGGTGGGACGGGGTGATGATCATGGCGAACTCTCCTGCGGTGGTGTCGATCTGGATGGGCTTGCGGACTGTGAAGGGACCGCCACGCACGCCGGGCGCATGACGGCCCCCTCGGGCCGTGAAGTCGTGGTGTCCGGGCGGTCAGGGTGTCGAAGAGGTTCCGTCCTGGTGGCCGCTCGAGGTGATGAGACAACTATCCGTCCCGGGACCGGTCGAGTCTGTCCACCGACCGGGCTCCGGGCCGGATGAATTCGGTGTCCCCCGATCGGGGGAGCGGGCACCGGTCTCGCCGGGCGCATCCGACGAATCGCCTGTTCACGGGTGTGCCCGCGTGAGAAGCTGAGGCATGGCCGGTCTCGGGTCCGGGGGAACGAACGTCGAGAAGGTTCGGGTTGTCGTCGGCGACGATCACCCGATGTTCCGCGACGGTGTGGTCCGCGCGCTGGTCGGGAGCGGACTGGTCGAGGTGGTCGGCGAGGCCGACGACGGCGCCGCGGCGCTGGCGCTCATCCGCGAGCACCGCCCACAGGTGGCCCTGCTCGACTATCGGATGCCGAACCTGGACGGCACCCAGGTCGCGGCCGCGGTCCGCCGTGACGATCTCGACACCCGGGTGCTGCTGTTGTCCGCCCACGACGACGCCGCGATCGTGTACCTGGCCCTGCAGGAGGGGGCGGCCGGCTTCCTCCCCAAGGAGTCGACCCGCGCGGACATCGTCGCCGCCGTGCTGGACTGCGCGCGCGGCCGTGACGTGCTGCCCGCGGACCTGGCCGCCGGGCTGGCGGGGGAGGTGCGGCGGCGCGCCGAACCCACCGGCCCGGCGCTCAGCACCCGCGAGCGGGAGGTGCTCGGGCACATCGCACGAGGGCTGAGCATCCCGGCCATCGCCGGTGAGCTGTATCTCGCGCCGTCCACGGTCAAGACCCACGTCCAGCGGCTGTACGAGAAGCTCGGCGTGGGGGGGGCCCCCGCCGCCGGGCGCCCGGGGCGGGGCCCCCGGCCGGGGGGGGGGGGGGGGGTTTTTTTGGTCGGCGCGGCGGGGCGCGACAGGACACGCGAGGGGGCTGGGGGGGGGCGGGGCGGCGCGGGGGGGACGCGGCGGCGCCCCCCCCCCCGCCCCGCCAGGGGGGCGGG
>NZ_JBHXVP010000019.1:0-73330 GCF_042672245.1 Rhodococcus sp. NPDC127527
GCGGCTCCGCCGCAGTGGTGCGGATGTGGAGTCCCCGGACTCCACATCCGCACCACTGCGCGAAGCGCCTACTTCTTGCGGACGACGAGGACGAGGTTCGAGACCAGCGCCTCGCGCAGCCACGGCAGCCGGACCATCCACCACGCCCACCTCGGGTGGTAGCGCGGGAAGGCGGCCAGCACGTCGCCTCCGGTCTGGGACTTCGCCCACCGCAGTCCGTCCGCCGCGCCGATCGCGAAAAGCGAGACCCCGTACCGGTTCTTGGGTTCGCGGCCGTTCTTGCGGGCGTACCGCCGAGCCGCGTACTCGCCGCCGAGGAAGTGCCACGGTCCGGTCTCGTGACCGCCGAAGGGCCCCCACCACAGCGTGTAGGAGAGCACCATCATCCCTCCCGGCTTGGTGACGCGGAGCATCTCCTCGGCCATCGTCCACGGCTCGGGGACGTGCTCGGCCACGTTGGAGGAGAAGCAGACGTCGACGCTGTCGTCGCGCAGCGGCAGCGCCATCCCGGACCCGCGGATGCCGCCGTGGCTGGGCAGGCCGGCCGCGTGCATCTCGGCCGGATCCGGCTCGACCGGCACGTACCGGGCACCGGCGCGGCGGAACGCGTCCGCGAAGTATCCCGGACCGCCGCCGACGTCGAGAACGGTCAGACCGTCCAGGCCCTGCCCCGTCATCCCCGCGTACAGGTCCTCGATCAGCTCCAGCGAGTCGCCGGCCAGCGCGCCGTAGAACCGGTCCGGGTCGGACTGCTCGTAGCGGAAGTCCGAGAGCAGTCCCACCGACCGTCGGAGGGTGGCCCGACGGGCGAAGATGCGGGTCACGGGGAGCGCGGTCACGGGAGGCAACCCTAGCGAGCGGCGTCGCGACCCCGCGCCGCGGCCGGAGGTAACGAAACCTCCGGAGGCCGCCAGCCGATATGGTGAGCAGCGGCCGCGCCGCGGTCGTGACATCCGACGGTCCAGGAGAAGTCGTGCGCGAGGTTCTGTTGCTGTGCTGGCGCGACACCGGGCACCCGCAGGGCGGCGGCAGCGAGCGCTATCTCGAGCAGGTCGGCGCCGGCCTCGCCGAGCGCGGCATCAAGGTCACCCTCCGCACCGCCCGTTATCCCGGCGCCCCGCGGGAGGAGACCGTCGACGGCATCCGGATCAGCCGCGGCGGCGGCCGGTTCACCGTCTACCCGCGCGCGCTGGCCGCGATCGCGGCGGGCCGGTTCGGCTTCGGACCGCTCAAGGGCATCTCGCCCGACGCCGTGATCGACACCCAGAACGGCATCCCGTTCTTCGCGCGGGTGGTCGCGGGCGCGCCGATCACCGTGCTGGTGCACCACTGCCACCGCGAGCAGTGGCCGGTCGCCGGACGACTGATCGGGCGCATCGGCTGGTGGGTCGAGTCGGTGCTGTCGCCGCGCGTGCACCGTCGCAACCAGTACCTGACCGTCTCGCTGCCGTCCGCCGAGGAACTGTCCGCCCTCGGCGTGGACACGGAGCGGGTCGCGGTGGTCCGCAACGGTGCCGACACCGTGCCGCCGACCGTCCGCTCCGGCGACGACGCCACCCGCACCGCGCACCCGAGCATCTGCGTGCTCTCGCGGCTGGTGCCGCACAAGCAGATCGAGGACGCCCTCGCCGCCGTCGCCGCGCTGCGGGCCCGCACCCCCGGGCTGCACCTCGACGTCATCGGCGGCGGCTGGTGGGAGGAGAACCTGCGCGGGCACGCCCACGATCTCGGGATCGCCGACGCGGTGACCTTCCACGGGCACGTCGACGAGGAGCGCAAGCACGAACTGCTCGCCCGCGCGTGGGTGCACGTGATGCCCTCCCGCAAGGAAGGCTGGGGCCTCGCGGTGATCGAGGCGGCCCTGCACGGCGTCCCGACCGTCGGCTACCGCAGCTCGCGGGGCCTGACCGACTCGATCGTCGACGGCGTGACCGGACTGGTCGTCGGCGGCGAGATCGCGGGCACCACCGACGAGGTGGGCGCGCTGACGGACGCGGTCGAGCTGTTGCTGGTGGACGCGGAGCGCCGCGCCGAGCTCGGCGAGAAGGCGCGCGGCCGGGCCGCGGAGTTCTCCTGGACGCAGACGGCGGCCGGGGTGCACACGGTGCTCGCCGAATCCGCTGCGGGCCGGTACGTCTCAGGCCTGATCGGACCGCTTCCGACGGTACCCGTCGACTACGCAGCCGAACGCGCCGCCGGCTAGCAGCGCGACCCACACCAGGTGCGCGGCAGTCGACGCGGCCCGTGCCGCGGACCGGTCCGGCCGCGGCACCAGCGCGCCGGGTACCCGGTACAGCGCCAAGTGTTCGTCGTCGAACACCGGTTCCAGCTGCGCGAGGGTGTGCTCGGCGAGGTCGAGCGGGCCTGCGCCGTCCCGTTCGACGAGCACCCAGCCGACGCCGAGGTCCGCCAGATACTGCGGGTCCATGCCGAAGAGCAGCATCGCCTCGACCCGTTCGGCGCGGTCGCCCTCGCCGCCGATCTCGATGTGGCCGGCGCCGGTGAAGGTCGGGTCGTGGTGCGACCCGACGAGCAGCCGGCCGGTCTGCGGCACGTCGAGCGGCAGCATCCGCGGCGCCGGATCGAGGACCGGCGCGGTCCCGGTGTACGGGAACCTGCGGAACGTCCCGCCGGGCAGCACCGCGACGTCGCCCGCCTGCCCGTCGAGCGCGGCCGCGACTCTCGTCCAGGACGTCGGGTAGTGCACCGGTCGCAGCGCCCCGCCGACGCCCCAGGCCAGGTCGGGCAGCGCGATCAGCAGCGCGAGGACCCCGACCGTCGCGGCGGCCGTCGATCGCGACGGTGCGGTCCCGGCGCTCGCCCGCAGCCCCGCACGATCGCGATTGCGCAGCGCCCCGACCCCGGCCGCCGCGGCCAGCGCGTAGAACGGGACCGCCAGCGCCACCCACTTCTGGGCGTCGCGCAGCAGCCCGGTACCGGGCACGTGCGTCACCGCCCACTCGCCCGCCTGCAACCCCCAGCCGGTGGCGCCCAGCGCGGGGAGCACGACGGCAAGGGCGGCGACGCCGGCCAGCGCGACGAGCACCGGGTTGCCGCGGCGTCGCCACAGCGCGGGCAGCCCGCACGCGACGATCGCCAGCACGACGAGGGTCCCGGCCAGCGCCCACCACGATGTCCGACTGCCCGGCACCGCCTCCGAGTTCCAGATCCCGCCGAGTCCGGCGAGGCTGCCGACGGTCCCGAGACCGGGTTCGGCGCGGGCGGCGAACGCGGCGACCCCGGACGGGTCCGAGCCCTGCGCCCCGGCGCCCGACAGTGCGGTGGCCGTCAGCCACGGCGCCGACGCGAGAAGGGCGAGGGTCGCCGTCACCGCCAGCCGCGACCAGCGCGCGCCGGCCCCGCCGGGCAGGGCAGCGAGGACCAGCGCAAGCGTCGCGGCGAGCAGGGCGCCGGTCGGGGTCAGGGCCGCCGCGGCCAGGGTCAGCGCGAGCGGACTCCACGACCATGGCCCGCGCGTGCGCCGCAGCCGCAGCACCGCCAGCACGGTCCACGGCAGCGCGGCGTAGCCGGTGAGCAGGCTCCAATGCCCCTGCAGCAGTCGCTCGGCGACGTACGGGTTCCACAGCGTCACCGTCGCCGCGAGCAGCTGCCCGCCGAGCCCGACCGTCGGGAGCAGCGCGGCCACCATCCGGGCCGCACCCCACCCGGCCAGCCACAACGCCGCCAGCAGGATCGCCTTGACCACCACCCCGCCGTCCACCACCGCGGACAGCGCCGCCAGCAGCGCGTCCTGCGGGACCGCGCGCGCTGCCGCGTCGGTCAGGCCCAGCGCCGAGTCGGTCATGTAGGACCGCGGGGTGCTCACGGCGTCGCGCAGCAGCAGGTGGCCGGGGCCGAGCAGCGGTCCGAGGATCAGTGTCGCCAACGCCAGGCTGTAGAGGGCGGGCACGGCCCGGTAGAGCCCCGCGGGCCGCGCGATCATGGCTCGACAGTAGTGGGTGCGATCATAGGCGGATGACGCCTCGGACCCCCGCCACCACCGCGGTGGCCGGGATGACGATGGTGACGATCGGTTCGATGACGGCGAACGCGGCCTCGTACCTGCTGGCGGTGCTGGCCGCGTGGTGGCTGCGGCCCGCCGGATACGGCGAGTTCGCGGCGCTGACGGCCTCGCAGTTGGTGCTCGCGGTGCCGGCGCTGGCCCTGCAGACCGTCGTGGCCCGTCAGGTGGTGCTCGGCGACGACCCCGCCGACCTGCGCCGGCTCGGCGCCCGCTGCGCGGTGATCGTCGCGGCACTCGCCGCGCTGCTCGTCGCGCCGATCGCGGCCCTCCTCGACACCGGTGTCGCGGCGACGGCGGCGGCGCTGCTGACCGCGCCGCTGCTGGTGCTGCTGTCCGGTGAGCAGGGCCTGCTGCAGGGCTCGGGCAGGTTCGCGGCCCTGTCGGTGGTGCTCGCCTCGGCCGGGATCGGCAAGGTGGCGCCCGCGGTCGCGGTGCTGGCCCTCGGCGGTGGGCCCGGCGCCGCGCTGACGGCGTCCGCCGTCGGGACCGGTGCGGTGGCGGTCGTGGCACGCCTCGTCACCGGGACCGGTCCGCGGCCGACGTCGGAGCGCCCCGCGGTCGGGGTGGCGGCGGTCCTGCGTGCCTCGCAGGTCCAGCTCGCGCTGATCGTGCTGTCCTCGGTGGACGTCCTGCTCGCGCGGGTGGTGCTCGACGACGAGTACGCAGGCCAGTACGCGCTCGGTGCCGTCGCCGCGAAGGTCGCGTTCTGGCTGCCCGCGGCGGTCGGAGTGGTGCTGTACCCGAAGATGGCGAACCCCGAACACTCCGCGGCGGCGGTCCGCTCCGCGCTCGGAGTCCTCGTCGGGGTCGGGGCGGTCACGGTCGTCGCGGCCGCCGTCGCGGCGCCGCTCGTGCCCGCGGTCCTGGGCGACGACTACGCGGCGGTGCAGGGACTGCTGTGGGTGTTCGCGCTGAACGGCGCGTGCCTGGCCGTGCTGCAGGGCGCGCTGCTGTCCGCGATCGCGCGCGAGCGCACCCGGTTGGCGGCGGTCGCCTGGGTGGGGCTGGCGGTCGAGGTGACGCTGATCCTCACGGTGGCGTCGAGCATGCGGCAACTGATCCTGATCACCGTGGCCTGTGCCGCGGCGACGGCGGCGGCGGTGAGTGTCGCCGCCCTGCGCGGTGTCACAGCGACACCCCGACCTCCGCGAGCCGACGGCGCAACCGCGCCTGGTGACCGCCCGGCCAGTAGACCCGACCGCAGTCCGGGCACCGACTGAACTCGGTCTGTTCGCGCGCGACCTGGGCGGGCACCTGCCCGGCCACCTGCTCGACGCCGACCGGCACGAGCATCCCGTTGCAACGTGCGCATCGAGTGAAAGGCATTGTCTGCGAATGTAACTGGAATCGATCGAGCACTTCGCGCAGTTGACGCCGGGGGTCGGTCTCGTGCACGAAGGCGCCGTGGGTGAGGGCGGCCCGGCCGAGCAGTCCGACGTCGCGGGTGAGCAGTGTCCGCGACTCGGCCAGCGAGATCGCCAGCAGTTCGTCGTCGTCGAGGTCGTTGCGGTAGCGGCAGTCGAATCCGAGCAGTCGCAGGTAGGACGCGAGCCGGCCGAGGTGCACGTCGAGGACGAAGCGGGGCTCGCGCAGCGGTCGCGGGCGCAGCCGGGTGACCCCGGTCAGGTCGAGCCGTTCGAACACCGGGTACACCGCGACCCGCTCGCCGCCGCGCAACCGACGGTCGAAGCCGACCGAGATGCCGTCCACGAGAACCAGGTCCACCTCGGTGTGCGGCACGCCCAACGACTCGATCCGGTCCTTGACCGAGGGCGTGCCGTCGAAGGAGTGCGGGAAGGTCCGCTTGCGCAGCGCGGGCGCCAGGAAGTCGTTCAGCTCCTCGTAGAAGCGGAACTCGCAGTGGTGCCGGGGTGCACGCATCGATCGACCGTTCCACCGCCAACGTACGCCTGCGGCGGGCAGACGAAAGGGCCCGCACTCGAGACGAGTGCGGGCCCTTTCGGTCGAAGCGTGGGTTACAGCCGGGTGGTCGGCGGATCCTGCTCGCGCGGGTCGACGGCGGGGAACTGCTCCGTCTGATCCGTGGTCCAGTCCTGCCGCGGGATCATCTCCGTCTCGGCGTCCTGGGAGTCGTAGCCGGAGTAGTTGCCCTTGTCGAGGTCGACGGCGGGCGCGTCCGGGGTGGTGGCGGGACCGTCCTCGGTGGCGGGCTGCTTCGGGCCGCGGCCGCGGGTCCCGAGGTAGATGCCCGCGATCAGTGCGATGACGCCGAGGATGCCCGCGACGATCGGCACGGTGCGGCCGAAGGTCGCCAGCTTGTCCTGGCCGTCCTTGGCCTGCTGGATCTGGTACTCGATGGTGTTCTCGTCGAACGGCAGGGTCGCCTTGAGCACCGTCACCTCGGGCTTGTCGGCCGTGCGGGCGTAGTACTGGTACAGCTTCTCCTGGCCCTTGACGACGACGCCGGTGACCGGGTCGACCCAGGTGTCGCGCTCGTTGGTGTACCACCGGCTCATCGTGACCGGGGCCTCGCCGCCCTCGACGCCCCAGGTGGCGGCGGGGAGGGTCAGCTTGTTCGTCGGCGAGGCGACCACCTTGGACAGGTCGACGGGCGCGATCTTCTGGTTGTAGTGGTACACCTTCATCCCGTTGATCTCGGTCTCCTCGACGAAGTCGATGTCCTGAGTCTTACGGGCGTTGATGTCGAAGTACGGGTAGGTCTTCTTCTCGGCGTCGAACGGCCACTTGTACTGCAGGCCGTCGCGCTCGACCTCGTCGGCGGGCTTGTTCGCGTCGGTCTGGATGGTGCTGACCCCGCCCGGGACCGGCATCGCGCTGACGCGGTCGTCCGTCACGGTGTCGACGGTCGCGGTGAGCAGGCCGGTGTCGCCCTGCTTGTCGGTGCGACGCAGCGTCTGACCGGCCTGCACGGTGATGTCGGTGGCGTTGGACGGGTCGACGACGGTGACATAGCGCTGCGCGACGAGCGGCACGTTGGTGTTGACGACGGCCTTGCCCGCGGCCAGCGACTTCGCGTCGAGGACGTCGCCGTTGCCGGTGGCGACGGTGGTGACCTCGAGATCCAGCGGTGTCTTCTTGAGCTTGCCCACCGTGTACGTCGGGATCAGCAGTGCGGCTGCCAGTAGGAATGCGCCGAGCCCCACCAGAATGCAGGCGAGTGTCCTGCTCGGCCCTGAGCGTTCCGCCATCTGTGAATCTCCTTCGTCTCCGATGAGCCGTCCCCGTGGCACGACTGTGCGCCGCGCCGAGCGCAGAGTGCCCGAATCGTGACACTCAGTGAGCCAGACAGTAACAGTGTCGGCGGTCCCGATGAGCTGGCACGCCGGATATCGGACGCCGTAAGGAAAGTCGGCTCCGTGCCGCGCTCCGGCCACCCAGGGGCACACTGGACGCCAAATGGATACCAATGCAACGCCCGCACCGCCGGTCGGACCGGTCCGGGGTTTCGTTCCAGCGCTCGACGGAATGCGTGGACTGGCCGCGATCGGCGTCGTGATCACCCACGTGGCCTTCCAGACCGGGTCGGGTTCGACCCCCGTGCTGGGCCGGGTGTGGGGGCGCTTCGACCTCGCGGTCGCGGTGTTCTTCGCGCTCTCGGGCTTCCTGCTGTGGCGACCGCACGCCGCCGCGGCCCGCGGGCTGGGCAGGTCACCGGCGACCGGGCGCTACTTCCTGCACCGGGCGGTGCGCATCCTGCCCGCGTACTGGGTGGTCGTGGTCGTGGTGCTGCTGTTCCTGCCCGCGGCGGGCACCGGCTGGCGGGTGTGGGCGGCGAACCTGGGCCTGGCGCAGGTGTTCGTGCCGCTCACCCTCACCGACGGCCTGACCCAGATGTGGAGCCTGTCGGTCGAGGTCGCGTTCTACGTGCTGCTGCCGCTGATCGCGCTGGCCCTGGCCCGGCTGCGCGGGCCCGCCGCCCGGTGGCGGATCCCGGTGCTGCTCGGCGCGGCCACCGCCAGCCTCGGCTGGGTGTTCGTTCCCGTACCCACGCCGGACGGCATCCATTCCGACAACTGGTTGCCCGGGTACCTGCCGTGGTTCGGCGCGGGCATGCTGCTCGCGGAGCTGGCCATGCTCCCGGACGGCCCGGTGCACCGGCTGGCCCGGCGCCGTGGCGTGATGGCCGCGATCGCCGTGACCGCCTTCGCGCTCGCGTGCACCGACCTGGCCGGTCCGGAGGGATTGGTGCGGGCCGCGCCGTGGCAGTACACGACGAAGATCCTGCTCGGTGCGGTGCTGGCGTTCGCCCTGCTCGCGCCGCTGGTCTTCGACTCCGGCCGGGCCCACCGGTGGATTGCGGGCCCGGTCGCCCTCGCGGTCGGTCGCTGGTCGTACGGAGTGTTCATCTGGCATCTCGTGGTGCTCTCGATCGTGTTCCCGGTCTTCGGCATCCTGCCGTTCCAAGGGCAGTTCCCGTTCGTGCTGGTGGTGACCGTCGTCCTGAGCCTGGCGGTGGCCTCGGCCAGCTACGCGCTGGTCGAGGAGCCGGCGCGGCTGGCGCTGAGCCGCCGGGAGAGCCGCCGTGCGGCGCGCACGGCCGGCCGCGACAACGGGACCGCGGCCAGCCCGACCGCGACCACCGCGACCAGCGCCGCGAACTGAACGGGTCCGGCGTGCCCGACGTACCCGCCGGGCGCGCGCCACGGCCCGGTGGAGAGCAGCGCGGCGCCGGTCACGGTGCCGAGGCCGGCAAGCCCGACCAGGGTCCGGGCGGCCGCGGCCGGTCCGCGGAGCCGTC
Organism: Rhodococcus sp. NPDC127527; assembly: GCF_042672245.1. NCBI lineage: Bacteria > Bacillati > Actinomycetota > Actinomycetes > Mycobacteriales > Nocardiaceae > Rhodococcus > Rhodococcus sp. NPDC127527. The sequence continues at coordinate 8,745 of NZ_JBHXVP010000019.1, forward strand.
GGACTGTCAGTGCGAGCGCGGTCACGCCGGCCGTGACCGCCACGCCGGGCCAGCCCGCGACCACCGTGGCCAGGGCCAGCACGCCGAGGTAGCCGGCGGTGGTGCTGCGCCAGGTGCGCGGGGCGGGGCCGAGCGGGGGTACCGCCGGCTCGGCGGGGCCTGACGGACGGCGCCTGCGCGGCCAGAGCGCGAGGGCGAACAGCGGGACCAGCGCCAGCAGTCCGCCCGCGATGCCCAGCCGGTACCAGCGGTCGGTCGGGAAGTCGAGGGTGACGGTGCCGTCGGTGCCCGCGGGGACGACCCAGCCCTGCTGCCATCCGTTGACCACCACCGGGGACAGTTCGGTGCCGTCGGGCGCGGTGGCGACCCAGCCGACGTTCTGCGACTCCGGGATCACCAGCAGCCGGTCGCGGTCGGCGGCGGTGAAGGCCAGCTCGCGGTGGTTGGCAGTCCAGGCGGTGGTGGGCACCGGCGTCTCGGGTCGGGCAGCCGCGGCCCGCGGGGACTCGGCGGCCGCCGTCGAGTCGAGGCGCAGGCCGTCGACGAAGAAGGCCGGTCCGGGGGAGACCAGCACGGACTGTTCGCCCGCGGGCAGGGCGGCGGCCGGGTCGCCGCACACGGTCGCGGGAACGGGTGCGCCGGAACGCAACTGCAGGGCCGTCGCAGTCACCGTGGTGCGTCGCACCTGGCCGGCGAAGGAGATCACCGGGCCGTCCGCGCAGCCGACGGTGACGGTCCGCTCGGTGACGGCCGCCGGGTCCGGTCCGGTGCCGGGCACCGGCACGTCCCGGCCGCCGGGTCCTGCGGTGAGCACGCCGATCTCGGCGAACCCGGTCGGCTGCGCCTGGGCGAAACCGAACGCGGTCTGGTCGAGCACGTCGTCCCAGGCGGTCACACTGAGCACGATGCGGTCGGTGACGGCGGGTTCGAGCCGCACCCGGTCGTCCCGGATCTCGCGGACCTGCGGTCCGGTACCCAGGTCCACGGCCACCGCGGTCGCCTTCGCGGGCAACGCGCCGAGGCTGGGCGTCAGGTCGAGGCCCGTCACCAGGACGGGGTGTGGAAGGTGCAGCGTGACAGTCGGTTTCGGGCCCTTGCCGGTGGTGCTGTCGGTGGCTGCGATCCAGCTGGTGCGGACGTCGCCGTCGGTCGCGGCGGCGGCCGAGCCGCGGACGTCGCCGACCTCGGACTCGCCGACGGACCGGACACGGGTCGGGTCGGCCAGCAGCGACTCCAGCGCCGGGCCCTGGCGCGAGCGCACCAGCAGTCGCGGGGTGACGGTGGTGTCGGCGGGCACCGACAGCGTCCGTTCGAACGAGCTCAGCTCCTCGGGCTGCATGGCCAGGCCGCGGCCGCAGCGCACTCGGTCGGCCGCGTCCACGCAGCCGGTGCGGCCGGGCAGTTCCTGACCGAGGTCCCAGGCGTCGACGGTCGCCCCCGCGGGAGTGGGCGGCAGCACGGTCCGGTGACGGATCGGCACGGTCACCGGGTGATCCCGGTCCGTGTAGTCCTCGACGGACACCTCGCTGATGCCGAACTGGGTTCCCACCGAACCGTCCTCGGTCCTGGTGGCGGTGATCTTGACCCAGTCGGTCTCACCGGGCGGCAGCGAGACGGTCAACAGGTCGCCCGGCTTGCCGACCCGAACCGCGGTGCTGCCGTTCGCGGTGGTGACCTCGAGCTGCTTGACCGGGACGCCGAGCGCGGCCGGGCTGGTCCGGAGGTGCAGCAGCCCGGCGCGGACGGGATGGTCGAAGTCGAGCCGGAGCCACTGCCCGAGTGCGCTCTCGAGGCCGTTGCTGAACCAGCCGGTGGCCTGGTCGTCGTCCACCACGGCGGCCGGGCCGCTGCCCGGTGCGGTCCCACCGAGCTGGGTGGCGTCCGCGGCGGAGCTGGACACGCTGATCCGGGCGCCGTCCCACACCCCGGTCACCAGCGGGGCGCCGTCGACCGGGTAGTCGGGCACCAGGTTGTAGGTGCGCCGCGGGTCGTCGGGTCCGCGCAGCGCGGAACTGTGGTTGTCGACCTGGCCGTAGTCGGTCTCCCGGTCGGTGGGGGTGTCGGTCACGGTGACGGAGCTGACCGGCAGTCCGGCGCGGGCGGCGTCGGCGGCGAGCAGCACCGGTCCGGCGGTCGGGGTGTCGCCCGGTTCGCGTCGGGAGTTCAAGCGCTGCAACGACTCCGGTCCGCCCTGCACGACGGGCACGGCGGCCATGTCGACGGTGAACGGGCCGGAGGCGACGGTGTCGTTCCGGTGTGGATCGCCGACGCGGTAGATCTCGACGGCGGGGTACCGGGGTCGCAGGTCGCCGTCGGCGACGAAGCCGTCCACGTGGCCCGGGCCGACGTCCTCGCCGAACTGCGCCACCCGGGACAGCCCGGGGGAGCCCTCCACCGCCTGGTGCACCAGCAGCGGTCGCGTCGAGCGGGACGTCTCGGGGTCCAGGTCGTTGCGCACCACGAGGTAGCTGATGCCCTGGCCCAGCAGGGTTTCGGCGAGCCCGTCGGACGGGCTGCCGTCGGCGATCAGGCGCTGCACCGAGTCGAGTGCCCGGATCGCGCCCGGCGGCACCAGCGGCACCGCGTCCCGCACCGCCCACGGGGTGGTCGCCAACGCCTGGAGGGGCTCGTCGCGGGTCAGGCCCCAGACCTGGGTGGCGAACGGCGCGCCGGGGACGACCAGCGCCCGCTGCGCGTCGGACCCGTCGGGCGAGGTGCCGCCCGCGTTCGCGCTCAGCCAGTCCGCCGCCTCGTGCCAGTAGCCCGGCACCGAGTCGTAGGCGCCGCGCGGCGCGAGCCGACCGGTCCAGGCCAGCGAGGTGGACAGGGTGAGCGCGACCAGGATCAGGCTGGTGACGGCCACCATCGGTTCGCGTTCGGGGTGCGCGAACGCGCTGCGCCAGCGGGCTGCCGGGACCGAGCCGGGCAGCGGGACCTTCGCGAGCAGGTGCGCGAGGCCGAGCGCGAGCGGGAGCCGGACCAGCGGTTCGAGCTTGTGCACATTGCGCAGCGGCGCGCCCCCGGAGTCGAGGAACACCCGCACGGTGTCGGCGAACGGGGAACCGAGTTCGCCGACATAGCCTGCCGCCAGTCCGGCGAGCCCGACGAACAGGACGAGCACCAGCCTGCCCTTGGCGGGCATGGAACGCATCGCCAGACCGGCCAGGCCCGCGGCGGCGATCAGCCCCGTCGCGACCACGGCGGCGGGCTGGGTCACCAGCACCGCGCCGGCGATGCGCTCGGGGGAGACGAACGGGGTCCAGCTGTCGGTGCCGCGCAGCACCTCGGTGAGGCTGGTCCACTGGGTGGTGACACCCGAGGACTCGATGTAGTCGAGGAACGGCGGGCTGACCTTGCCGAGCAGCAGCAGCGGCACGATCCACCAGACGACGGCGACCAGGCATAGCGGGATCCACCACGCGGTGAAGCGCCACCAGCGTCGGTTCGGCCGGTGGCTGGCCCACCACAGGCCGGCGACCAGGCAGGCGGCGCCGGTGGCGACTGCGTTGACGGCGCCCATCAGCGCCACCGCGACCGCGGACTGCGCCGCCAGGCGAGGCAGCTCCGCCACCCGTGAGTCCTTCCGGCCCCCCGGCGGGCCGAATGGACTCACCGGGCCGAGCGCCCGCACCACGGGTAGCAGTACCCACGGCGCCAGCATCATCGGCAGGGTCTCGGAGGAGATGGAGCCGAGGGTGGTCAGCACCCGCGGGGCCAGCGCGAACGCCAGTGCCGCGACGATGCGCGAGCTACGACTGCCGACACCGAGGGCTTCGGCGAGCCGGATCATGCCCCAGAAGCCGGCGATCAGCAGCAACGCCCACCAGACCCGCTGGGTGATCCACGGTGGAATGTGCGCGAGCTGGCCGAGGGCGAAGAACGCACCGTGCGGGAAGAAGTAGCCGTACGCCTGGTTCTGCACCTGGCCGAGGGGTGCCTGACTGGACCACTGGTGCGAGGCGCGGGCGAGGAACCCGAGTGGGTTCTGCGTGAGGTCGTACTTGGTGTCGGCGACGAGCAGTCCGGGGGACTGCAGGAACGCCAGTACGAAGGCGACGGCCGAGGAGCCGAACAGCCACCGCCGCGACAGCGGCGCGGTGTTCGGCACCCCGGACGTCGGGGACGAGCTGGAAGTCGTCTTCGAGGAGCTGTTAACGGCTGCCGTACTCAACCTGGTTCAGCAGGGAGGAATTGGCGTTGCCGCTGCGGTCGATCTCCGGACGGGTGTTGTCCGAGGCGGCAGCGGTGATCCCGAAGACGGTGCCGAGTCCGAGGACCGCGCCGATCACTGCACTTGCCACGCCGGGGACAAGGAACTTCATCTCGGATCTCCCATTTGTTTCTGCCTGGCTGAAAACGTTTCGCGTCAAGGTATCACCCGGGGTCCGCAGGGAGGGGCCGCTGGCGCTGTTTGGAGCGGCGTGGGCGTCTCGACCGACGGCGGTGGCCAGGCGGTCGGCTCCGGCGACGTCGATCTGCGCGGCCGCGCAGTGCCCGCCGGTCCCGCGCCGCCCGTCCTCGGACGGCATTCGAATTGAAATTCGAGTCGCTAATTGGGTCATGCAAGAGGCTTGACAAGCTGTGTGTTCATCGATAGAAGTGAATATGTACTAATCGAAGATCGCACCATCAGTTGGCGGCGGTTCCAGTCTCGTCGCCGCGCGGTCCGTCCTTTCGGAAGGGGCGGCCGGGGCGCAGTCACACGACCCGCGTCGGCAGCCGGAATCCGGCTGGTGCCGACGGGTCCGCGCTCCCGTTCCTCAACCTCACGTACCAGCAGGAGAGATGCCATGAAACGGACTGTCTACAACGCCGACCACGAGGCGTTCCGGGAGACCATCCGACAGTTCATCGCGAAGGAGGTGTCGCCGCACTACGCGGACTGGGAGGCTGCGAACCAGGTGCCGCGCGAGCTGTTCCTCGAGCTGGGCGCGCTGGGTGCGACTGGCTTCGACATCCCCGAGGAGTACGGCGGATCGGGCCCGACCAGCTTCAAATTCCAGGCGGTCATGCAGGAGGAAACCGCCCGTGCCGCGGTGAGCTTCGGCCACTACGGCGTCAGCATCGGCATCGTGCTGCCCTATCTGCTGCGGCTGGCGAACGAGGAGCAGAGAAAGCGCTGGCTGCCGGGTGTGGCGTCGGGCGAGACGATGCTGTGCATCGCGATGACCGAGCCGGGCACCGGGTCGGACCTGGCCGGCATCAAGACCGTTGCGCAGCTGTCCGAGGACGGTACCCATTACGTCCTCAACGGCGCGAAGACTTTCATCACCGGTGCCCGCAACTCCGAACTGTGTGTGGTTGCCGCCCGCACCGCCGCCCCGACCGAGGATCGGCGATTCGGTCTGAGCCTGTTGGTGGTGCCCATCGACAGTCCGGGCTTCGCATTCGGGCGCAAGCTCGACAAGATCGGTATGAAGGCGTCCGACACCAATGAACTGTCCTTCACCGATGTCGTGGTGCCGGTGGAGAATCTGCTCGGCGAGCAGGACAGGGGTTTCGACTACCTGGGCCAGAACCTGCCGCGCGAACGCCTGTCGATCGGTGTCGGTCAGACCGCGGCGGCCGCGGCGGCGGTCGAGTTCGCCCGCGAGTACGTGTCGGACCGGCACGTGTTCGGCAAACCCGTCGCGTCCTTCCAGAACACCAAGTTCGTGCTCGCCGAGTGCTCGACCGAGGTGACCGCGGCGCAGGCGCTGGTGGACAAGGGCCTGGAGCTGGACGAGTCCGGTGAGCTCACCGCGGCGGACGCGGCGGTGATCAAGCTGTTCTGCACCGAGACGGCGGGCCGGGTGATCGACAAGTGCCTGCAGCTGCACGGCGGTTACGGCTACATCCTCGAGTACCCGATCGCCCGCCTGTACGCGGACACCCGGGTCAGCCGGATCTACGGCGGCACCAGCGAGGTCATGAAGACGATCATCGCGAAGGACATCGGCCTCTAGTGATTCTGCATGGGGCGCAAGAGATTTCACTCGAACATCCGAAACGTACCAAGGAGCAACGATGAGTCGCAGAGTACTGGTGGCAGGCGTCGGCATGATCCCGTTCAGCAAGCCGGGCCGCAGCGAGGACTATTTCGAGATGGGGGCGAAGGCCGTTCGGGCCGCGCTCGACGATGCCGGCCTGGGTTACGACACGGTCCAGCAGGCGTACGCGGGCTACGTCTACGGTGATTCCACCAGCGGTCAGCGGGCCCTCTACTCGGTCGGCATGACCCGCATCCCGATCGTCAACGTCAACAACAACTGTGCGACCGGATCGTCCGCGCTGTGGCTGGCCCGCCAGGCCGTCGAGTCCGGCGCCGTCGAGTGCGCGCTGGCCGTGGGATTCGAGCAGATGCGCCCGGGCGCCCTGGTCAACCAGTGGGGCGATCGGCCCGCGCCGATGGGCCGTCACGCCGAGGTGCTCGACCGCACCTTCGGCGTGGACCGGGACAACCCGTCGATGGCCATGCAGTACTTCGGGGCCGCCGGGCGCGAGTACATCGAGCGGTACGGCATGGCACCGGAGACCCTGGCCAAGATCTCGGTCAAGTCCCGCCGGCACGCGGCGAACAACCCGTTCGCGGTGTTCCGGGACCCGGTCACCGAGGAGGAGGTGCTGGGTTCGCCCGCGCTGTACGGCCCGCTGACCCGCCTCCAGGCGTGCCCGCCCACCTGCGGGGCGGGTGCCGCGATCGTGTGCAGCGAGGACTTCGCCCGCGCGCACGGTCTCGCCCCGGGCGTGGCGATCGCCGCCCAGTCGCTGGTCACCGACTCGCCCGACGTATTCACCGAGGACGACATGCTCAAGGTCGTCGGTGCCGACATCACCCGCACCGCCGCCGCCGAGGTCTACGAGACGTCCGGGGTCGACCCCGCCGACATCCGGGTCGTCGAGCTGCACGACTGCTTCACCGTCAACGAGGTGCTCTGTTACGAGGCGCTCGGCCTGGTCGGGGAGGGCGGCGCCGAGAAGTTCATCCTCGACGGGGACAACACCTATGGCGGCCGGGTCGTGGTCAACCCCAGTGGCGGATTGCTGTCCAAGGGGCATCCACTCGGTGCCACCGGGCTGGCGCAGTGCGCCGAACTGGTGTGGCAGCTCCGCGGCGAGGCCGGGGCCCGGCAGGTGGACGGGGCGACCGTCGCCCTCCAGCACAACCTGGGTCTCGGCGGCGCCGGGGTCGTCACGCTGTATCAGAAGGTCTCGTAAAACTCACTGCACCAAAGCATTTCAGGCGCCGATTCGCGGCGTGACAGAAGAAAGGACACATCATGGGTCAATTGGACGGACGCGTCGCCATCGTCACCGGTGCGGGCGGCGGACTGGGACGCGAACACGCACTGCTGATGGCCGCCGAGGGTGCCGCCGTCGTCGTCAACGACCTGCGCGGTGCGCAGGCGGTGGCCGACGAGATCGTCGCCGCGGGTGGTTCGGCGGTCGCGGTGGAGGGCTCCGTGGCGGACATGGCCGTCGGCGAGCAGCTGACCGAGGCGGCGGTATCGACGTTCGGCACGCTGAACGCCGTGGTCAACAACGCGGGCGTGATCCGCGACGCAATGCTCTGGAACATGACCGAGGAGGAGTTCGACTCGGTGGTCGCGGTACACCTCAAGGGCGCCTTCTCGACCACCCGGGCCGCCGCCAGGTACTGGCGGGACCAGGCCAAGGCCGGTGTGCAGGACGTGCGGACCATCGTCAACACCAGCTCCGGCTCGGGCCTGCACGGCAACTACGGGCAGTGGAACTACTCCGCCGCGAAGGCGGGACTGGCAATCCAGGTGGTCAACGCGTCCCGGGAGCTGGAGCGTTTCGGGGTGCGGGCCAACGCCATCGCACCGGTCGCCCGGACGGAGCCGGTCAAGGCGACCCCCGGCCTGCAGGACATCGTCGGCGAGCCGGTCGACGCGGACGTGTTCGACCGCTACAACCCGGCCAACTGCGCGCCCCTGGTGGCATACCTGTCGAGCGCGGAGTGCGCGTTCACCGGCCAGGTGTTCGGGGTCTACGGCGGTTACGTCGGCCTGTACGGCGGCTACTCGATTTCTCACGAGGTCCGCGAGAACCGGCAGTGGGACGTCGCCGAACTGTCCAAGGTTCTCGGCGACGACTCGTTCCCCAAGTCGGTCGACACCCGGCGCGCGGGCATCCCGCCGGTCGAGGGAGCGACCAAGTGAGCTACCAGTTCCCGCTCGACTACAGCAAGATCCGCGAGTTCGCGCGCGCGGTGAAGGCGGAGAGCCCGGTCCATGACGGCGCGGACGCCGTCATCCCGCCGACGATGCTCACCAGCGCCCGGATGATCTGGGAGCCGGCCGATCAGTCAGGCTTCGCGAAACTGGGATTCGACCGTCGTCGCATCCTGCACGGCGAGGAGGAGTACGTCTTCCACGGTCCGCTTCCCCGCGCCGGTCGGACGCTCACCGCCGAGACCCGGATCGGCGAGACGTTCACCAAGCCCGGCAAGCGCGGCGGTGTGATGACCTTCGCGAAGATGATCACCGAATTCCGTGACGAGAGCGGAAATCTGGTCGCGGAACAGAACAGCACCATCATCGAGACCGGCAAGCCGGACGGATCCGAGGAGGGCAAATGACCACGACCACCAGCACGACGACAGTCGCGGTCGGCGACCAGGCGCCGCCCCGGACCTACCCGCCGCTGACGCGCACGGACTTCGTCAAGTACCAGGGTGCCTCGGGTGATTTCCATCCACTGCACCACGACGAGACCTTCGCGCGGGAGACCGGATTCCCCAGTGTGTTCTCCGTCGGCATGCTCCAGGCCGGCATGCTGGCCAGCTACGCCACCGAGTGGCTCGGCGTCGAGAACCTTCGTCGGTTCAAGATCCGCTTCGCTGAAAAGGTTTGGCCCGGTGACGAACTCACCTGCAGCGCGACCGTGGTCGAGGTATGGCAGGCCGCGGATGGACGTCGCGCCAGGGTCGAGGTGACGTGTGCGCGGCAGACCGGCGTCGCCGCGCTCGTCGGCGACGCGGAGTTCCTGCTGGACTGATGGCGAGGGTGCGATGCGGCCGACCGATCGATAGCGACTTTCGATCGGTCGGTTCGGCAATTGCTATTGGACTTCGTTCACGGAACACGGTTCCGTGGAATCGGAAACCTCCGACGTGGAGTGAGAGGAACTGTATGCACGAGTTGTTCCACGTGGACATGGTCGGCCCGGACGAGTTTCGCGGCATGTCCCGCGAGGGCTCGCCCGGCCGGGCATTCGGCGGCCAGGTCGCCGCGCAGGCGCTGGCCGCGGTGCAACGCACCATCCGGGACGGCCGGTCGGTGCACTCACTGCACGCCTACTTCCCGAGCCGGGGTCGCCCGGACCGCGAGGTCAGGTACGCGGTGCAGCGGATCAAGGACGGAAACTCCTACGATCTCCGCGCGGTCACCGCCTGGCAGGGGTCGGACGCCATCCTCACGATGACCGCATCGTTCAAGGTGCCGGAGAGCGATTCGCGCCGGCACACGGCGATGCCGAAGGTGCCCGAGCCGGAGCTCCTCGCCGATATCAGGGCCGTGTCGGATCGGACCTGGACGAACCTGAATGAATCCTCACCCGTCGGGCGGGCCGCCGAGATCCGGCCCGTTCCCGCGGAATCCCTGGCGGACGAACCCGGTGAGTCCCGACGTGCACTGTGGATCCGCTTCGCGGGGGATCCGTCGCCCGCGGGGCACGACTGCGCGCTCACCTTCCTGTCGGATCTGGCAATGGCCCGAACGGCGGTGGTCGGTCATTCGCCTTCGGCGGCGCAGGACCCCTCGACCGTGTTCTCGACCTCGCTCGATCACGCGATGTGGTTCCACCAACAGTGCCGTGCCGACCAGTGGATGCTCTACACCCAGCGCAGCCGGGTGTCCGGGGACGGGCGCGGACACACTTTCGGTGAAATCTGGAGCCGGCAGGGCGAATTGATCGCCACGACAACGCAGGAGATAGTCCTGCGTTCGCTCCGCGGATCGACACCGATCCCTGCCGGCGCGGGCTGAGCGGTTCAGATCCGGCCGCCGTGCGGCCGTCAGTGCGGCGCCACGCTCGGTTCGGCGGCGCCGACGGTACGCGCACGGTCCGAGACCGTCAGCAGAGCGGTACCGATCTCGGCCAGACGATCGGACAGATCTGCCCGGCGGCGGAGGCGCCCGGTGCGCGCGGCGTTCGCGATGACGTTGAGGGCGGCGCTGACGGCGATCTTCGCCTCGGCACCGTCGATGTCGGGCCGCAGGCCGGCGAGCACGCCGACCCACAGGTCCAGGTAGTCGCGATCCCGCTGCGCGCACGTTCTCCGAACGCCCTCCGGCAACTGGTCGAGCTCACTCGTCATCAGGCCGATGCGGTGGCCGTCCTCGAGGGCGAAGGTGATCTGGGATTCGAGCAGCAGGTCGAGTGCCTCGCGGTGGCCCGCGGCCCGGTCGAGCGCGGCCCTCGCGTCGGTGTCGCGTCGATCGAGACCGCGCGTGACCGCGGTGACGAGCAGGTCGTTCTTGGCCTCGAAATGGTTGTAGACGTTCGGTCCGGTGGTGCCGGCGGCCTCGCCGATGTCCTCGATGTTGACGGACTGGAATCCACGTTCGTCGAACAATCGGGTCGCCTCGCGCAACAACTGCTCGCGACGAGAAGCGTGGACAGTGACGCCCGCGTTCGCGACGGACCGTGACGGCTGGGTGACGCCGAGCGGGCACCGGGCGACATGTTCGGCCAGTCGCGCCAGCGTCGCCTCCAAGCGACGACGGGGGAGGGCGATCTTGTGTCCCGCCACGCTGCCGAACACGGCGAGAACCGAGAAGGCGAGAAGTTCGCCGTCCGGCTCGGTCAATTCCGGGCGGTTCGTCCGGATCAGATCGGCGACCTGCGCGGTGATCGTATTGAGTTGATGTCGAAACTCCTGACGCTGCACGGCGTTCAGATGCCGCGCCTCTCGCTGCCAGAGGGTCGCCAGCCCCCGGCGGGCCGAGACGGACTCGGACATCTCCGAGATCAGGGCATCGATGTCGCCTGCCGAGGCCACCGTCTGCTCGAGGGAGTCCAGGCCCATCCGCACCGTGCTCTCGAGCAGGTCGTTCTTGCTCCGAAAGTGCCGGTACAGGGCGGACGCGGTGATGCCCACCTCGGACGCCACGTCGGCGACGGACACGTTGTGGTAGCCCCGGTCACGGAAGAGTTCGCTGGCGGCGGTGACTATCTGTTGCCTGCGGTCCCGGGGCCTGCGCGCCACGGTCGTCTCCTTCGGTTGCGCGAGCGTGCGCACGTGGTCCCTGTGTGATCGAACCGCTCAATGCTAGTGGACATCGCCCGCGCGATGAGGAAGCCGCATGGGCCCTCGTAGGTGATCGATGGGCGTTGCCTATGGAGCGTGGCGCCATTCGCTCTTGGACAGTCGGGCCCGAACGCGGTTGCGTCGACCTCGGCGCAGGTACCCCGCGCCGAAATCGAGGAGGGATGCATGACGATGACACCGTCGTTGGAGGGACTCACCTGTCTGGTGACCGGTGGGGGCCGCGGAATCGGGCGTTCCGCGGCGCTCGCGCTCGCACGTGCCGGTGCCGCGGTCGCGGTGGCCGCCCGCACAGCCGACCAGGTCGAATCCGTCGTCCAGGAGATCCTGGACGAGGGGGGTCGGGCGATCGCGATATCGGCGGACGTCACCGACGCGGACCAGGTGGCAGCGATGGTCGCGCGCACCGTCGACGAGCTCGGCGGCCTGCACGTGCTGCTGTGCAACGCAGGCGGTGGCCTGACCTCGGGGCGTCTGGTGGACAGCCCACGGGACGAATGGGAGCGGACCATCGCCCTGAATCTGACCAGCGTCTTCCATTGTGCTCAGGCGGCGATACCGCCGATGTCCGCACAGGGAATGGGCAAGATCATCGTCGTCGGCTCGGGTACCGGCCACGCCCCCGGCCCCGGCGGGTCGGCGTACGCCGCAGCGAAAGCCGGTGTCGCACACCTGGTGCGGGTCCTCGCGCAGGAGGTGTGGCGGCACGGCATCGATGTCAACGAGATCGTGCCGGGTCCGGTCGCGACCGACCTGACCCGGGACGACTTTCGCCTCGGTGAGGTCCCTGCGCTGTCGAAGGCCGAGCGGGTGAAGCATCCGGACGAGGTTGCCGAGTTGATCGTCTGGCTGGCCGGCAGGCCCGTACAGGGGCCGACGGGGCAGACCTTCAGCCTTGCGCGCAGGCCGTTGTGAAAGTCGTTTCCCCGGAAGCGATGTGGATCACACCGATCGGTCCAGCCTATCCACAACATCACTGAGACGTTCTTGTTCGCCCCGACCGTCCGCGGTGTGATCACAGGGAGGCAAATTCTCTGCACTCGCGTGCATCTGCGGCGAGCGCTCGCAGCCGGACCGGTCGGATCGCCGCGTCGCCGCATTCACACAGAGCACCACCGGATCGTTGGGAGAACGAAGCATGGACTTCTCGTTGACTGTCGAAGAGCGCGACATCCAGATGTGGGTGCGCACCTTCGTCGACCGTGAGCTCAGGCCGCTGGAGGAGGAGACGCTGCGCAACGAACGCGCGGGCCGCGTCGGTGTCGAGCCCGAGACCATCCGGGCCTTGCAACTCAAGGCCAGGGAGGCCGGGTTCTGGGGCGTGCAGACGCCGGAGGAGCTCGGCGGAATGGGCCTGAGCGCGTTGATGGCAGCGCTGATCGAGATGGAACTCGGGCGCACCTTCATCCGATTCAGGTTCGGCGGCAGTGCCGACAACATCCTGTACGGATGCAACGACGATCAGCGCGCGCAGTACCTGCTACCCACAATCGAAGGCGATCGGATCTCGTGCTTCGCGCTAACCGAGCCGGGAGCGGGGTCGGACGCGACTGCGATCCGCACGTCGGCGCGGCGGGACGGCGACGACTGGGTGATCAACGGCGAGAAGGTGTTCATCACGCAGGGCAACGAGGCCGACTTTGCGATGGTCTTCGCGGTGACGGACCGGGATCGGGGTGCCAACGGTGGCATCACCTGCTTCCTGGTCGACCGGGACATGGGGTGGAAGTCCGAGCCGATCCACACCATGGGCGAGTGGGGACCGGCCTCGCTGGTGTTCGAGAACGTCCGGGTGCCGGCCGAAAATGTGCTCGGTGAAACGGGATTCGGCTTCGGCCTGGCGATGGAATGGATCGGAAAGGCCCGGTGGGGTGTGCCGGCGCGGGCGATCGGCGCCTGCGATCGGTTGATCCAGATGGGCGTGGACTACGCCAACACGCGGCAGACCTTCGGAAAGCCGATCGGGGACCGGCAGGCGATCCAGTGGATGCTTGCCGACTCCGCGGTGGAGGTCGATGCGGCCCGCCTGCTGACGCTCCGTGCGGCATGGGTCGGCGATCAGGGCAGGGATGCGCGGCACGAGAATTCGCAGGCCAAGCTCTACGGCGCCACCGTCGCGAACGAGGTCGTCGACCGCGTCCTGCAGATTCACGGCGGCATGGGCTACACCCGCGAGTTGCCGATCGAACGGTGGTACCGGGAGCTGCGTCTGGCCAGGATCTACGACGGGACGGACGAGATCCAGCGGAAGACCATCGCACGGAACCTCCTTCGCGGGCACGTCGTGATGGGCGAGCTGGCATGATCACGGCACCCGTCTACGAGCTGGCCTTCGACGAATACCTCGACCGGATCCGCCGGTTCACCGACGAGGAACTGATCGCCCGCGAGCCGGAGATGGTGTCCAAGGGCGAGGTGCCGCCGGACCTCGTCGAGAAGATGGCGTCGCTCGGGCTGTTCGGGATCACCTTGCCCAGACGCTGGGCGGGCCTGGAATGGTCGGTCGAGCAGCAGGTGCTGCTCACGTTCGAGTTCACCCGGGCGTCCTGCGTGTACCGCTCGCGGTTCTCGACCACCATCGGGCTGTCGTCGCAGATCCTGCTCGACCACGGCAGCGATGCCCAGCGTGAACGCCATCTGGCGCCGATGGCGCGAGGGGAGTGCGTCACCGCGTTCGCGCTCACCGAGCAGGACGCGGGCTCGGACGCAGGCGCGGTGCGAACGACCGCCGTGCGCGACGGCGACAACTATGTCATCACCGGCGCCAAGCGGTACATCACCAACGGCGCGTGGGCGGACCTACTCGTGGTCTTCGCCCGCACCGGAGGTGCAGGCGCTTCGGGCGTGTCCGCCTTCCTGGTACCGACCGACACGCCCGGAGTCAGCGCGAGCCTGCCCGAGCGGATGAACGGGCACGCCGAGGCGCCGGTCGCCGAGCTACGGTTCGACCAGGTCGTCGTGCCGGCGACCGCGTTGGTCGGCGGGCTCGAGGGGACGGGCCTTCGGTTGGCGATGCGCGGAATCAACCATGCGCGGATCCACGTCGCCGCGACGGCGGTCGGGCAGGCGACCCGGATCCTGGACGAGGCTGCACGCCATGCCGCCACCCGAACCCAGTTCGGCCGCCCCATCGGCGAATTCGGCAGCATCGAGGCGATGCTCGGATCGAGCTACGCAGAGCTGGAGGCCGGCCGAGCGCTCGTACTCGACTGTGCCCGTGCATTTCACGGGCAGTCGATTCCCCGGCATCGCATCGCGGCCGCCAAGTACTACTGCACGGAGATGGCGAGCCGGGTGGCCGACCGGGCGGTGCAGATCCTCGGCGGCGAGGGGATCGTCGGAGACAGCCCGGTTCCGCGGATGTGGCGCGACGTCCGGGCCCTCCGGATCTACGAGGGGGCATCGCAAATTCACGAGCGCAACCTGGGGCGACACGTCCGCGATACGGCAACGAGGGCCGACGGCTGCGGCCCTGCTGCGGCCACCGAGACAGAACGGAAACTCTGATGGACTTCGACACGATTCACCTCGAGATCGCGGACGGCATCGCCGTGATCACCCTGCACCGACCCGACAAGCTCAACGCCTTCACCCGGCAGATGAGCGCCGAGATCATCGCGGCGTTCGACGCGACGGACGCCGACGACGACGTCAAGGCCGTCATCGTCACCGGCTCGGGCCGCGCGTTCTGCGCCGGCGCCGATCTGTCCGGCGGAGGTGCGCGATTCGACTACGGCGATTACGGGGACGAGGTCCCGCGCGACGGCGGCGGCATGGCGACCCTGCGGATCTTTGACTCCACGAAGCCCGTGATCGCCGCGATCAACGGCCCCGCGGTGGGCGTCGGCACCACGCTGACGCTGCCGATGGACATTCGACTGGCGTCCGAGGACGCGCGCTTCGCGATGCCGTTCACCCGCCGTGGTGTGGTCCCGGAGAGCTGTTCGAGTTGGTTCCTGCCGCGGATGGTCGGGGTGCAGCGTTCGCTCGAGTGGTTGTACACCGGGCGGATGTTCTCGGCGGCGGAGGCGCTGGAGGCCGGCCTGGTCTCGGCGGTCCACCCGAAGGATCGACTCCTCGACGAGGCGCGCGCGATCGCTGCCGAGATCATCGACAACACAGCCCCGGTGTCGGTCGCGCTGACGCGACAGCTGATCTGGCGGATGCTCGGGGCCGCGCATCCGATGGAGGCACACATCGCCGAATCGCGTGGCATGGCGGTGCAGGGCGGAAGTAGCGACGCGCACGAGGGCATCACGTCCTTCATGGACAAGCGGCCGGCGAAGTTCGTGCGGACCGTGGGATCCGACCTGCCCGCCATCTTCCCGGGCTGGCACCAGCCGGAGTTCTGGTGAGTCGGGTCGCCGACAACGCCGACCGGAACCGTCGCACCAGCGGTACCCGGACCATCACAGAGAGCGGGAATAGTCATGCTGCGCACTAGATTCACCGAACTCTTCGGAATCGAACACCCGATCGTGCAGGGCGGGATGCAGTGGGTGGGGCGAGCCGAGCTCGTGGCCGCCACCGCGAACGCCGGTGCGCTGGGGTTCCTCACGGCCTTGACCCAGCCGACCCCCGAGGCGCTCGCCGCGGAAATCGCGCGTTGCCGCGAGATGACGGATCGCCCCTTCGGCGTCAATCTCACGATCCTGCCGGCGATCACCCCACCTCCGTATGCGGAGTACCGCGACGCGATCATCGAATCCGGAGTGCGCATCGTGGAGACGGCGGGCAACAACCCCGTCGAGCACATGCCGGCGTTCAAGGCGGCCGGGGTGAAGGTGCTGCACAAGTGCACGAGTGTGCGACACGCTCTCAAGGCGGAGGCATTGGGTGTCGACGCCCTGAGTATCGACGGATTCGAGTGCGCGGGCCATCCCGGCGAGGACGACGTTCCGGGCCTGATCCTGATTCCGGCCGCCGCACGAGCGCTGCGGATCCCCTTCATTGCGTCGGGCGGGTTCGCGGACGGCCGTGGGCTCGTTGCCGCGCTCGCCCTGGGCGCGGACGGCATCAACATGGGTACCCGTTTCATGTGCACAGTCGAGTCGCCGGTGCACGATCGGGTCAAGCAACGGGTGGTCGACGCCACGGAGCTCGACACCGAGCTGATCTTCCGGCCGCTGCGCAACACCTCCCGGGTGGCAAGCAATGCGGTCAGCCGTGAGGTGGTGCAGATCCTCTCTGCGGGAGGGGAGTTCGCCGACGTACGGGACCTCGTTGCGGGGGCTCGGGGAAGGCGGGTACACGAGGAGGGCGACCTCGACCTCGGTATCTGGGCGAGCGGCCTGTCTCAGGGGCTGATCCACGACATTCCCACGGTTGCGGAGATGGTCGCCCGGATCGTTCGCGACGCGGAGGACCTCGTCCGGGATCGACTGACTCGACTGTGCGCCGACCCGGTCGGTGCACACGCCGACTCATGATCGGCGTCAGCCTGTCTCGTTCGATCCAAGGCAAGTTGCTATTTACTTAATGGTGTATCATTGCAGCGTGAGTCCATCATTGGAATCGATCTGCATGCCGATACTCGTTCGGGTTGCCGGTTTCGGTCGCAGCCCGTCGGCAGGTGGACTCGGACACGGTCTCGCCGACCGTGCGCTGGGCGAGTCGGGTTGAGTCGCGGCCGTCCCGAAAAGTGTCCGCACTCGATCCGTATCACCTCTCTCGGAGGCTCCATGTCGCTCGATCAATCATCCGAGACGGCGCCACCGGCGACGTCCGACCTCGTAAAGGTTGGACGTCGCGCCTGGCTGGTAGTCGCGCTGATCTTCCTGTTCCTGTTCTTCAACTTCGCCGACAAGGCCGTCGTGGGCCTGGCAGGCATCGAAATGATCAAAGATCTCGGGATCACGAAGCAACAGTTCGGGCTCGTGCAGAGCAGCTTCTTCTGGCTGTTCGCCGTCGGCTCGATCCTGGGAGGACTGCTCATCGGCAGGATCCCGGCGCGCTGGCTGTTGGCGGCCACCGCCACGATCTGGGTGCTCGCCATCGTCCCCATGATCTGGAGCACGAGCTTCACGGTCCTCGTCGTGACCCGGATCGTCCTCGGCTTCGCCGAGGGGCCGTCGGCCGCCATGGCGATGTCGGTGACGCACAGTTGGTTCCCGGAGAACAAGCGCGCGCTGCCCAGCTCCATCATCGTGGCGGGCACCAGTGTCGGCCCACTCGTCGCGGCACCGGTGATCACCGCCCTCATCGTCAATCACTCGTGGCACATGGCGTTCGCCGTCACCGCGATCGCGGGCGCGGTGTGGGTGGTGCTCTGGCTGATCTTCGGCCGTGAGGGCTCGGAGGGGGACGCGCACTCCGATCGCCGTTCGGCGGGTGCCGACGAGGCCGGAGCGGTCCGGCTGCCGTACCGCCGGCTGTTGACCACGGGCACGGTGCTCGGTACGTGTGTGCTGTTCTTCGCCACCTACACCAACGCGGCCGTGAAGGTCAGCTGGCTGCCCCTGTACCTGCGAGAAGGTCTGGGGTACAGCGCCACGACCGCGGGCAACCTCATCACCCTGCCCTACCTGGCCGCGGCGGTGATGATGGTGGTGGCGGGCACGGCATCGCGCATGATGACCCGCCGTGGGGTGAGCAACCGTATCGCCCGGGGCGGATTCGCCGCCGCGCTCGTCGCTGTCGGGGGGCTGAGCACGATCTGGTTCTCGACGCTCGACCGCGGCGTACTCCAGATCGTGCTGGTCTCGGTCGGGGCGTCCTTCGTCGCGGCCGCCAACGGCGTCGCCTGGACCGCGGTGTCCGACCTGGTGCCCCACTCGCAGCGCGGACCGGTTTTCGGGTACATCGTCGCGGTCTACAGCGTGGGCGGCATCATCGGACCGCTCGTGCTGGGCAAGCTCGTCGGCAACGCCGCCGCCGCACCGCTCGAGGGCTACTCGCGTGGATTCCTCTGGCTCGGTTCGTTGCTCATCGTGTGCGCGGTGATCGCGTTCGTGACGATCCGTCCCGAACGTGACCTCGCGTCGATCGTGGCGCGCACCGCGGACACCGACTCGGACGCCGCCCGGAGCGCCTCCTGAGCATGCCCCGACGTCAGTCGCTGCTGCGGTCGCGGAGGTGCTCGACCGCCATGTCGAGAAACGCGGCGGCCGACGGCGACAGGTGACCGGACCGGCGCACCAGGCCGTAGGGCAGCAGGATGGGTGGGTCGAGATCCCGTACGACCGCACCGGTGCGGACCGCGTGGTCCACCTGCCCCTCCGGGCTGAACGCCATGCCTATGCCCCGCAGGACGAGTGAGCAGTGCGTCGATCTGTGCGCCGTGACTACGCCCAGGCGGGTATGCATTCCGGCGCGGCGAAGGGCCTTCTCGACCGCATCCCTGCCGTGCGCGCCGAGGGGAGCCGCCGTGATCGGAAGGTCGGGTAGCTGCGCGATCGGGAGTGGGTCGGACAGGGTGGTGCCGATTCCGGGGGGCATGACCAGCTTCATCCGCTCGACGCCGAGACGGACGAGCTCGAGCCGTCCTCGAACCGCCTCCCTGCGGATGTCCTCCTCGTCTTGGAACGGGAGAAATCCCAACTCGCTCCGGCCTTCTCGTACCTGGCGCAGGATGTCGGATTCCATCGCCGGTGTCTCGATGCCGATGAAGACATCGGGGTAGCGACGGCGGAACTCGCCCACCGCGGGAACGATGAAGTCGAGCGGGCTGCCCATCGCGGCGATGTCCAGGCGTCCGGTGCGGATGCCCGCGACCTCCGCGACCGATGCGCGCGCCGTCGCCACGTCCCGGATCAACTGGCGCGCGGGGCCGACGAGTGCCTCGCCGGCCGCAGTCAGGACCACCCCGTGACCCACCCGGTGGAACAACGGGGTCTTGAGCTCGCGCTCGAGGCCGCGGATGGTTTGCGACAGCGACGGCTGCGAAATGTGGAGTGCGGCAGCGGCGCGCACGAGTCCGCCGTGCTCGACGACCGAGAGGAACTGGGCCAGCTGTCTGAACTCCATCGCGCCTCCCGAGCACCCGGCGACTTCGGACCTGGATCCACTGTAATTCTGCCTGCTCCGATGATCATCGGGAGCGGGGCTCGTCGGATGAGTCAGGGGCGGGCTTCTTCGGTGCGCCTGCTATATCGTCGGGGTATGGATGCCCGACAGCTGCGCTATTTCCTCAGCGTAGTGGATCACGGTGGCATGACCCGAGCAGGGGAGGCGCTCTACGTCGCCCAGCCGTCGTTGTCGCAGGCGATACGGGCACTCGAGCGCGAACTGGACGTCGAACTCTTCCATCGACTTGGCCGCGGGCTCGAATTGTCCCCCGCCGGTAGGGCTCTGGTCGGTCCCGCCCGGCAGGTTCTCAGCGGAGTTCTGGAGACCTCGGATGCGGTACGGCGCGTCCAGCAGTTGGAGGAAGGGCGGCTCGACATCGCTGTGACCAGCGACCTCGCCGTCGAACCGCTGGCCGACTTCATCCGCGTCTTCCGCGACCTGCACCCTGGGGTGTGGATCAATGTGCTGCGAGCGTCGGACTCCGACGAGGCCACCGAACTGGTCAAACGTGCGACGTGCGAGATCGCATTGTGTTCCTTGCCCGTTCGGGTCGCCAGCGGGACGCAGGCCCTCCCGTTGGGACAGCACATGTTGGCACTTGCGGTGCCACCCGGGAGCCCGCTGTACGGCCGCGACTGTGTCCCGTTGGCGGGACTCGAGGAGATCGACCTGGTGGCGGGACCGCTCGGGGACGTTGTTCGGGACCTGCTCGAGGACGCCTGCCGGGCCGCGGGTGTGGACGTGCGGGTAGCCGTCGAAATCGGGATGTTGCCCGTCCATCCGCGCCTGGTGGCCAACGGTGCAGGCGCCGCGATTCTGCCGCCCGCGCAGGCCCGGGAGGCGGTCGAGCTCGGAGCGCACCTGTGCCGGATCGATCCTCCGATGGTCCAGGAGTTCGGCTTCGTGCACAGGAAGGACAGCCTCGACGCGGCGTCGCAGGCCTTCATGATGATCGCGCGTCGGTGCGCTGCGCAGCCGTAGTCGTTGTGCGCCCGCGGTCAGGCCGGCATCGAGCCGGTCTGACCGCGGGCGTGGATCTGTGTTGGCCGAGGTCCGCCGGGATCAGGCGGTGACGTCGGCGTTGTCCCGAGAGGCCTTGGCGGCCAGGCGCTTGACCTCCTTGTCGGGGTTGATGAGGAGGAACGCGATGATCGCCCCGACGATCAGCATGATGCCCAGGCCGAGGAAGCCGCGCGAGTAGCCCTCCAGCGGCGATTCACCGGCGTTGTCGACCAGCTTGCCCAGGATGAGCGGTGCGACGATCCCGCCCAGGCTGTACGCCGCAATGATGCACGCGAACACCGTTCCGCGCTGCTTGGCGGGTACCACGTCCGACACCGCCGCCCACGCGACCCCGTTCGAGGCGGCGACCAGCGACGCGCCCACCGAGATCAGCACGATCTGCAACGGTCCGCGGTCGATCATCGAGAATGCGATCGTGCTCAGGCCGCCGACGACGATGAGCCCGGAGGCGAAGCCGCCGCGGGCGACGCGGTTGCTCAGACCCCGCTTGGTCATCATGCGCGAGGCCAGTCCGGCGAGGACCATCATGATCCCGGTCGTCAGGTACGGCAGCGTGATCAGCTTTGCCGCGGTGGTCGCGTCGTAGCCGAGGCCCTCGCGCAGGTACAGCGGCAGCCAACTGATCTTCACCGCGGAGTTGCTGTAGGTGACGAAGAACAGCACACAGGTGCCGACAACGGTGCCCGACAGCAGCAGCCGCCGGTAGGGGACGTGTTCGGGGAGAACGGAATCGGTCATCGACGCCTGACCGGCGTGGGGATCGCCCGCTTCCTCCTTGCCCTCCTTGCCCAGCATCAGCCACAGGACCACCCAGCAAACTCCGGCCGCGGCGGTGACCGCGAAGGCCGCGTGCCATGAGTGATGGAGCACCAGGGCGGTGATCACCGGTGCCGCGACGAGCGGTCCCGCGGAGGTGCCCGCGGTGATGATCGAACTCGGCAGTGCCCGCTTGTCGGCGGTGAACCAGCTGTGCGCGACCGCGAGAGCCATTGCCGCGGTGGGTCCCTCGGCGAATCCGAGCAGCACTCGGGTGGCGACGAGAACGGTGAAACTGCTGCTCCAGATCATCGGGATCAGCGCGATCACCCACAGCGACGCGGTGCCGGCCAGCAGCCAGCGCGCCGGGATCCGGCCGACGAGTAGGCCACCCACGATGGCGCCGACCGCGTACATCCAGAAGAAGCTGCTCTGGACGATGCCGAACTGTTCCTTCGTGAGCCCGAGATCCTTGATCATCTCGACCCCGGCCAGCCCCACCACCGCCTTGTCGGCGAAGTTCATGAATGTGAAGAGGAAGAGCAGCCCCACGATCATCCACGCTGTGCGGGACTTCGGGACCGACCGCCGGGTGCCCGTGGGCGCCTCTGGTGGAGTGGTTGCGACGGACATCGGGTGCCTTTCTGACGGGGTAAGGATGTGTGTGGACACGATCAGGAACTGCTGCCGGTGAGCGAGTCCCGGAGCGCGGACTTGAGGACCTTGCCGGTCGGCGACAGCGGCAGGTCGTCGACGAAATGGACCTCGCGGATGCGTTGATAGGGCGCGACACGGTCACCGACGTGATGCAGGAGTTCCGTCGCGAGCTCGGTGCCGGACCGCGACTTCGGGTGCACCACGACGAAGGCGACCGGGATCTCGTCCAGGCCGGCACGCGGCACGCCGACCACGGCGGAGCGTGCGACCGCCGGGTGCCCGCCCAGAACCTGCTCCAGATGAGCCGGATAGACGTTGTAGCCCTTGTAGATGATCATGTCCTTGGCACGGCCGACGATGAAGAGATTGCCCTGCTCGTCGAACCGACCCAGGTCGCCGGTTCGCAGCCAGCCGTCGGCGAACTGTTCGCCGGTCTTCTCCGCATCGCGGTGGTAGCCGTCGGTGACCTGTGGGCCGCGGACACAGATTTCGCCGACATCTCCGGTGCGGGACAACGGGATTCCGCTCTCGTCGCGCAGCTCGATCTCGGTGTCGGACACCGGGACGCCCGCGCTGTCCGCGGGTGACGCCGACAGGGCAGCCGGAGGTTGCATGGTGACGGTGCAGGTGGCCTCGCTCAATCCGTACACCTGGATCACCTCGGCGGACGGGAACGCCGTGCGGAGTCGGTCCATCGTGCCGGTGTCGATCGGCGCGCCGCCGCAGGCGATCGAGATGACGGAGGACAGGTCCCGTTCGGTGACCGTCGGGCATTCGAGGAGCGCGTGGTAAAACGCGGCGGAGCCGCCGAGTCGTGTCACCCCGTAGCGTTCGATGTCCGCGAGGTAGCGCTCCGGGGAGAACCGGCCCTCGACGACGGTCGTGATGCCGAGCAGGGTGTTGCTGCACTGCCCGACCAGGCCCAGGCCGTGGAAGTAGGGCGCCACCTGGGCGGACGCGCCGTGGCCGAGCAGTTCGGTGCGCTCGTGCCGGACATCGGGTACCTGTTCGAGTGTGAATTCCCCACTGGCGTCGCGGGCGGGGATCACGCTGGCGCGCCGCAGCGCGCTCTGCAGGACATTGCTCACCAGATTGCGGTGCAGCACCCGAACGCCCTTGGACTGGCCCGTCGTGCCGCCGGTCAACTGCAGGTGCGCGACCGACCCGGGGTCGACAGGGGCGCCGTGCAGCGGATCCGCCGACAGCAGCTCGGACCAGGAGACCGTCTCCGCCGTACCCCGACCCGATTCGGGATCGGGTGCGGCGGCCGTGGGAGGGATGGTGGTGACCATCCGCAGGCTCGGCGGGCGGTGGGCCGCCACGACACCGACACAACTCGGATGGGTGATCACTGCGGTGGCGCCGAAATGCTCGAGCTGGCGGCGCAGCGCGTCTCCGGGCTGCGCCGGATTGACCGGGCACGCCGTCGCGCCGGCACACAGCACGCCGAAGTAGGCGACCGGGAACCACAGTGAGTTCGGCATGTGCAGGGCGACGAGATCGCCCGGGCGCACCCCCTGCTCGCGCAGCCCGCCGGCGAGTCGCCGGGCGTGGTCGTGCAGGTCGGCGAAGGAGAGCGTGAGGTCGCCGTCACGCAGCGCGGTGCGATCGGCGTAGGCGCGCGCGGCGAACTCGAGGATCGAGTCGAAGCCGATCCGGGGGTAGTCCAGATGCTGTGGCAGGTACTGGGAAGAGTCCATTTCCGAACGGTCCGGAACTGGCATCGGTCCTCCTCGTTCAACCGGGCGCCCGGGGCTCCCGGCATGGTTGGGGGATGTGGGTGGCGCCTCGAGGCGCCCGCGGTTCGATGTGATCGGGGTAACACCGCTGTGCGGTAGGCCAAAGATACGGCCACTCGCGCGAAAACTGAAGACCCATTCACGTACTTTCTTGAGATTTCGAGAATCGGCTGCCGCGGCAGGGGTCGAGGTTTCGGGGTCCGCATGACCGGTTGTCGAGGAAAGTGCAGGTTGGGCGCTACATCGGCGGCGGATCTTGGCCTGCTTCGGGTGCGGTCGGGAGGTTGGGGCGGGGCGGTGGAGGGGTGCGCGACCGACGTGTGCGGCACTTGCCCAACCCGTAAGTAAATTTCGCCAAGCTCATATTTGGGTTCGATGTGGGGCTGCGCCACGAGGTGCGGGGCTGATGTGCGTTCGAAGGCCGGCGCGGAGGGCGGAAGCGCCGCCGGGCTCGGGTCGAGTCTCTTGGAGATGAACGAGAGACCACTTCTGTGTTCGCTCAGAACCTTGACATGATCTGCGAATATCGCGTAGTAAATAAATCGCGACTTGCCATACGTGACGTTCTCTTGCGGCGGTGTCGCCCGGGTGGCGGCACGGCATGCGTGGGTTGCGGCTGCGTGTGTGGGTGGGTATCGGGTCTGCCCGTGCCCGTCGCCTGTGAACTCGATGATCAGTTGGGAGAATGATGAGCCTGTCCGAGGTCTACAAGAATTACGAGCACCTGGCGTTCGAGCGCACCGATGGGGTGCTCACGGTGCGGTTGAACCGGCCGGAGGTGTACAACGCGGTCAATCGGCAGTTGCACTCGGAGTTGTCGCGGGTGTTCGCCGATATCCGTGCGGATCGGGAGACCCGGGCGGTGGTCGTCACGGGTGCGGGCAAGGCGTTCTCGGGTGGTGGTGACCTGTCGAACATTGCGACGGGTTCGGGCGAGAGGCTGGACAACACGTTTGTCGAGGCCCGCAAGATCGTGATGGATCTGCTGGAGTTGCCGCAGCCGATCGTCTCGGCGGTCAACGGTCCGGCGATGGGTCTGGGTGCGACGTTGGCGTTGCTGTGCGATGTCGTGTTCGCCGGTGAGAGTGCGAAGTTCGCGGATCCGCATGTGCGGGTGGGTGTGGGTGCGGGTGACGGTGGCATCGTGATCTGGCCGTGGTTGGTCGGGATCAACCGGGCGAAGCAGTATCTGATGACGGGTGATGCGATGTCGGCGGTGAAGGCGGAGCGGCTCGGGTTGGTGAACGAGGTCGTGGCGGATGGCGAGTTGCTTGCTGCTGCACAGGAGTTCGCGGCTCGGTTGGCCGGTGGCTCGCAGCGGGCGATCCGGGGTACGAAGGCGGTGCTGAACAGCATCCTGCGGGACAACGCGAACCTGGTTCTGGATCCGAGTCTGATGATGGAGAAGGAGTGCTTCGCGTCGAACGACCACGTCGCGCCGATCGCCGCGTTCCTCGAGCGCAAGACCGCGAAGGCGAGCTAGCGGCGTGGGCAGGCTCACGGGTCGCGTCGGCCTGGTGACCGGCGCCGCCGGCGGACTCGGCAGTGCCATGGCGAAGCGTCTCGCCCGCGAGGGTGCGCACGTGGTCGTCACCGACGTGCGAGAACCGGAGGCGCGCAAGGTCGCCGACGAGATCACCGCCACCGGCGGACGGGCCGTCGCTCTCGCTCACGATGTCACCGATCCGGATGCCTGGCAGCACGTGATCGGCACGGCGGAAACGGAATTCGGCGGTCTCGGAATCCTGGTCAACAATGCCGGCATCGGCAACTTCGCCGGCATCGAGGAGATCACGATCAAGGAGTACGAGAAGGTCATCGCCGTCTCCCAGACCAGTGTCTTCCTCGGACTGAAGTCCGCCGCCGCCGCGCTGAAGGCGTCGGGTCACGGATCGGTGATCAACATCAGCTCGATCTGCGGCGTCACCGGAACCACCGGCCGCTCGATCAGTTATCACGCGGCCAAGGGTGCCGTCGGTCAGATGACGAAGAACACCGCAATCCGCTGGGCGACACAGGGTGTGCGCGTCAACTCGGTCCACCCGGGATATATCGGCACCGAGCCGGTGCTGGCCAAGAGCGAGGAGGTGCTCTCGGCGCTCGTTGCGAGCACCCCGATGGGTCGCCTCGGTGAACCGGACGAGATCGCCTCGGTGGTCGCGTTCCTCGCGAGCGACGACTCCTCGTTCGTGACCGGGACCGAGATCCACGTCGACGGCGGGTTCCTGGCCCGCTGACCAGCGGACCACCGAATCCCGTTGCCATTTCACCGAGAAGGAGTACCCCCCATGGGCAAACTGGACAACCGGACCGCGATCGTCTCCGGTTCGGGGCGCGGGATCGGGCGTGAGATCGCGCTGAAGCTGGCCGCCGACGGCGCCCGGGTCGTGGTGAACGATCTCGATGCCGGCCCGGCCGAGGACACCGTGGCAGCGATCCGGGCGATCGGCGGCGAGGCGGTGGCCTGCATCGGCAGCGTCACCGAGAACGATTTCGCCCAGCGCTTCGTCGACACCGCGCTCGAGGCGTACCGCGGGCTGGACATCGTCGTCAACAACGCCGGCTACTACTGGAACGACCCCATCGAGGACATGGGCGACGAGCAATGGGACGCCATCCTCGATGTGAACCTCCGGGCGCCGTTCCGGATCTTGCGCGCGGCGCAGCCCGTCTTCCGGAACAACGCGGTCGAGTACCACCGCAAGGTGGTCAACATCTCGTCGAACGCGGGCCTGGTCGGCATCGAAGGCCAGGCCAATTACAGCTCGGCGAAGGCGGGCGTCATCGGATTGACGCGGGCCCTCGCGAGGGAGTGGGGTCGCTACCGCGTCAACGTGAATGCGGTTGCCTTCGGATGGATCTCGACCCGACTGACCGAGCCCGAGGCGGTGGGCGAGTCGCCGCTCATCGATATCGGCGGGCGCCGGGTATCGGTCGGGTTGCGCGAGGGCAGAGCGGAAGCACTCGTGAAGACCATTCCACTGGGGCGGGCGGGCACCGCAAGGGAAGCCGCCGGCGCGGTGTACCTGCTGTGCACCCCGGAATCCGACTACATCAGCGGTCAGTGCCTGGCGTGCGACGCCGGCCGCAACTGATCCGCGACATCAACCACGAGGAGCCATCATGAAGCGCACGATCTACAACGAGGACCACGAGGCCTTCCGGAAGACCATCCGGGAGTTCATCGCCCGAGAGGTCAGCCCGGTCTTCGCCGACTGGGAGAAGCAGGGCTGCGTGCCGCGCGAGTTCCACCACAAGTGGGGTGAACTCGGGATCGCCGGATTCGACATCCCGGAGGAGTACGGCGGCGCCGGCGACGTCAGCTACCGGTACAACGCGATCATCACCGAGGAGGTGTTCGCGGCCGGGGTGAACTTCGGCAACTGGAACATGTCCAGCGGCATCATCCTGCCGTACATCCTCGACCTGGCGACCGAGGAGCAGAAGCAGCGCTGGTTGCCCAGCATCGCCGCCGGCGAGCAGCTCGCCATCGCGATGACCGAGCCCGGGGCGGGATCGGACCTCGCGGGCATCAAGACCTCGGCGCGGCGCGAGGGTGACCACTTCGTGCTCAACGGCGCCAAGACGTTCATCTCCAACGCGTCGGTCGCCACCCGCATGATCGTGGTGTGCCGCACCGCCCCGCCGAGCGCCGAGAACCGCCGCACGGGCCTGACCCTGCTGGTGATGGACACCGACACCCCGGGCTTCCAGGTGCACCGGCGCCTGGAGAAGATCGGGCTCAAGACCAGCGACACCTGCGAGATCTCGTTCGTCGACGTGAAGATCCCGGCCGAGAACCTGCTCGGCGAAGAGGGCCAGGCGTTCTCGTACCTCGGCCGAAACCTCCCGCGCGAGCGTCTCGGGCTCGCCGTGCAGACCTGTGCCCAGGCGGCCGCCGCGATCAACTTCGCCAAGGAGTACGTGCGGGACCGGGAGATCTTCGGCAAAACGGTCGCCAGCTTCCAGAACACCAAGTTCGTGCTCGCGGAGTGCGCGACCGAACAGGCCGCGGCCCAGGCGCTCGTCGACCACGCGATCGAGCTCGAGGACGCCGGAGAGCTGACGCCCGCGGATGCCGCGATGGCCAAGGTGTTCTGCACCGAGATGGCGGGCCGGGTGATCGACAAGTGCCTGCAGCTGCACGGCGGTTACGGTTACGTCCTCGAGTACCCGATCGCCAGGCTCTACGCGGACACCCGGATCTCCCGGATCGTCGGCGGCACGACCGAGGTCATGAAGACCATCATCGCCAAGTCGATGGGCCTGTAGGTGAGAAGTCGGCGGACCCGGGTGTTGCGATGAGCGAGGTGATGGATCGCGCCGCGATCTATGTCGACGGTGCCTGGGTCGACTCCACCGGCACCGGCCGGATCGAGGTCGTCGACCCGGCCACCGAGGAGGCCATCGCGGTGGTCGCCGCGGGTACCGCCGACGACGTCGATCGGGCCGCGGCCGCGGCCCGATCGGCGTTCCCGTACTGGTCGGCGCGTAGCGGCGCCGAGCGGGGTCGGTACCTGTGGGCGGCGCACGACGTGCTGCTGTCCCGTCGCCGCGAGTTCGCGGAACTGGTGTCCCGTGAGATGGGCATGCCGGTCGATGCGGCCGACGAGATCCAGATCGGCATGCCGCTCGCGCACCTGGCGGCATTCGCCGAGTTGGCGCAGACCTACCCCTTCGACGAGGGCACGGTCGACGCCATGTCGATCGTGAAGGAACCGATCGGGGTGGTCGGTGCGATCACCCCGTGGAACTATCCGCTGCACCAGGTCGTACTCAAGATCGGTGCCGCGCTCGCGGCCGGCTGCACGGTCGTGATCAAGCCGTCCGAGGTTGCGCCGCTGGCGGTGTGCGCCTTCGTCGAGATCCTGCACGAGGTCGGTGTGCCGCCAGGCGTCGTCAACCTCGTCAGCGGACTCGGTCCGGTTGTCGGAGAGGCGATCTCGGGCCACCCCGAGATCGATATGATCTCCTTCACAGGCTCGACGACGGCGGGCAAGCGGGTTGCGGTGACGGCGGCGGGCACGGTCAAGAAGGTGGCGCTCGAGCTCGGCGGCAAGTCGGCCTTCGTGATCCTCGACGACGCCGACCTGGAGCGTGCGGTGCCGTTCGGGGTGGCCAGGTGCCTGCGCAACTCGGGCCAGACCTGCTCGGCGCTGACCCGAATGCTGGTGCCGGAGGCGATGATCGAGGCTGCCGCCCGCATCGCGGTCGCGCAGGCTCGCAGCCATCCGACGGGTGACCCCGCCGACCCGGACACGGTGTTGGGACCGCTGGTCAGTGCTGCCCAACGGGATTCGGTACTGCGCCACATCGACGCCGGTCTCGAGGATGGCGCCACACTCGCCCTCGACGGGCGAGGTGTCGTGCACGGCACCGGGTACTTCGTCGGGGCGACGGTCTTCTCCGATGTCACCGCCGACATGACGATCGCCCGCGAGGAGATCTTCGGACCCGTGCTCGTGATCATGGGATATCGGGACGAGGAGGAGGCGGTGCGACTGGCCAACGACACCGACTACGGGCTCGCCGCCGCGGTGTGGTCGGGTGATCCACTGCGTGCCGAGGCGGTCGCGCGCCGGCTCCGAGCCGGTCAGGTCTTCGTCAACGGCGCTGTCCCCAGCGCCCGTGCGCCGTTCGGCGGCTACAAGCAGTCCGGGATCGGCCGTGAGGGCGGCGTGTACGGCCTGGAGGAGTTCCTCGAGATCAAGGCGATCCTGCGGTGATGACGCGTGACGAACGGGAGTTGCTGCGACTGGCCCTGATCTGGCAGCCCTACGGTGGTCCGCCGGAGGAGACGGTCTTCGAGCGGTTCGGGGTCGGCCGCTCGACCTTCGACAAACGGGTGAGGGCGGTCGCTCGCCGACTGGCCGTCCGGTGACGCCCGATCTCTCCGATATATTCCGACCACGGGTTTCTGCGGCGCGCAGATAGACTCGCCGGTATCGAAGTGGCTGAGGGGGCATGGGACGACGTGGCACGCAGGCCCCCCAACCGCAAGGAACAGATCAGTGCCGTCGCGAGCGAGATGTTCCTTGCCCGCGGCTACCACAACGTCTCGGTCACAGACGTGGCCGACGCGCTCGACATCACCCCGTCGGCGCTGTACCACCACTTTCGGAACAAGCAGGACCTGCTGTTCCACGTGGTGTGGAGCGGTCTCGAGAGGGTCGACTCAACGGTGCTGCGGTGCGATGACCTCGATGAGGCGATGGCGGCGCTGTCCTCGACGATCGTGCGGTCCACCGGTCTGGCGACCGTGTGGGAGCGCGAGGCGAGGAACCTCGAGGGCGCGCAGCGCGAGGAGATCCGCGAACGAGAGTCGCAGGTCATCTCCCATCTGGTGCCCCTGATCGTCGCGCGGCGACGGGAACTGGGACCGGGGGCGGGCGAGCTGGCCGCCCGAGCCGTGTTCGGTTCGCTCGGTGGTTTCCGGCGTCGGTACAGCCTCACGCGCCGCCGGGACGAGGCGATCATGGTGCGGCTGGGGGAGCTGATCGTCGCGGCGGACGTCTCGATGCTGGGGGAACCGGCGGCCGTCGGCGCCGAGATAGGCCAGGACGCCGCGGAGGCGGGCGGCGCACAGATCTCGCGCCGGGAACAGCTGCTCGAGGTCGGTACCCGGCTGTTCGACGAGTACGGGTATCAGTCGGTGACGATGAGTGACATCGGCAAGGCCGCGGGGATCGTCGCCTCCGCCGTTTACCGGCATTACAGTGCCAAGGAAGACCTGCTCGTCGCGGCCGCGACCCGGGGTCGCGAGCGGTTGCGGGCAGGCGCGGACCGCGCGCTGGCCACCGCCGTCGATCCGTGCGACGCGGTCGAACGGCTCGTCCGTTCGCACGTCGCGGTGTCCATGCAGAACCCGCACCTGATCGGGATCATCGCCAACGAGCGTGCGCAGCTCCCGCCGAAGGAGCGAACCGCGATGCGCCGGTTCCAAACCGACTACCTCGATGCCTGGCTGCAGACGATCGCGGCGGCGGCACCCGACCGGGATCCCGCCGAATCGCGCATCCGGGTCGCCGCAGTGCACTCGATGATCTACTTCGTCGTCCACGCCAGGGCCGGCCGGCCGCCGTGGCCGGGCCTGGACGAGTGGCTGACCCGGCTGGGAGTGTCCGCACTCCTGGACCGCTGACCGCGACGGCACCTCCCCAGCGAGTTCGCCCACGAACGATCTGTGACGGCACCCTGCTCGGATCCCGAGGCAGGGTCTCCCGACGTACCCGGACGCGGATCGTGACAAAACGCACATTGGGCAAGTCGGCATTTACATACTTTGCTATAGTCGCAGATAGTTACCGCTACACGGATTTGAAATGATGTCGTCGGCATTTCTCTGTGAAGCGGGCCGTCGGCGCTGTTGCCGCGGGACCCGGTCTGGCCGTCTCGGTGTGGAACCGGCGCCGCGCACGCAGCAGGTCCCTCCAGTCAGGAGCAACGCGCATGAACAACGCAGCCGCCATCGGTGATGGCATCTACCGGATCGCGGTGCCCATCACGGGCAGCCCGCTCGGTCACACCTGGGTGTACGCGATGGAGTCCCCGCGTGGTGTCGTGCTGGTGGACGCCGGCTGGGACGACGACGCTGCGTGGGATGCGCTGTCGGCGGGTCTCGGGGAGATCGGCCACGGTGTGGCTGACGTGGAGGGCGTCGTCCTCACTCACTTCCATCCCGACCATGTCGGACTCTGCGGCAGGGTGCGCGAGGTGTCCGGGGCGTGGATCGCGATGCACGAGTCCGATCGGGTGCATTTCGACGAGATGGTGGTCCCCCGGGACGCGGACTGGGCTGCCGCGGAGATGCGGACGCTGCGCCTCGCGGGTGCGTCTGCGTCCGATCTCGCGCAGTTCGAGCGCGACGTGCGGCGCACGCCGCCGGCTCGCCCCCAGTCGGCCCCCGACCGGACGCTGGTCGACGACGAGGTCATCGCGCTCGCCGGGCGTCGGCTCCGGGCCGTGCACACGCCGGGGCACACGCCCGGGCACGTGTGCTTCTACCTCGAGGACGTCGACGTCATGTTCACCGGAGATCACGTGCTGCAGAAGACGAGTCCGCATGTCGGCAGCTTCACGGTGCCGTTGGCGGAGCGCGATGACCTGGGCGCGTTCATGGGCTCGCTGGGCCGGGTCGGATCGATGGGGGTGACGCGCGGACTCGGTGCGCACGGCGCCGTGATCGACGACGTCGCCGGCCGAGCCGCGGCGCTCATCGACCATCACGAGGAACAGCTCGACCATTTGTACGCGGCCTTCGGCGACGACCCGATCACGTTGTGGCAGATCGCGAATCTGATGCGGTGGTACAAGCCGTGGGCCGAGCTGCCGTGGACCGGCAAGAGCCTCGCGCTCTCGGAGGCGGCCGCGCACCTGCGCCACCTGGTCGCGCGCGGGCTGGTCGCGCCGGAGCCCGGCGGCGGTGCAGCGCTTTTCCGGCGGCTCCCGTCATCGGATTCCCTTTTTCTGCAACAGGAATGCGCAGCGGATCCGCTCCGGGCATGAAGTGTCTGCGGCGGTTGCCGTCGGCGCGAGAGTTTCCCCAGTTCCACTGTGAACACCTCATCGAAGGGATGTTTTGTGACGATTTCGACGGAACGCGCTGCCCGGCACGACGGCGTGGAGGTCGCCTCGGTGCTGAGCTCGTACACCGACGGCGTGCTCACGATCACGCTCAACCGGCCTCATCGACGGAACGCCCTGCCGCGTGCCGGTTTCGAAGCTCTGGGTGCGGCTCTGCGGTCCGCCGAACGTGATCCCGACGTCCGGGTGATCGTGCTCCGGGGTGCGGACGGCCACTTCTGCAGCGGGGCCGATCTCGAGTCGGCGGGTGGCTCCGGGCATCCGCTCGACGGCATGCGCAGCGTCAATGCGACCGCGCGAACGCTCGCCGAGATGCCCAAGCCGGTCATCGCGTGCGTCGAGGGCTATGCGGTGGGTGCGGGCTGTAACCTCGCCTTGCTCTGTGATCTGGTGATCGCCACTCCGACAGCGAAGTTCAGCCAGATATTCGCCAAGCGAGGCGTGTCCGTCGACTTCGGCGGATCCTGGATCCTGCCGCGGCTGGTCGGACTCCAGCAGGCCAAGCGTCTGGTCATGCTCGCCGAGACGATCGAGGCCGACGAGGCGCTCGAGCTGGGTCTGGTCACCTGGGTCAAGGAGTCCGAGGAGATCGATGCCTTCGTCGGCGACGTCGCGCGGCGCCTCGCGGAGGGTCCGCCCGTGGCGCTCGCCCTGTCGAAGTCGCTGCTCGATCAGGGTTCGGGCCGGACGTTGGGGGAGGCGCTCGACGGCGAGGCGCACGCGTTCACGATCAACTTCGCCACCGATGCCCCGAACGCGATCGCCGCGTTCGTGGAGAAGCGCTCCGCGACCTTCGACGGTGGGTGGCAGGTGCCGTAATCGGTATCCGGTGAATTCCACTCCTGCCCAATAGTTTCGATGCACCGTGCGGTGCATCTCGCTGTCCGGATCGGTCAGGCGGCCGGGAGGGCCGAAGCCGATCTTCGTCGGGCCCGAGCAGCCGCTAACAGAAATCGTGAACCACATCATTCTACGATTGATCCTTGACATGAGCTGCGGATATTGAGTACTAAATAAATGACGACTTGCCGTGTGTGACGTACTCTTGCGGCGGCACGGCATGCGTGGGTTGCGGCTCCGTGTGTGGATGGGTGCTGGTTCGCGGTGCCCGTCGCCTGTGAACTCGATGATCAGTTGGGAGAATGATGAGCCTGTCCGAGGTCTACAAGAATTACGAGCACCTGGCGTTCGAGCGCACCGATGGGGTGCTCACGGTGCGGTTGAACCGGCCGGAGGTGTACAACGCGGTCAATCGGCAGTTGCACTCGGAGTTGTCGCGGGTGTTCGCCGATATCCGTGCGGATCGGGAGACCCGGGCGGTGGTCGTCACGGGTGCGGGCAAGGCGTTCTCGGGTGGTGGTGACCTGTCGAACATTGCGACGGGTTCGGGCGAGAGGCTGGACAACACGTTTGTCGAGGCCCGCAAGATCGTGATGGATCTGCTGGAGTTGCCGCAGCCGATCGTCTCGGCGGTCAACGGTCCGGCGATGGGTCTGGGTGCGACGTTGGCGTTGCTGTGCGATGTCGTGTTCGCCGGTGAGAGTGCGAAGTTCGCGGATCCGCATGTGCGGGTGGGTGTGGGTGCGGGTGACGGTGGCATCGTGATCTGGCCGTGGTTGGTCGGGATCAACCGGGCGAAGCAGTATCTGATGACGGGTGATGCGATGTCGGCGGTGAAGGCGGAGCGGCTCGGGTTGGTGAACGAGGTCGTGGCGGATGGCGAGTTGCTTGCTGCTGCACAGGAGTTCGCGGCTCGGTTGGCCGGTGGCTCGCAGCGGGCGATCCGGGGTACGAAGGCGGTGCTGAACAGCATCCTGCGGGACAACGCGAACCTGGTTCTGGATCCGAGTCTGATGATGGAGAAGGAGTGCTTCGCGTCGAACGACCACGTCGCGCCGATCGCCGCGTTCCTCGAGCGCAAGACCGCGAAGGCGAGCTAGCCGCGTGCCCCGCGAGATCAACGACAAGGAGCCATCATGAAGCGCACGATCTACAACGAGGACCACGAGGCCTTCCGGAAGACGATCCGGGAGTTCATCGCCCGCGAGGTCGTTCCGGTCTTCCCCGAGTGGGAGAAGCAGGGCTATGTCCCGCGCGAGTTCCTTCCCAAGTTCGCTGAGCTGGGCATCGCCGGGTTTGGGATCCCGGAGGAGTACGGCGGCGCCGGCGACGTGAGCTTCCGTTTAACGCGGTTCTCACCGAGGAGGTGTTCGCGGCCGGGGTGAACTTCGGCAACTGGAACATGTCCAGCGGCATCATCCTGCCGTTCATTCTCGACCTGGGGACCGAGGAGCAGAAGAGCCGCTGGTTGCCCAGCATTGCCGCCGGCGAGCAGCTCGCCATCGCGATGACCGAGCCCGGGGCGGGTTCGGACCTGGCGGGGATCAAGACGTCGGCGCGGCGCGAGGGTGACCACTTCGTGCTCAACGGTGCCAAGACGTTCATCTCCAACGCGTCGGTGGCCACCCGCATGATCGTGGTGTGCCGCACCGCGCCGGCGAGCGCCGAGGACCGCCGCGCCGGGCTGACGATGTTGGTGATGGACACCGATTCCGCTGGCTTCGAGGTCAACCGGCGGTTGGAGAAGATCGGGCTCAAGACCAGCGACACGTGCGAGATCTCGTTCACCGACGTGAGGATCCCGGTCGAGAACGTGCTCGGCGAGGAGGGGCAGGCGTTCTCGTACCTCGGCCGCTATCTGCCGCGCGACCGCCTGACGCTCGCCGTGCAGACCTGTGCCCAGGCGGCCGCCGCGATCAACTTCGCGAAGGAGTACGTGCGGGACCGGGAGATCTTCGGCAAAACGGTCGCCAGCTTCCAGAACACCAAGTTCGTGCTTGCGGAGTGCGCGACCGAACAGGCCGCGGCCCAGGCGCTCGTGGACAAGGCGCTCGAGTTGGAGGAGGCGGGCGAGCTGACGCCGGCGGATGCTGCGATGGCCAAGGTGTTCTGCACCGAGATGGCGGGCCGGGTGATCGACAAGTGCCTGCAGCTGCACGGCGGCTACGGCTACGTCCTCGAGTACCCGATCGCCAGGCTCTACGCGGACACCCGGATCTCCCGGATCGTCGGCGGCACAAGCGAGGTCATGAAGACCATCATCGCCAAGTCGATGGGCCTGTAGGCGAGACGGGGCGGCCCCTGCGGCGACCATCTCGGTGGTCGATTGTACGACTCACCCGCGCCGAACCCGTCAGGCGTCGTTCGCCGGACTCACAGGTGCCCGGGGTACCGCAGCAGCGGGGTGGTGAGCTCGATCAGACGTTCGCGCAGGTCTGGGCGTGCCCGTGCCGCCCGCATTCGCACGAGGCTGTTCACCACCATGAACACAGTGTCGATGACGATCTTCGCGGCTTCGGGCCCGAGGTCGGGTTGGCACTCGCGCAGCAGCCGCTTCCAGACGTTGAAGTAGTCCCGCTGGGAGCGCTGCGAGTGCTTGCGCTCCTTGTCGGGGAGTTCATCGCGTTCGCTGGTCAGGATCCCGATCAGACGGCTGTGGTCGAGAGCGAAGTCGATGTGCGAACGTAGCAGCAGGTCCAGTGTTTCCTCGGGTGCGCCGCCCTGCTGCAGGGCCGACGCCATCCCGGAGTGCATCCGCTCGTCCCCGCGCATGAGGGCAGTCGAGAGGATCTCCTCCTTGGTGGGAAAGTGCTTGTACACACTGGATCCGGTGATGCCGACCGCGGCGCCGATGTCATCCATCCGGACCGATTGGAAGCCGCGCTCGTCGAACAGTCGGGTGGCGTGCTTGATCAGTTGTTCCCGTCGGGGCAGCTCGACTCCCGCGTAGGCCTCTGCGGGAGTCGACTGTTCGGTGGTGGCCGGGGCCTCGGTCAACTCGCAGTGCACCAGGGTCGACAGTAGTTCGTAACGGAGCCGGAGGAATTCGCCCTTGGGCAGCGTGATGCGATGCAGGCCGAAGGAGCCGAACGCCGCTATGAGTGCCCACGTGAGAAGTTCGGTGTTGGCCTCGTCCAGATCCGGTCGCTCACCGGCGACGAGCACACGGACGAGGGCGGCGTTCTCGATCAGGCGTTGCCGCAGCAACGCGCGCTGGTCGTCGGGAAGGTGGCGTGACTCGCGCTGCCACAGCGCGGGCAGACCTCGCCGCTCCAGCGCGATGACTCCGGTCGCGCGCAGGTACTCGTCCATGTCCTCGGAGGCCCGGACGGACGAGTCCATCACCTCGAGTCCGGCGAGGACCGCCTGCAGCAGCAGGTCCCCCTTGCTGCTGAAGTGCCGGTAGAGCGCGCCGGCCGTGATGTCCACCTCAGCTGCGACGTCCGCCATCGACACGTTGTGGTAGCCGCGATCGCGGAAGAGCCGCGAGGCGGCGACCACGATCGACTGCTTGCGGTCACGAGGCCGACGGGCGCGCGGCTTGGCCGCCGCTGACTGAGTCACGGAATCCCTCCCTTGTCAAAGCATCTGCCAGGCACCCCGAGGACTCGAAGTGAATACCCGTCGCCAACGCGGTGTTCGATGGATAGGCCAATTCACCATCATATACGCCGTTCTATGTGAACAGTGACCCGCAACGATCGGTGAATGCTCAGGAAGGGGGCGCGGGTCCAGTGGCAGACGGCCCGGCGCCGGTCCGCGGTCGTAGCAGGTTATCCCCGGATCGCTCCGTCGATCCGGATGGTCTCGCCGTTGATCATCGGGTTGCCGACGATGGCCAGGGCGAGCTGGGCGAACTCCGCGGACCTGCCGAGTCGGGCGGGATGCGGGACCCGGTCGGGCACGCGGCGGACGCGTTCCTCGGAGAGGAGTCCGAGGAGCGGAGTGTCGAACACGCCCGGTGCGATCGTGGCGACGCGGATGAGCCGGCTCGCCAGGTCGCGGGCGGCGACGAGCGTCAGTCCGGTGACGCCCGCCTTGGCCGCGGAATAGGACGCCTGCCCGATTCGACCTTCGAACGCGGCGATCGACGAGGTCATCACGACGACGCCGCGTTCGCCGTCGACCGGCTCGTTCCGGGCCATCCGGGTGGCTGCCAGGCGCAGCACGTTGAAGGTGCCGACGAGGTTCCGCTCGACATCGTCGGTGAACAGCTCCAGGTCGCCGGCCGCGCCGTTCTTGTCGACCACCCGGACGCCGTGGCCGCCACCGGCGCAATGGATCACCGCCCCGAGCGGCGCCGACTGCTCCACCACGTCGAGCGCGTTCTCGACCGCCTCGGTGTCGAGGATGTCGGCCGGCGCGAAGGTCGCGAGTGCGCCCAGTTCCTTGGCGGCGATCTCTCCGTCGGAGTGGGGGAGATCGAGGATGACGGTGGGTACGCCACGCGAGACGAGTGCTTCCGCGCTAGCGCGCCCGAGACCGGAGGCGCCGCCGGTCACCAGTGCGGATCGATCGGTCAGGATCATGCTCGTGTCTCCCGCACGTCGTTGTGCCGCACCGCTACCGGCCCCGGGCTTCGCGCCGGATGACTTCCTGACCGCGCGGATCGATGATGCGATCGAACTGCTTCAGGTTGTGTGCGTGTCCCAGGTTGTGCAGGGCGAGAGCGGAATCGAGGGCGACGGACTGGCCCTGGGCATCGAGGCTGCGGTTGACCGCCTCCTTCGCCAGGCGCAGGCCGAAGGCCGGTCGGGCGGCGATCCGCTGGGCTAGCGCCAGTCCCGCGGCGTCGAGTTCGGATCGCGGCACCACCTTGTTGACCATGCCGGCCGCGTGGGCCTCGTGGGCGTCGATGGCACCGCCGGTGAACAGTAGCTCCTTGGCCCGTCGGGCACCGAGTTCCCAAGCATGAGTGAAGTATTCACCGCCGTTGACCCCGAAGATGGTGACCGGGTCCGAGAAGGTGGCGTCGTCGGACGCGATGATGATGTCCATCGGCCACAGCAGCATCAGCCCGCCCCCGATGGCGCGTCCCTGTGCCAGCGCGACCGTGGGCTTGGGGATGTCGCGCCAGCGCTTGCACAGCCCGAGATAGGCCTCGCATTCGAAGGCGTAGTGGCCGGCGGCGCCGGGCTCGTCGAGGCCGGACGCGATGGTCGCGGTGGGCGCGCAAGGGAGCACCGCGCCGCCGCCGATCTCGTGCCCGGACGAGAAGTTCGCGCCGTCCGCGGCGAGAATGATCACCTTCACCGCGGGATCGTGTCCGGCCTCCGTCAGCGCCGCATCCAGTTCGTAGAGCATGGTCGGGTTCTGCGCGTTGTGCTTCTCGGGTCGGGACAGGACGATTCGCGCTACGCCCTCGGCGGGGTCCTCGCGACGAATGGTCGGTGTCGCAATTGCTGTGAGTTCCGAACTCGTCATGACACTCCTGGTCTTCCGTGGTTACTCGGGGACATTCGTGGCGCCGCGGGCATCCGGGCGCCGATCCTGCACCGAGGCCGCAATGAATTCTTTTGTGGTGCAGAGGATCGAGACCCAACGCGCCCATGTCATGCGGTGGCAGCGGGTGATGTCACCGCCACCGGGACACGTGCCCGCGCGGCGGATGATGCCCGTGCACCCGACGTGCCCGTAGCTGGTCCGCGGTCACCTCGAAGTAAATCACCGTCAGCCTAGCGAGGCAATAGCTGCATCCCTGTGGCCCGGGGGATTGTGGGATAAGAAGTGAATCCGGTCGGGCCAGATTGGCGGCCTTGTGGCGCGTCGAGGGGTGGTGCATACTCGCGGCAGGTCGCAACAACAATCCCAGTAGCTCCACTTCCACACTGGTGAAGGGACTTTCATGACTGCCACAGATACCGCGCCGACGAGCGCGGGAACACGAGTCGTCGAGGCGGTGGCGCGGTGAACCTCGACAATGCTTCCGCCGTCGTGACCGGCGGCGCATCCGGGCTCGGCCTGGCCACCGCCGAGGCGTTCGTCGCGCGTGGTGTGCCCACCGTCATCGTCGACCTCCCGAACTCCGCGGGGCGGGAGGCGGCATCGGCGCTCGGTGAGGCGGCGGTGTTCGTGCCGGCGGACGTGCGCGACTCCGAGGCGCTCGATGCGGCGCTGGCCCGGGCCGAGGGGTTCGCTCCGCTACGCGCGGTGGTGCACTGCGCCGGACGCGGTGGCGCGGAGCGGATCGTCGGACTCGACGGCAGGCCGGGGGATCTGGACAAGTTCCGAGACACCGTTGCGATCAACCTCGTGGGCAGCTTCAACGTGCTTCGGCTCGCTGCCGCGCGGATGGCGCGTTCCGCACCCGTCGAGGGCGAGCGCGGCGTCGTCGTGATGACCTCCTCGGACTCGGCCTTCGAGGGGAATGTCGGCCAGGCGGCGTACGCCTCGGCCAAGGCCGGCATCGTTGGGCTCACGCTGGTCGCGGCCCGCGACGTCGCGGCCAGGTGTGTCCGGGTCGTCACGATCGCCCCGGGCATCTTCGAGACCCCGATCCTCGCCGGGGTCCCGGAGCGAGTGCGCCGGCGTGTTGCATCCGAGGTTCCGTTTCCGTCACGTCTCGGCGCGCCGGAGGAGTTCGCGCGGTTGGCCCTGGCCGTCGTCGACAACCCCATGATCAACGGGGAGACGATTCGCATCGACGGAGCCCTGCGGATGAGCTATCCCTGAGTGGATGCAGCCGCGAGAACGGTGAGCCCACCGTTCTCGCGGCTGTCAGGTCGCGGTCGGTCGGTCGTCAGACCGCCATGTCCTTGGCGATGATCGTCTTGAGCACCTCGCTGGTACCGCCGTAGATGCGGTTGACGCGAGTGTCGGCGTACAGGCGGGCGATCGGGTACTCACGGATGTAGCCGTAGCCGCCGTGCAGCTGCAGGCACTTGTCGATGACCCGGCCGGCGACCTCGGTGCAGAACAGCTTGATCCGGGCCGCGTCCGCCGCGGTGAGTTCGCCGGTGTCCTCGAGCTCGAGGCCCTTGTCCACCATCGCCTGTGCCGCCGTCACCTCGGTCTTGCATTCGGCCAGAACGAACTTCGTGTTCTGGAACGAGGCGACCGGCTTGCCGAACACGGTGCGCTCCTTGGTGTACGCGACGGCGAATTCGATAGCGGCGGTCGCCCGGGAGACGCCCTCGACACCCATCGAGAGCCGCTCGCGGGGCAGGTTCTGACCGAGGTAGGAGAATCCGGCCCCTTCCTCCCCGAGCAGGTTCTCAACCGGAACCCGGATGTCCGTGAACGTGAGCTCGTTGGTGTCGCTCGCCAGGTGGCCGATCTTGTCGAGTTTGCGCCCATACGTGAATCCCTCACTGTCCGTAGGGACCACGAGCAGGCTCAGGCCGGCGCGGCGGTCCTCGGCGGTGGCCGCCGACGTGCGGGCCGCGACGACGCACAGCTCGGAGTTGCGGGCCCCGGAGATGAAGGTCTTCGAGCCGTTGAGGACGTAGTGCGTGCCGTCCTCGGACAGCGTTGCCGTGGTGCGGATTCCGGCCAGGTCCGATCCGGTGCCCGGCTCGGTCATGGCGATGCACAGCAGGATGTCGCCGGCGGCAATGCCGGGGAACCACCGCGCGCGCTGTTCGTCATTCGCGAGGTTGAGCAGGTAGGGGAGCACCACGCCCTGGCTGATGCCGTAGTTGTACATCGCCACCGCGGAGAGCGCGGATTCCTCCGCGATGATGGCCTGATACTTGTAACTGACGTCGCCGGCCCCGCCGAACTCCTCGGGGATGTCGAAGCCGGTCACGCCCAGGCCTGCGAGCTTGCGGAACAGCTCGCGCGGGGGATATCCGACCTCTTCCCACTCGGCGAAGTACGGGGTGACCTCCTTCGCGATGAAATCGCGGATGGTGGCCCGGTAGGCCTCGTGGTCCTCGTTGTAGATGGTGCGCTTCATGCGATTCTCATTCCGGTTGGGAGACCTGCGTGGTGGCCGCGGCCGTGTGGGCGGTGCGTAGATCCCGCTTGAGGATCTTTCCCGCCGCCGACATCGGGAGGGTCTCGACGAATTCGATGCTGCGGGGGATCTTGTACCCCGCGATGTGCTTCCTGGCGTGGGTCTGGATCTCCTCGGCGGTGGCGTGGGCGCCGGGCTGGAGGACGATGACGGCGTGGACGCGTTCGCCCCATCTCTCGTCGGGCACTCCGATGACCGCACAGGAGGAGACACCGGGATATGTGGCGATGGTGTTCTCGACCTCGGCGGAGTAGACGTTCTCGCCGCCGGTGATGATCATGTCCTTGATCCGGTCGACGACGAAGAGGTAGCCGTCCTTGTCGAGGTAGCCGAGATCGCCGGTGTGCATCCAGCCGCCACGCAGCGCGTCGGCGGTCTCCTCGGGCTTGTTCCAGTACCCCATCATGACGTGGTCGCCGCGGGTGACGACCTCGCCGACCTCGCCGACGGGCACGACGTTGTCGTCCGGGTCGTGGATCTCCAGTTCCACGTGGGCGACGGTGCGTCCGGTTGCCTTCTGCTCGGGGCCCTCCGCGGGGTCGAGGATGGTCAGCACCGCCGTTTCGGTCATGCCGTAGCCCTGCCCGAATCCGGCCGATGGGAACGCCTTCATGGCTCGTTGTCGGAGCCCGTCGGAAAAGGCGGACCCGCCGCAGGTGATGCGACGGAGGCTGGTGAGGTCGTACGAGTCGATGTTCGGGTCGTCGCAGATGATCTGCATCATCGAGGGGATCAGGATGCACGTGGTCACCTGGTACCGCTGGACGGCGTCGAGGAAGCCCGTGGCCGTGAACGAGGGCAGGAACACGTGTGTGCCGCCCAGGATGTTCTGGGTGTGCCAGCTGGTGATCGCGGCGATGTGGAACAGCGGGGCGGTGTGCAGGTTGACCCCGCCGGCGATGGCCGCGAGGTTGACGACGTGCGTCCCCAGCAGCGACGTGAACAGGCCACGGTGGCTGATCATGACGCCCTTGGGCTCTCCGGTGGTGCCGCCGGTGTAGAGCAGCAGTGCCAGGGTGTCGCCGCCCCGTCGAACGTCGGGCACCGGTGCCGTGTCCGCGATGAGTTTCTCGTAGTCGAGCATGCCGTCCGGCGTGGGCTCGTCGCCGCAGTACACTACCGCGTGCAGCTGCGGACAGTGCGCGCGCAGCTGCACGGCCGCGGACACGTGCGCGTCGTCGACGATCAGCACCTCGGTACCGGAATCGTTGATCGCATAAGCGATTTCGGGGACACTCCACCGCGTGTTGATCGGAAGCGCCGCGGCTCCCGTCCACCAGGAGCCCAGGAAGCACTCGTGGTGCCGGTCGGAGTTGAGTGCGAGCAATCCGACGCGGTCACCCTCGCGCACCCCGATGCCGCGCAGGGCGCCGGCCAGACGGGCCACACGGTCGGCCACCTCGGTCGTGGTCCGGATCCGGTCGCCGCAGATTGTCATGATCCCGTTCGGCC
The DNA here is from genome assembly GCF_042672245.1 of Rhodococcus sp. NPDC127527. NCBI lineage: Bacteria > Bacillati > Actinomycetota > Actinomycetes > Mycobacteriales > Nocardiaceae > Rhodococcus > Rhodococcus sp. NPDC127527. The sequence continues at coordinate 51,031 of NZ_JBHXVP010000019.1, forward strand.
GCTGCTGAAGTGAGCGGTGCAAGGGGAGTGTGAGGTACACGGGGTGCTCCTGAAGTGAGGGGTGCAGATGCTGACGATGCTCCAAGACGAACTCAGGGGGTCCGCCGGCCCGGCGGGTCAACGCGTCGCCGGGCCGGCGGGGTCCGGGATCAGTGCGTGCCGGCGTCGACGACCAGGCACTGACCGCTGACGTAGTTCGCGTCCTGGGTGCACAGCAGGTAGGCGGCACCGGCCGCCTCCGACGGGGTGCCCGGCCGGCCGAGCGGGATGCGGGTCGAGGCGCTGTCGGCGATCTTCTGGTTGATGCCGACGGGGAGCTTGCGCCCCTCGACCTCGATGAAGGCGTCCTCGCCGGCCACGGCCTCGGTCATCCTGGTGAGGATCCAGCCGTAGGCGACGGCGTTCACGTTGACCTTGTACCGGCCCCACTCGCGGGCCAGGGACTTGGTCAGGCCGATCACGCCGGCCTTCGCGGAGGAGTAGTTGGCCTGTCCCGCACCGCCCTTGGTCCCGGACACCGAGGACACGTTGACGACCTTGCGGTGGTGGTCGACCGGGTTGGTCTTGAAGTACGGCTGCGCCGCGCGCAGGATCTGGAACGGGGCCTTGAGGTGCACCTCGAGGATGGCGTCCCACTGCTCGTCGCTCATCTTCTGGATGACGCTGTCCCAGGTGTACCCGGCGTTGTTGACGATGATGTCGAGGCCGCCGAAGTTGTCGATCGAGGTCTGCACGAACCGGTCGGCGAAGCCCTCCTCGACGACGGACCCCGCGCACACGACCGCGGTGCCGCCCGCGGCACGGATGGCCGCCGCGGTCTCCTCGGCCGTGTCCTTGTCCAGGTCGTTGATGACGACGCTCGCGCCCTCGGACGCCAACTTCATGGCGATCTCCCGGCCGATTCCGCGGCCCGATCCGGAGACGATTGCCGACCTACCGTCCAGAGTTCCCATTGATTTCTCCTTGCTACTGGTTGATGGTGACGACGGCGGAGCCCCGCAGGGTCACGGTGCCGTCGGGAAGGGTTGTGGTCAGATCGAGGTGGGCCTGCGAGCCCTCGACGCGCACCACGGTGCCGTGGCAGGTCGGTTCGGCGTTGACCGGCGTCACCGCGGCGAAACGTACTGAGTACGAAACGATCTGGTGCTGGGGTACCCAGTCGGTGAGCAGGCGGCCGAGGTATGCCATCGAGAGCATGCCGTGCGCGAACACGTCGTCGATGCCGACCTCTCGGCAGGCGTCGATGTCGATGTGTGCGGGGTTGTGGTCACCGGATGCGCCGGCGTAGAGCGCGAGGGTGGTCCGGCTGACCCGGGGCAGCTCGAGTGTGCGGGTGTCACCGATGTTCATGCCGACACGCTCCCAACTACCTCGCGCAGTACAACGGTACTGCGCAGCGTCGCGACGAGCTCGCCGTCACGGGTCGCCTCGGCGGTGCGCACCAGGAATTCGAGGGCGCCACCCTTCTTGTCGTAGACGTCGGTGACCGCGGTGGAGAAGGTCACCGTGTCGCCCGCGTACACCGGCTGGTGGTACTCGAAGGCCTGCTCGGCGTGCAGGATGGTCACCGGGTCGATCCCGAGCTCCTCGAGGAACGCGAACGGGTTCGGCACCTCCGCGTTCAGGCAGAGCAGGAATGTCGGGGGCACCGGCAGGTCGCGATGGCCCGCCGCGTTCGCGGCGGCGAGGTCGGAGTAGACGGGGTCCAGCTGGCCGGTGGCCTTGGCGAAGAAGCGCAGCCGGCCGCGCTCGACGAACACGGTGTGCTCGGGCGAGCGCCTGCCGATGATCGATCGATCGAGCCTCACGTCACGACACCTTCTCGTAGAGGGTCACGACGCCTGCGCCGCCGAGGCCGAGGTTGTGCTGCAGGGCCAGGGTGGCGCCCTCGACCTGCCGGGCGTTCGCCTCGCCGCGCAGCTGCCAGACCAGTTCGGCGCACTGCGCGAGCCCGGTCGCGCCGAGAGGGTGGCCCTTCGACATCAGGCCGCCGGACGGGTTGACGACGACCCGGCCGCCGTAGGTGTTGTCGCCGGCGAGGACGAACTTCTCCGACTCGCCCTCGTCCACCAGGCCGAGGGCCTCGTAGCAGAGCACCTCGTTGACGGTGAAGCAGTCGTGCAGCTCGACCACCGCGATGTCGCGGGGGTCGACGCCCGCCGCCTCGTACACCTGGCGCGAGGCCTCGGTGGTCAGGCCGGCGCCGACGGCCTGGATCATGCTCTTCTCGAACGAGGACGGCCGGTCGGTGGTCATCGCCTGCGCGGCGATCGCGACATCCGTGCGCAGACCGTGCTTGCGCGCGAACTCCTCGCTGCACACGATCGCAGCGGCCGCGCCGCAGGTGGGCGGGCAGGCCTGCAGGCGCGTGACCGGGCCGAACAGGTGCGGCGAGTCCAGCACCTGCTGCTCGGTGATCGGGTCGCGGAACACCGAGTACGGGTTGTTCGCGGCGTGCGTGCGGGACTTGACGGCGACCTTCGCGAACACCGACGGGTCGGCGCCGTACTTGTCGAGGTACTCCAGTCCGGCGCCGCCGAACAGCTGCGCCGTCATCGGAATCGAGTTGTCGACCCCGTGCAGCTCGTTGAGCATCGTCACCGAGCGGCCCATGGGGCTGGGGCGATCGGGCCACACCGAGGCCAGGGCGCCGGGGCGCATCTGCTCGAAGCCGATCGCGATCACGCACTCGGCCGCGCCCGAGGCGACCGCCTGCCGGGCCAGCCACAACGCGGTCGACCCGGTGGCGCAGTTGTTGTTGACGTTGACCACCGGGATGCCCGTGAGCCCGACGTTGTAGAGCGCGCGCTGCCCGCTGCACGAGTCGCCGTAGACGTACCCGATGTACGCCTGCTGGACGAGCTCGTACGCGATCCCGGCGTCCTCCAGGGCCGCGCGTGCTGCGCCCTCGCCCATGACGTCGTAGTCGTCGCTCTTGCCCGGTTTGGTGAACGGCACCATCCCGACTCCGACGACGTGAACCCTGTTTCCCATCGACACTCCTTGATCAGAATCGTGTGAATGGGTTTTGAGTTTTTCTGGCATTTGCCCACTTGTCAAGTGTCAATTGGGGCTAGCTTCGAGGGCAGTCTCGTGTACATAATGCGAACAGGGGCGGGTCGGGAAGGGCCCGATTCCGGTAACCTTCGAGGAGATTCCATGCGTGATGCAGTCATCGTCGACGCCGTCCGGGCACCGGTCGGCAAGCGCAACGGCGCACTGTCGCGGACGCACGCCGCGTCGCTGTCCGCGCACGTGCTCAATGCGCTCGTCGACAGGACCGGTCTGGACCCCGCGGTCGTGGACGACGTGATCTGGGGATGCGTGGAGACCCTCGGCATGCAGTCGCAGTGCATCGCCCGTTCGGCGGTGCTGTCGGCAGGCTGGCCCGAGCACGTGCCCGGTGTCACCGTCGACCGGCAGTGCGGTTCGTCCCAGCAGGCCGTCCACCAGGCCGCGGCCGGGGTGATCGCCGGTCAGTACGACATCGCCGTCGCAGGCGGCGTCGAGCTGATGAGCGCCGTCCCGCTCGGCACGGCGGCCACCATCGGCGACTTCGGTGATCCGTACGCGCCGATGGCCCGGGAGCGCTACCGCGGCACCAACTACGCGAAGGGCGGCGGCCCGCAGGCGATCGCCGACGAGTACGGCCTCACCCGCACGGACATGGACCAGCACGCACTCGACTCGCATGCGCGCGCCGCCGCCGCGATCGACGAGGGCCGCTTCAAGGGCCAGATCGCGCCCGTCCCGGTCGTGGACGAGTCCGGCGCGCAGCGGCTGTTCGACACCGACGAGGGTGTCCGGCGCGGCGGCACCCTCGAGTCGCTCGGCGGGCTGCGGCCTGCCTTCGCCGCGGACGGCACCATCACCGCCGCCACCTCCTCGCAGATCTCCGACGGCTCGGCCGCCATCCTGGTCACCACGAGCGAGATCGCCCGCGCGAACGGGTGGGTGCCGATGGCGCGCATCCACACCGCGGTGGTGACGGGAACCGACCCGATCACGAACCTCAAGGGCGCGATCCCGGCGACGGCGAAGGCGCTGGCGAAGTCGGGGTTGTCGTTGTCGGACATCGGGACGTTCGAGATCAACGAGGCGTTCGCGTCGGTGTCGTTGTCGTGGTTGCGGGAGACGGGTGCCGACTACGACCTGCTCAACCCGTACGGTGGCGCGATGGCGATCGGTCACCCCGTCGGTGGGTCGGGTGCCCGGTTGATGACGACGCTGGTGCACCGGATGCGCGACGAGGGCATCCGGTACGGGCTCCAGTCGATGTGTGAGGGCGGCGGAATGGCGAACGCCACCATTCTCGAACTGCTCTGACATCCCGTGCGCCGATCTCGGTGCCGGCCGGCCAGGGACGGTCGGCCGACACCGAGATCGGCGCGGGCCCCCTTCGACGAGCTCCGAGACGAGGACGACACGTGCACACACCGCAGCAGGCACCGCGACGGGGCGTTTCGACAGCCCGCTCCGCCAACGAACGGACGTTCCTCGGCGGGTTGGGTGCCGCCCTCGTCGTCCAGGCGACCGCGGTCGCGTTCACCGAATTCGTCGACGTCGGCCACTCCGCGGTCGAGTGCGCTGTTGCGGCGCTTGCAGTCTCGCTGCCGTTGATCGTGTACCGCCGGTGGGTCGATGCGGAGCGGAGCGCCTGCAGCACCGCGCGCCCGACCTGACCGGTCGCGGCACCCCCGCCGAACGTCACGTACGTGCGTCGTCGCGGTACACCGAGCCCATGCCCGCGGTCGGACGGGTCTCGGAGTCGCCGAAGAGCGCGCTCGCGCCCGCGTGAATCTCCTCCGGCGTGAACGGCGCGCCGGTCTTCGCGACGGTGCCCGCCCGCACCCATCCCTGAATCCACTCGACCCCATCGGCACCCGTGACGAACACCTGCCCCGTCACCCCTCGTGACAGGTGGCTGGCCAGATAGCCGACCATCGGCGAATTATTCTCGGGCGCAGTGAGATCAAAGTCAGATCCAGGAGTGGGCCGCGAATAGCCCGGGTTGGATACGGTCATCCGCGTGCGGGCGCGCGGGCAGATCGCGTTGGCGCGCACGCCGAATTGCTCCAGGTCGCGCGCGATCACCACCGCCATGGTCGCGATCGCGGCCTTGCTCGTGGCATAGCCGAGGTACCCGGCGCTGCCGGCCAGGCCGGCTCGCGAACTGGTCAGGATGACGCTCGCATCGACCGACCCGCCCGTGCTCGCGCTGCGGTCGCGCCAGTACCGGGACGCGTCGCGGCACGGCAGGAAATGGCCGCGCAGGTTCACGCTCTGGATCAGATCCCAATCCGCGGTAGACATTTCGTGGATCGGGCGCTCACGGATGATGCCCGCATTGCACACCAGGATGTCGAGACCGCCGAAGCTCTCGATGGCCTGGTCGATCAGAGCCGCCGAGCCGGCCTCGTCCGCGACGTCACCGTAGTTCGGTTCGCATTGCCCGCCTGCGTGGCGGATCTCCTGGCACACGTCGTCGGCCGGTCCGTCCGTGCGACCGGCTCCGTCGCGGGCGACCCCGAGATCGTTGACGATCACCCGGGCGCCGAGGGCGGCCAGGTGGAGCGCGTGCGCCCGGCCGACGCCCCGCCCGGCCCCTGTCACGACGGCGACCTTGCCGTCCAAGAGTGTGTTCATGGTGGTAACTCCTCGAGTGGCTCTGGCGTGTGATGTACGCAGAAGTTCGCGAGAACAGCAGGCGCGATGTGGATTTCGACGATGCGCCTCGGCCGTACCGTTCGGCGTGCTGTGATCACGAGGACTACTGCGAGTGTGCGGTGACTGTCACTGTAGCGACGGGCGACCGGTCTGCGCCGCCGCGATGGCCCAAGTTTCTGTGATAGCGATATCCGATGGGCTGCATTGCAAACACCTATTCGACCGATGGCTTCTGTGATGGATTTCATAGTGCGAGAGCAACTCTCATTCTCAGCGTGCGTTCAGCCGTGTCTCTGACCCAGAAAGCGCAGCTTCATGAATCTTCAGTTCTCGAGCGACGAGCTCGAATTCCGTTCGCAGATGCGAACCTTCTTCACCACCGAGATCCCGGCCGAGATCCGCGAACGAGCCCGGCTCGCCGTGACCATCGACGAGCGCGATCGCGTTGCCACGCAGCGGATCCTCAACGCGCACGGACTCGCGGTCCCGCACTGGCCGGTCGAGTGGGGCGGGCGGGACTGGTCGCCGGTGCAGCGACACATCTGGCTCGACGAGATGCAGCTGGCGACCGTCCCCGAGCCGATGCCGGCCAACACCGCCATGGTGGGTCCGGTGATCGCGTCCTTCGGCTCGCAGGAGCAGAAGGAGCGCTTCCTTCCCGCCACCGCGAACATCGACATCTATTGGTGCCAAGGATTTTCCGAGCCGGATGCGGGATCGGACCTGGCATCGCTGAAGACCCGGGCGGTGCGCGAGGGCGATCACTACATCGTCAACGGCCAGAAGACGTGGACCTCGCTCGCACAGCACGCGGACTGGATCTTCTGCCTGGTGCGGACCGATCCCAACACGGCGAAGCCGCAGGCCGGGATCTCCTTCCTGCTGATCGACCTGAGCACTCCCGGGATCACGGTGCGACCCATCGAACTGATCTCCGGTGGCGCGGAGGTCAACGAGGTGTTCTTCGAGGACGTGCGCGTTCCGGTGGAGAACCTCGTCGGTGCGGAGAATTCCGGGTGGACCTACGCGAAGTTCCTGCTCGAGCACGAACGGACCGGCGTCACCCGGGCGGGCGCGACGAAGGTCCGGGTGGCCCGGGCCAAGGAGTACGCGGCGCGGATCGAGGTCGACGGCGGCACCCTGCTCGACGACCCGCTGTTCGCCGCTCGCATCGCCGACCTGGAGAACGAGGTGCTCGCCCTCGAGCTGACCCAGCTGCGGGTCGTCACCGGGCGGGAACGGGGCGGCTCGGTGCCGTCGCTGCTCAAGCTGCGCGGGTCCGAGTTGCAGCAGGAGGCCACCGAGCTGTTGATGGACGTGGCGGGATTCGACTCGCTACCGACCGGGGCGCCGGCGGGGGTCGCGAGCGAGGTGTGGGCGCAGCGCAGCGCACAGAACTACCTGAACTACCGCAAGGTGTCGATCTTCGGCGGGGCCAACGAGGTGCAGCGGACGCTCATCGCCTCGTCGGCGCTCGGCCTGTGAGTGGGGAGAACGCAATGGATTTCGATCTGAGTGACGAACAGCAGATGCTCGCCGAGGCCACGAGGGACCTGCTGGCGAGGAGCGACGACCCCGAGGGTCGGGCGCGGGCGGTCGCCGGCGAGCTGGGCTGGAGCCGCGCGGTGTGGAAGTGCCTCGCCGCCATGGGCCTGCTCGGCCTGACGTTCGCGGAAGAGGACGGGGGCATGGACGCCGGCCCCGTCGAGGCGATGGTGGTGATGACCGAGATCGGCCGCCGCCTCGCGCCGGAACCCCTGGTGGACGCGGTCCTGCTGCCGGGCGGCCTGGTCGCGGCGGTGGGTACCGCGCACCAGCGGCGGGGCATCCTGCCCGATCTTGCCGCGGGGGAGGCGCTGTTGGCGTTCGCACACCACGAGCCGGGCCGGCGCTGGCCGGACACCACTGTCGCCACCGCGGCCACGCGGAGCGGGACCGGCTGGACCGTCACCGGGACCAAGCACCCGGTCCTGCACGGTGATTGCGCGCAGCGCCTGATCGTCAGTGCCGCGCTCCCGGACGGAGGCATCGGACTGTTCGTCGTGGGCGCGGACGCCGAGGGTGTCGCCCGGACCGGCTACCGCACGCACGATCATCGGCGCGGGGCGCAGATCGAGTTGTCCGCCGCGCCGGCCGAACCGCTGGGCGAGCCGATCGATCGGTCCGCGGAGATCGAGGCGGCCGAGGTGCGGACGCAGGCGCTGCTGTGCGCGGAGGCGGTCGGCGCGATGGACGAGGCGCTGCGATTGACCGTCGAATACCTCAAGACCCGCAAGCAGTTCGGTGTTCCGTTGGCGCGGTTCCAGGCGCTCACCCACCGGGCGGCGGACATGTATGTCGCCCTGGAGCTGGCCCGCAGCATGAGCCTGTATCTGACGATGTCGCTCGCCGCAGGCACGGCCGACGCGATCGTCGCGTCGCGCGCCAGGTTGCGGGTGGCTCGCTCGGCGCGGCTGATCGGGCAGCAGGCGATCCAGATGCATGGCGGTATCGGGCTCACCGTCGAGTACCCGGTGGGCCACTACGCGAACAGGCTCACCGCGATCGAGCACACGCTGGGCGGCCGGGACGACCACCTGCGACGCCTGAGCGGCCGGGTCCGCGACCATCGCATGGTTGTGATCCAGCCATGACGGGCGCTGCCGCCCCGGTGGCGGTGGTCACCGGTGCGGGGCAGGGGATCGGGGAGTCCATCGCGTCGACCCTCGCCGCCGACGGGGCCGGGGTCGTCATAGTCGATGTGGACGCCGATCAGGCGGCGCGGGTGCAGCGGTCGATCGAGGCGTCGGGTGGTCGGGCGCTGGTCCACCTCGCCGACGTGAGCAGTCCCGCGCAGGTCGAGGAGCTGTCGGCGGCGGTCCGCACCTGGGCCGGTCGGGTCGACATCCTCGTCAACAATGCCGGTATCGGTGATTCGATCACGCCGACCGAGTCCCAGGAGATCGAACGCTGGCAGCGGGTCGTCGACGTGCTGCTGCGCGGCACCTACCTCTGCAGCCGTCAGTTGGCACGCGATTTCATGTTGCCGGCCCGCTTCGGCCGCATCGTCAACATCGCGTCGATCGCCGGGCTCGTGGGCTTGCCGATGCGGTCCGCCTACAGCCCGGCAAAGGCCGGGGTGATCATGATGACGAAGACGCTCGGTGCCGAATGGGCGAGCCGGGGAGTGACCGTGAATGCAGTGGCTCCTGGGTACATCGCGACCGCGGCGGTCGCCCGGGCCCAGTCCAACGGAAAGCTGGACGGGGCCCTGCTGCGGCGACGGATTCCCGTCGGTGAGCTCGGTGCGCCGCACGACATTGCGCGAGTCGTGGCCTTCCTGGCGTCGCCACAGTCGCGATACATCACCGGCGCCACTCTCCCGGTCGACGGGGGATGGACCGCGTTCGGTGCCGCGGGGGACGCCCACCATCCCGACGGTGAGGCCTGACGCCGACCCGCCTCCGGCACGAATCTCGTTGGCTCGGTGAATGATCCACCGGGCCGCACTCGCACATCGGTTTCCCCTCTTGCACGATGAAAGGTCACTCATGTCGTCGGTCGATGTCTCCACCGAGCCTCAGGGGTCGGTGACGCCGCCATCGCGATCCGCGCGCTACGCGTGGGTCGTGGTCGCGCTGATCTTCATGTTCATGTTCTTCAACTTCGCCGACAAGGCCGTCGTCGGACTCGCAGGCGTGGAGATGATCCACGACCTCGGGATCGACAAGGCCGACTTCGGCCTGGTCCAGAGCAGCTTCTTCTGGCTGTATGCGGTCGGTGCGATTCTCGGTGGACTGCTGGTGACCCGAATCCCGGCCCGCTGGCTGCTGGCGGCGACGGGCACCATCTGGGTGCTGGCGCTGCTACCGATGGTGTGGAGCACGAGCTTCACGGTGCTCGTGGTGACCCGGGTGATCCTCGGCCTGGCCGAGGGGCCGTCGGGGGCGATGGCGATGAACGTGATCCACAGCTGGTTCCCGGAGAGCAGGCGCGCGCTGCCGAGCTCGATCATCATCGCCGGTACGTCGATCGGGCCGGTGGTGGCGGCGCCGGTGATCACCGCGGTCGTGATCCGGTACTCGTGGCACGCGGCCTTCGCGGTCACTGCCGCGGCCGGCATGGTCTGGGTCGTGCTCTGGCTGATCTTCGGCCGGGCGGGGAACGAGCCCGCCGAGGCGTCCACGCCCTCCGAGACGGTCGTCGAGCGGCTGCCGTACCGGCGGTTGTTGCTCAGCGGGACCGTGTTCGGTGCCTGTGTGCTGTTCTTCGCCACCTACACCAACGCGGCGATCAAGGTCACCTGGTTGCCGTTGTATCTCCGGGAAGGGCTGGGGTACGACGCGACGACGGCCGGCAACCTGGTCACGCTTCCGTACCTGGCATCGGCGTTCATGATGATCAGTGCGGGGCTCGCATCGCGGTTGATGACCAAGCGTGGGGTGAGCAATCGAATCGCGCGCAGCGGATTCGCGGCCGCACTCGTCGGCCTCGGTGGTATCAGCACGATCGCCTTCACCATGGTCGATCGCGGGGTGCTGCAGATTCTGCTGATCTCGGTGGGGGCGTCGTTCGTGGGCGGGGCGAACGGGGTGGCGTGGGCCGCGGTGTCCGAGCTGGTCCCGGCGGCACAGCGCGGCGTCGTCTACGGCTACATCACGGCGATCTACAGTCTCGGCGGGATCATCGGTCCGCTCGTGCTGGGGCATCTCGTGGGCGACGCCAAGGCGGCCCCGCTCGATGGCTACTCGCGTGGCTTCGTGATGCTGGGGACGCTGTTGATCGTCTGCGCTGTTCTGGCGTTCTTCCTGCTCAACCCGGATCGTGACCTCCGACGATTCCGGGCACGGTCGGCAGATCCGGCGCCGGTGGACAGCGGGTCGGGCGACGGTCTCGTCGGCGAGGTGGCGCGCGACCGGGAACCGACCGCGTGAGGTGAGGTGCGCGGGGGCGGCGCGTCCACCCGCCGCCCCGCGCACGTCGCTTCCGGCGCGTGCCGTTTCGGGCGCCGGAACCCGGGTTCAGGAAACGCCGAGCGCGCCGAGCAGGGTGCCGAGTTTGGTTGTCGTCTCGGCCAGTTCGGACTCCGGGTCGGAGGCCGCGACGATGCCGCCGCCCGCCCACGCCCGCAGCCGCAGGCCGTCGGCATCGACCTCGGCGCACCGGATCGCGACCACCCACACGCCGTCACCCTCGGCATTGCACCAGCCGGCCGCGCCGCCGTAGAAGCGGCGCGGTTCCTCGGCGGCGCGGATGGCCTCCAGCGACGTCTCGAACGGGGTGCCGCCGACGGCGGGGGTGGGGTGCAGCAGCCGGGCCAGTTCGAGAGCGGACGGTGCCGGATCGCGGAGCAGCCCGCGGATGGGGGTGGCCAGGTGCCACACCTGGCCGGTGCTGATCAGCTCGGGCGCATCGGGCACGGACAGTTCGGTGCACACCGCACCGAGGACCTCGCGGATCCGGTCCGTGACGTAGGCGTGCTCGGTCCGGTTCTTCGCCGACGCCAGCAGGGCCTGGCCCTCGGCGCGGTCGGCCTCGGGGTCGGTTTGGCGTGGGGCGGTGCCGGCGAGGGGGAAGCAGCGCACCTCCCGGCCGGAGCGTTCGAGCAGCAGTTCCGGACTGGCTCCGACGAGGGCATGGCCGACGTAGTCGTCGCCGGCGGGGCTCAGGTCGACGCCGAATCCGTTGCCGTGCGGGTCCTGGGTGACCAGCCGCGCCAGCAGCGACCACGGCCGGATCGGCTCGTCTGCCTCGACGACCACCGAGCGCGCGGCCACGACCTTGTCCAGTTCGCCCGCCCGCAGCCGGTCCACCAGGGCGGCGACCCGGCGCAGGTGTTCGTCCGGCGAGGGAAGTCGGTCGACGACGCGGACTGCAGGCAGGGTCGGCGCCGCGTCCGGGCGCCAGGGCCCGGCACTGAAGGCCGAGGTCTCGGGCGCGGTCAGGGCCACCGGTCCCGCGGGATCGAAGGGCAGCGCGCCGACGACCATCGGGACATCCCGCCGCGCGAGAGCCTCGGCGGCCGCATCGATCTCGCGGTACTGGTCCCGGCTGCCCGAAGTACGCAGGGTCCGATCGGCGCGCGAGAGCAGAAAACCGTCCATGTCGCCTACCGACGATAGTCGGCGCCACCGAGGCCGGGCCGCCTGCCCAGGTGCGGTAGTGACGTGGCTCTCGACGGCTACCTGCCGGGCGGAACGATCAGGACCGGCCGGTGACTGTGCCGCAGCACGTGGTCCGCGACCGAGGACTGGAGCAGCGACTTCAGCCCGGTGGTGCCGCGGGTTCCGGTGACGACGATGTCCGCATTCAGCTCGTCCGCAGCCTCGACGATGGTGGTCCAGATGGTGGTGAGGCACTCCGCCGTCCGGCCCTCGGCGTTGAGGCCGACGCTTCGCGCGAGGTCGAGGCCCTCGGCGTTGACGGTCTTCGCGTCGGTCAACGCGATGTCCTCGCTGTCCTCGTCGGGCACCCACTCGGGTTGCATCACCCCCGACAGCCCGGACATGCGGGCGGCCTGCCGGACCATCGGTTCCCAGGCGGTGAGGACGACGGCGCGTTCGGCGCTGAGGAAGCGGCCCGCGTATTCGACTGCGCGCTTGGAATTCTCGGTGCCGTCGTAGGCGATGAGCATCAGGTCGGCGGGCATCGAGAACCTCCTCTGTCCGGGGACGATCCTGCCCTCAGGCTACCCGCTGGAGGGTCTCGCGCGGGTGGACGTGGCATAGGCTCGCCCTGTGACCTTCACCCGATCGACCCGTGTCGCGGCCATGGTTCTGGGCCTCGGAATGCTCGCCGCGTGCGGCACGTCCGGGACCGAGTCCACGACGTCGGCGGCCCCGTCGCCGACCACCGCCGAGGCGCCGAGCCGGGACCTGGTGACCGGCGCCCGCGACCAGAACGAGCCGGCGGTCTGCGGCTCCGACTTCCTGGCGGGGCTGTCGCAGCGGCGGAAGCTGGCGCAGCTGCTGAACGTCGGTGTGACCGGGACCGCCGACGCGGTGGACGTGGTGCGCCGCGAGCAGGTCGGCGGCATCTTCGTGGGCAGCTGGACCGACGAGTCGATGCTGGCCGCCAAGCAGGTGCCGCAGGTCGAGGCGGTCGCGAAGGTGCCGGTGATGGTGAGCATCGACGAGGAGGGCGGGCGTGTGTCGCGGGTCGCGGACCTGCTCGGCGACGACCCCGCGCCGCGGACGGTCGCGCAGACGATGACTCCGGAACAGACCTACCAGATGGCGTTGACCCGCGGCCGCCAGCTGCACGACCTCGGCATCACCGTGAACTTCGCGCCGGTCGTCGACGTGAGCGACCAGCCGGCGAATTCGGTGATCGGGGACCGCTCCTTCTCCGACGACCCCGAGGTCGTGACGCGGTACGCCGGCGAGTACGCCCGCGGTATGCGCGATGCCGGGGTGTTCCCGGTGATCAAGCACTTCCCGGGACACGGCTCGGCGTCGGGCGACTCGCACACGGGCGCTGTCACGACGCCGCCGCTGGACGAGCTGCAGACCCGGGACCTGGTGCCGTACCGAACCCTGGTGACCACCGAGGTCGGTGTGATGGTCGGGCACCTGGACGTGCCCGGTCTGACCGCGCCCGGGGTGCCCGCGAGCATCAGTCCGGCGGCGATGACGCTACTGCGCACCGGGACCGGGTACTCGGCTCCGCCGTTCGACGGTCCGATCTTCACCGACGACCTGTCGGGCATGCGCGCGATCACCGACCGGATGGACATCGCGCACGCGGTGGGTGCGGCCCTGACGGCGGGCGCAGACGTGGCGCTGTGGCTGACCACGGCGCAGGTGCCGCAGGTGCTCGATCACCTCGAGCAGGAGGTCGCCGCGGGCCGGTTGCCGCAGGCCCAGGTCGACGCATCGGTGTTGCGGGTGGCGCGCGCCAAGGGCGTGATCAGCTGCTGACGCGGGGGCGGTGCGGGCGCGGCCGCGGTAGCGGGGGACAATGCCAGGACAACGCAACAGAATTCTTACTCTAGAGTAAGATCGATCATGTGGACCACCAGTGTGTGGACCGCAGACTCTGGAGGAACCATGGCTGGCGGGACCAAGCGGCTCCCTCGCGCGGTGCGCGAGCAGCAGATGCTCGACGCCGCGGTCGAGGTTTTCTCCGCCAACGGCTTCCACGACACGTCGATGGACGCGATCGCCGCCGCCGCCGAGATCTCCAAGCCGATGCTCTACCTGTACTACGGGTCGAAGGACGAGCTGTTCACCGCCTGCATCGCCCGCGAAGGCCTGCGTTTCGTCGAGGCGATCACCCCGGCCGCGGACCCGAACCTCACACCTCGCGAGCAGTTGCGGGCCGCGTTGGTCGGATTCCTCGGCTTCGTCGACGGGCACCGGTCGTCGTGGATGGTGCTCTACCGGCAGTCGATGGGGCAGCAGGCGTTCGCCACGCAGGTCCGCGGATCCCGGGACCGGCTGATCGAGCTGACCGCGAAGCTGCTCGAGTCCAGCACCAAGGACCCCGAGCCGGGCACGGACTTCGGCATCATGGCCGTCGCGCTGGTCGGTGCGGGCGAGGCGGTCGCGGACCGCGTCGCGGGCGGCGAGATCGCCGTCGACGCCGCCGCGGACCTGCTCGAGAGCCTGGCCTGGCGCGGCCTCGCCGGCAAGAAGAAGTAGCGGCCTCCCGCCACGCCCGACCGAACGGCACATTCGGTCGATCTGTTCGAGTGAACGGAAGCGTTCACTCGAACAGACCGAACGAATGGCACGTTCGGTCGATCGTTCGCCGGGCGTGGTCGGGCTACCGCAGGGTCGCGGTGAGGTGCGGATACCCCTTCTTCGGGTGCCGAAGTGACAGGTCCCAGCCACCGACGGCCTCGTCGGCGTACAGGTTCACCGTCGCCGGCAGCACCACCGGCTTGCCGAACTTGACGCCGTAGGTGACCGAGTCGGCGATCCGGCCCTCCACGGCGCCGAGCACCGCGGCGGCGCTCCACATTCCGTGCGCGATGGTCCGGGGGAACCCGAACGCCTTGGCGCCCAGGGAGGAGACGTGGATCGGGTTGCGGTCACCGGAGACCGCCGCGTACCTGCTCACGGTTCGCTGGTCCACCCGCAGTGTGCGGGTCGGACGCGGCGGCACCTCGTCGGGATGCGACTGCTTGGGTTCCTTCGGCGCACCGGTGGGGTGCATCTTGAGGAAGGTGCTGACCTGACGCCACACCAGCTCTCGGCCGACGCTGATCTCGCTGACCAGATCCACCTGGGTGCCCTTCGGGTGCAGTCGGATGTTCTCCGCGTGCACCGACAGGTCCAGGGGCTCGCTCACCGAGATCGGCCGCCGCTGCTCGATAACGTTGTCGGTGTGCACGGAACCGATTGCCGGGAACGGGAACTCGGCCGAGACCATCAGCTTCATCACCGTCGGGAACACCAGGGTGAACGGGTAGGTGATCGGCAGGGTGTCGCCGAAGCGCAGCCCGCACACCCGGGCGTAGGCGGCCAGGTTGTCGGTGTCGACGCGCAGCCCCTTCAGCGCGAGGGTCTGCTCGGGCAGGCTGCGCCGCACCCCCGACTTCCCGACCACCGGCAGCGCGCCGAGTGCGGCACGGGTGTAGATGTCGAGGGTGCTCGGCTGCCCCTCGAGCCGAATCACGCGGCCGGCCATCAGGCGCCGATCAGGGACTGGCCGCACACCCGGACGACCTGGCCGGTGACGGCGTTGGACGCGGGACTTGCGAAGTACGCGACCAGCTCCGCGACGTCCACGGTCTGACCGCCCTGCAGCAGCGACGACATCCGGCGGCCGCCCTCGCGGGTGACGAACGGGATGGCCGCGGTCATCGCGGTCTCGATGAAGCCGGGGGCGACGGCGTTGATGGTGATGTTCTTCTCCGCCAGTACCGGGGCGGTGGCCTGCACGAGGCCGATGACGCCTGCCTTGGAGGTGCCGTAGTTGGTCTGTCCCCGGTTGCCCGCGATGCCCGCGATCGAGGAGACGTCGACCACGCGGCCGCCCTCCTTGAGCGCGCCCTTGGCGAGGAGCGCGTCGGTGATCTTCTGCGGCGCAAGCAGGTTCACGCCGATCACCATGTTCCAGCGGGCCTCGTCCATGTTCGCGAGGGTCTTGTCGCGGGTGATGCCGGCGTTGTGCACGATGATGTCCGCGCCGCCGTGCCGCTCGAGCAGGTGCGTGGCCAGCTTGTCCGCGGCGTCCTCGGCGGTGACGTCGAGCGCGAGCGCGGTGCCGCCGACCTTGTTCGCGGTCTCGGAGAGCGCCTCGCCTGCGGCCGGGATGTCGGCGCACACCACGTGCGCGCCGTCCCGGGAGAGCACCTCGGCGATGGTCGCGCCGATGCCGCGGGCGGCGCCGGTGACCACGGCGACCTTGCCGTCGAGCGGCTTGTCCCAGGAGGCGGGGGCGGTGGAGTCGGCGGCGCCGACCCGGATCACCTGACCGTCGACGAACGCCGACTTGGCGGACAGCAGGAAGCGCAGGGTGGACTCGACGCCCGACAGGCCGGCGGAGGCCTTGGGGGAGACGTAGACCAGCTGGGCGGTGGCGCCACGCTTGATCTCCTTGGCGACGCTGCGGGTGAAGCCCTCGAGCGCGCGCTGCGCGATCTGCTCGTCGACGCCGGCCGCCTCCTCGGGGGTGGTGCCGAGGACCACGACGCGCGCGCTGGGCGCGAGGTTGCGGATCACCGGCTGGAAGAACTCGAACAGCCCGACCAGTTCGGTGACCTGGGAGATGCCACTGGCGTCGAAGACCAGCGCGCCGTACCGGTCGTCGTGCGGCTGGGCGAAGGTGTAGTCGGAGAGCAGTGCACGCAGCGGCTCGACCAGGCGGCCGGTGCCGCCGATCAGGATCGGGCCCGCCAGCGCGGGTTCGCCTGCCTGGTAGCGCCGCAGGTGCTCGGGCTGCGGCAGCCCGGTCTGCTTGGCGATGAACGCGCCCGGCGCGGACGAGAGGAAACTGGAGTAGAGGTCGGGAGCGCCCTTGCTGGCTGCCACGGTCCACCTTCTTTGTCGCGAAATCGGGCACCCGCTGTCCGGGTGCGGTGTCGACATTGAACTTACTCTGGAGTAAGTTCAATGTCGAGTGCAGGACCCCCACCGCCGAGGCTGATCCGTTCCGAAGCGGATCCACATACATGGAGACCGACGTGACCACCAGAGCCCGAAACAGCAAGCCGGCTGCCGCCCCCAAGTCCGGTGGCAGGCAACTTCGCCCCGTCGCCATCCTCGGCGGCAATCGCATCCCCTTCGCGCGCTCGGACAAGGCGTACGCGCAGGCGTCCAACCAGGACATGTTCACCGCCACGCTCGACGGTCTGGTGGCCCGGTTCAACCTGCAGGGCGAGCGGCTCGGCATGGTCGCCGGCGGTGCGGTCCTCAAGCACAGCCGCGACTTCAACCTGGTCCGCGAGTCGGTGCTCGGCAGCGCCCTGAGCCCGTACACCCCTGCGTTCGACCTGCAGCAGGCCTGCGGCACCGGCCTGCAGTCGATCATCGCCGTCGGTGACGCCATCGCCGCCGGTCGCATCGACGCCGGTATCGGCGGCGGCACCGACACCACCTCCGACGCCCCGATCGGCGTGAACGACGAGCTGCGCGAATTCCTCCTGTCCGTCAACCGCGCCAGGACCACCGCCGACCGGGTGAAGCTGGTCGGCCACCTGCGACCCTCGATGGTCGGGCTGGAGATCCCGCGCAACGGCGAGCCCCGCACCGGCCTGTCGATGGGCGACCACGCCGCGATCACCGCCAAGGAATTCGGCATCCGCCGCGAGGATCAGGACGAGCTGGCCGCCGCGAGCCACAAGAACATGGCCGCCGCCTACGACCGCGGCTTCTTCGACGACCTGATCACCCCGTTCCTCGGACTCACGCGCGACGACAACCTGCGTCCGGGCTCGACCGTGGAGAAGCTGGCCACTCTCAAGCCGGTGTTCGGCACCAAGCTGGGCGACGCCACGATGACCGCGGGCAACTCCACCCCGCTCACCGACGGTGCCTCCGCGGCACTGCTGTCCACCGACGAGTGGGCCGCCGAGCGGAACCTGCCGGTGCTCGCGCACCTGGTGGACTCGGAGACCGCCGCCGTCGACTACGTGCACGGCGGCGACGGGCTACTGATGGCGCCGACGTACGCGATCCCGCGGCTGCTGGCCCGCAACGGCCTCACCCTGCAGGACTTCGACTACTACGAGATCCACGAGGCGTTCGCCTCCGTCGTGCTCGCGACGCTGCAGGCCTTCGAGTCCGACGAGTACTGCAAGGAGCGCCTCGGCCTCGACGGTGCACTCGGTTCCATCGACCGCAGCAAGCTCAACGTCAACGGTTCCTCGCTGGCGGCCGGTCACCCGTTCGCCGCGACCGGCGGCCGGATCGTCGCCTCGCTCGCGAAGATGTTGGCGGAGAAGGGATCCGGGCGTGGCCTGATCTCCATCTGCGCGGCGGGTGGCCAGGGCGTCACCGCGATCATCGAGCGGTAGCCGAGCGGGCAGGCGGTGCGCCTGCCTCCGCTGTCGACGCACGGTCCGGGATCACGCCGATCCCGGACCGTGCGTTTCGCTTCGCTCTGGGCGAGGATGCGAGTCATGACTGTTCGCACCACTGCGCTCGCCGAGGGACTCGACGTCAGCGCCCAGGGTTACGGGGCCATGTCGGTCGCCCCGGTCTACGGGCCCGTCGACGCGGCCGAGGCCCTCGCCACCCTGCACCACTCGGTCGACATCGGCGTGACCTTCCTCGACACCGCCAACGTGTACGGGAACGGCGCCAGCGAGAAGGCCGTCGGCGAGGTGGTGCGCACCCGGCGCGGCGAGGTGCAGCTGGCCACCAAGTTCGGTCTCGTCGGCAACATCGCCGCGGGACAGCGGGGCATCGACGGGCGGCCCGAGCAGGTCGCCGGCTACCTCGAGGCGTCGCTGGGTCGACTCGGCGTGGACAGCGTCGACCTCTACTACCTGCATCGGGTCGATCCCAACGTCCCGATCGAGGAGACGGTCGGCGCGATGGCCGAGCTGGTGACCGCAGGCAAGGTGCGACACCTCGGCCTCTCCGAGGCCACCGGCGACGAGCTGCGCCGCGCGCACGCGGTCCATCCGATCGCCGCGATCCAGAGCGAGTGGAGCGTGTGGAGCCGTGACGTCGAGCGCCACGTCGTCCCCACGGCCGCCGAACTCGGCGTCGGCTTCGTGCCGTACTCGCCCGTCGGTCGCGGGTACCTCACCGGCACCTACGACCCGAATGCGATCGGCGAGCTCGACCTGCGCCGCCGGTTTCCCCGGTTCGACGCCGAGGCGCTGGGCGGCAACGCGAAGGTGCTCGAGGTGATCGAAGCGGTCGCCGGTGAGTCCGACGCGACGGCGGCCCAGGTGGTGCTGGCGTGGCTCTACGCCAAGGGGCGGGAGTTCTCGTTGCCGGTGGTGCCGATCCCCGGCACGCGATTCGCGCGCCGGGTCTCCGAGAACGCCGAGGCGGTGGAACTCGACCTTTCCGCCGATCAGATCGCGCGGCTCGACGACCTGGCCGCGGTCACCGTCGGTGCGCGCTCGGCGGACCCGATGTGGGTGTCCCTTGGGCGCGAGTAGTCAGGTATCCCCGGCAGTGCGGCTTCCGTGATCTTCCGGTCTCGGCTGGGTTACGACCCACGCGGTAAACGCCCTGTACAGCGTATAGAAGTTCGGGAACGCAAGGGTTTCCGGATGTAACGTGCAACACAAACCGACCGCCATGCCCGGTCGCTGCGAGGTCGCGGCGGCCGGGCCCCTTTCGTTTCCCGGGCGTTCGAGTCGCGCACCAGTGGGCGATCCGGTGGGCCTCGCGACCGCTTGGTGTCGGGACGGGTGAGCGCGTCGAATGGCGCTGCGCGGCAGTGTCATTGCTTTTCCAGTGGCCGGATGGGCATCGGCTCGTCACGGTGCGTCCCAGGTGGTGCGGCGGAGGCGGCGCGCGATGCCGTCGGCGCGCGCTGGGGCGGTGGATCGTCCTTTAATGTGCGGTGCTCGCCGTTCGCAATGGGTTGTGGTGCTCGTCACCTTTGGTTGAAAACCTGGCTACCTGCGACGTTACCTGGTTGTGACCTTCTTGCTGCGTGAAAGTGATCTGCGGCGGACCGAGACAGTCCCTCGCAACGCCCGCGGCAACCGTTTGCAGGCCGACGCGCCTCTCGGCCGAATCATGGAGCACGACCTTGTACGTTTCACACTCGCGCCATGTCCGCGCGGCCATTGCCGCCGCCGCACTGATCACCGCAGGCACCGCTGCGGGAGTCGTCAGCCCTGCCGTCGCCGGCGCCGACACCACCTACGTGGCCGCCCCCGCTGTCGCTGCCGCACCGGCGGCTGCCGCCGCGCCCGCCCGGTTCCACGAAGCCGGTGACCTGTTCAAGGCGCTCCAGTTCCCCTCGCTTCCCGGTGCAGGCTCGGGGTCGGCCGACCAGGCCCAGCCTCCGCAGCCGGCGCCGCAGCCGGCGCCCGCTCCGGCACCCCCGCCCCCGCCGCCGACCTCGGTCACGCCGGACGAGCTCGGGCGCATCGTGCCCGGCATGCCGCCCGAGAAGATCGCGCAGTACATCGCACCGCTCAACGACGCGATGGCCCACGGCGGTATCGACACCCCGGTCCGTCAGGCGGCGTTCATCGCGCAGCTGGCCGTCGAGTCGGATTCCTTCCGCACCTTCGAGGAGTACGCCTCCGGAAGCGAGTACGAGGGCCGCGCGGACCTGGGCAACACCCAGGCGGGCGACGGTGAGCGATTCAAGGGCCGCGGCGCCATCCAGGTCACCGGCCGCCACAACTACGAGAGCGTCAGCCAGTTCACCGGAGTCGACTTCGTCGCGAACCCCGAGCTTCTCGAGGCGCCGGAGAACGCGTTCAACACCGCCGCCTGGTACTGGACGTCGAGGAACCTCAACCAGGTTGCCGACTCCGCCGGAATCGTCCGGGTGTCCGAGCTCGTCAACGGGGGCCACCACGCCCTCGAACGGCGGGTGGAGGACTTCCAGCGTGGTCTGGCGGTGCTGATCCACCCGTGACGCCCCGGCGTCACTGCGCTCAGCTGCCGCCGAACAGGTTTCCGAGCGATCCCCACGGCGAACCGCCGGGCGTGTAGACGATGGTGACCGCGGGGCCGGTGTCGTTGGTTGTCACGGTGCCACCCGCCGGCACGAGGCTGGCGCCACCGCCTGCCCCGCCGCCGCCGTAGTTGACGCCGCCGCCCCCGCCGCCGTACAGGCCGCCGCCGCCCCCACCGCCGTCGTCGGCGCCGGAGTGGGCCCCGTTGCCGCCCTGCTGGAACAGGCCGGGGGTGCCACCCGGTGTGCCGGTACCGCCGATACCGCCTGCGGTGGCCGTTCCCGCGCCGCCGCCCCCACCTCCGCCGCCGGGCATCCCGGCGTCGCCGCCGGGGTAGGTGGTGCCCGCCCCGCCACCGCCGCCCGCCACGACGATGCTCGTTCCCGGGGTGTTCGGCCGGCCGGGGCTCCAACTGATGTCGGTCGCCCCGCCCCCGCCGCCGGCCGCGATGCTGCCCGCGGCGCCGCCACCGTTCATGCCGCCCTGGCCGTCCTGTCGGTTCGAGCCGTAGTCCCCGACCGCGATGTACAACGTCTGCCCGAGCCGTACGGCGAGATCCGCGTCGACCGTGGCGCCGCGCCCGCCCTTGGCCGCCGCGGAATCCCCGCCGGGGGCTCCGGAGACGGTGACGTGGATGCTGCTGACCCCGATGGGCACCGTGAACTGCTGCACCGACATCGTGTCGTTGATGTACCGGCAGGTGACCGACCCGTCCGGGTTCTGCGCGCACTTGGCGGGCAGGGCGTCGGCGGCGCCGGCCGCCTGGGAGCCGACGAGGACCGAGGCGCCGGCGAGCGCGAGCCCGCACAGGCCGGTGGTGAGACGTCGGATGTTGGTGCGGTGCGGTGCCATCGGACCTCCTGCGGTCGGCTCGTGCCTCGAGTGTCCGCCGGTACACCGTCCGACACGCCGGATTCGGCTGGTCCGGTTGCCGGCCCGCTCCCGCGCGTATCCCCTGGTAGGCCGCGGAGGTGGCGTCTCCGGTGGTCGGGCGGAAAGTTTTTGTGATTGATGTGTAACGCCTTGTGAGGTGACCCCGATACCCATGTGTCCCGCGTTGCAGCCAGACCCCCGACCCGGTTGCGGCGCGGGACATCCTCGTCTCCTGGGCACGCCGCTGCGGCCCGATCGTGAACGCTCCTCGTCGCTTCCTCCCGCGGGTGATCCGCGTCTCCTCCACCGCCGTTCGGGTGCGTATTGGGTGGTTTGTCCCGGCTAGTCTGGTTTCGGACGTGGGTAGCGGCCCAGCTGGACGAATACGATCGGGAGGGCCTTGATGACCGGCGGTATCGGCAGGCATTCGGACGGCGAGGTGCCGGAGCGGAGCCCCGACGGCGGGAACGAGACCGGGCACACGGAGGCCCCCACGGTCCGAATCCATCGGCCCGACCCGGCGACCGGATCGGACACCCCCGACGGCGATGCAGGCGAGCACCGGACGTCGGCTCCGGCCTCGGAGTCGCCTGCCCCGGCGGCCGCGCCGCAGCCTGCGTCCCCCGCGGCCGAGCCGCAGACGGTCGCGATACCGACCGTCGGTCCGCCGGCCGCGCAGCCGCCGGCCGCGCAGCCGCCGGCCGCGCAGCCGCCGGCCGCGCAGCCGCCGGC
>NZ_JBHXVP010000020.1:0-72469 GCF_042672245.1 Rhodococcus sp. NPDC127527
GTGGTTGTCATGAACCCGCGGCCCGGCCGCGCGGGCCGCCGCGCTCGACCGGACCTCACCTGGTGGACAAACCACTACACAGGCGGGTGCGCGGCCTGCATGCAGGCCGCGCACCGGTGTCTGTAGTGCGGTAGATCAGGGGGCCGGGACCGTGGTCCAGCCGGGTCGGACCCCATCGGACCCGGCCGTACACCGTTCGATCCGCGATCGTTGTTTCGTCGTCGCTGCCGTCAGGCAGCGCAGTCCATGCAGATCATCACGCCGTTGGCGTCGCTGGCGAGCCTGCTCCTGTGATGGACCAGGAAGCAGCTCGAGCAGGTGAACTCGTCGGCCTGCTTCGGCACGACCCGCACCGACAGTTCCTCGCCGGACAGATCGGCACCGGGCAGTTCGAAGGACTCCGCGGTGTCCGACTCGTCGACGTCGACGACCGCGGACTGCGCCTCGTTGCGGCGCGCCTTCAACTCCTCCAGCGAATCCTCCGACACTTCATCGGATTCCGAACGCCTCGGTGCGTCGTAGTCGGTTGCCATCTCGTCTTCCCCTCGTCCTCTCTTGTCAACTGTCCCCGTCCCCACGCCCGGTGGACGCGCCGCCCCATCAGCCGTGTGGCTTCACAACGTGCCAGAGCGCGAAATGGTGCCCGCAAGTTAGCGACGGAAAATATGATCCACACCACATTCTCCGCAACTTGGACACCTCCGGGACTCGCGTTCTGTCACCATCGGGCCGCCAGACAATAGCCGAACTCGGCGAAAATGTCGCTGTCGAATTTGCCGTTCCTCGAAAACCGTCTGACAATCGTCACAAACGTCGGCGCCAACCGAGACATTCCGGGCGTCCGGCCTCAATTTGTCGACGATCGGGCGAGCCCGCCGCGCGACGCGCCCATCCCCTGCCCGAGGCCCGGCACACACGTCTCTAGGCTGTCCTTCTCTACGCTGAGCGCACCTGCGTCAGCAGACCCGCCCCGAACACCGAGAGGTCAGGACGAATCGTGGTTTCACTGATCACCGAGGGTCGCTCCACCGACGACAACGGCCGGCCGTTCCCGCACCGGCGCGTCCTGCCGGTGATCGCGTTGATCTGCGTCCTCGCGGTGCTCGGCGCCGTGGTGTGGTTTCAAATCCTGACCAAGCCCGACAAGCTGTCGGCCCCGGTGGACTGCAATCCACCCTCGACGTCGAAGCCGCTCGACCCGGGCGACCCCGCACCCCAACCATTGGGCACCCCGGTCTCGTCGTCGACACTGCTCGAGGTCGAGCCGGCGCCGCTCGCCGCGACCAAGGTCCGAGTCTTCAACGCGAACGGCGAACGCGGCCAGGCCGTGCACGTGGCGTCCCAGCTCAGCGACTACGGGTTCGCGGCACCGCCGGACGTGCAGGCGGGCAACGACCCCGTCTACGTCGACCAGAACATGCAGTGCCAGGGACAGATCAGATTCGGGGCGAACGGCCTCGCCGCCGCGAGTTCGGTGTGGCTCATCGCACCGTGCGCCCAGCTGATCAAGGACGATCGCACCGACGACACCGTCGACCTCGCGCTCGGCACGTTCTCGCTCGGCGAGCTCAAGCCGAACACCGACGCCGAGGAGGTGCTGGCCTCGCTGAAGAACACCGCGCCCGGCAGCGCCGGCAGCGGCGCCCCGGTCGACCTCGGCCTGCTGAAGGCGGCCCGCACCGTTCGCTGCTGAGGCGACGCCAGGCGGACCGATTCAGTCCGGGATCGGGTCGAGCACGCCCAACTCGGCGAACATCGCGTCGAGTTCGGCCGCGATGCCCGGCGCCGCGGCCACCACCACCGCACCCGCGGCGCTCATCGTGTCCGGGCTCGGCAATCGGAGCACCGCGCCCGCCTCGGCCGCGATCAAGGCGCCGGCCGCCCAGTCCCACGGGCTCAGTCCGTGCTCGAAATGCGCGTCGACCCGACCCGACGCGACCATGCACAGGTCCAGCGCCGCCGACCCGATCCGCCGGATGTCGCGCACCCGCGGCAGCACACCAGCGATGAGCGCCCCCTGCCGGAGCCTGCGGTCACGTCCGTACCCGAAACCGGTGGCCAGCAACGACATCGAGACCTCGGACACCGGGTTGCACCGCAGCCGGTGTGCTCCCCCGACGGCCTCGTGCAGCACGGCGCCGTGACCGCGCGCCGCCGAGTACACGGCACCGGCGGCGACATCGACGACGGCACCGGCGACCGACTCACCGTCGATCTGTGCCGCCACCGAGACCGCGAAGGCGGGCACCCCGTAGAGGAAGTTCACGGTGCCGTCGATGGGGTCGACGATCCATCGCACCCCGTTCGTGCGGCCCGCCTCGCCGCCACCCTCCTCGCCGAGGATCGCGTCGTCGGGTCGCAACCGTCCCAGCAGGGCGCGGATCAGGTCCTCGGTCTCGGTGTCCACCACCGTCACGGGGTCGGTCGGGGTGGACTTCGTCGCGACCGCCTCCCCTGCCGCCGCGCCCGCAGGCCCGCCGTCGCCGACCGGACCGAAGACCTCGGGGCGGCGGGTGGCCACGTGCCGGGCCGCGGCGACGGCGACGGCGACGGCCACCGCGCGCAGTGCGCGTGGGTCGTCCGCCGGCACGTCCGAACCGGTGTCGACGAGATCGCTGAGGGCGGGGTGATTCTCGAAAAGCGGCACGCCCCATGGTGCCTGACGAGATCGCGGCCCGCAGCGCCCCCAGCCACTATCGTGACCGTATGGCGGACTCGACGATCGAACAGTCATCGGAACGCACGGCCGAGACGGCGTCGGGGGCGACGCGCCGGGGCTTCGGCATCGACGTCGGCGGCAGCGGCGTCAAGGGTGGCGTCGTCGACCTCGACACCGGCGCCCTCGTCGGTGAGCGGATCAAGATCCTGACGCCGCAGCCGTCCACCCCGGAGGCCATCGCGGCCACGGTCAGGGAGATCGTCACCCAGGCGCGCTGGGACGGCCCGGTCGGCCTGACGCTGCCGGCGGTGGTGACCGCGGGGGTCGCCCGGACGGCCGCCAACATCGACAAGTCCTGGATCGGCACCGACGCGTGCGCCCTGTTCGGCACCGCCCTCGGCGGCCGGCCGGTGACGGTCCTCAACGACGCCGATGCCGCGGGCATCGCGGAGGACCGGTACGGCGCGGGCAAGGACGTCGACGGCGTCGTCGTCCTGCTGACCTTCGGGACCGGGATCGGTTCCGCGATCCTCAACCACGGCGTGCTGCTGCCGAACACCGAGTTCGGGCACATGGAGGTCAGCGGCCAGGAGGCCGAGCACCGAGCCTCCTCGGCGGCCAAGGAGCGGCACGACTGGTCGTACAAGGAGTGGTCGAAGGAGGTGTCCCGGGTGCTCACCCGGATCGAGGACCTGCTGTGGCCGGACCTGTTCGTCGCGGGCGGCGGAATCAGTCGCAAGGCCGACAAGTGGATCCCGCACCTGACCAATCGGACACCCGTCGTGGCGGCGTCGCTGCGGAACACGGCGGGCATCGTCGGCGCCGCACTCGCCGCTCAGACCAGCATCGGGGCATGAGCACCCTCGGCGATAGTTACAATGGTGAGGCCGACGTCCAAGCCGGCCAAACTCAACTGACCTCTCCGCCGGAATAACTCTGGCGTGACGCCGCACGACTCCGTCACGAAAGGGCGTACGTGGCCGCCACCGAAACAAGTCAGACCGCCGAACCGAGCACCGAATCGGCGGCGACCACCGGCACCGCCCCCGCGAAGAAGGCCGCGGCGAAGAAGGCTCCCGCCAAGAAGACCCCCGCCAAGAAGGCTCCCGCGAAGAAGGCCGTGGCGAAGAAGGCTCCCGCCAAGAAGACCGCGGCGAAGAAGGCCCCGGCCAAGAAGGCCACCAGCAAGGCCGCCGATCCCGACGCGATGGACGAGGGTGTCGACGAAGCCGACATGGCGGACCTCGAGGTCCCCGAAGGCGATCTGACCGACGAGGTCGTCGAGGTCGTCGCCGTCGGCGAGGACGAGGAGGAGACCGCCGCCGAGGAGCCGTCCGAGAAGGACAAGGCCTCCGGCGACTTCGTGTGGGACGAGGAGGAGTCCGAGGCGCTGCGTCAGGCCCGCAAGGACGCCGAGCTCACCGCCTCCGCAGACTCGGTTCGCGCGTACCTCAAGCAGATCGGCAAGGTCGCCCTCCTCAACGCCGAGGAGGAGGTCGAACTCGCCAAGCGCATCGAGGCCGGCCTGTACGCCACGCAGCTGATGGCCGAGCACGCCGAGAAGGGCGAGAAGCTTCCCGTCGCCCAGCGCCGCGACATGAACTGGATCTGCCGCGACGGCAACCGGGCGAAGAACCACCTGCTCGAGGCCAACCTGCGACTCGTGGTCTCGCTGGCCAAGCGCTACACCGGCCGTGGCATGGCGTTCCTGGACCTCATCCAGGAGGGCAACCTCGGCCTGATCCGCGCGGTCGAGAAGTTCGACTACACCAAGGGCTACAAGTTCTCCACGTACGCCACCTGGTGGATCCGCCAGGCCATCACCCGCGCCATGGCCGACCAGGCCCGCACCATCCGCATCCCGGTGCACATGGTCGAGGTCATCAACAAGCTCGGTCGCATCCAGCGCGAGCTGCTCCAGGACCTGGGCCGCGAGCCCACGCCGGAGGAGCTCGCCAAGGAAATGGACATCACGCCGGAGAAGGTGCTGGAGATCCAGCAGTACGCGCGCGAGCCGATTTCTCTCGACCAGACCATCGGCGACGAGGGCGACAGCCAGCTCGGCGACTTCATCGAGGACTCCGAGGCCGTCGTGGCCGTGGACGCGGTGAGCTTCACCCTGCTGCAGGACCAGCTGCAATCGGTGCTCGAGACGCTCTCCGAGCGCGAGGCAGGCGTGGTGCGGCTGCGGTTCGGCCTCACCGACGGCCAGCCGCGCACTTTAGACGAGATCGGCCAGGTCTACGGCGTCACGCGTGAGCGGATCCGGCAGATCGAGTCGAAGACCATGTCGAAGTTGCGGCACCCGTCGCGTTCGCAGGTGCTTCGGGACTACCTGGACTAGTTTCCCGGTTCTCCCCTACCCGGATGCCCCGTCACCGTCTCGGTGGCGGGGCATCCTCCGTCGGGTCACTCCTCGGCGGCGACGGGCGCGGCGCCCGCGGGCGGCGCGGGCCGCAACACCAGCCCGGCCAGCGGCTCGACCACCCGGGCGGCGACCGGTCCGAGCACCGCCATCAGCAGCACGTACGCCGTCGCCAGCGCGGCCAGCTCCCCCTCGACCGCGCCTGCCGAGACGGCAAGCCCCGCGATGACGATGGAGAACTCCCCGCGCGCGACCAGTGCGGCACCGGCGCGGGCCTGGCCCATCCGGGCGACCCGCTGCCGGCGGGCAGCCCAGATACCGGTCAGCATCTTCGTCACCGTCGTGGCCACCGCCAGCAGCACCGCCCACGCGAGCACCGGCGGGATGGTGCCCGGATCGGTGTTCAGCCCGAACACCACGAAGAACATCGCGGCGAACAGGTCCCGCAGCGGCTCGAGGATCTGGGTGGCATTGCGGGCGGTCGAGCCCGAGATCGCGATACCGAGCAGGAAGGCGCCGACGGCGGCCGACACCTGCAGCGCCGAGGCGAATCCCGCCACCAACAACGCCGCGCCGAGCAGCTTGAGCAGGAACACCTCCTTGTCCTTGCTGTCGACGATCGCCGAGACGTGGTGGCCGTACCGCAGCGCCACGAGCAGCACCACCGCAAGGACCAGCAACGAGATCGCCATGGCCTTGAGACCGCCGAACACCCCCACACCGGCGAGGATCGCCGTCAGGATCGGCAGGTAGACGGCCATCGTGAGGTCCTCGAAGACCAGGATCGAGAGCACCACCGGCGTCTCGCGGTTGCCGAGTCGGCCCAGGTCCGCGAGCACCTTCGCGATGATGCCGGACGACGAGATGTAGGTGACGCCCGCCATCACCAGCGCCCCGACCGGACCCCAGCCGAGCATCAGCGCCACCGCGGCGCCGGGCGCGGCATTGAGCACGAGGTCCACCACACCGGCCATCCACGACTTCCGCATCCCGGTGACCAGTTCCGACGCGGTGTACTCGAGCCCGAGGAGCAGGAGCAGGAGCACCACCCCGATCTCGCTGGCCACGTGCCCGAATGCGCCGATGTCACCGAGTTGGATGAAGCCGCCCTCGCCGAAGCAGAGTCCACCGACCAGGTACAGCGGCACCGGCGACATACCGATGCGGCCGGCGAGTCGTCCGAGCACACCGAGGGTGAAGAACACCGCGCCCAGTTCCAGCAGCGCGAGCGCGGTGCTATCCATGAGCGCCTCCGACTGCCGGGTCGGGGCCGCGCCGTGCGCCCGGCGCCGGCCGGGTCATCCGTGGTGCAGGATCTTCGCCGCGCCGTCGAGTCCGTCCGAGGTGCCGACGGCGACCAGCAGATCGCCCTCGGTGAGGTTGAAGTCGGGGTTCGGTGACGGGTACACCTGGCCGGCGCGCATCACCGCGACCACGGAGACACCGGTGCGGGTGCGCATCGCCGTCTCGCCCAGGGTCCGGCCGTCGAACGGCGAGTCCTCGGTGATCGGCAACTGCCGGGTGGTGATACCGGGCAGGTCCCGGTGTTCCTCGCGCAGCTGCGCGACCAGTTGCGGCGCTCCCAGCAGGTTGCCGAGCACCGCCGCCTCGTCGTCGGTGAGCCGCACCGACGCCATGCAGGCGTCGGGGTCGTCCTTCTTGGAGATGATGAGGTCGGTACCACCGTCGCGCAGCGTCACCACGCCCACCCGGCGCCCGGTGGTCAGCTCGAAGTCCTTGCGGACACCGATTCCCGGTAGTGGGGTCACTTCCACGTTCATGTCTCAACGGTAGCGCTGTCACGACTGTCCGGTCGGAGGTCACCGAATCCGAGGGGCGCCGAACGCGCCGTCGGGGCCCGGCCGGTACGGCACGGCCGCGACGACAGCGGCGGCGGGCAGCGGCCCGTACAGATGTGGAAACCGCATCGACGCCGGATCCGTCGGCACTCCGGGTTCCCAGCGGAGTTCGGCGTCGAGCCGGGACGGATCGAGGTACAGCAGCACCAGATCGGTGCGCCCGGCGAAGTGCCTGTTGGCGGGCAGGTGCACCTGGGCGGTCGTCGACAGATGCACGAACCCGTCCGCGGCGAAGGTCTCCGGGACGCGGCGACCGGTCACCCGTGCCCGCTCCCACTGGTCGGCCGTGCACATGTGCACCAAGATCGGATCGCTCACCCCCGCAGGCTATCCGGCATCGGGAACGTGATCTGCGTCACCCGGTTCGCGGTGTTCGTTGTTAGTGAAACCACAAAGAAACGCCGACGGGAACAACTCTCGAATGCCAAACGTCTGACAGAGTGGATCCACCGCGCCATTCCGACGCGGCGGACCAGGCCCCAGGCAACCGGCTCGCACCGGAAGCCAGTACGGAGGAGTCATGCCCGGAACACTGACCAGCCCCCCGTTGACCGCAGCCGACCGGTGCGACCGGTGCGGTGCAGGTGCCCGCGTCCGCGCGGTGCTCACCTCTGGTGGAGAGCTTCTCTTCTGCCAGCACCATGCCAACGAGCACGAGGATCGACTCCGTGAGATGAACGCCACCATCGTGTCCGGCGCCATCGACGACGTGACGATCTAGGCCGTCAGCAAGTACCGGGCGACCCGACCGAGGTCCCCGAGAACGATCGCAGAGAGCCCGCACCGATTCCGGTGCGGGCTCTCCGTCGTCTGCCACGTCCGGCGTCTACCACCGCCGCAGCGTGGCGATCCGCTCCGTGAGCTGTTCCACCGTCGCGATCGCCGTCGGCGGTCCCCCGCACACCCGCCGCAGCTCACCGTGAATCCAGCCGTGCGGCTTTCCGGTGCGGTGATGGTTCATCGCCACCAACCCGTTGAGTTCCTTGCGCAGCTCGGCGAGCTTGGTCGCCGAGGCCACCCGGTCCGCGACCGCGGCCGGCGCGGCCACCGGCGGCGGAGCCTGCTTCTCGAGCTGGCTGGACTGCCGTTCCCGAAGCAGGGCCCGCATCTGGTCGGCATCGAGCAAGCCGGGCAGTCCCAGGTAGTCGGCCTCCTCGTCGCTGCCGGCGAAGGTCGCGGTACCGAACGAGGAGCCGTCGTAGATCACCTGGTCGAGTTCGGCGTCCGCACCGAGCGAGGTGAACGCCTTCTCCTCCTCACCGGCCTCGTCCTTCTGCTTGTTCGCGTCGACCAGCAGCTCGTCGTCGAGACCGTCCTTCTCCCGGTGCGGCTTGCCGAGCACGTGGTCGCGCTGGACCTCGAGCTGGCTGGCCAGGTCGAGCAACACCGGCACGGACGGCACGAAGACGCTCGCGGTCTCGCCCTTCGCCCGCGACCGCACGAACCGGCCGATCGCCTGCGCGAAGTACAGCGGCGTCGAGGCACTGGTCGCGTAGACGCCGACCGCCAGACGCGGGACGTCGACGCCCTCGGACACCATCCGCACCGCCACCATCCACGGGTCGGTGTTCGAGCTGAACTCGGCGATCCGCTTCGAGGCGGTCGGGTCGTCGGACAGGACCACCGTCGGCGGGCGTCCGGTGATCGTCTCGAGGATCTTCGCGTACGCGCGGGCCACCGTCTGATCCGTGGCGATGACCAGACCGCCCGCGTCCGGCATACCGCCGGTCCGCAACTGCGCGAGCCGGGTGTTCGCGGCTGTCAGCACGGCGGGAATCCAGTCGCCACTCGGGTCGAGGGCGGTGCGCCAGGCCCGCGCGGTCTGCTCGGCGTTCAGCGGTTCGCCGAGCCGGGCGCTGAACTCCTCGCCGGCGTTGGTGCGCCAGCGGGCCTCGCCCGAGTAGGCCAGGAACACCACCGGCCGCACGACGCCGTCCGCGAGCGCGTCGGAATAGCCGTAGGCGTGGTCGGCCTTGGACCGCAGCAGTCCCTCACGGTCCGGCTCGTACTGCACGAACGGAATGGCGCTGTCGTCGCTGCGGAACGGCGTTCCGGTCAGCGCCAGGCGCCGGGTGGCCGGGTCGTAGGCCTCCCGGATCGCGTCGCCCCAGCTCTTGGCGTCGCCGCCGTGGTGGATCTCGTCGAGGATCACCAGGGTGCGCCGGTTCTCGGTGCGCACCCGGTGCCGGGCCGGATGCGAGGCCACCTGGGCGTAGGTGACGACGACGCCGTGGTAGTCGGCGGAGGTCTGGCCGGTGGAGTTCGAGAAGTTCGAGTCCAGCGCGATGCCGAGGCGCGCGGCCGACTCGGCCCACTGGTGTTTGAGGTGTTCGGTCGGCGCGACCACCGTCACCTGGTCGACGGTGCGATCGCCGAGCAGCTCGGCTGCGACCCGCAGCGCGAAGGTGGTCTTACCCGCACCCGGGGTGGCCACCGCGAGGAAGTCTCGCGGTTTGGTCGCCAGATACTTCGCGAGGGCGCGGCGCTGCCACGCTCGGAGGGTGGCGACGGGTGCGGGGGGTGTCTGTTCGGAATTACCCGTGAGCACTGTCGCTTCCGCTCCTTACTCGACCGCTGTCGTGGTCCGATACCGTCCGGGCCGCCGGCGCCGCGCACCGATGTGCACGGTCGCTGCGCGGGCTCGCTCCGCCGACGAGCCTAACCCTGAGGGCCGACCTTCTCCGCATCCAGCGACCCGTCGGTGAGCCTTGTCGCAGCGTCGGCCGCGACACAGTTTCGCCGACACGGACACCACGGTGGTGGCGCGGCGCGGGCGGTCAGGGATGCTGGACGCATCATGAGTGAGCCGATCCAGGGGCAGCACGCGGGCGAATCGTCCGCCGTGCCGGTCGGCCAACCCGATGCCGTGCCCGAGCCACCGGTCGACGCGCCCGAGGCCGAATCCGGGCCCGCCACCCCCTCCCGCGCACGCGAATTTCGCCCCCTGCGCACGGCGTGGCGCGTGGTCACCCGCACCGCGGGCAAGGCCTGGGGGGACTCGATCTTCGGCAAGGCCGCGACCGCGGCGTTCTGGCAGACGCTGTCGCTGCCCCCGCTGCTGCTCGGCCTGCTCGGCTCCATCGGATACGTCGGCGGCTGGTTCGGTCCGAACACCGTCAACATCATCGAGTCGAAGATCATCACCTTCAGCCGCACTGCGTTCAGCGAGAACGTGGTCGACCAGATCATCTCGCCGACCGTCAACGACGTGCTCGGCCGCGGCAGACCGGAGATCGTCTCGGCGGGATTCCTGCTCTCGCTGTGGGCGGGGTCGTCGGCGATCTCGACGTTCGTCGACTCGATCGTCGAGGCACACGGGCAGAAGGACGCCCGGCATCCGGTCTGGCAGCGGATCTTCGCCCTGCTGCTGTACGTGATGTTCCTGATCGTGTCGGTGTTCGTGTTGCCGCTGGTCGCGCTCGGACCGACCCTCATCGGCCGGGTGCTGCCGGAGTCCTGGCACGCGGTGGGCTCGCAGGCGGTGGACACGTTCTACTACCCCGCCGTCGGCCTGCTGCTGATCGTCGGGTTGACCACGCTCTACAAGGTCGCCCTGCCCAAGTCGCTGCCGTGGCATCGCCTGCTCGGCGGTTCACTGCTGGCGGGGGTCTTCTTCATGGCGGCCAGCGCCATCCTGCGCCGGTACCTGACCTGGGTCACCGGGACCGGCTACACGTACGGGGCGCTGGCGACGCCGATCGCCTTCCTGCTGTTCACGTTCTTCCTCGGCTTCGCGGTGGTGCTCGGCGCCGAGTTCAACGCGACCATCCAGGAGTTCTGGCCCGCCCGGGCCACCCGAATCGAGCAGATGCGCGAGTGGCTGGCCGCGCAGGCCGCGACCGGCACGCCGGTCACCGCACCGATCGGGACCGTGACGAACCTCACCCGCAGGCTGGCGACGGCGCCGATCCGCATCACCGGTCCGGAGCGAGGTCGACACGAAGCGCCCGAGACCGAGGACACGCCCGAGTTCGACGCGGCACCCGCCGACGACACCGACGACGGGCCGGTGGCGTCATCACCGGCGCCGGCGCGGATTCACTCGCCGGGGCGCAACCCCTCGTAGATCTTCTTGCACTCGGGGCACACCGGCGAACCCGGCTTGGCGGACTTGGTCACGGGGAACACCTCACCGCAGAGGGCAACGACATGGGTGCCCATGACCGCGCTCTCGGCGATCTTGTTCTTCTTCACGTAGTGGAAGAATTTCGGGGCGTCGTCGTCGGTCGACTCGTCGGTCGTGGTGTCGGGACGTTCCTTGGTCACAGTGCTCACCCGTCCATGATGACGCATTCCGGGCTCCTTCGGCGAGACCCGGTAGTGCATTCGCCGACCTCGAGTGGAATGGTGGAGGCATGGCACCAGGTTCGGGATTCCACCACGAAGACGAGTCGGACGACGCGTCCCGGAACCCGATCCTCATCACCGACGCGGCGCAGTCCTTCGAGGAGCAGCAGCGCGCCCGGATCCGCAAGTACACGATCCTGATGGCGATCCGCATCCCCGCCCTCGTGCTCGCCGCCCTCGCGTACGGCGAGTGGCACAACGCCCTCATCAGCCTCGCGATCATCGGTGTGTCCATCCCGCTGCCGTGGATCGCGGTCCTGATCGCCAACGACCGTCCGCCGCGCCGATCCGACGAGCCCCGCCGCTACGACCCCGAGCGGCCGACTCGTCCGGCGATCGATTCACCCGGTCGGCGCACGATCGAGGGCTGAATCCACTCCGCCTGCAAGACTGTCCGCGTGAACCGCGAACTGCTCTCCCTCTGCGGCCCGCTGCGCGAGGCCCTGCATCGAACCGAGTACACCGCCGACGCCCTGCTCGACGCGCTCGGCGACGACGCGCACGCGGCGCTGGGCCGTGGCGAGCCCGTTCCGGTCCGTCGCGCCACCCGCGATGCCGGCGAACTGGGGCTGCTGGCCCGACTGTTCCTGCTCGGCGACGACTGCCCCGTAACCGACGTCGCGGCCGCGCTCGCGCCGGTGGACCTCGACCACGCGGTCGCCGCCGGACTGCTCGAACGCGACGGCGCGCTCGTGCGCGCCGCACTCGACCTGCGGCCGATGGACCTGGGCCGGGGCAACTACTGGGTGCTCTCCGACCTCGACGGCAGCATGCGGCCGCGCACGACGGCACCCGACCACGTGCTCGGGGTGGGCCACGCGTCGCTCTCCCTGCTGCGGGGCACGCCGACCGCCGCCACCGGCTCGGTCCTCGACATCGGCACCGGCTGCGGCATCCAGGCCCTGCACGCGGCCGGCTACGCGCAGTCGGTGACCGCCACCGACATCAACCTGCGCGCCCTCGACCTGTCCGCCGCGACCTTCGCCCTCAACGAGGTCGAGGTCGAACTGCACGCCGGCCCGTGGTTCGAGCCCGTCGCGGGCAGGCGTTTCGACCGCGTGGTCGCGAACCCGCCGTTCGTGGTGGGCCGGGCGCGGGTCGAGCACACCTACCGGGACTCCGGTCTCGACCTCGACGGCGCCAGCGAGCTGATGATCTCCCGGGCGGTCGACCATCTCGAGCCCGGCGGGACCGCCTCGATGCTGGCGTCCTGGCTGCACGTCGACGGCGACGACTGGCGCTCCCGGGTCGCGTCGTGGCTGCCGGCGCACGGGGTGGACGCCTGGATCGTGCAGCGCGACGTCGCCGATCCCGCCCTGTACGTGGGCACCTGGATGCGCGACGCCGGTCTCGACCCGCGGGATCCCGCGACCGCCGCGCAGGCCGAGGCATGGCTGTCGCACTTCGCCGAGAACGACGTCGAGGGCATCGGGTTCGGCTTCGTCTACCTGCGCCGCACCGACGAGGCCAGCGACGTGCTGGCCGAGGACCTGCGGCACGGCTACAGCGATCCTCTCGGCGACGAGGCGCTCGGCTACTTCGACCGGGTCGCGTGGCTGCGCGAGCGTGACGTGCTCGAGAACCAGTTCGTGGTGGCCGCGTCCACCGCGCTCGAACGGGTCTACCTGCCGGGCGACGAGGGCTGGCGCCAGGTGGTCGCGCGGCTGCACCGCGGTGACGGACCCGCCTGGCAGCACGAGGTGGACGACCTGGCCGCGGCGCTGCTGGGCGGAATGCGTGCCGAGGGCCTCGCGTTGAACGAGCTGGTCGAGCTGCTCGCCGCCGCGCACGGCGAGGGCGCCGAGCGGCTCGTCGCGGCATCGGTGCCGCTGGTGCACTCCCTGGTTCGGCACGGGCTGGTGTTGCCTGCCGATCTCGCGCCGGCCGGGTAGTCGCGGGCTCGTTCCCAGCCCGGTGTCTTCTCAGTAACTTCTCAGGACTGCTTTGGCATATGCGCAGGTCAAGCGCATTGTGACGCAGGTCGCCCGGGAACTTTGGCCGGTGGTGTGGCGTTGAGCCATATGAGACACCACCGATGAGGAGGCAGGTCATGACGAGCCCCACGACGACCCACCGAGCGCGTCCCAGCGCCGAGGATCTGGATGCCCAGAGCCCCGCTGCGGACCTGGTCCGCGTCTACCTGAACGGGATCGGCCGCACCGCGCTGCTGACCGCCGCGGACGAGGTCGAGCTCGCGAAGCGGATCGAGGCGGGCCTGTACGCGGCGCATGTGCTCGAGACCGGCAAGCGGCTGACCGCCGCCAAGAAGCGCGACCTGGCGACCGTGATCCGGGAGGGGCAGTCCGCGCGCAGCCACCTACTCGAGGCCAACCTGCGGCTCGTGGTGTCGCTCGCGAAGCGCTACACCGGCCGGGGCATGCCGCTGCTGGACCTGATCCAGGAGGGCAACCTGGGGCTGATCCGCGCGATGGAGAAGTTCGACTACGCCAAGGGCTTCAAGTTCTCGACCTACGCCACCTGGTGGATCCGCCAGGCGATCACCCGCGGCATGGCCGACCAGTCCCGGACCATCCGGCTGCCAGTCCACCTCGTCGAGCAGGTCAACAAGCTGGCCCGGATCAAGCGCGAGCTGCATCAGCAGCTCGGCCGCGAGGCCACCGACGACGAGTTGTCGAGCGAGTCGGGCATCCCGGTCGCGAAGATCGCCGACCTGCTCGACCACAGCCGTGACCCGGTGAGCCTGGACATGCCGGTCGGCAGCGACGAGGAGGCGCCGCTCGGTGACTTCATCGAGGACTCCGAGGCCACCTCGGCGGAGAACGCGGTCATCGCCGGGCTCCTGCACAGCGACATCCGCAGCGTGCTGTCCACGCTCGACGAGCGCGAACAGCAGGTGATCCGGCTGCGGTACGGCCTCGACGACGGCCAGCCCCGCACGCTCGACCAGATCGGCAAGATCTTCGGACTCTCCCGCGAGCGGGTCCGCCAGATAGAGCGCGAGGTGATGGGCAAGCTGCGTCAGGGCGAGCGGGCCGACCGCCTGCGTTCATACGCCAGCTGAACTCGCACCCCGAGCCGGTGGACTGACGGACACCCCGTCCACGGTCCACCCAGCGCGCCGGTCGATCCACCAGGTTCCTCCCCCCCTCAGGAGCCGGATCGGCCGGCGCACTTACGTTCAGCCGCCGTTACCTGCCTCGAACTACCGCAGCCGACGCGGGCCGAGATCGACGGGACTGGGCTCGGGGCCGATACGGACTCGCGCATCGGTGATCTCGGCGCCGGTCGCGCTGGCCAGTACCGGCTCGCACACGAGTTCCCGGACCTCGGGCAGGTCGTCACCGAGCGCGGAGATCCGCTGCACGAGGTCGACGAGCGCGGCCTTGTCGACGGGCGGGGCGCTGCGGTACCCGGACAGCAGCGGCGCGGCCTTCGGGGCGTCGATCAGTTCGGCGGCCTCGTCCTCGGTGAGCGGGAGCACCCGGTAGGCCCGATCGCCGAGCAGCCCGGAGATCAGCCCCCCGAGACCGAACGAGATCAGCGAGCCGAACGACGGGTCGTCCTGCATGCCGACGACGCAGCCGATGCCCTTCGTCGCCATCTTCTGCACGTACAACAGCGGATCCCCGGACGCGGCCGCGAGGTCGCGGTAGGCCCGGCGCACCCCGTCGGCGGTGTCCAGGTCCAGGCGGACACCGCCGAGGTCCGGCCGGTGCCGCCACTGTTCGCGGGTCGCCTTCACGACGACCGGGTAGCCGAGTGCCTCGGCGGCGGCGACCGCCTGTTCCTCGTCGGAGGCCGACGCGAACTGCGCGATACCGACGCCGTAGCAGGCGAGCAGTTCGGCGGCCTCGAAGTCGGTGAGCCAGCGGCCCTCTCCGGCCGCGCCGAGCCAGCCGTGCACGAGGCGCCGGGCGCGGTCGGTGTCGATCTGCTCCGGCCGCACGACATTCGAGGCGGGCTTCTCCCGCCACTGTGCGTACCGCCAGGACCGGGCCAGCGCGAGGGCGGCGCGTTCCGGGCCCGGATAGGAGGGCACCGACCCGCGGGCCGGGTTGCCGTCGGGACCGAGCACGGCAAGCACGTCCGGAATACCTTCGGCGGCAAGGAAGGTCGTGACGATCGGCTTGTCGTAGTCGCGGGCAGCGGCGCGCAACGCCTTCGCGTACGGCTCCGGGTCCATCGCGACCGGCGGGACGAACACCACGATCACCGAGTCCGTCTCGGGATCCTCGATCGCGGCGCTGACGGCCCCGGCGAACTGGTCGGGAGTGGCCTGCGGTCCGAGGTCGACGAGGTCACCGACGACGAGACCTTCGGAGCGGGCGGCGTCGGCGGCGAGCAGTCCGAGTGCGGAGGAGTTCCCGACGACGGCGAGGCGCGGCCCCGCGGGCAGCGGCTGGTAGCCGAACATGACTGCGCAGTCGAAGAGTTGGGCGATCGACCCGACCTGGATGACACCGGCCTGCTCGAACAGGTCGGAGACGATGGAGTCGTCGATCTCGACGCCGGTGGCCTTGAGCGCGGGCGGGACGGCGTGCCGACCGGACTTGACGGCGACGATCGGTTTGGTGCGGGCGACGCGGCGCGCGATCCGGGAGAACTTGCGCGGGTTGCCGAACGACTCCAGGTACAGCAGCACTACCTCGGTCTCGGGGTCGGTGTCCCAGTACTGCAGCAGGTCGTTGCCCGAGACGTCGGCGCGGTTGCCGGCGGAGACGAACGTGGACAGGCCGAGCCGGCGCCGGGCGGCCTCGTCGAGGATCGCGATGCCCAGGGCGCCGGACTGGCAGAAGAACCCGACCTTGCCCGGATGCGGGAGCACCGGGGCCAGCGTCGCGTTCAACTGCACCGCGGGTGTGGTGTTGGCGACACCGAGCGCGTTCGGTCCGACCAGCCGCATGCCGTGCGCGCGGGCGGCGTGCACGAGCCGGCGCTCGGAGGCGACACCGTCGGGGCCGGTCTCGCTGAACCCGGAAGAGAGGACGACGAGCGCCTTGACGCCCTTGGCGAGGCAGTCGTCGAGGACCGCGTCGATCGACTCCGCGGGCACGGCGACCACCGCGAGGTCGACGTCGTCGGGGATGTCGCGGACGGAGGTGTACGCGCGGACTCCGCGCACCGACCGGTGTTCGGCGTTGACCGGGTACACGGGTCCGGTGAAACCGGCGCCGAGCAGGTTCCGGAGCACGGCGTTTCCGACCTTCGCCGGGTCGGAGGACGCGCCGATCACCGCCACCGATTGCGGGCTCAGGAGGTTGCGCACGCTGCGTGCCTCGGTGGCCCGCTCGCGCGCGTTGCGGACCGTCAGCAGCGCCTCGGTGGGATCGATCGCGAACTCGAGCCGCAGCACGCCCCCCTCGAAGCTGCGGCTGACCTGGTACCCCGCCTCCCGGAACACGCTGACCATGTTGCGGTTCTCGGCGAGCACCTCCGCCACGAACATCGTCAGACCGTTCTCCGCGGCCGCGCCCGCGAGATGCTCGAGCAGGATCGGGCCCAGGCCCCGGCCCTGGTGCGCGTCCGCGACGACGAACGCGACCTCCGCCGACTTGCCGTCCCCGACGTCGAGCAGTCGTTCGTACCGCCCCACCGCGATGATCTCGTCCCCGAGGACCGCGACGAAGGCGACCCGGTCGCGGTGGTCGACCGTGGTGAACCGCACCAGATCCCGGTTCGACATGGTTGGGTACGGCCCGAAGTAGCGCAGGTAACGGGTCCGTTCGGACAGCTTGGCGTGGAACGCGACCAGCTTGTCGGCGTCCTCCGGACGGATCGGCCGCAGGTGCACCGCTCCGCCGTCGGCGGCGAGCACGTCCGCCAGCCAGTGCGCGGGGAACGACGGCCCCGGAGTCGATTCGGGAACCGGTGCCTGCGGCGCCGAATCGGGTGCAACGGGTTCAGTCACGGGGGTCCTCCGGGTCCATGCCGAGCAACGGGTAGCACGCCCGGCGGGTCGCGGCGATCGCCGCGTCCACCCGCACGAGCGCGCGGTCGAGGACTTCGGTGCCGGTCTCGGGCGTGCCGCCCGGTCCGTCCCACGGCAGGTAGGTCGCGTCGCCGCCGTCACTCATCGTCGAGGGCAGGTCGACGCTCGGCGCCATCGCGGCGACTCGGTCCCGCCACGGTGCCGGGATCGGCTGTGTGGGAGCGACTTCCCGATCCAGGGCGACGGCGATCAGATGGGTCCAGGCCCGTGGCACCACCCGCACCAGCCCGTACCCGCCACCCCCGACCGCGATCCACCGGCCCTCCGCGTACCGGTCGGCGAGGTCGCGCATGGCGAGGAACGCGGCCCGTTGGCCGTCCACGGTCAGGCTCAGATCGGCCAAGGGGTCCTCGCGATGGCTGTCGACCCCGCACTGGCTGATCACGATCTGCGGCTTGAACGCGGCGACCGCCCCAGGCACGACGGCGTGAAAGGCCCTGAGCCACACCGAGTCCACGGTCCCGGGCAGCACCGGGAGGTTGATCGAGGTGCCCTCCCCCGGACCCGACCCGACCTCACTGGCCCATCCCGTGTTCGGCCACAGCGTCGCGGGATGCTGGTGGATCGAGACGGTCAGCACCCGCGGGTCGCCGAGGAAGGCGTGCTGGACGCCGTCGCCGTGGTGGGCGTCGACGTCGATGTAGGCGATGCGGTCGAACCCGTTGTCCAGCAGCCACGAAATGGCGATGGCCGCGTCGTTGTACACACAGAACCCGGAGGCCCAGTCCGCCATCGCGTGGTGCATCCCACCGCCGATGCTGACCGCCCGACGGGCCCGGCCCGCGGCGATCTCCCGGGCCGCGGCGAGCGAGCCGCCCGCGAGGATCGCACTGGCCTCGTGCATGCGTGGGAAGATCGGGTTGTCCTCGCTGCCGAGGCCGTGCGGAGCCTGGTCGCCCTCGGCGCGAGCGTCGGCGAGACCCTGCACCGGCCCGCCTCCTGCCGCCTTCACCGCGGCGATGTACGCCGGGGTGTGGATGCGCAGCAGGTCGGCATCGCTCGCGGGCTCGGGCCGGACGACCTCCGCCCCCTCGATCAGCCCGAGCCCGCGCGCCAGCGACATCGTCAGGTCGAGGCGGGTGGGATTCATCGGATGGTCGGCGCTCCACCGGTAGTCGAGGTACTCCGGGCTCCACACGACGACCCCGTCGGCGCCGCGGCGTAGACCGCCGGGGCTGGGACTGGACATCACGGTCATGGACTCACGCTACTGGCGGGTGCGGGGAACGCGCGAGCGGCGGACGGTGTTGACGGCTGTGGGGTGGCGCCGCGCGAGTGGCGCGCCGATTCGAGGACACATCTAGGTAGAATCGGGCGAGACGAAGGGGCGTGAGCGTGAAGGATCTGGTCGACACCACGGAGATGTACCTCCGGACGATCTACGACCTTGAAGAAGAAGGCGTTGTTCCGCTGCGCGCTCGGATCGCCGAGCGACTCGAGCAGAGCGGACCGACCGTGAGCCAGACGGTGGCCCGGATGGAGCGCGACGGGCTGCTGCTCGTCGCGGGCGACCGGCACCTGGAGCTGACGGACAAGGGGCGTGACCTGGCGGTCGCCGTGATGCGCAAGCACCGGCTCGCCGAGCGGTTGCTGGTCGACGTGATCGGCCTCGACTGGGACCAGGTACACGCGGAGGCGTGCCGCTGGGAGCACGTGATGAGCGAGGAGGTCGAGCGGCGGCTGGTCGAGGTGCTCGACAACCCGACCACCTCGCCGTACGGCAACCCGATTCCCGGGCTCGCGCAGTTGGGGCTCAAGCGCCCGACGGACAACGGCGAGACGCTGATCCGGCTCACCGACGTGCCCCCGGGCACCCCGACCGCGGTGGTCGTGCGTCGGCTGGCCGAGCATGTGCAGTCCGATCCGGACATCATCGGCCGGCTCCGCGAGGCGGGCGTGGTTCCGGACGCGCGCGTGACCGTGGAGACGAAGCCGGGCTGGGTGACCATCACCGCGTCCGGCCACACCGGTATCGATCTTCCCGAGGAACTGGCCCACGCGGTCCAGGTCAAGAAGATCTAGCGGCGCATGCGACTTCTGGTCACCGGCGGCGCCGGTTATGTGGGCAGCGTGTGTGCGACGGTCCTGGTCGAGCGGGGCCACGAGGTCGTGGTCGTGGACGACCTGTCGACGGGCAACGCCGAGGCCGTCCCGGCGGGCGCGGAGTTCGTCGAGGGCGACGTCGCCGCACTGGCGGGCTCCGTTCTGGGCGACGGCTCGTCCGGTCCCCGCTTCGACGGCGTGCTGCACTTCGCGGCGCAGTCGCTCGTCGGCGAGTCGGTCGTCGAGCCCGAAAAGTACTGGCGCGGAAACGTGGTCACCACGCTCGCGCTGTTGGAGGCGATGCGGACGTCCGGTACCCCGAAGCTGGTGTTCTCGTCGACCGCCGCGACCTACGGCGAACCGGAGCGGACCCCGATCACGGAGGACGACCCGACCCGGCCGACCAATCCGTACGGGGCGACCAAGCTCGCCATCGACCACGCCATCACCTCGTACGCGAACGCGTACGGCCTGGCCGCGACCAGCCTGCGGTACTTCAACGTCGCGGGAGCGTACCGCGGCGCCGGCGAGAACCGCGTCGTGGAAACGCATCTCATCCCGCTGGTGCTCCAGGTGGCACTCGGTCAGCGCGAGCAGATCTCGGTGTTCGGTACCGACTGGCCGACTCCGGACGGCACCGCGGTGCGTGACTACATCCACGTCCTGGATCTGGCCGAGGCACATCTGCTCGCGCTGACGCAGGCGACGTCGGGTGTGCACAGCATCTACAACCTGGGCAGTGGCGCCGGTTTCAGTGTGCGCGAGGTCATTTCGGCATGCCAACGGGTCACCGGGCTGCCGATCGCGGTGCAGGACGCGCCCCGCCGCGCGGGCGATCCCGCGGTCCTGGTGGCGTCGAGCGAGAAGGCGATCGCCGAGCTCGGCTGGCGGCCCGAGCGCACCGACCTGGACGTGATCGTGGCCGACGCGTGGACGTACCTCCAGGAGCTCGGCGACCGCTCGCACGCGGCCCGTCGCGACTGACGGTTCCTTCGCCGAAGCAGTCCGCACGACCGCCGCGCCGTGCGATGCTGCAGGCCGTCCGTCGAGCGATCCGCACGATCGCCGGCGGACGGTCCGCATCCGTCCTCGGCAAAGGTACGTTCCATGGCGCCCTCCCCCACCCGTCGCAGATCCCCGCGCGCCCTCCTGATCGCGGCGCTGCTGCTGGCACCGCTGGCCCTGGTGTCCGCGCCGCAGGCTGCGGCCTCGTCGGCAGG
Source organism: Rhodococcus sp. NPDC127527 (assembly GCF_042672245.1). Lineage (NCBI taxonomy): Bacteria > Bacillati > Actinomycetota > Actinomycetes > Mycobacteriales > Nocardiaceae > Rhodococcus > Rhodococcus sp. NPDC127527. The sequence goes on from NZ_JBHXVP010000020.1 coordinate 20,444, forward strand.
CTCGACCGGATCGGCGGGGTCCTCGGCCGGCGACCGGCTCGCCGGCGCGCACGATCCCGACTGGATGAGGCGGCTGCCCGACGGCGCGAGCCTGGCCTCGCTGTCGATTCCCGGCACCCACGACACCATGACCGCCGGGGCCACGATCGTCTCGCAGACCCAGGACGCCTCCCTCCCCCAGCAGCTGGATGCGGGGGTGCGTGCCCTCGACATCAGGACCCGACACTTCCGAGACGCGTTCTCGATCCACCACGGCCCCGAATACCTGCACGCCAACTTCACCGACGTGGTCCGCGAGGTCGCCGACTTCCTCCGCGCGAATCCGACCGAGACGGTGCTGATGCGGATGAAGAGTGAGTCCACCGAGGCCGAGAACACGCGTTCCTACGAGGACACCCTGGATTGGTACGTCCACGACAATCCTGAAACCCGCGATCTGCTGCGCGAACACCTGTGGACCCCGCCCGCCGGGTACGACGGAGCGATCCCGACCCTCGGCCAGGCCCGCGGCAGGATCGTCATCCTGCAGGACTTCACGGCGACCACCGCGTTCGGACCACAGTGGGGCGGCAGCCGGATGGACATCCAGGACGACTACGTGCTGTCGGGCCTCGCCGACGTCACGCGGAAGTGGGACGAGGCCCGCGCCCAGTTCGACCGCGCCCGCGCCGGAGCACCGAAGACGCTGTACGTCAACCACCTCAGTGCCACCGGCGTACCGGATCCCGGCGCCATCGTGAGTGGTGCGCTCCCGGTCACGATCGCCGACGGCGCGCTCGGCGTCACCGGCATGAACGCGCGGGCACTGGACTACCTGACAGGAGCGGGCCGCGGTCGCACCGGCGTCGTCATGACAGACTTCCCGACCGCGGCCCTGGTGGCGGAGATCATCGCGCACAACGACTTCCGCTGATCGCCCGACGGCCCGCGGCGAGGCGGTCACCATCGCACCCGCGGTGGCATCCGCACGCCGATCTGCGCGGCGATCTCGCGGCCCGTGGTCGCGAGATCGCACACCGACTCGGGCCTGATCCCCTTCTGCAGTGCGTCGTCGAGCAGGGCCGCGAGCCGATGGTCAGGGTTCGCGAGGAGCGCGGCCGCGAAAGCGACCCCGGCCATCGGACCGTCACCCCTGGCGTAGGCGCTGAACCCGAACAGCGCGGCTGCCTCCGCACGGTCGGGGTCCGGGAGCGCCCGGGCCAGCGCGATCCACAACTGCTCGGCGGCGTCGGCCTCGTCGGTGACGGCGAGGCAGAGGAGGGCGTCCCGAACCCGGACGTCGGCAAGTGCAACGGCCAGGTCTGCGATGTCGTCGTCGGTGGGTGCCACCGCCGACGCGAGGTCCGCGATCCGGCCGAGCACGAAGTCGAGCGTCTCGCGCTGCGTCGGCGCCGTGGGCGCGGCGGCCCTGTCGTGGGCGCGGAGGATCAGGGTCACCAGCCGCTGCCGGTCGCGGGCCGGGCCCGGTTCGAGAATCGCCTCCAGTTCCTCCCGAGACCCCCTGATCGCCCTGCCGCAGAGCACCTGCGCGAGCGCCACCGCCGAGGCGTCCGGATCGGGCAGCACGCCTTGTCGCGGGTCGCCGAGCAGGCCTCGCCACCGCCGCCCAGCGGTGACCTCGCCGAGCACGTGTGCGCCGATCATCGGGATGCCGTGCTCGGCGAGGCAGGCCCCGAGTTCGTCGACCAGCGCGTTGTGGGTACCGCGCCGGTTGGTGCGTTCGTCGACGACCACCGCGACGACCGAGTCGACCTGCTCGCGCCCGCACACGAGTGCCATCCGGTCCACCCCCTCACGATCGGCGGGGCCGACTCCGCGGTCCGGCAGATCGTGGCGCATCACCGCCCGCACGACCGACGGTTCGTCGCCGCCGAGGCAGACGACGACGAGCGAGCGGCGCGGACGGAACCCGAGGAGTGCGGGAACTGCCGCGATCAGGTCGCCGGGGTCACTGATCCGGACCGGGCCGTGCGCGTCGGGGATCGGGTCGGGGTGCATGGTTGCCATGCACGAACAGTGCGACGACCCACCGTCACGCCCGCACACCGTTCCTGGGCCGACACGGGCGCCTGTGGATGGACCGGCGACGGTGTCCACAGACCCACGGCGGGCCTGGACAATTCAGGCCGCGCGGACCTTCTGCACCGCTTCGGTGAACACCTGGTCGAGCGTCGCCGAGTCCGGCTTGCCCGCGCCGAACGACATGTACGTCGCCGACACCCGCACGTCCGCGACCTGCCCGACGAGGGTGAGCATCGACTGCTTCACCTCGGCGCCGGCCTCGCCGGAGGTGACCGTCTGCCGCATCGCCATCGTGCCGTCCGCGGCGATCGGCGGACCGGGCAGAATCTTGGTGGTGACGTGAGCTGTCGCGCCGTCCTTGGTGGTGGTCACGTCGAGGCACTGCCCTATCTCCGCGGTCCTGGTCGCGAGCGGGCGGTCGACTCGGGTCAGTTCGACGGTGACCGTGGCCCGCTTGTCGTTGTCGGTGCCGACGATCATCGCGGTGGAGTCCGGTCCGTAGTCCTGGGTGGGCGGCTTGCAGCCGGCCGGATCCACCTTGGCGCCCGCGGGGATGCCGCCCAGGTCCGCGGCGGCCTGCGCGACGGCCTGGGGTGAGAGCACAATCGCCTGGTAGGGGGGCGGGAAGTCGGCGGGGGTCAGCAGCATCGAGTCCAGCGACGCGGCGATCCGGGCGCTCGTCCCCTCCGCCGACGCGGCAGGCTCCGCGACACCGGACACCGACGACGAACACCCGGCCAGCGACAGGGTGAGCGCGGCGAGACCGGCGACCAGGGTGCGGCGTTTCAACGTCAGTCCTCCAGTGCTCACAGGGCGTACCTCCCCCACTGTGCCACCACGCCGGCCAGGGCCACCGCAGGCCGGGTCCAGGTGTCGCCTCCCGGCTCCGGGAACTTCCGCACCGGCCTGGCCGTTTCGCTGTCGGCGCAATCATCACGGATCGGGAATGAACGCCGCCGCATGCCATGTTTTCCCAGTAACGGGCATGGGTGTGACGGGGTGCACGCCTCCTCGGCCGGTGAGGGACACTGGACGGGAACGAAGTATGCGAAGGGGTCACGATGGACGATCAGTCGAGGATGTACGAGCTCGAGTTCCCGGCGCCGCAGGTCTCTGCGAGCGACGGACGCGGGCCGGTACTCGTGCACGGGCTGGAAGGTTTCTCCGACGCCGGGCACGCGGTCAAGCTCGCCACCACCCACCTGCGTGAGAGCCTCGAATCCGAACTGGTCGCGTCGTTCGCGGTCGACGAGCTGATCGACTACCGCTCGCGTCGACCGACGATGACCTTCAAGGCCGACCACTTCTCCGACTACGACGAGCCGGAGCTCGCCCTCTATGCGCTCAAAGACACGGCCGGAACGCCGTTCCTGCTGCTCGCGGGGCTCGAACCCGACCTGAAGTGGGAGCGGTTCACCACCGCGGTGCGACTACTCGCGGAGCAGCTGGGGGTGCGCCGGACCATCTCGCTCGGCGCGATCCCGATGGCCGTGCCGCACACCCGACCGCTCGGGGTGACCGCCCACTCGTCCAACAAGGACCTGATCGGGGAGAACCAGAGCTGGTCGGGCGAACTGCAGATTCCGGGCAGCGCCTCGGCCCTGCTCGAGCTGCGGATGGCCCAGCACGGACACGAGTCGATGGGGTACTCGGTGCACGTGCCGCACTACCTCGCGCAGGCCGACTACCCGGCCGCGGCGGAGACCCTGCTCGAGAATCTCGGCGAGATCGCCGATCTGGAGCTGCCGCTGGCAGCCCTCGGCGAGGCCGCCGCCCGGGTGCGCGAACAGGTGGACGCGCAGATCACCGGGAACGACGAGGTCCAGTCCGTCGTGCAGGCGCTCGAGCGCCAGTACGACAGCTACGTCGCGGCGCAGGAGCAGCAGTCCACACTGCTGGCCGGCGATGCGGAACTCCCCAGCGGCGACGAACTCGGTGCGGAGTTCGAGAAGTTCCTGGCGGAGCTCGGCCAGGAGGGCAAGGACGGCGGTACCGAGCAGGGTCAGTGATTCCGTTTTACAGTTACCCCGCGCGGAGGGAACCCGAACTATACGATCGTCCAAATCATTAGCTCGGTGGGTCGGTCCGAGGACAGTCGGACCGACCGGCGACAGGAGTCGACATGAGTGCAGGACGAAAGCGCACCTTGCGCACGGTGCCCGACACCGAACCTCGCCTCGTCTTCCGGACCGTCCACGGCTACCGCAGGGCGGTCCGCGTCGCCGGTGACGGTCCGCCGCTGCTGCTCATCCACGGAATCGGGGACAACTCCTCGACGTGGAACGAGGTCATCCCCCACCTCGCGAAGAACTTCACCGTCATCGCGCCCGACCTGCTCGGACACGGACGATCGGACAAGCCGCGCGCCGACTACTCGATCGCCGCGTACGCGAACGGCATGCGGGACCTGCTCACGGTGTTCGGCTTCGACCGGGCCACCGTGGTCGGACATTCCCTCGGCGGCGGGGTGGCGCTGCAGTTCGCGTACCAGTTCCCGCAGATGGTCGAGCGCCTGATCCTGGTCGCTCCGGGCGGGGTCACCAAGGACGTCAACCCGGCACTGCGGTTCGCGGCACTGCCGGTGGCCAACCAGGCGCTGCGGCTGCTGCAGGTCCCGGGCTGTACGCAGGCGCTCGCACTCGCCGGCAAGGTCGTCGACCAGCTCTACCGCGGCCCGTTCAAGTCGATCGCGATCTTCCACGACGCCCCCGACCTGGTGCGGGTACTCAGTGACCTGCCCGACCCGACGGCGCGCGAGGCGTTCCTGCGCACCCTGCGCGCGGTGGTCGACTGGCGGGGCCAGGTGGTCACCATGCTCGACCGCTGTTATCTCACCGCGCGGCTCCCGGTCCAGATCATCTGGGGCGAGCGCGACGCGGTCATCCCGGTCAGCCACGCCTATCTCGCGCACTCGGCGCTGCCGGACTCGCGGCTGGAGATCTTCGAGGGCAGCGGTCACTTCCCGTTCCACGACGATCCGATCCGCTTCCTGCGGGTCGTCGAGGAGTTCATCGCCTCGACCACGCCGATGGAGTTCGACCCGGCCGCCTGGCGGCAGATGCTCATCGACGGTGTCGGCGAGGCACAGATCACCGGTACCACGGACACCCGCGAGGCCGTCCTGGGCGCGATGGGGGCGGACGAGCGCAGCGCCACCTGACCGCAGGCGCAGCAGGTCGGACATTTCACATAGCCTGTATCGGTGCTCCTCACCGATCTCGTCCCCGCCAGCCCCGATGCCGACTCGCTCTTCGACGCCTTCGCCGGGTGGGCGAGCGATCGAGGCCTGACGCTGTATCCCGCGCAGGAGGAGTCGCTGATCGAGGTCGTCTCCGGGGCGAACGTCATCCTGTCCACCCCGACCGGGTCCGGGAAGTCGATGGTGGCGATCGGCGCGCACTTCGCGGCGCTGGCACAGGGGCGACGCACCTTCTACACCGCTCCGATCAAGGCGCTCGTGAGCGAGAAGTTCTTCGCCCTCTGCGAGGTGTTCGGCGCGGAGAACGTCGGCATGATGACCGGCGACGCCTCGGTGAACTCGTCCGCCCCGATCGTCTGCGCGACCGCCGAGATCGTCGCGAACCTGGCGCTGCGCCAGGGCGCGGACTCCGACATCGGCCAGGTGGTGATGGACGAGTTCCACTACTACTCCGAGCCGGACCGCGGCTGGGCCTGGCAGGTCCCGCTGATCGAACTGCCGCACGCCCAGTTCCTGCTGATGTCCGCGACGCTCGGCGACGTGTCGTTCTTCCAGCAGGACCTGACCCGCCGGACCGGCCGGCCGACGACGGTGGTCGGCGGGACGGAAAGGCCGGTGCCGCTCACCTTCTCGTACGCGAAGACGCCGATCGGCGAGACGATCGAGGAGCTGGCGACCACCAACCAGTCCCCTGTCTACGTCGTGCACTTCACCCAGGCCGCGGCACTCGAGCGGGCGCAGGCGTTGACCAGCGTGAACATGTCCTCCAAGGACGAGAAGGCCGCGATCGCCGAGGCGCTCGGCGGGTTCCGGTTCACCACCGGGTTCGGAAAGACCCTGTCCCGCTTGGTGCGTCACGGCATCGGCGTCCACCACGCCGGGATGCTGCCCAAGTACCGGCGGCTGATCGAGAAGCTCGCCCAGGACGGTCTGCTCAAGGTCATCTGCGGCACCGACACCCTCGGCGTCGGCATCAACGTGCCGATCCGCACGGTGCTGCTGACCGGACTGACCAAGTACGACGGCACCCGCACCCGGCACCTGCGGGCGCGCGAGTTCCATCAGATCGCGGGCCGCGCCGGCCGCGCGGGCTATGACACCATGGGCACCGTCGTCGTGCAGGCACCGGAGCACGAGATCGAGAACTACCGGATGGTCGCGAAGGCGGGTGACGATCCGAAGAAGCTCAAGAAGATTCAGCGCAAGAAGGCTCCGGAGGGCTTCGTCTCGTGGGGCGAACCCACCTTCGAGCGCCTCGTCGCCGCGTCGCCGGAACAGCTCGTGTCCCGCTTCCGGGTGTCGAACTCGATGCTGCTCAACGTGATCGCGCGTCCCGGCAACTGCTTCGACGCGATGCGACACCTGCTCGAGGACTCCCACGAGTCGCGCCCGCAGCAACGCAAGCACATCCTGCGGGCGATCGCGTTGTACCGCGGGCTGCTGCAGGCTGGTGTCGTCGAACAGCTCGACGCCCCCGACGCGGACGGTTCGTGGGCGCGGCTGACGGTGGACCTGCAGCAGAACTTCGCGCTGAACCAGCCGCTGTCGCCCTTCGCGCTGGCGGCGATCGAACTGCTCGACGCCGAGGCCGTCACCTACGCGCTCGACGTGGTGTCGGTGATTGAGTCGACGCTCGACGACCCACGTCAGATCCTGATGGCCCAGCAGCACGCGGCCCGCGGCGAGGCGGTGCAGCAGATGAAGGCCGACGGCATCGAGTACGAGGAGCGGATGGAGCTACTCGAGGAGGTCACCTGGCCGAAGCCGTTGGAGGAGTTGCTCTTCCCGGCGTTCGAGACGTACCGCGGCGGGCATCCGTGGGTGGCGGAGTTCGCCCTGTCACCGAAGTCGGTGGTGCGGGACATGGTGGAGAAGGCGATGACGTTCGCCGAGCTGGTCAGCCACTACGGACTGGCCCGCTCCGAGGGCCTGGTGCTGCGCTACCTGGCCGACGCCTACCGGGCGCTGCGGCAGACGGTGCCCGACGCCGCGCGCACCGAGGAGCTCGAGGACATCACCGAGTGGCTGGGCGAGCTGATCCGCCAGGTGGACTCGTCGCTGCTCGACGAGTGGGAGCAGCTGACCAACCCGGGCGCGGAGTCCGACGACCAGCAGATCGCGTTCGGCGCCGACATCCCGCGCCCCGTCTCTGCGAACACCCGCGCGTTCACCGTGATGATCCGCAACGCCATGTTCAAGCGAGTCGAGTTGGCGTCCCGTCGGCGGTGGGACCTGCTCGCCGAGCTCGGCGACGGGTTGGACGCGGACGACTGGGCCGACCTCATGGAGCTGTACTTCGACGAGTACGACGAGGTCGGCACCGGCCCGGACGCCCGTGGGCCGCAACTGTTCAGCGTGTCGGTCGAACCGGAGCTGTGGCGGGTACGCCAGACCCTCGCCGACCCCGCCGGCGACCACGGCTGGGCGCTGCTGGCCGAGGTCAACCTCGCCGAGTCGGACGCGGCGGGCGAGGTGGTCTTCGACGAGTTCGAGGTCGTCGAGGGGTAGGCAGTGGTCCCGCGCACGAATCGGCGATCGGCCGGCCGGGCCCAGCGGCGTAACATCTGTTCGGGACGCCAGTCCGTCGAGAGGCCGGAGGATGCCGGATCGAGACACGTGGACGAGACCGCAGCAGGAGCCGCTTCTCGACGGCTTGTCCCGCCGACGATTCCTGCAGCTGGGCCTGGGCGCCACCGCGGTCGGCCTGGTCGCAGCGTGTTCCTCGTCTCCTGACGTCACCCCGGCCGCAGGTGCGGTGGGTCCGGATTCGAGACAGGTGCGCGACTTCGCCGCCGCACAGGAACGACGCTTCCCCGGGGGACGGCAGGTCGCTCAGACCTTCGTCGCGGCTCCGACCGAGGTGGACATCGGCGGCACGCGCACTGCCGCCTGGCTCTACAACGGACAGCTGCCCGGCCCGATCCTGCGCGCGAACGTCGGGGACCGGATCCAGGTGCGGTTGCGCAACGAGCTGCCCGATCCGACCACCGTGCACTGGCACGGACTCGCCATCCGCAACGACATGGACGGCGTGCCGGACATCACCCAACCCCCGGTCGGTGCCGGCGCCGAGTTCGTCTACGAGTTCGTCCCGCCCGACCCGGGCACCTACTGGTACCACACGCACGGCGACCTGCAGCGCGGCCGCGGACTGTACGGCGCGCTGATCGTCGACGATCCCCACGCCCACTCCGACTACGACGCCGATCTCGTCGTGGTGCTCTCCGACTGGCTGACCGATCGGACGCCGCAGCAGGCGTTCGACCGATTGCGCGGCGGGGCAATGGAATCGGCCCCGATGACCTCGACCGCACTCGGCGGGGATGCCGGAGACGTGCGTTACCCGGTGTATCTGCTGGGAGGCAGACCGCCCGGCGACCCGACCGTGTTCACCGCGAGGCCGGGTCAGCGCGCCCGGGTGCGACTGATCAACGCCTCCGACGACACGGCGTTTCGGGTCGCGCTCGGTGGGCACCGACTCACCGTCACCGACTCCGACGGGTTCCCGGTCGAGCCGGTCGACACCGACTCCGTGCTGTTGGGGATGGGCGAGCGCTACGACGCGGCGGTCACCCTGCAGGACGGCGCGTTCCCGCTGGTGGCCGCCGCCGAGGGCAAGGGCGGGCAGGCGTTCGCGGTGGTCCGCACCGGATCCGGCGCCGCTCCCGACCCCACCGTCTCCCCCGACGAGCTCCGTGCGGCGCCGCTCACGGTCGCCGGCCTGCGCGCCACCGCGGCGGTCCGGCTGCCGAACCGGAACCCGGACGTGACGCTGGGCGCCTCGCTCGGTGGGACGATGAACACCTACACCTGGACGGTCAACGACGAGGCCTACCCGAAGTACACCCCGCTCGAGGTGCACTCCGGGGAGCGGGCGCGGATCGTCTACTCCAACACGTCGACGATGTACCACCCCATGCATCTGCACGGACACACCTTCGCGGTCGCCCGGCCCGACGGCACCGGTCCACGCAAGGACACGGTCATCGTGCTGCCCGGGCAGACCATCGCCACCGATCTCGACACCGACAATCCCGGGCAGTGGATAACCCACTGCCACAACGACTACCACCTCGCCGCGGGGATGGCGACCATCGTCTCGTACCAGGCCTGACCCGAGTCCGGCGTGGCCTCAGCGCGTTCCGGCACGCGGGCCGTTGTACTCGGCGTCGGTGACCTTCGCACCCCAGCTGGTCTCGGTGCCGCCGTCGCCAGGTCCCTCCCACAGCGCGAGGTGGGTCATGAAGCGGTCCGGCGCCGCGCCGTGCCAGTGCTCCTCGCCGGCTGGGGTGTAGATCGTGTCGCCGGGGTGGGCCTCGACGACCGCGCCACCACGGGCCTGCACGAGGCAGATCCCGGAGACGACATGCAGGGTCTGCCCCAAGGCGTGCGAATGCCAGTCGGTCCGCGCGCACGGGGCGAAGCGAACCATGTTGGCGCGCATCCGGGACGGTTCGGTTCCCGCGTAGATGACGTCCCACCAGACGTCGCCGGTGAACCAGTCTCCGGGCGCCTTGGCTGTGGGCTGCTGCTTCAGAATTTCCATCGGGGCCTCCTTCGTTTCGACCGTCGCCGCTACGGGCGAACGAGCACCTTGAGCGCCTCGCGGTCGTCCATCGCGCGGTATCCCGCGGGCACCTCGTCCAGGCCGACGGTGCGGTCGAACACCCTGCCCGGCTGGATCTTTCCGTCCAGCACGTCGGGCAGCAGTTCCTCGATGTAGGCGCGCACCGGGGCCGGACCGCCGGTGAGAGTGACGTTCGGCCCGAACAGGCTGCCGAATCCGATCGGCGCCGTCTCGTACTGGGGCACGCCGACGCGACTGACGACGCCGCCGGGCCGGACCACGCCGATCGCCTGTTCGTAGGCGGGCAGGTGACCGACGGCCTCGAGCACGACGTGGGTACCGTCGCCGCCGGTGAGGTCCCGAACCTTGGCGATGCCTTCCTCGCCTCGCGCAGCGACGACGTCGGTGGCACCGAACTCGACGCCGAGATCCGTTCGGGCCCGGTGCCGGCCCATCAGGATGATCCGCTGCGCGCCGAGCCGCTTGGCCGACAACACCGCCATCAGCCCCACCGCGCCGTCCCCGACGACGGTGACCGTGGTGCGCTCGTTCACGCCGCCCTTGACCGCGGCGTGATAGCCGGTGCCGAGCACGTCGGACAGGGTCAACAGCGACGGCAGCAGCGCGGAGTCCTCGCCCACCGGCGCCGTGACCAGGGTGCCGTCGGCCAACGGCACCCGCACCGCCTCGGCCTGACCGCCGCCGATCCCGTTCGACGCCCAGAACCCGCCGCGCCGGCAGGAGGTGTGCAGGCCCTCCCGACAGAAGTCACACGTCCCGTCCGACCAGGCGAACGGGGCGATGACGAGGTCACCCCTCGTCAGGGTCGACACCTCGCTGCCGATCTCCTCCACGACGCCGACGAACTCGTGGCCCATCGGTGACCCCTCCGGAGTCGGCGGCATGTTGTGGTAAGGGTGAAGGTCGGACCCGCAGACGCAGGCCCGCACCACGCGCACGATCGCGTCCGTCGGCTGCTGCAGGGTGGGGTCCGGCACGTTCTCGACTCGCACGTCGCCTGCGCCGTACATGATGGTTGCCCGCATGATGTCCCTTCGTCGCCTCGTGGTGTCGATCCCCGCCTCGCGGCGACCGGCTGCCTTCGAGTCAACGTCGCGGCACGGTGCTGCGGGAGTGCCTGCCGTTCCAGGTAACGCCAGTACCCCCCTCGCCGGTGTCGGCGCCAGTACCGTGAAGGGCATGGACCGCCGGGCCGAGATTCGTGAATTCCTCAGCTCCCGCCGCGCCCGCATCACCCCGGATCAGGCCGGCCTGCCCGCCTACGGAGGCAATCGCCGCGTCAAGGGACTGCGCCGCGAGGAGGTCGCGTTGCTCGCCGGCGTCAGCATCGACTACTACGTCCGCATGGAACGCGGCAACCTCACCGGAACGTCCGACAGCGTGCTCGAAAGCCTTTCCAGGGCACTACAACTCGACGACGCCGAGCGCGACCACCTGTTCGATCTCGCGCGCGCCGCCGGCCCCGCCCCGTCGCCACGGCGTTCCGCGGCGAAGGGCGGCGTGAGCCCAGCGGTCCAGCAGGTGCTCGACGCGATCACCGACGCCCCCGCGTGGGTCCGCAACGCCCGCCACGACATGCTGGCCGCCAACCGGATGGCGCGCGCGTTGTACGCGCCGCTGCTGGCGGACCCGCGCCGGCCGGCGAACACCGCCCGGTTCATCTACCTGGACCCCGCCTCCCAGGACTTCTTCGTCGACTGGGACCGGGCCGCCGACGACATCGCCGCAATGCTGAGGTCCGAGGCGGGCAAGAACCCGCACGACAAGGCGCTGACCGAACTCATCGGTGAACTGGCCACCCGCAGCGAGGTGTTCCGCAGTCGATGGGCCAAGCACAACGTGCGCTTCCACCGCACCGGGATCAAGCGGCTACGTCATCCGGTCGTCGGCGACCTCGACCTGAACTTCGAGGCGATGGAGTTCCCGGCAATCCCCGGGTTGACGCTGCTGGTCTACACCGCCCCGGCGGGCACCCCGACCGCGGACTCGCTCAGGCTCCTCGGCAGTTGGGCCGCGACTCAGGACCGTCCCGACCGCGCGATCGACACCGAGGGGTCGCCGCCACCGTCGCCCGGACGGTGACGGCTCGACGCGAGGGTCAGTCCGCGTTCGGGTGGTGAATCGGCTTCGCGAACCGCTCCCGGCGGTTCGACTGCTCACGCTTGGCCGCCTGCTGCTCCCGAATCCGCTTCTCGTCCTTGCGGACCTCCACCAGCGAGGCGCGCTCGGCGCGCAGCCAGTCCGGCTGATCGGCGAGCAGTGCGTCGATCTGACCGGTGGTCAGGGCGTCGGTGACGCCGCCGCGGGCGAGGCCCGCGATGGAGACGCCCAGCTTGTCGGCGACGACGTTCTTCGGGTGCGGGCCGTCGGCGCGCAGATCCTGCAGCCACTGCGGCGGGTCGGAGCGCAGCTCCGCGAGCTCCTCGCGGGTGACGACCCCGTCCCGGAACTCGGCGGGGGTCGCCTCGAGGTACACGTCCAGCTTCTTCGCGGCCGTGGCCGGCTTCATCGTCTGGGGTGTCTTCTGCGCACTCATGGGTCCCAGCCTAACGAGCGGTAGCCTGACCGAATGACCGAGCCCGCTGCACCCGCCCCGTTCCGGCTCGCGTACGTCCCCGGGGTGACCCCATCGAAGTGGGTGCGGATCTGGAAGGAACGGCTGCCCGAGGTTCCGCTCGAACTCACCACGACGACGGCGGCCGACGCCGCGGCAGTGCTGCGCGAGGGCGCCGCCGACGCGGGACTGGTGCGGCTGCCCGTCGACCGGACCGGGCTCAGTGTGATCGCGCTGTACGCCGAGACGCCGGTGGTGGTGGTGCCGAAGGACCACCTGGTCACCGCGGCGGATGCGGTCACGCTCGCCGACCTGGCCACCGAGGTCGTGCTCCACCCCCTCGACGACGCGCTGGACTGGGACGCACTGCCGGGCCGGCCCGCGGCGCAGCGACCCGACACCACCGCGGACGCGATCGAACTCGTCGCCGCGGGCATCGGGGTGCTGGTGGTCCCGCAGTCGCTGGCCCGCCTGCACCACCGCAAGGACCTCACCTATCGGACGGTCACGGATGCGCCGGAGTCCCCGGTCGCGCTGGCCTGGCCGGAGGACGCGACCACCGAACTGGTGGAGGAGTTCGTCGGCATCGTGCGCGGACGTACCGCGAACAGCTCCCGGGGCCGCGGTGCCGACGAGCCGGCGCCGAAGCGCACGGCGGCACAGAAAACCGCCGCCAAGCAGGCACGCGCCGGGCGGTCGGGCACCCCCGATCGTCGAACCCCCAAGGGCGGCAAGCGGTCCGGGGGCCGCGGCAGGCGCTGATTCACCCCTGCGGCGTGCCCGGCGCCACGGACTTCACCAGCTCCGCCAGCCGCCCGAACTTCTCCGCCCGGCCGCTCGACGCCCGGAAGACCAGCCCGATGGTGCGACCCGGCGCCGGTGCGGCGAACCGCGCGGTCTCGAGGTCGCCGCGGGCGGTCTCGACCGCCACCGCCGATTCCGGCACCAGGGTCACGCCGAGTCCGCCCGCGACGCACTGCACCACGGTGGTCAGGGAGGTGGCCCGGGTGTCGCCGGAGACGGGGTGCGCGTCCACCGACCGGCACAGGTCGAGGGTCTGATCGCGCAGGCAGTGTCCTTCGTCGAGCAGCAGCAGCGGCAGCTCGTCCAGCACGTCGAGGCCCAGGTCGGTGCGACCGGCAAGCTCGTGCCCGGTCGGCACGACTACCACGAACTCCTCTGTGTACAAAGGTATTTCGACCATCCCCGGCGCCTCGGACGGCAGCGCCAGGACCGCGACGTCGAGCGCCCCGGCGCGCAGCGCCTCGAGCAGTCGGGCGGTCTGGTCCTCGACCACCTGCGGCGTCACCGCCGGCATCTCGACACGCAGCGCGGGCAGCAGCGTCGGCAGCACGTACGGAGCGACGGTCGGGATCAGTCCGATCCGCAACGCGCCGGCGAGGGCGTCACCGACGCCGGCCGCGGTGGCGACGAACCCGTCCGCCGCCTCGGCGATCACCTTCGCCTGCGCGAGCAGTGCGGAACCGGCGGGCGTCACGAGCACCCGCCGGGTGCTGCGCTCGATCAGCTGCACCCCGAGGCCGTTCTCGAGTGCGGCCAGGGCCTGCGAGAGTGTGGATTGGCTCACACTCAATCGCGCTGCAGCCGTGCCGAAGTGGCGATACTCGGCGACCGCGACGAAGGCACGCAGCTGTGAGAGTGTCGGCTGATAAGTCTGATCGGACATACTTATCAGTATAGTGACATCTATCGCCTTTACCTTTTGAAAGGTTTCGGGCACTATGGAGTCGTACCAAGGAACGCCGGTCGCGGAGCTACTCGAGTCAGCCCGCACGACCCGTTCGGCGGTATCCCGACAATCCAGCGTTCGCCCGCCAGGCGGCGCTGTGCGCGAAGAGATTTCCAAGTCACCAACCAGGAGGACGACACAACATGGCTCTGCTGACCATCGGCGACCAGTTCCCGGCGTACAACCTCACGGCCGTCATCGGCGGCGACCTGTCCAAGGTCGACGCCCAGCAGCCCGACGACTACTTCACCACCGTCACCAGCGACGACTACGCCGGCAAGTGGCGCGTCGTCTTCTTCTGGCCGAAGGACTTCACCTTCGTCTGCCCGACCGAGATCGCCGCCTTCGGCAAGCTCAACGAGGAGTTCGCGGACCGCGACGCGCAGGTGCTCGGCGCCTCCGTCGACAACGAGTTCGTGCACTTCCAGTGGCGCGCCCAGCACGAGGACCTCAAGACCCTCCCCTTCCCGATGCTCTCGGACCTCAAGCGTGAGCTGGCCGAGGCCACCGGCGTCCTCAACGCCGACGGCGTCGCGGACCGCGCCACCTTCATCATCGACCCGAACAACGAGATCCAGTTCGTGTCCGTCACCGCCGGGTCCGTCGGCCGCAACGTCGACGAGGTCCTGCGCGTCCTCGACGCCCTGCAGTCCGACGAGCTGTGCGCCTGCAACTGGAAGAAGGGCGACCCGACCATCGACGCGGGCGCGCTGATGTCCGAGGGCGTCTGACCATGTCCGTCGAGAACCTGAAGAACTCCCTCCCGGAGTACGCCAAGGACCTCAAGCTCAACCTGAGCTCGCTGTCTCGTTCGACCGAACTGAACGAGCAGCAGCTCTGGGGCACCTTCCTCGCCTGCGCGGCCGCCACCAGGTCGGCGACCGTGCTCCGCGAGATCGCGGAGGAGGCTGCGGACGTTCTCTCCGCGGAGGCCTACAACGCCGCCCTCGGTGCCGCGTCGATCATGGGCATGAACAACGTCGCCTACCGCGCGAAGAGCTTCCTCGGCGACGAGTTCGCTCAGGTGCGAATGGGCCTGCGGATGAACATCATCGGCAGCCCCGGCGTCGAGAAGGCCGACTTCGAGCTCTGGTCCCTGGCCGTGTCCACCATCAACGGTTGCCACGACTGCACCGCCGCGCACGACGCCGTCGTGCGCAAGGAGGGGCTCACCAAGGAGCAGGTCTGGGAGTCCGTCAAGGTCGCCGCGACCCTGCAGGGCGTGGCCCAGGCGATCGTCGCCGCCGAGACCCTCGCGTAAGTACGCAGCTTCGCTGCCTGTGCGCGCCGTGCACCCCCGTCGGGGTACACGGCGCGCACAGCCGTTTCCGGGGTCCGGCCGTTGCGTACAGCGGTATCGTTCCCACATGAGCATCGAGGTAGCCGTCGTCCGGGTGTTCACCGATCCCGATGGGCGGCACGGCAATCCACTCGGCATAGTCGACGCCGCCCTGGTCGCGCCGCCGGATCGACAACAGCTCGCCACCGACCTCGGATTCAGCGAGACCGTCTTCGTGGACCTGCCCGAGCCCCGCGCGACCGTGGCGACCGCCCGGATCTTCACCCCGGCCACCGAACTCCCGTTCGCCGGTCATCCGACCGTCGGGCTGTCGTGGTGGTTGCGCGAGCGCGGACTGCCGGTCGACACCCTCGAGGTGCCCGCGGGTCCGGTCGCCACCAGGGTCGAGACCGGGACGACCTGGGTGCGCGCGAAGGCGGACTGGGCACCCGAGTTCGTCTTCCACGCGGCGCCCGATTCGGCCGCCGTGCAGGCGACCCGCGCCGCCGCCTTCGAGGACGGTCCGCACTACGTGTGGGCCTGGGCCGGCGAGGGCGCGATCCGCTCTCGGATGTTCGCTCCGTCCCTGGGCGTCGCCGAGGACGAGGCGACCGGTGCCGCCGCGGTCCGGATCACCGACCACCTGCGGCGGAACCTGCACATCACGCAGGGACGCGGCTCGCACATTCTCACCCGCTACTCCCCCGACGGCTGGATCGAGGTCGGTGGCCGGGTCCACCCGCAGGACTCCGTGCGGGTCTAGACGTCGAGCGCATCTAGCAGGGCCGCATTCACCTCCGCGGCCGGGCTCATCGGCATCGTGTGGTGGGTGGCCCCGTCGATCACGCGGGTCCGCAGTCCCGGCGCTGCCGCCGCGATCGCCGTCGCCACTCGCGCGCTGTCGTGCACCTTGCTCCGACCCGCGAGAATCACCGACGTCTCCGCCCGCAGACCGGCGAGCGCTGCCCGGGTCGGACGCTTCGGGACCACCGTCTTCGACTTGGGGAACGACGCCGCCCCACAGGCGATCAGGTCCAGCCAGCTCGCGTCGACCTCGAGGTGCCCCGTCTCCCACCCGACGAGGTCGCGTTCACGCTTCTCGGTCGGCTCGAGTAGCAACGGAACGGCGCGGGCCAGGTACCCCGGGCGCATCCCCGCGAAACACGAGTTCGGGTCGAGCAGAACCAGTTTCCGCACCCGGGCCTGGCGGTCGAGGGCGTAGGCGAGCGCGATCATCGCTCCGTACGAGTGGGCGACGATGCTGAACGTCTCCAGGCCTGCACCGTTCGCGACCGTGTCGAGCCAGTCCAGCAGGTCGTCGACGGTTCGAATCGCCCGTCCGCCCGCGACACTTCTACCCGCGTCACCCATCAGATCGACCGCGACGACACGGTACCGGTCGGCGAGCGCCCCGACGTTCTCGAACCACACGGCCGAGGTCGCACCGCCCCCCGGCAACAGCAGGACCGGCGGGGCGCCCACCGGGCCGCAGACGTTGACCCTGGTCGTGCCGAACTCCGACTCCAGGTCGCGGCTGACCACGTCGGCAGGCCACTTCTCCAACACGCGGTCGTATTTCCGGAAGAACTCGATCCCCATCGGGCTGGCCGCGAAGTCGAGCACCGACAGCGACATCCTGACTCCTCACCGCTCATAGTTCGATAGATCGAGATACTAGATCAATCGAGACAGTATGGTGTCGGGATGGGAATCGAGGATCACCGACCCGGCCAGTCCGCCGACGTGGTGCACCGGCTGCGCGCGCTGACGGTCGATCTGCACCTGCTCGGTGCGGAGTTCGCCCGAGCCAACGACCTGCACCCCACCGACATCCGCGCACTGATCTGCCTCCTCGACGCCGAGCGTCGAGACCACCCCGCGACTCCGGGGCTACTGCGGCAGGAACTCCGCCTCAACTCGGCATCCGTCACCGCGGTGATCGACCGCCTCGAACGGGCAGGACACGTCCGCCGCCAACGGGACCCCGGGGACCGGAGAAGGGTCTTGATCGAGGTCACTCCGGCGGCAGTCGAACTCGGGCAAGCCTTCTTCGGCCCGACTATCGCACGCGCGACTGCCGCCATCGACGGCTACAGCACTCACGAGATGCTCACGGTGCTCAGGTTTTTGACGGACATGCAGCACGCCGTCGAAACCACGCGAGGGGCCCCGGCGGCGAACAACTCGCCTCCAGGGCCCCTCGGCCGCGTGTCCCCCGAGGGGGACGGCACCTGAATTGATCAGACTCGGTCAGAGCGCGAGCGCCTGACCGGGGAAGATCAGGTCGATGTTCTGCACCTGCGAGGCCAGCTTCGACAGGTCGACGCCGTGGTCGGCGGCGATCTTCGAGAGGGTGTCGCCGAGCTGGACGACATAGGTCGACGCGCCGAGGGTCTGGACCGGCGCGGACGCGGCGACCTGCGAGGCGGCCTGCTGGACCGGCGTCTCGGCCGGGGCCTGCGCGACGGGCTCGGACACGTCCGAGGCGCCGGAGGTCAGGTACTGACCGCACACCGGCCACGCGCCGACGCCCTGGCCCGCGAGCACGTTCTCCGCGACACGGATCTGCTCGGCCTTGCTGGCGTTGCTGGCGCTGCCGGAGCCGCCGTAGGCGTTCCAGGTGCTCTGGGTGAACTGCAGGCCGCCGTAGAAGCCGTTGCCGGTGTTGGTGGACCAGTTGCCGCTGCTCTCGCAGTTCGCGACGCCGTCCCAGTTGTGGCCGGCCGCGGAGGCGGTCCCGGTGCTCATCGCGAAGGGAATGGCGACCAAAGCGCCGGTGGCGACGACGGCGCCGACGGCGCGCTTGATGGTGAAGCTGTTCATTCGGGTAGATCCTCTCCATTCCCGCCGGCATCCTGGAACTCGGGCGACGCTGTGCGTCGGCCGCGCTAGTGAATCCGTTCCGCTCCCGCCCCGAAGGATTTCGGGAGTCCGGACCGCGGGGCAGGATCGGGCGGTGGCGGGCCGGCGTGGCCCGGTCGTTTCGGGCCGAGGACGACCGTAGGCGATTGTCACGAGATGGTCACGGGGCGGCGTGTCGCCGAGACATTCCGTGACCGGCGACCTATTTACGGCGTCAACCCAGCGCACCGCGGCGATTCCCCGCGAACCGTACCTCGCGGTCTGCGTACAAAAGTGTGACGACCGACACGGCCGAAAAGTGGCCCCGGTCACCAGATAATGCGGGAGATCAGCCCCTCGGAGCGAGCCCAGCAGCCAGATCCGACTCGCTGAGCACTACCTCGATCTCGCCGCCCAGCCGAACGCCCTCGACCAACGGAAGGCGATCGCCACTCCAGAACCGCCCGGGGTCGTACCAGTTGGTCTTCCGGCGCTCGGTCAGCAGCCCCATCGCCTCGTACGTCCGAGCGACCACCTCGGCGCAGTACGCGCTCTCGAGCCCCGCGGCCTGCTCCGCGTCGCGCCGCGTACGCAGGGACGGAAGCCTGCCACCGAACCAGCGGGAGGCGAGTTTCGCGGTGGACGGGAACGGAGTCCCGTCCAGTCGCGCAATGGTGCGCATCAGCTCGTCCTCCTGGCCGCGGGTGACCGGGCGGTCGAGTTGCCGCAACCACCCGCGCTGGCCATACCTGGCGCCCCACACCTGCACGGCCGCCCGGAGGTCGTGCAGCTGCACCCCGCGCTGGAACCGGCCGGTCCACATGTCCTGCAACGAGTGCCCGAGTTCGGCGTGCCACATCAGCGGCGGCATGTCGTCGAGCACCACCGACATGCCCACGTGATTGACAGGACTGTTGGTCAGCGTCTGGATGGCCCGGTCGGCGCCGGAGTGTCCGCGGAAGATCCAGATGTCGCCGGTTCGGGTGGCGTCCACCGCCACGTCCAGGCTCACCTGCGATTCGTGCATCCGCCGACTCATGCACCTAGCCTAATTCCATGCGACTCAACGCCAGTGCACTGTGGAAGCTGGTCGGACTCGCCGGTGTGGTCGGCGTGGCCGCGACCGGCGCGCTGGCCGTCCGCGCCGACCGCAAACGCCGCGCGTACACCCCCGACGAGGTCCGCTCGCGGCTGCACGCACGATTCGCGCAGGCGACCACCGCCGCAGACGCGCCGAGGGTGGATCTCACTCCCGTGAAACCCACCCTCGTGCAACGCTTCTCGCGCCCGCTGCGACGCAGGCGTTGAAGGAGGCTGTGCGCGGAGCCCCTAGCCCAGCGCGGCGGCGATGCCCGCCGCCATCTCGGCGACCTGCTCGTCGGTCATCACGAAGGACGGCGAGATCTGCATCGCTCCGACACCCGCGGCGCGACCCGAGATGCCGTGCTCGCGCAGCGTCTTCACGAAGGGCAACGCCTCGGCCGGATCGGCCAGCTGGATCGCGGCGACCGCCCCGATCCCGCTGCGCACCTCCTGCACCCGCGGATGATCGGCCAGCGGCGAAAGGTGCTCGTGCAGCGAACGTTCCAGTCGCGCGGACTCGGCGAGCAGGTTCTCCCGCTCGAGGATGTCCAGGTTCGCCATGGCGGCGGCGGCCGCGCCGGCGTGGCCGCCGTAGGTGTAGCCGTGGCGCCACCAGACCCCGCCGGCGAAGAACGGCTCCGCCACCCGCGGCGCGATGAACACCGCACCCATCGGGACGTAGCCCGACGTCAGGCCCTTGGCGGTGGTGACCATGTCGGGCTGCAGGTCGAACCGCGTGGACGCGAACCAGGAGCCGCCGATCCGCCCGAAGCCGGTCACGACCTCGTCCACGACGAACAGGATGTCGTGGTCGCGGCAGATCTCCCGCACCTCGGTCAGGTAGCCCTCGGGCGGCAGGTAGATCCCGCCCGCGCCGATGATCGGCTCGCAGAAGAACGCTGCGATCGAATCGGCGCCCTCGCGCTCGATCAGCTCGAGCAGGCTCTTGGCGTTGTCCCACTCCACCGTCCGCGCGTCCGGCATCAGCTCGCCGTACCCCTCCCGGTTGACCGGGATGCCGGCCAGCGCGGTGCCCGCGACGTGCATGCCGTGGTAGGCCTTCTGCCGGCCGACCACGATCTTCTTGCCCGGCTTGCCCATCTCGTGCCAGTAGCGGCGGGCCAGTTTCGCGGCGGAGTCCACCGAGTCCGACCCACCGGAGGTGAAGAAGATCTTGCTGCCGGGCACCGGGGCGATGGCGGCGAGCCGCTCGGCCAGCGCGAGGGTGGTCTCGGGGGCGAAGTCGCCGAAGTTGGAGAAGTGCGCGATGGTCGACAACTGCTTGGCGACGGCATCGGCGATCTCGGTGCGGCCGTGCCCGACGTTGGTGAACCACAGCCCGGCGGTCGCGTCGAGATAGCGGGTGCCCTGCTCGTCCCAGATGTAGGCGCCCTCACCGCGGCTGACGACGAACGGACCGTCGCCGCTCACCGCGCCCATGTCCGCAAATCCGTGCCACAGTGCCTGGCTGTTCGTGCTCACGCCTCGACCTCGCTCTCGCCGCTCTCGATCTCGT
The DNA here is from genome assembly GCF_042672245.1 of Rhodococcus sp. NPDC127527. NCBI lineage: Bacteria > Bacillati > Actinomycetota > Actinomycetes > Mycobacteriales > Nocardiaceae > Rhodococcus > Rhodococcus sp. NPDC127527. The sequence goes on from NZ_JBHXVP010000020.1 coordinate 41,276, forward strand.
CCGGTGTCAACGGACGCTTGTCGCTACCGTATCGCCAGCGCCGGGCGAGCCTGCCCGCGGCATTGACCGCCAGCGCCATGAGCACGAACGCGACCAGGAGAACGACCAGCCCGATCGCCATCTGCAGGTAGCCCTGGGTACGGGGATCGATGAACGGGTACGGGTACCAGTCGACGACGGGACCCCGGGTGAGGGTGTACACGCCGTACACGAGCGGGAACCACAGCCAGGTGACGGCCTGCCGGTCGGTGATCCGCACCCGGGGTGGATTGAGCACCCAGTCCGCCAGCAGGACGAGGGGTAGATACCGGTGCATCGTGTCGTTGATCCACTTGTCGTTCAAGGTGACGTCGATGTTCGCGAGCAGAACCGCGTAGATGATTCCCGTGATGACCATGTAGAGCGTGGCGGCACCGCGGAAGAGCTGCCACCGGGTGGACTGCGGGTCGACGAGTCCGCCGACGAGCAGGGCGACGACCCCGAGCACATTGCTCAGCACCGTGAAGTAGCTGAAGTAGTTCGACGTGGAGAAGGAGTCGACGTCGATGTTCCGCAAGGGGATCCACGCGAGTGCGACGATCCCGAAGATCGCGATTGCAACGCGCAGTGCGCGATAGATCGGAGGGGTGTGGGCGCGAACCGCGGTCTGGGTGATAGCCGTCACCCGCAGATGTTCGCACGCGGTGGGCTCGGCCAGCGGTATTTGGGTGGCGACGCTTCGGTACCCTGGACCGAGCATGTCCACCACATCATCGGCCGATCTGCCCGCCGTCGACCGGCGCGAGCTCAAGCGACGGCTCACCGACCTCACCCTCCGCGACGAGCACCGGCTCCGACGACGGCTGGACCGCGCCAGGACGCCCGAGGACCTCGCCGCCGTCGCCGCGGAACTGCCCCGCGCGCAGGCGCGGATCGCCACGCGCCGAGCGCAGGTCCCGACGACGAGCTACCCGGAGGCACTGCCGGTCAGTGCCCGCCGCGACGACATCGCCGCCGCCATCGAATCGCACCAGGTCGTGATCGTCGCCGGCGAGACGGGTTCCGGCAAGACCACCCAGATCCCCAAGATCTGCCTCGACCTCGGCCGCGGCGTCCGCGGACTGATCGGGCACACCCAGCCGCGTCGACTCGCCGCCCGGACGGTCGCCGAGCGGATCGCCGAGGAGCTCGACACCCCGCTCGGCGAGAGCGTCGGCTACACGGTCCGCTTCACCGACCAGGTATCCGACGGCACCCTGGTCAAGCTCATGACCGACGGCATCCTGCTCGCCGAGATCCAGCGCGACCGACTGCTCCGCCGCTACGACACCCTGATCATCGACGAGGCGCACGAGCGCAGCCTCAACATCGACTTCATCCTCGGGTACCTCAAGCAGCTGCTGCCCCGTCGACCCGACCTCAAGGTGATCATCACCTCGGCCACGATCGATCCGGAACGCTTCGCCGAACACTTCGCCGTCGACGGGGTGCCCGCGCCGATCGTCGAGGTGTCGGGCCGCACCTTCCCCGTGGAGATGCGGTACCGGCCGCTGACCGTGCACGTCGGAGAGCAGACCTTCGACCGCGACCCCGTCGACGCCGTCGGCGAGGCGGTCGAGGAACTGCTCGCGGCAGGCGACGGCGACATCCTGGTGTTCCTGTCCGGTGAACGCGAGATCCGCGACACCGCAGACGCGTTGCACGAACGCAAGATTCGCGGGCTCGACATACTGCCGCTGTACGCGCGACTGTCCGCCGCCGAGCAGCACCGAGTGTTCGAGAAGCACACCGGCCGGCGAGTGGTGCTGTCCACCAACGTCGCCGAGACCTCCCTGACCGTGCCCGGCATCCGCTACGTGATCGACCCCGGCACCGCCCGCATCTCCCGGTACTCGGTGCGCACCAAGGTGCAACGGCTGCCGATCGAGGAGATCTCGCAGGCCTCTGCCCGCCAGCGCGCGGGACGCTGCGGCCGCGTCGCCGACGGCATCTGCATCCGGCTGTACTCGGAGGAGGACTTCGAGTCGCGACCGGAGTTCACCGAACCGGAGATCCTGCGCACCAACCTGGCCTCGGTGGTACTGCAGATGACCGCACTCGGCCTCGGCGACATCGCCGCCTTCCCGTTCGTGCAGCCGCCCGACCCGCGGGCCGTGCGCGACGGCGTCGCCCTGCTCGAGGAACTCGGCGCGATCGAGCCCGCGGGCAAGGACGGCGTCGCCGAACTGACCGCCGTCGGACGCGAGCTCGCCCAACTGCCGGTGGACCCACGGATGGCCCGGATGCTCGCGCACGCGCACGCCACCGGCTGCCTGCGCGAGACGCTCGTCATCGTCTCGGCACTGTCCATCCAGGACGTCCGCGAGCGGCCCGCCGAACACCAGCAGGCCGCCGACGAGAAGCACGCCCGCTTCGCCACCCCGGGCTCGGACTTCCTCGCCTACCTGAAGCTGTGGGACTACCTGCGCGAGCAGCGCCGGGAGCTGTCGTCGAACCAGTTCCGGAAGATGTGCAAGACCGAGTTCCTGCACTGGCTGCGGATCCGGGAATGGCAGGACCTGCACGGCCAGCTCGCACAGATCACCCGGAGTCTCGGCTGGAGCGTGGCCGACACGGACGCCGCACCGGACTCGGTCCACCAGGCGCTGCTGTCGGGACTGCTCTCGCACATCGGCCTGCGCGAGGGCGACAAGCGCGACTTCCTCGGCGCCCGCGGTGCCCGGTTCGCGGTCTTCCCCGGCTCCTCGCTGTTCAAGAAGCCGCCGCGCTGGGTGATGGCCGCCGAACTCGTGGAGACCTCCCGGCTGTGGGGCCGGATGGCGGCGGGCATCGAACCCGAGTGGGCCGAGAAGCTCGCCCCGCACCTGGTCAAACGGACGTACTCGGAGCCGCACTGGTCGACCAAGCGCGCCTGCGCGATGGCGTACGAGCGGGTGACGCTCTACGGCATCCCACTGGTCGCCAAGCGGGCGGTCACCTACAGTGCCATCGATCCGGAGGCCTCCCGCGAGCTGTTCATCCGCCACGCGCTGGTGCAGGGCGAATGGCAGACCCAGCACCAGTTCTTCCACCGCAACCGGGCACTGCTCGACGACGTCGAGGAGATGGAGACCCGCGCCCGCCGCCGCGACATCCTCGTCGACGACGAGACCCTGTACGAGTTCTACGACCAGCGGGTCGGCGCGGAGGCGGTGTCCGCCAGGCACTTCGACACCTGGTGGAAGAAGGCCCGACGGGCCGATCCGGAGCTGCTGACGTTCACCGCCGCGCAGGTCGTGAACCCGGACGCGGCCGGCGTGCTGGGCGGGGACTACCCGAACACCTGGCGCCAGGGCGACATCTCGTTCCCGCTGACCTACCAGTTCGAGCCGGGCACCGAGGACGACGGCGTGACCGCACGGATTCCGGTCGCGGTGCTGGCCCAGCTGCGCTCCGTCGGGTTCGACTGGCTGGTGCCGGGCATGCGCGAGGAGTTGGTCACCGCACTGATCAAGTCGCTGCCGAAGTCGCTGCGGCGCACCGTGGTTCCGGCACCCGACTTCGCGAAGGCGGCACTGTCGGTGGTCAAGCCGCGCACCGAACCGCTCACCGTGGCGATGGCACGCGAGCTCACCCGGATGGCGGGAACCCCGATCGCGCCCGCCGACTTCGACCCCTCGGCGCTGCCCGAACACCTGCGGATGACCTTCGTCGCGGTCGATCCCGGCGGGAAGGTCCTCGGCCGCAACAAGAGCCTCGACGCGCTGCGGGCCCAGCAGTCCTCGCGGGTCGCCGCGGCTGTGTCCAAGGCGACCTCGACCACCGAGCGCCCCGCCGCGACGGTGTGGACCTCCGAGACCCTCGGCTCGCTGCCGGAGTCGGTCTCGCGCAACCTCGGCGGGCAGAAGGTCGTCGGGTATCCGGCCCTGGTCGCGGAGCCGGGCGGCGTCGCCGTGCGGGTGCTCAGCACACCGGCGCAGCAGCGGCGGGCGATGCGCGAGGGCACCCGTGCGCTGCTGCTGCGCGCGATCCCGACGCCGACGAAGTCCGCCGTCGGCGGGCTCGGCACCCGGGACCGGTTGGCGCTGAGCCAGAATCCGCACGGCAGCGTCGAGGCCCTGGTCGAGGACTGCCGCGCGTGCGCGGTCGACGAACTGATGGATGCGCACGGCGGTCCGTCCCGTACCCCCGAGGGATACGAGAAGCTGCAGGCCGCGGTGCGTGCCGATCTCCCCCGACAGGTCGCGGTCCTGGTGCGTCTGGTGGTTCCCGTGCTGGCGCGCACCCAGCAGTTGCGGGTCCTGCTCGACCGGACCGGTGGCGAGGCCGCGGACGACGTGCGTGAGCAGTTGGACTCGCTGGTGTACCCGGGATTCGTCGCGGACACGGGCTCATCGCGCCTGCGCGAGTTGCCCCGCTACCTCGACGCCGCGATCAAGCGACTCGAAGCCCTGCCCGGCTCGGCGATGCGCGACCGGCAGTCACTGACCGTGCTCGACGGCGTCTACGAGGACTACGGACGGCTGCTCTCCCGGCTCGACGAGCGGCGGCACCACGACCCCGACGTGGACGCCGTGCGCTGGATGATCGAGGAACTGCGGGTCGGGCTGTTCGCACAGTCGCTGGGCACCCCGTATCCGGTGTCGGACAAGCGGGTTCGCAAGGCGATCGCGGCCATCACCCGGTAGGGCGTCACTCGGCAGACGTTCACCCGGTACGCGTCTGCCCGGCGGGCCGCCCGTCAGGCGGGGTTGTCGCCTCGTGCCTCCGCGGCGGCGACGTCCTCGCGGTGCACGCGCAGGTCCTTGATCTCCCGTTCGAAGTCCTCCGCGGAGCTGAACGAGCGGTACACCGAGGCGAACCGGAGGTAGGCGACCTCGTCGAGGTCACGAAGCGGACCCAGGATCGCCAGGCCGACCTCGTTGCTGGGGATCTCCGCGGACCCGCCGGCACGGACCGTCTCCTCGACCTTCTGGGCGAGCTTGTAGAGCGAGTCGTCGTCCACCGACCGACCCTGGCAGGCACGCCGCACCCCGCGGACCACCTTCTCGCGGCTGAACGGCTCGGTGACACCGCTGCGCTTGACCACCGACAACACGGCGGTCTCAACGGTGGTGAAACGCCGACCGCACTCGGGACAGGATCGCCGGCGGCGAATCGCCTGACCCTCGTCTGCCTCCCTGGAGTCAACGACGCGCGAATCTGGATGCCGGCAGAACGGGCAATGCATGGCGAGTCCTTCGTCTGAACCGAGGTGCCCGACTAGTCCACTGGATGTGGCGGGGCCAACAAGGTTCGAGAATACCGCCGCGCGACGCGCCGCTGCGCGTATCCCCACTCAGCCCACCGGCACCACGAGCGATTGACCCGGCTGCAGCCCGGCGCCACCGAGGGCATTGAGGTCGACGATCCGCTCGACCACCTGGCTGACGGGGTACTCCGGCGCAACCCGAGCAGCGATCTCGCTCAGCGACTCGCCCCCGCGCACCTGCACGACCTCGGTGCGGCCGGGAACGGCCTGCGGGTTCGAGCGCAACTGCGCGACTCCGAGCAGGCCGACCACGACCAGCGCCGTTAGCAGCACCCCGACGACCGTCGATCCGAATCCGCCGTCGCGCCGCTCCACCCCGTGCGGGGCACGCGAGACCGCGATCCGCGCCCGGCCGTACTCGAGCGGCCTGCCGCCGGGCCTGCGATCGGCCACCTGCCGTCGGACCGGCCGCAGGTCGCCGACCCGCTGCGACGCCATCCGCCGACGCTCCACCTCGTCGCGACCGCCGGAGTACGCGTAGCCACTGTCCATCGCAACGCTCATCAGAACCTCCTCGATGTTCCCGGGAGTCGGTGCTCGCGGGGAGCACTCCCGACTCCCGGATACCTGCCAAGTCCGGGTGTTCGATCAGGCGTTCGAAAGAACGCATGTTCGATTTCTACCACGCCGGTCCGACAAAGTCTCGTGTTGCGCCGACTTGCGTCGAACAGATGTTTGATACGCACGGGTTTTCGAGCTAGATTCGTGGAAGAAGCCACACCAGTCACACCAGCAGCACCGGACAACCCAGCCAGCAACCAGACAGCGCATTCGACGACGCGGCGTCCGACCACCGCGGCGCGTGTGAAGAGACCTCAGGAGGCTCTCCATGAAGGACGACAGCTCCAGCGACGACTCGGCGGCCGTTCGCGGCACCGCCGACCTCACGGCGGGGCTCACGGATCGACAGCGCCGGGTCCTGGACGTGATCCGCGCGTCGGTCAGCGAACGCGGGTACCCGCCGAGCATCCGCGAGATCGGCGACGCCGTCGGACTGACGTCGACCTCGTCGGTGGCTCACCAGTTGCGCACCCTCGAACGGAAGGGCTTCCTGCGCCGCGACCCCAATCGTCCTCGCGCCGTGGACGTTCGCGGCCTCGACGACGGCGTGGCCGCCGCGGACACCGAGGCCGGTTTCGAGCAGGCTGCTGCCGCGGGCGCGGACACCACGGACAGTCAGCTTCCGAAGCCGACCTTCGTGCCGGTCCTGGGCCGGATCGCGGCGGGCGGACCGATCCTCGCCGAGGAGGCCGTCGAAGACGTGTTCCCGCTCCCCCGCGAACTCGTCGGCCAGGGGTCGCTGTTCCTGCTCAAGGTCGTCGGCCAGTCGATGATCGACGCGGCCATCTGCGACGGCGACTGGGTGGTCGTGCGCCAGCAGTCCGTCGCCGACAACGGCGACATCGTCGCCGCCATGATCGACGGGGAGGCGACGGTGAAGACCTTCAAGCGGACCAAGGGCGAGGTCTGGCTGATGCCGCACAACCCGGTGTTCGAACCCATCCCGGGCAACGACGCAGCGATCCTCGGCAAGGTCGTCACGGTGATCCGCAAGATCTGAGCGGGCCGGGCACACGAAACGGGCCGCGGCGGGATTTCCGCGGCGGCCCGTTCGCACGTCTCGGTCAGCCGAGGTTCAGGCCCCGGCCGATGATCTCCTTCATGATCTCCGTGGTGCCGCCGTAGATCGTCTGAACACGAGAGTCCATGTAGGCCTTGGCGATCGGGTACTCGCGCATGTAGCCGTAGCCGCCGTGCAGCTGCAGGCACCGGTCGATCAGCTTGACCTGCTGCTCGGTGGTCCACCACTTGGCCATGGCGGCCTCCTGGACGGTGAGCTTCCCGTCGTTGAGCTGTTCGATGAACTTGTCCACCATGATCCGCACCGCGGTGGTCTCGGTCGCCAGCTCGGCGAGCACGAAACGGGTGTTCTGGAAGCTGCCGATCGACTTGCCGAACGCCTTCCGGTCGCGGCAGTACTGGATCGTCATGTCCAGGCAGGACTCCATCGCGGCGGCCGCGACGACGGCGATCGACATGCGCTCCTGCGGCAGGTTCTGCATCAGGTAGATGAAGCCCATGCCCTCCTCGCCGAGGAGGTTCTTGCCGGGCACCCGGACGTCGGTGAAGCTCAGTTCCGCGGTGTCCTGCGCCTTGAGGCCGATCTTGTCGAGGTTGCGGCCGCGTTCGAAGCCCTCCATGCCCCGCTCGACGACGAGCAGCGAGAAGCCCTGCGCACCCTTCTCGGGATCGGTGCACGCCACCACGACCACCAGGTCGGCGTTGATGCCGTTGGTGATGAAGGTCTTGGAGCCGTTGAGGATCCAGTCGTCGCCGTCCTTGACCGCCCGCGTCTTGATGTTCTGCAGGTCGGAGCCGGTGCCGGGCTCGGTCATCGCGATGGCGGTGATGATCTCGCCCGAGCAGAACCCGGGCAGCCAGCGCTGCTTCTGCTCCTCGTCGGCCAACTTGAGCAGGTACGGCGCGACCACGTCGTTGTGCAGCATGAATCCGACACCGCTGAAGCCACCGCGGGTGGTCTCCTCGGTGATGACGGCGTTGTAGCGGAAGTCCTCGACCCCGCCGCCGCCGTACTCCTCCGGCACGGCCATGCCGAGGAAGCCCTGCGCACCCGCCTTCTTCCAGACCTCGCGATCGACGATGTTCGCCTCTTCCCACTTGTCGTGGTTGGGGGCGACCTCCTGCTCGAGGAACTTGCGGTAGGACTCACGGAAGAGAAGGTGTTCGGGCTCGAAAATCGTGCGTTCCATCAATGCTCCTGTGTGATCGACGTACCTGCTTTCACGCTATGCCGCAGCGCTGGAGCGGTGTATGACCCGAACGATCGCAAAGTGTGACCCGGCGCGCACCGGGGAGCGTCACCTGCGCAGTCGTGCCAGCGCCCGCATCAGCGGGTACCCGACCAGGATCCCGACCGAGCCCCACGCGATGCCGCCGAGTTCGACGGAACCGACGGCGAGCGTGAGGTTGCCGATGCCGGCGACGATCGCGGCGGCCACCACGGTCAGGTTCACCGGGTCGGTGAAGTCGACCTTCGCCTCGGTCCAGATCCGAACCCCGAGAATGCCGATCAGGCCGTAGAGCACGAGCGTCGCGCCACCGATGACGCCGTCCGGCACGGTGAACACCAGTGCGCCGAACTTCGGCGAGAACGCCAGCACGATCGCCGTCGCGGCGGCGACCCAGTAGGCGGCGGTCGAGTACACCCGCGTCGCCGCCATGACGCCGATGTTCTCCGCATAGGTGGTGGTGCCGGAGCCGCCGCCTGCCCCCGCGAGGGTGGTCGCGAGCCCGTCCGCGAACAGCGCGTCGCCCGCGACGTCGTCGAGCGAACGCCCGGTCATCGCCGCGACCGCCTTGACGTGGCCGACGTTCTCCGCGATCAGCACGATCACGACCGGAAGCGCGAGCGCGATGGCCGACCACTGGAACGTCGGACCGCGCAGGTGCGGCACCCCGATCCACGCGGCCTCGCGCAACGCGTCGAGGCGGTCGGTGGCCAGTGCCCCGGTGACGGCGGCGAACACCCAGCCGACCACCACGCCGACCAGGATGCCGAGGCGTCCGAGCAGCCCGGGACCGACGGCGGTGACGACGAGGATCGCGACCAGGGTCACCGCGGCGACCAGGGGCTGCGCCTCGAACGACCCGACCGCCGCCGGAGCCAGGTTCAACCCGATCAGCATGACGACGGCGCCGGTCACGACCGGCGGCATCACCGCGTCGAGCACCCGGGCCCCGGCGAGTTTGACCAGGACACCCACGAGCATCAGGACGACACCGACCGCGAGGACCGCGCCGAGCTGCGCCGCCGGGCCGTCCGCCGCGGACGCGGTGAGCGGGGCGATGAACGCGAACGACGAGCCGAGGTAGCTCGGCACCCGGCCGCGGGTGATCAGGAGGAACAGCACGGTCCCGATGCCGGAGAACAGCAACGTGGTGGTGACCGGGAAGCCGGTGATGGTCGGGACCAGCAGCGTGGCCCCGAACATGGCGATCACGTGCTGCATGCCGATTCCGACGGTGCGGGGCCAGCTCAGCCGTTCCTCGGGGGCCACCACGGCGCCGTCGGCGATCGCCTTGCCGTTGCCGTGCAGGACCCAGCCGAACCCGGCGGCCTTGGTTGCGGTCGTCTCTCGCTTCGTCACGGAGGCTCATGGTAGGCCGTGGCGAGGGTTCTCGACCCGCCGACGTGGTCGCACCGGGTGCGTGGGCAGGATCCGCTGCGGCGTACCGGCCACCCGGCTAGCGTTACCGCATCGTCCGACCAAGGCGGGCGTGTCCCAAGTGCATAGGAGTCCCATGACAATTCGTGACACCGTGGGGAGTGTCGGCGAACATGAGCTGCAGGACGAGTACGGAACCACCGAGCGCGCGGCCCGGTTCTACTCGGATCAGGTTCTCGCCCACCTGAATCCGACGATGATCAACTTCGCGAGCAGGCAGGAGATGGCGTTCGTCGCGACCGCCGACTCCCGCGGCGAGTGCGACTCGACGTTCCGGGCGGGCGCCCCCGGTTTCATGCACGTCATCGATCCGCACACCCTCGCCTATCCCGAGTACCGTGGCAACGGCGTGATGGCCAGCCTCGGCAACATTCGGGAGAACCCACACGTCGGGATCCTCATGATCGACTTCGTCCACGATCTGATCGGCCTGCACGTCAACGGGACCGCCCGGATCGTCGAGGACGGCGACCTGCGCGCGCAGGTGCCGGACCTGCCCGAGGACCACGGCACCGGCCGCACGCCCGAACGCTGGGTGGTGGTGGATGTGGAGGAGGCGTACATCCACTGCCGCAAGCACATTCCGCAGATGGCGCCGGTGGCGCGCAACCGGTCCTGGGGCACCGACGACGTCCGCCGCAAGGGCGGGGACTACTTCGACGCCAAGGCGACGCCGCGCACGGTACCCGCCCGGCCGAAGAAGACGGTGAAAGCGAAGCAGCCCGCGCCACGCAAGGCCAGGAAGCCCAGGAGGGCCGCGACGCGGGTCCCGCCCGAACAGGTCATGGCCGAGCCGTAGCCAGGGCTACTCGCGCGTCCAGGCGAGCAGTTCGTCGACCGGCCAGGTGTTGATCACCCGGTCCGCCGGAACACCGGAGGCCTGGGCCCGTTCGCAGCCGTAACCCTGGAAGTCGAGCTGGCCCGGTGCGTGCGCGTCGGTGTCGATGGAGAACAGCACACCGCGTTCGAGGGCCGTCGCGATCAGCCGGGCAGGCGGGTCGCGGCGTTCGGGTCTGCTGTTGATCTCGACGGCGGTGCCGAACTGCTTGCATGCCTCGAACACGACCTCGGCGTTGAACGCCGACTCCGGCCGCGTCCCGCGCCTGCCCTCCACGAGCCGGCCGGTGCAGTGACCCAGCACGTCCACGTTCGGGTCCGCCACCGCCCGCACCATCCGTCGGGTCATCGCATCGGACTCCATCGCGAGCTTGGAATGCACACTGGCGACGACGATGTCGAGCTCGGCGAGCAGGCCGGGATCCTGATCCAGCGTTCCGTCGTCGAGGATGTCGACCTCGATCCCGGTGAGGATGCGGAACGGCGCGAGCTCGGAGTTCAGTTCCGCGACGACGTCGAGCTGGCGGCGCAACCGCTCGGCGGACAGCCCGTTGGCGACCGTCAGCCGCGGGGAATGATCGGTCAGGGCGCAGTACTCGTGCCCGATCAGCGCCGCGCGCCGCATCATCTCGGCGATCGGACTGCCGCCGTCCGACCAGTCCGAGTGGGTGTGCAGGTCCCCGCGCAGCGCGGCCAGCAGTTCGCGGCCGCCCTCCCCGATCCGCTGGGCCTTCGACTTGACCTCGGTCAGGTACGCGGGCACCTCCCCGGCCCAGGCCTGCGCGATGACCGCGGCGGTCTTGGGCCCGACTCCGCTGAGCGCCGTCCAGGTGTCGGTCCGCCCGAGCCGATCGCGCTGCTCCGGCGAGAGCGCCTCGACGACGTCGGCGGCCCGTCGATACGCCTTGACCCGGTGGGTTTCGGCGCGGGCACGCTCGAGCCAGAAGGCGATCTCGCGCAACGCCTCGACCGGGTCCATGGCTTCATCGTGGGCCATCACGCCGGGCCGTGCCACCGCATCGGGCCGCTACCCGCGCAGAATCTCCGCCGCCCGCGTTCGCGCGGTGTGCGGATCCGCCGCTCCCAGCGCCGCGTCCGCCGCGCGGCGGCAGGCGTCCAGGTCGACCTCGGACAGTGCGCTCCCGGTGGCCGCGATCGCCGATGCCGCCATGGACAACGAGGCGACGCCGACACCCGCCAACACGCACGCGAGCAGCGGGTCGGCCGCCGCCTCGCCGCACACCCCGACGGCCTTGCCCGCCCGGGACCCGTCGGCGACCGTGCGGGCCACCAACGCCAGGACCGCCGGCTGCCACGGGTCGGTCAGCGCCGCCAGCGGCGCCGACAACCGATCCGCGGCCATCGTGTACTGGGTCAGGTCGTTGGTCCCGAGCGACAGGAAGTCGACGTGCTCGAGGATCCGGTCGGCCATCAGGGCCGCGGCCGGGATCTCCACCATCACACCGGGCACCAGGGACCGGGCCCGGGCAGCGGTCGCGAACTCGGCGGCCTCCGCTGCCGTCGCGATCATCGGGGCCATCACCAGCACCGACGCCGGGCTGTCCAGTGCGGCCAGCGCGATGGCGTCGAGCTGCCGGTCCAGGATCCCGGGGTTCGCCGCGGCGATCCGGTAGCCGCGCACGCCCAGGGCCGGGTTGGGTTCGTCGACCGGCCCGGCGAAGCGCAACGGCTTGTCCGATCCGGCGTCGAGGGTCCGCACCACGACCTTGCCGCCGGCGAACGCGTCGAACACCTCGCGATAGATCAGGGCCTGCTCCTCCACGGTCGGTTCGGTGTCCCGGTCCAGGAACGCCAGCTCGGTCCGCAGCAACCCGACTCCCTCGGCCGCCGACGACGCCGCGGCACGGGCGCTCGCGCCGTCCTGCACGTTCGCCAGCACCGCCACCGGGTGGCCGTCGCGGGTGCGTCCGGGGCCCGTCCACGACTCGGTTCGGCGTCGGACCTCCGCGGCGTGGGCGGCTGCGGCAACCGCCCGTTCGGGTGCGGGCTCGACCTCCACGAGTCCGGCCTCGCCGTCGACCAGCACCACCGCGCCCGGCTCGACCGCGTCCAGTCCGGCGACGGCCACCACGCAGGGAATGCCGAGCTGGCGAGCGATGATCGCGGTGTGGCTGGTCGGACCGCCGAGTGTGGTCGCGATGGCGAGGACCCGGGCCGGATCGAGGACGGCCGTGTCGGCCGGAGCGAGGTCCGTCGCCAGCAGCACCGACGGGACCTCCGGAGTGGGGATGCCCGGCTCGGGCGCGCCGGCGAGTTCGGCCAGCACCCGGTCCCGCACGTCCAGCAGGTCTGTCACCCGCTCTGCCATCAGCCCGCCCAGCTTGGTGAATGCAGCGACGAACTGCTCGGTCGCCGCGGCGACCGCGGACTCGGCGCGCTCGCCCCCGTCGACCAACGACCCGGCCGCGCCCAGCCACCCGCGGTCCGTAGCCATCGCCGCGGTGGCGCGCAACACCTCGGCGCCCGCCCCGGCGACCGCGTCGGCGCGCGCCAGCAGCCGGGTGGACACCGTTTCGGCGGCCGCCAGGAATCGTTCCTTCTCCGCCGGACGGTCGGCCGCGGGCAGGTCGGCGCGCCGAGCGGGGACCGGCGGTCGCGCGCCGGGCCTGATCACCGGCCCGTACCCGGCTCCGGGTACCACGGGCGTCCCCGCGAGCACCCCCGGACGGCCGTCCACCTGCGGCGTTGCATCGCCCACGTTGGATCCCGACATGCTCACTCCTCGGTTCGAACCCACGCTGCCTCCCGCATCACTCGACACAGGCACTGTGCCGAGGATTACTCGAAACCCTTGACATGTCAACACACTCAGGCGTAAAACAACATAAATCAACATTTATTCGGGCAGGAGGCCACATGTACGCGGAAGAGCGGCAACAGGCGATCGCGGGCCTGATCGGCCAGCGCGGTCGCGTCTCGGTCACCGACCTGGCGGACGCCTACCAGGTGACCACCGAGACGGTCCGACGCGATCTCGCTGCTCTCGACCGACTCGGACTCATCCGCCGGGTCCACGGCGGGGCGGTCTCCGCGTCCGCGATCACCATCGGCGAAACGGGTCTCGGCGAGCGCGAACACAGCCACGCGCAGGCCAAGGACCGGATCGCCGCTGCCGCCCTGGCCTACCTGCCCGGCCAGGGCGGCAGCATCGCCCTCGACGCGGGCACCACCACGGTCCGGATGGCGCCACTGCTGCCCACCGACCGGGACCTGACGGTCGTCACGAACTCGATTCCGATCGCCGCGAGGTGCGCCGGCCAACACAGCCTGCAGGTGCTCGGCGGCCGAGTCCGCGGCGTCACCCAGGCGGTGGTCGGCGACCAGGCCGTCACGACTCTGGCCGGCCTGCGGGTGGACGTCGCGTTCCTCGGCACCAACGCCCTGACCGCCGGACACGGGCTGTCCACGCCCGACCTCGACGAAGCGGCCGTCAAGCGGGCGATGGTGCGCTGCGCGAACCTCGTGGTCGTGGTGACCGATTCGAGCAAGATCGGACGTGAGGACCTGGTGAGCTTCGCGCCGCTCGACGGCGTCGACGTCCTGGTCACCGACGCGGACCTCGAACCGCGAGACCGTGCCGAGTTCGAGGGCCACGGCGTCGAGGTGGTCGTCGCATGATTCTCACCCTGACTGCGAACCCGAGCCTGGACTGCACCGTCGACTTGGCCGAGCCGCTCGAGCGTGGATCGGTGCATCGCGCCACCGCAACCACCAGCGACCCCGGCGGCAAGGGCGTCAACGTGGCCAGGGTGGTCGCCGGAGCGCACTGCCCCACCGCCACGATCCTGCCCGCCCCCGCCGACGACCCCCTGGTCACCGCTCTGGTCGACCGCGGCGTCCACCACTACCTCGTGCCCACCACGGCCGCGGTCCGGAGCAACCTCACCATCACCGAACCCGACGGCACCACCACCAAGATCAACGAGCCCGGGCACCCGCTCGACGGGGCACAGCTGGACGCGATGGCGCGGTTGCTCGCCGAGCACGCCGTCAGCGCACGCTGGGTGGCACTGTGCGGCTCGCTCCCACCCGGAGTGCCGGACGACTGGTACGGCCGTCTCGTTCGAGAACTGTGGCCACTGCCGTGCGCGGTCGCAGTCGACACCTCCGACGTCCCGCTGCGCGCCCTCGCCGCGGGCTTCCCCGCCACCGCACCCGACCTGCTCAAGCCGAATGCCGAGGAACTCGGCCAGCTGACCGGCTTCGACCCGGCCGCACTCGAGGCGGCCGCCGCCGGCGGCGACCCGAGCCTCGCCGTGCTGGCCGCACGGTCCCTGGTGGACCGCGGCGTCGGCGCGGTGCTCGCCACCCTCGGCTCCGCCGGGGCCGTCCTCGTGACCGCGGACGGCGCCTGGTTCGCCGACGCTCCGGCGATCACACCGCGCAGCACCGTCGGCGCGGGCGACGCCGCTCTCGCCGGCTACCTCCTCGCCGAGGTCGCCGGCGACGACCCGTCACGCCGACTCCAGCTCGCGGTGGCGTACGGCACCGCCGCCGCCGGACTGCCCGGCACCGAACTGCCGCGCCCGCACCAGATCGACCGCGATTCGGTGACCGTCACCGCCCTTCCCACCGACACCGCAGCCCCGACCCCCGCGGTCTCCGACCCTGCACCACAGCACTGAGGACCCGACATGTCCACTCCCACAGCCGATTCCGCGGCGATCATCACCCCCGACCTGATCTGCCTGGATGCCGATCTGGGCGCCGACTCCGCGGTGGTGATCGAAGCCCTCGCGGAACGACTCGCCAGTGCCGGTCGCGCCACCGACCCTGCCGCGTTGCGCGACGCCGCGCTGGCCCGCGAGGCCCAGTCGGCCACCGGACTGCCCGGCGGAATCGCCATCCCGCACTGCCGCTCCGATGCCGTGACCCTCGCTTCCCTCGGTTTCGCCCGACTGGCCCCGAAGGTCGACTTCGGTGCGCCCGACGGCCCCGCCGACCTGGTCTTCCTCATCGCCGCACCCGAGGGTGCGGGCGCCGAGCACATGAAGTTGCTCTCCGGTCTGGCGCGGGCGCTCGTGCGGCCCGAGTTCGTGGCGTCGCTGCGCGCCGCGCCCGACGCGAACGCGGTGGTCGCACTCGTGCACGGGGCGCTCGGTCTCGAGGCGCCAGGACCCGTCGCGCCTGCGGCCGAGCCCGCCGCCACCGCGACACCGTCGGACGTCGCACCGGTGGCGGGGCAGCGCTACCTGGTCGCTGTCACCGCCTGCCCGACCGGCATCGCCCACACCTACATGGCGGCCGACTCGCTGGTCGCCGCCGGCGACCGTGCCTCGGTGCCGGTGCGCGTCGAGACCCAGGGCTCGAGCGGCGGCACACCCCTGAGCCCCGACGTCATCGCGGGCGCGGCCGCCGTCATCTTCGCCACCGACGTCGGGGTCAAGGGCCGGGAACGCTTCGCCGGCAAGCCGGTGGTCGCATCCGGCGTCAAACGCGCCATCAACGAGCCCGACACCATGGTCGGCGAGGCGATCCACGCGGCCGACGACCCCGCCGCGGCTCGCGTGGCAGGCGCGGCCGGGACCGCAGAACCCGCGACGGGATCATCCGACGTCGGCTGGGGCACCCGCCTGCGGCAGATCCTGCTGACCGGCGTGAGCTACATGATCCCGTTCGTCGCCGCCGGCGGCTTGCTCATCGCGCTCGGCTTCCTGTTCGGGGGGTACGAGATCGCGGGCGGCGCGAAGGACGTCGTCCTCGACCACTCGCTGTGGAACCTGCCCGACAGCGGGCTCGGCGCGTACGTGGGCGCGGTGCTCTTCCAGATCGGGTCGCTCTCGTTCAGCTTCCTCGTCCCGGCACTTGCCGGCTTCATCGCTTTCGCCATCGCCGACCGGCCCGGCCTCGCACCGGGTTTCACCGCGGGCGCGGTCGCGGTCTTCGTGGGAGCCGGGTTCATCGGCGGCCTGGTCGGCGGCATCATCGCCGGTTTCGCGGCGCTGTGGATCGGCCGGATCCGGGTGCCGCAGGTATTGCGTGGCCTGATGCCGGTGGTGGTCATCCCACTGTTCGCCACCCTGGCCGTCGGCGCGCTGATGTTCATGGTGCTCGGGCGTCCGTTGGCCATGATCACCAGCGGGCTGACCAACTGGCTGGGCGGGCTCTCCGGCAGCTCCGTCATCGCGCTCGGCATCATCCTCGGCCTGATGATGTGCTTCGACCTCGGCGGTCCGGTGAACAAGGCCGCCTACGCGTTCGCGGTCGCCGGACTCAACGTCAACGATCCCGCGACCCTGCGGATCATGGCCGCGGTGATGGCCGCGGGCATGGTGCCGCCGCTCGCGATGGCGCTGGCCTCGACGGTGCGGCCCGGCCTGTTCAGCGAGGCCGAGCGCGAGAACGGCAAGGCCGCCTGGTTCCTCGGCGCCGCCTTCATCTCCGAGGGCGCGATCCCGTTCGCCGCCGCCGACCCGCTCCGGGTGATCCCGTCGATGATGGCGGGCGGTGCCGTGACCGGCGCACTGGTCATGGCCACCGACGTCACCCTCAGCGCCCCGCACGGCGGCCTGTTCGTGCTCTTCGCGATCGGCAACATCGGCTGGTTCCTGATCTCGATCGTCGCGGGCACGGTCGTGGCCGCGGCCTCGGTCGTCCTCACCAAACAGTTCGTCCACGGCCGCACCGCCCCGGTACCCGACGAGGACCTCGTCCCCGCCGCCGCGTGAACGCACCAACCCACCGAAGAAAGGCCCACACCATGCCCAGCACCACCGTCGCAGTCGGATCGTCGATCGGACTGCACGCCCGCCCCGCCGCCGTCATCGCGGACGCGGTCGGCTCCTGTGGAGTTCCCGTCACCCTCTCGGTCGCGGGCGGCGAGCCCGTCGACGCCGGATCGGCGTTGATGATCATGACCCTCGGCGCCGGTCAGGGCGTCGAGGTCACCGTGAGCAGCGACGACCCCGCCGCGGTGGAAACGGTGGCCAAACTGGTCGCCGCCGACCTGGACGCCTGAGGCTACGGCGCGAGCAGTCCGGTCCGCCGGGCGAGCCAGTCGAGCTCGCCTGCCAGTCCCGGACCCCACACCTGACCGCTGTGGCCGCCCTGCAGCTCGTAGTACCGCACCTGCATGCCGGCCGCGCGTGCCGCGTCGTACATCCGTCGCTGCTGCGGTCGGTACTCGTCGTCCTCGGCGCCGACCACGAAGACCCCTGACACCCCCGTGCGCGGGTGCCGGATGAGCACCTCGCGGGCGCTGACCGCGGCGAACGCGGACTCGTCGCCGCCGAAGGTCGCGGCGACCGTGGCGGCGTGGTCGCCGAGCGACGGCTCGTCCTGACCGGACATGTCCAGGAACGTCGGATACACGTCGGGATGATTGGTGGACAACTGGACCGCGCAGGTACCGCCGTACGAGTACCCGCCGATCGCCCGGGCCTGCGGGGCGCCGTCGACCTGCAGGTGGCTCGCGACCCACGCGGGGACGTCCACGGCCAGGTAGGTGTCCACGTTCCCGAGACGCGAGTCCAGGCACAGGGGAACCGCGTCGGTAGCCCCGAGCGCGTCCGGGACCACCACGACCGGGGCCAGCCCGTCGTGTGCCGCGGCGAAGGCGCTGACGGTCTCGGCCAGGCCGTTGCCCAGCCAGTCGTCGGGCTGACCGGGATTGCCCGCGACCAGCACCAGCACCGGGAGCAGCGGTCGCGGCGAGTCGAGGTACGCGGGCGGCAGATAGACCAGCGCCGGCCGCGCCGTGAAACCCGACGCCGTGCCGGGAATCTCGGCGTGCGTGAGCATTCCGTCCGGTGTGTGGCGCATCGGGGGCTGCCACGCCGCGGCGGTCGGCGACCCGATCTGCACCCGCGACTGCGGACCGGGCACCTGGTCGAAGTCGGCCAGTCGCGCGGTCGGCGGCGGCCGGTGTCCGGCCAGCGCGCCGACGGTCGGGTACCGGCCCACGTCCCGGTTCACCACGCCGGCCGCGGACACCCAGAGCGCGCTCGCCGCGAGCACCGCCGCGATCGCCCGTCGACGGCCCGGTCCGCGAGCCGCCACGGCCACCGCGGCGAACACCGCCGACAGGGCCACCGACACCACCATCGCGTCACGTCCCGACATCTGGACCGGCAGCGGGCGATAAGCCGCCCACAGCACGACCACCGCACCGACGGTCGCCGCGCAGCCCGCTGCCGCGACGATCGCCACCGCCCGCAACGACATTCGGCCGACGGCGGACGCCAGGCCGACGACTCCCAGCACGCCGACCACCACCATCGCCACCACCGCCGACCTGCCGGTGACCGACAGGTGGGATGCAGAGGTCAGGAGGTGGTGGACGGACGACACCGGGTCAGTATCACGGGCCGACCCGCACCCAACCCAATCGGATACCCGTCGGCCGCCCCCGATACGGGTTGGACACTGCGCAGTCCCTCGAGGTCAGAAGCTGGTTTCGACCGGCGCCGGCGGCAACGTGACGACCTGTCCGGCGTAGCTCAGCCCGGCGCCGAAGCCGAGCAGCAGCGCGAGCTGCCCACCCTTCGCCTTGCCGGACACCAGCATCTCCTCCATGGCGAGCGGAATCGACGCGGCCGACGTGTTGCCGGTGTTCTCGATGTCGTTGGCCACCGGCACATGCTCGCCGAGCCCGAGGTTCTTCTTCATCAGGTCGTTGATCCGGGCGTTGGCCTGGTGTGGCACGAACACCTCGATGTCCTCGATCGCGACACCGGACTCCGTCAGGATGGAGCCGAGGGCCTTCGGCAGGGTGATCGCCGCCCACCGGAAGACCCGGGGGCCTTCCATGTTGACGACCATGCGGCCGATCGGCTCCGCGTCGACGCCGTCGCTCTGCAGGGCCTGCGCCCGGTCCATGTACTCGGGAATGTCGTAGTTCTGGCTGATCGCCCCGGCGTTCTCACCGTCGCTGCCCCACACCGTCGGCGAGATGCCGTTCCGCTCGCTGGGCCCGACCACCACCGCGCCCGCCCCGTCGCCGAAGATGAAGGCGGTGTTGCGATCGGTCGGTTCCATCACGACGGACATGGTCTCGACTCCGATGACCAACACGTACTTGGCGGACCCGGACCGGACCATGTCGGTGGCCACGCCGAGACCGTAGCCGAAGCCGCCGCAGCCGGACGCGAGGTCGAACGCGGCGATGCCGTTGATGCCCAGTTCGTGCGCCACCTGGGGGGCGCCGTGCGGGATCTTGGTCTTCCAGCTTCCCGTCGCCAGGATGAGTGCGCCGATCTGTTCCTTGTCGATGCCGCTGTTCCTGATCGCGCGTTCGGCCGCCGCGACGGCCATCGACTTGGCGGTCTCGTCGCCGCTGATCCAACGACGGTTGCGGATCCCACTGCGGTCGTAGATCCACTCGTCGGTGGAGTCGAGGACCTCGCACACCTCGGCGTTGCTGACAATGCGCTTGGGGCGGTAGGCACCGATACCGAGCAGCGACACGTTCTCGTGCCCCTTCTTGACCGCAATAGTGAACATCTGATCCAAGCCCTTCGCAGCAGTGAGATGTGCCGGTATTCCATCCGACGACGAATCGGCATGGAGCCTACCGATCGGATCGCCTCGAACTGGCCGGTTCGATCTACAGGGTGTCCTTGCGCGACCGCCGCCAGACCGCGGCGCCACCGACCGCGACCGCGCCCAGACCCGCGCCCGCCGCCACGACCGTCCCCGCGCCGACGGAGTCGGCCTTCGCCGCCGCATCGACGACGGGGGCCGGCAACTGGACGAGTCCGGTGGCGCCGCGCAGGATCTCGATCGGCGGCAGCGGCCCACCGTTGGCCTCGGACGCACTGAGCAGGTCCCCGTTCGGGGTGAACGCGATCGCCTCGCCCTGCGGCTGGTTCGGCATCGGGACCCGGACCGGTGTCGTCCCGGTCAGGGCCGCGGCGATGTCACCGTCGGGCGCCGGGTAGAGGTAGACGTCGGTGTAGGTCCGCACCGCGACGACCCGGCCGTCGGCACTGACCGCACCGCCGGTGACCAGGATCGACCCCGCCACCGGCATCGGGCTGCCGGGGGTGTCGGTGGGCGCGTAGGCGATCTGCCCGATGCGCTGCAGCGGTGCCGGGCCCGGGCCGAGCTGGTCCAGGGTGGCGCCGTTCGCCGGGCGGTAGATGCCGCTGGCCGCGAGGACCTCCTTGGTGACGATCACCGGCCGCCCGTCGCGGCCGACCAGCAGCGTCTCCGCGTCGTGCGGGCCGTCCGGGTAGGTGAGCAGGTGCATCGAGCCGGCGCCGGTGACGGGGTCCAGGTCGGTCAGCGACACCTGCTGGCGGATCCTGTTGTTGTCGCCGGTGTCCGAGAGCCAGAGCCGACCGCCGGACATCGCCATGTCCTCGACGTCGACCGGGGTCGGCGGCACCGCCACCGTGCCGGTGACCCGGCACTGGTCGTCGAGCACCCACACCTCGTCGTCGGTGCCGCTGTCACCGATGGCGTAGATCCTGTCGCCGGTCGACACCAGTCCGGAGAGCTCGGCGAGCCCGGGATCGGTTGGCGTGCAGAGCGTCTCGAAGCGCGCGTCCGACGCCACCGAACCCGACGAAGAGCCGGCGGAGCCGGTGGAACCACTCGACCCCGGCACGGCGCCGGCCGGGGCCGCAGTCACCACGGCCGACCCGACCACCGCCAACGCGAGTACCGCGATCCGGCTACGCATCCGCGCGCCCGGCAGATCCGACCGCGGTGCCCGCGGCGTCGACACAGGCGGCAGCGCCGGTTCCGTCATGTCCGTTCCCGTCCGGTCAGGCGCTGTGTCGGTACTCCCGGAGTGCGGAGGCCAGCGCCTCCGGCACCTTCGCGCGCACCAGTGTGCCTTCCGGTTCGTGGGAAGACCCGAGAATTCGCCCATCGGCGTGGATTCGGGCCATCAGGTCCCCGCGGGTGTACGGGACCAGGGCGGTCAACTCCACCTCCGGCGCCTTCACGATCTCCGCCAGCGTCTCGCGCAGTTCGGCGATGCCCTCCCCGGTGCGCGCGGACACGAATACCGCGCCGGGCAGCAGGCCCCGCAGCTGGGTCAGGGTGACCGGGTCCGCGGCGTCGATCTTGTTGACCACCAACAGTTCTGGCGGTGCCGGGGCGTCGGTCTCGCGCAGGACTTCGGTGATCACCTCGCGCACGGCCTTGATCTGGTCGGTCGGCAGCGGGTCGGATCCGTCCACGACGTGCACCAACAGGTCCGCGTCGGTGACCTCCTCGAGCGTCGACCGGAACGCCTCGACCAACTGGGTCGGCAGGTGCCGGACGAACCCGACGGTGTCGGTGAGCACGTACTGTCGCCCGTCCTCGAACTCCGCCTTGCGAGTGGTCGGGTCCAGGGTGGCGAACAGCGCGTTCTGCACCAGCACGCCCGCACCGGTGAGCGAGTTGAGCAGGCTCGACTTGCCCGCGTTGGTGTAGCCGACGATCGCGACCGACGGCACCTCGCTGCGCAGCCGCCGCGTGCGCTTGGTGTCGCGGGCGCCCTTCATCTCCTTGATCTCGCGACGCAGCTTGGCCATCCGCTCGCGGATCCGGCGCCGGTCGGTCTCGATCTTCGTCTCGCCCGGCCCGCGCGTTCCCACGCCGCCGTCCTTGCCCGCGCGACCACCGGCCTGCCGGGACATCGACTCACCCCAGCCGCGCAGCCGGGGCAGCATGTACTGCATCTGGGCCAGCGCGACCTGTGCCTTGCCCTCGCTGGAGGTGGCGTGCTGGGCGAAGATGTCGAGGATCAGGGCGGTGCGGTCGATGACCTTGACCTTGACCACCTTCTCCAGCGCATTGAGCTGGGCCGGCGTCAACTCGCCGTCGGCGATGACGGTGTCGGCGCCGGTCGCGAGCACGACGTCCCGCAGTTCGTTGGCCTTGCCGGAACCGATGTAGGTGGCGGCGTCGGGTTTGTCGCGTCGCTGCACGAGCCCCTCGAGCACCTCCGAACCCGCGGTCTCCGCGAGGGCCGCGAGCTCGGCCATGCTGGCCTCCGCCTGCGCCGCGGTCCCGGAGGTCCAGACGCCGACCAGCACCACACGCTCCAGGCGCAGCTGCCGGTACTCGACCTCGGTGACGTCGGTCAGTTCGGTGGACAGCCCGGCGACGCGGCGCAGCGCGCTGCGGTCGTCGAGCTGCATCTCGCCGATCGAGGGGTCGTGCCCGTGATGTTCGTCGAAGTGATCGGCCTCGTGCTCGTCGAAGCCGTGGGTGTCGGTCTTGCCGCGTGTGTTCGTCATACAACGCCCATGGTCCCACGCCGAGCCCGCGCCGTGCACCCGGTTATCCGGGGCGGGTGCAGCGGCGCGGAGCGCGACAGATCAGGCCAGCGCGTCCCACCACGACTCGTCGATCCGTCCCGAGGCCACCAGGACCGACGGACCGCGCAGCCAGGCCCGACCTGCACGCACGGTGACCTGCACCTCGCCGCCGGGCACCCGGACCCGCACCTGGCCGTCGACGCGGCCGGCCGCACGCAGTGCCGCCGTCGCCGCCGCGACCGTGCCGGTGCCGCACGACCTGGTCTCGCCGACACCGCGTTCGTAGACCCTCATGTCGACGGCGCCGTCCACGAGCGGGGTGAGGACCTCCACGTTCACCCCGCTCGGGAAGAACGCCAGGTCGAAGATCGGCGCGCGGCTCAGGTCCAGGCTCGCCAACTTGTCGGCGGTGAGGGACTCCGACACGCACGCCAGGTGGGGGTTGCCGACGTCGATCCCGAGGCCGGTGAGCAGCTGCCCGTCGACGGTCGCGGTCGTGACGCCCAGTTCGCGGACCGGACCCATGTCGACGGTCACCTCGCCGAACGATCCCTCGCCGCGGTGCACGACCACGGGCCGCGGACCGGACCGGCTGCCGACGACGAACTCGGCGGCCCGCTCCAGCCCGGTGGCACGCAGGTAGTGCGCGAAGACCCGAACCCCGTTGCCGCACATCTCGGCGATCGAACCGTCGGCGTTGCGGTAGTCCATGAACCAGTCGCCCTCGCCGACACCGTCGGGCAGCGTCGAGAGCACCCCGGCCGCGCGCAGCGCGCCGGCCCGCGCGACCCGGAGCACGCCGTCGGCGCCGAGGCCGCTGCGGCGATCGCACAACGTGGCCACCCGGTCGGCGCGCAGGTCGAGCGCCGCATCCAGGTCGGGCAGCACGACGAAGTCGTTCTCGGTGCCGTGCCCCTTGCTGAATTCCATGCCAGTCAGTTTACCGAGGGCATCCTGCTCGGCCACGCCGGCGAACAGCGCCAGCCGGGCAGCGAGCCGGGCCGCGGTCGCCCGGGACAGTCCGTCCGGGTTGGTCTGCCACTCGATGTCGAACTCGTCGTCGCTCATCCGCGTTGCCTCGCGATCTCGTAGAGGCACACCGCGCCCGCCGAGGGCGCGCCGAGCGAACTCGCGGCCCCCCCGATCGGGATGCTCACCGTCACATCACAGGCCGCGCGCCAGGACGCGCTCATGCCTCGGGTCTCGTTTCCGATCACCAGAATCGTGCCTCCACCGAAGTCGTGCTCGAAGATGGGCACCGCGCCGTCCTCGTCGGTCCCGACGATCATCAGATCACGCCCCGACCGTCGCAGGCGCTCCCGCATGGCCAGTACCTCGTTCGCGTCGGCCGCCGAGTACACCGGCAGGGCGAACAACGAACCGGTCGAGGCGCGAACGCACTGCGGGTCGAACGGGTCGGCGGCATGCCCCGCGACGACCACCGCGTCGGCCCCGAATGCGTTGGCGGACCGGATCAGTGTGCCCAGGTTGCCGGGCGAGGACGGCCGGTCGAACACCACCACCAGCGGCGCACCGGAGGTCGGGACGAACGCGCCGAGACCCCGCTGACGGGTCTTCGCGACGGCGATGAGTTCCGGTGCGGCGTCGGCCTTCTCCCCCAGTTCGGCCATCAGTTCGCCACTGACGCCGACCTTCTCCCCGGACCAGGCGCCCATGACGCCGCGCGCCCACGCCGACAGCGGCGCGCCGTCGACCCGGTAGAGCAGCGTCTCGATCGGCCAGTCGTGCTCGATCGCGAGGGTCAGCGGTCGCACACCCTGGATCAGGAAACGCCCCGCCTTGGTGCGCTTGGCCCGGGTGCCCAGGTACGACTGCCACTGCTGGAAGCGGGCATTGCGCACCGTAACCCTCGGGTCGCGATGCCCCGACTGCGCCGTAGTCCGCTGCGTCTTCTTCGTCACGCTCTCTCCACCGTTGTCATTGCCTCCTCGACCAGGTCCGCCCGCGCCGCGTCGAGCCAGTGCACCCGCGGGTCTCGCCGGAACCACGACCGCTGCCTGCGCACGTATCGCCGGGTGCCGATCAGGGTCCGCTCACGCGCCTCGTCCATGTCGTACTCGCCGTCGAGGGCGGCCAGCACCTGCGCGTAGCCGATGGCCCGCGGCGCGGTGACACCCTCGCGCAGCCCGACGTCGATCAGCGCGGTCACCTCGTCGACCAGGCCCTGCTCGAACATCAGGTCCGTGCGCAGGCCGATCCGCTCGTCGAGTTCGGCTGTGTCCCGGTCGACGCCGAGCACGACAGTCCCCCAGCGCGGCTCCCCGATGGTCGGCGCGGACGCCGCGAACGGCCGCCCGGTCAGCTCGACGACCTCCAGCGCGCGCACCATCCGCCTGCCGTCGGTCGGCAGGATGGTCGCGGCGGCCTGCGGGTCGACCCGGGTCAGTTCCGCGTGCACGCCCGCGACGCCACGCTCGGCGAGCACCGCCTCCCACTTCGCCCGGACCTGCGGGTCGGTGGCGGGGAACTCCCAGTCGTCCAGCAGCGACTGCACGTACATCATCGAGCCGCCGACGATCACGGGCACGCGGCCGCGCCGCGCGATGTCCTCGACGTCCGCGCGTGCCGACTGCTGGTAGCGGGCGACGGTCGCGGTCTCGGTGACGTCGAGGACGTCGAGTTGGTGGTGCGCGATGCCGCGGCGCTGGTCCTCGGGCACCTTGGCGGTGCCGATGTCCATGCCGCGGTAGAGCTGCATGGCGTCGATGTTGACGATCTCGCCGCCGAGCCGCTCGGCCAGCGCGAGTCCCAGGTCGGACTTGCCGGTCGCGGTCGGCCCGACCACCGCGACGGGGCGCACGGTCACGGCAGCCACATCCCGACGTGGTATCCGACGCCGTACGGCGCCCCCTGGTAGTAGGTGTCGCACCGCGGGGCGTCGTCGCCGAACACCCCGGCCAGCACCTGCCAGGCCGCGCGCCCGGCGATACCGAGATCGAGGCAGGCGACCGGGTCGAGCTGCCGCAGGTATTCGAGGTCACCGGCGTCGAGGGCGCGGTCGAGCTCGCGCTGAGCCTGCGGTGCGCGCTCGTCGAACGCGCCGGGCGCCTTCGCGGTGAGGGTGGTCGCCCCGTCCGCGACGACGAGCACCCCGCACGGGCCGGGTTCCGCGTCGAGCGTGTCCCGCAGCCGCGCGCCCAGCTCCGCGCAGTACACCGGCGAGGTGTCCTCCGCGACGATCACCGCGGTCGCCGTCGACCACGGTGACGACTCCGCCCGCAGCCACCCGGCGACCAGCGCGGCCAGCGGAAGGTCGGGGTCCACGACGGCGTCGGCCCCGGCGGACATCGAGATCCGGAGGTCGACACCGAAGCCGCGGAAGGTGCCCCGCGCATCGGCGGGCACCTCCGATTCGGTGGGTCCGACACCGATGACGGTCCAGTTCTGGGCGCGTTCGCCGAGCGCGAGGGCCGCGGTCAGGCTCGCCTCGCGGAGCTCCGCGGTCTCGACCGCGGCCGCGCCCGCCAGTGCGGGAATCAACAGGGGTGGCGAGGAGACCAGGGCCGCGGCGGTGAACACGCTGGCAACGGTAGTCGACCCCAGAATCCCGACTCTCGGGGTCCGAACTGTTTCAATAGTCGTGACCGCTCGTTCCGGGTTGAATGAAACCCGAGAGACCGAGCCAACGGCAGCCGTGACGCGCGGCAGGGAAGAGGAGTCATGACCGACAGCAGCGCACCCAAGCCCGGCGCACCCAAGCCCGGCGCCCCGAAGCCGGGCGCGCCCAGGCCCGGAGCGGTGAAACCGGCCGTGCCTGCAGTACCCGCCGCGGTGCACGCGCCGACGGTCGCCCCGCCGAGCGACCCGAGCCTCTTCGGCCGCGTCGACGAGGACGGCACCGCCTGGGTCAAGACGGCCGACGGGGAACGTCAGATCGGGTCCTGGCAGGCCGGTGACGCCGCCGAGGGCCTCGCGCACTTCGGCAGGCGCTACGACGACCTGGCCACGGAGGTGGGCCTGCTCGAGGCCCGGCTGACCTCAGGCGCCGGTGACGCGAAGAAGACCAAGACCGCCGCGACGGCCCTCCTCGAGTCCCTGCCCACCGCGGCGGTCATCGGCGACGTCGATGCGCTGGCCCGACGCCTCGATGCGGTGATCGCCGGCTCCGAGAAGGCCGCCGTGGCGGCCAAGGAGGAGCGCGAGCACGAACGCGAGGAGCACACGCACCGCAAGGAGGAGCTGGCGGCGGAGGCCGAGCAGATCGGTGCCGAGTCCACCCAGTGGAAGGTCGCGGGCGACCGCCTGCGCGAGATCCTCGACGAGTGGAAGACGATCCGCGGGGTCGACCGGAAGGTCGACGACGCGCTGTGGAAGCGCTACTCGAAGGCCAGGGAGGCCTTCAACCGCCGCCGCGGGGCCCACTTCGCCGAACTGGACCGCGACCGCGCGGCAGCGAAGGCCACCAAGGAGGAACTGGTCGTCCGCGCCGAGGAGCTGTCCGGTTCCACCGACTGGGGTCCGACCGCCGGTGCGTTCCGGGACCTGCTGGTGGAATGGAAGGCCGCGGGACGCGCCCCACGCGAGGCGGACGACGCCCTGTGGAAGCGCTTCAAGGGCGCCCAGGACGTGTTCTTCGAGGCCCGCAACGCCGCGGCCTCGGAGCGGGACGCCGAGTTCGAGGGCAACGCGGTCGCCAAGGAGGCGCTGCTGCGTGAGGCCGGGGACATCGACCCGTCGAAGGATCTCGAGTCGGCGCGCGCCGCGCTGCGCGACCTGCAGGAGAAGTGGGACGAGATCGGCAAGGTGCCGCGCGAGCGGATGCACGACCTGGAGTCGAAGCTGCGTGCCGTCGAGAAGAAGGTCAAGGACGCGGTCGACTCCCAGTGGCGCCGAACCGATCCCGAGGCGATGGCCCGCGCCGCCCAGTTCCGCGAGCGGGTCGCCCAGTTCGAGGAACAGGCCGCGAAGGCGACGGCGGCGGGCAAGAGCAAGGACGCGGAGAAGGCCCTCGCACAGGCCCAGCAGTGGCGCGAGTGGGCGGACGCCGCGGAGGGCGCCGTCAACGAGCGGTAGTCGGTACGCCGCGTCGTCGACCGGCACCATCGCGAACAGCGCAACGGCCGGCCGGATCGAGGCGAGTCCCCCTGGACCGCCGCCAGATCCGGCCGGCCGTTGCGCGCCGCGGTGAGCGCGTCCGCGCTACTTGTTCAGGTCACCCCAGATGTCACGCTGCTCGGCCTCCGCGGTCTTCTCGCGACGCTCCTGCTCTGCCGCGAGCTGGACGGCGGTGCGGCTCCACACCACCCGGATCCAGTGGAAGGTCAGCACCATCACCACGATCCAGCCGAGGATCAGTCCGATGCCGGGGCCACCGCCGGGATCGCTCGGCGAGAGCGTCTGTCGGGACCAGATCGCGAGCATGCCGAACACGTCGGCGACCGCGCAGCCCGCCAGCGACAGCCACGCCAGCGCCCAGCGCCGGGTGACGAGTGCGAGGGCGCCGAAGACCACGCCGAAGACCAGCGCCAGCCACACGAACACCCGGGACGGCAGCGCGATCGACTCCGCCACCGCGGCATCGTCGCCGACCAGCACGTCCCAGCCGTTCGCGCCTCCCGTGTGCGGCAGCGCGAAGGAGAGCAGCAGGAGCAGCACCCCCACCGCGACCACCACGCCGCGCAGACCCGGATCGATCTCCGAGTTCACCTTCCGCTCGGCCGCGTCGATGTCCTTGCGGTACTGCTCGAGGTCGTCCTCGGGGCGGTTGTCGGTCATGCTCCACATCCCGTCGCGATGGGCAGCGGCGCGGGCGCGCCGATCTGCGGTAGTCCCAGTCCGACACCGATCGGTGGCGTCTTGGGGGTGATGCCCCGTTCGTGCGAGTCGCCCGCACGGGTGCGCCGGTGCGTGAGCACCGGACCGTCGGCGATCAGGTGGTGCGGGGCGGCGCCGGTCACCACGGTGGTGATCACGTCGCCCGGACGCACCTGTCCGTCGAGGGCGCCCTCCGGCCGGAAGTGCACCAGCCTGCCGTCGCGGGCGCGGCCGCTCATCCGCTGGGTGGCGGCGTTCTTGCGGCCCTCCCCGGCGGCCACGAGCAGCTCCACCTCGGCGCCGACCAGTTTCCGGTTCTCCTCGAGCGTGATCTGCTCCTGCAGGGCGATCAGGCGGTCGTAACGTTCCTGCACGACCTCCTTCGGCAGCTGCTCGTCCATCTCGGCCGCCGGGGTGCCGGGACGCTTCGAGTACTGGAAGGTGAAGGCGCTGGTGAACCGCGCCTGCCGGACCACGTCGAGGGTCTGCTGGAAGTCTTCCTCGGTCTCGCCGGGGAAGCCGACGATGATGTCGGTGGTGATCGCGGCGTGCGGCATCGCGGCGCGGACCTTCTCGATGATGCCGAGGAACTTGGTGCTGCGGTACGAGCGGCGCATCTCCTTGAGGACGCGGTCGGAACCGGACTGCAGCGGCATGTGGAGCTGCGGGCACACGTTCGGGGTGTTCGCCATCGCCTCGATGACGTCGTCGGTGAACTCGGCGGGGTGCGGGGAGGTGAACCGGACCCGCTCGAGCCCCTCGATCCGCCCGCACGCGCTGAGCAGCTTCGCGAACGCGCCGCGGTCGCGGGGCAGTTCCGGGTCGGCGAAGGAGACGCCGTAGGCGTTGACGTTCTGGCCGAGCAGCGTCACCTCGAGCACGCCCTCGTCCACCAGGGCCTGCACCTCGGCGAGGATGTCACCGGGCCGCCGGTCGACCTCCTTGCCGCGCAGTGCGGGCACGATGCAGAACGTGCAGGTGTTGTTGCAGCCGACCGAGATCGACACCCAGCCCGCGTAGGCGGATTCGCGCTTGGCCGGCAGCGTGGACGGGAAGGCCTCGAGCGAGTCCAGGATCTCGACCTGGGCCTCCTCGTTGTGCCGAGCCCGCTCGAGCAGGGTCGGCAGCGAGCCGATGTTGTGGGTGCCGAACACGACGTCGACCCAGGGCGCCTTCTTGACCACGGTGTCGCGGTCCTTCTGGGCGAGGCAGCCGCCGACAGCGATCTGCATGCCGGGGCGGGACTCCTTGGTGGGGCGCAGGTGACCGAGGGTGCCGTACAGCTTGTTGTCGGCGTTCTCGCGGACCGCGCAGGTGTTGAACACCAGCAGGTCGGGATCGGTGCCGGGCGCGGCCTTCGTGTAGCCGGCGTCCTCGAGCAGACCCGACAGCCGCTCCGAGTCGTGCACGTTCATCTGACACCCGAAGGTGCGGACCTCGTAGCTGCGGGCGTCTGTGCGAGTGGATTCATCCTGCATTGGTGACACGTCTCAGGGTAGCCCACCACCCCATGGGCACCCACATACGCCCTGGTAGAGCCCTGACTCGGGGATCAGAACGGATGCCACCACTTGGTGGAGCCGCCGGCGACTCGCCCCACGACCGGTCGCCGGCGGCGCGCATCACCGCAGCAGGAATTCCAGGGCTACACGCTCGAATGCCTCCTTGGCTTCGACCATCACCCAGTGCCCGCAGTTCGGGAACACGTGCAGTTCCGCGTTGGGGATCAGTCTCAACGGAACCATCGGCATGTCCGGCGGGCACTGCCGGTCGTCGAGCCCCCACGTCAGCAGTGTCGGGCATTGCACCTTGTGCATCATCGACCAGTACGGCGGCGCGTCCGAGTGGGCCGTGAACTGCTGCTGCGCGGCAAACGCTGCGGAGCCGTACATCGCGGCGAGGGTCTCGTGCGACGCCGGATCGTTCGCGGTTTCCCAGCGTTCCTCGATCCGTTCCTCGGTGATGACCGAACGGTCGTACACCATGCATTCGAGCCACCGAACCAGCTTGTCGCGACTGGGACCGTCGGCGAACTCCTGCAGCAGTCGGGTGCCCTCACTCGGGTTCTGACTGAAGATGTTCGGCCCCACCCCGCCGATCGTGATCAGCTTGCTCACTCGCTCGGGATGCCTCATGGCGACCGTGGTTCCCACGACGCCTCCCATCGAATTGCCGACCATCGCGGCCGACTCGATGCCCAGCGCGTCCATGAAGCGGATCACCGACGATCCCGCTGTGATCACTGGGTGCCCGTCGACGGGATCACTCACCCCGAACCCCGGGAACTCGAGGATGTAGCAGCGGAACCGCTCCGCGAAGACCGCCAGATTTCCCCGATAGTTTCGCCAGCCGCTCACGCCGATTCCCGAGCCGTGCAACAGGATGAGCGGCGGCCCCTCTCCCGCCTCGTGGTAGCGCAGCACCCCCTTGTCGGTGACGACGTCCCTCTTGGTCCCCTCGTAGCTCACGTCCATGCCGCCAAGCTAGAACGCGTTTCAGTTTTGAGCAACTGCCTCCGCCGGATCCATGGACATCGACTCCCCGCGAGATCAACTCCCAACGACCGACCCGCGAGGTGAACACGAGCAACCGTCAGAACTTCAAGCGTTTTCGCCGCCGAACCCCCGATCCCCTCGCCGCTCGCCCGCTTGGACCTGGGAGTCCGAGAAAAGGAAACCGGCGAGTCCGTTGCACTTCTCAATAAGGTGGAACATGTTCTAATTTAGGTCCATCGGCCGGATCATCTACAGAGACGAGGGAAGTCATGGGTCAGGTCCAGGATCGGATCGAGCAGTACGCGGAGGAGATCCGCGCCGAGGGTGTCGAGGGCGACAAGCTGATGCGCCTG
>NZ_JBHXVP010000021.1:0-44229 GCF_042672245.1 Rhodococcus sp. NPDC127527
TTGTAGGGGCCGACCTCGCCGTCCTTGGTGATGGACGAGACGTCGGCGGTGACGGTGCCCGAGACCCAGGCGGTGCGTCCGGCGCCGTTGGCGGCCAGGGACGGGGAGATCAGGGCGCTCTCGCCGGTGCGGGACACGACGACGCCGGGGGTGGCCTTGGATCCGTCCGGCAGTGGCACGAAGGTGTCGGCGTTGGCCGCGCCCGTCGACATCAGGCCGATCGTGACGGCGGCTGCTGCGCCGAGGCCTGCGATGCGGGCGCCACGGTGCAGTCCGGACGTGCGGTTCTGGCTCATTCGTTCCCCTCGGGAGGTGGTCTGGTGAAGTCGATCGCCGGCGCAGCGCACCGGCAGGCGGTCGAGATCGTGACCCCGAGCCTCTCGACGCAGCCCAGAAACTATCCGCATCATTAGATTGAATGCAATGGACCACAGCGTCGCGGTGAAGTGACTCGCATCACACTCGAGGCGTGAAGGTCCAGAAGGTCCTGTTCACGCCGATGATCTAACGAATTGACCGGTATCCTCCCTACTGCTCAGTAGGGTGTCGGGGTGGCAACGCAGGGGGCAGCGCAATGGTGATCAGGTCGGATCGGCCGCAGAAGACGGCAATGATCATTGCGCGGCGAATAATCGCGGACATCGACCAACAGGGCCTCGGGCCGGGTGACCACCTGCCCTCCGAGAAGGTGATGCTCGAGCAGTACAAGGTCGGGCGCGGCACACTGCGCGAGTCGCTTCGATTCCTCGAGTTGTCGGGCGCCATCTCGCTCAAGCCGGGCCCGGGCGGCGGGCCGATCGTCGAGAAGCCCGAGGCCTCGCACCTCATGAACAGCCTCGGACTGCTGCTGCAGTTCGAGGGCGCCCGGTTCGCCACCATCGTGGAGGCCAGGGTCGGACTCGAGCCGGTGATGGCGAGGTTGGCGGCGGACCGGATCACCGACGAGCTGCGCGGGCGACTCGCCGCCGCGGTGGACACCATGCGTGAGCACACCGCCGACCTCGCGGTGTTCCTCGAGGCGAATCGGGAGTTCCACAACACGATCGCGTGGGCGTCGGGCAACCCGCTGTTCGGCTTTCTCATCGATGCGATGGACGGGGTCTTCGCGGGATCCTCGCTCGGCGTCGACTACCCGGAACAGCAGCGGATCAAGGTGCTCGAGGCCGACCAGGCGATCTTCGACGCCATCGTGGCGGGCGATCCGGCCGAGGCCGAGTCCGTCATGCGGCTGCACGTCTCGGAGTGGACGAGATACCTGCACGCAAAGTTCCCGGCCGCGCTCGCCAAGCCGATCACCTGGGACGGGGTCCAGTAGCCGACCTCGATCGCACTGCCTCAGAACCGTCTCAGGATTCCGCTCTACCCTGAAGGGTCGGTCCGAAGTCGCCGACTCGGTGCGTCGAGACTGGACAGGCGCGATGCGTCGAATCTGCACAGGAAAGCAGGCCCGAGACATGAGCAAGCCGGACGATCAGCGGACGCCCGAGAACACCCCGGACGGCACCGAGGCCCTGCCGGTCGGACCCGACCCCACCGCGGGATGGGGTCCGGGTCCGGGGCAGTCCGAGTACCCCTCCCCGGACCAGCCGACCGAGCAGTTCCCAGGCCCGCAGTACACCTCGGATCCGCGGCAGGCGTACGGCGACGCGACGCAGGCCTTCCCGACGTATCCGGGGTACGACGCGAACCAGCCGCCGGCGAACGCGACGCAGGCGTACCCGACGTATCCGGGGTACGACGCGAACCAGCCGCCGGCGAACGCGACGCAGGCGTACCCGACGTATCCGGGGTACGACCCGAACCAGCCGCCGCCGAACGCGACGCAGGCGTACCCGACGTATCCGGGGTACGACCCGAACCAGCCGCCGCCGAACGCGACGCAGGCGTACCCGACCTATCTCGACGGCAACCCGCCGCCGATCGGTCCCACGGCCGGTGGGCCCGAACCCACGGGCGACGGCGGGAAGAAGGGACCGGGCAAGGTCGTGCTCGTCGCCGCCGTCACGGTCGCGGTGCTGCTGCTGACCGCGGTCGTCGGATTCGGGGTGCTGCTCGTCAACTCCGGGGGCTCCGACAACACGACCGCCTCCGGCCCGGTCACCCGGTCGCAGGCCCCGACCTCGATCCCGACCCGTCCCACGACGACGCCGCGCAGCACCCCGACGCCCGGCACCACGCCGCCCGATCTCTCGAAGATTCCGGGCGGGCTCGGCGAGGCGATCGGCGCCGCCGGTGCGGCCGTCGGAACGGTCAAGACGAACGACGGCTCCACCCTGACCCTCGACGGCATCGGCGGCTCGGCGGTGACCGTCACCACGACCCCGTCGACCAGGGTGATCTCGTTGAACGGCACCAGGGTCGCGGATCTTCGGGTCGGTGACACCGTGCTCGTCCAGGGCGACAAGACCTCGGACGGCGCGGTGGCCGCCCGGCTCATCGTGAACACCGCCATCCCCGACTTCGGGGACCTCGGCAACGGCGGCGGCAACTGAGGAGTCCGGTGATGACGATATTTCCGGTGGAACTTTGCTCCGGGTGCGAGCCGAGTGCCACGAACGGGCCGTGCTGTCGATATTGTGACTGGCGATGACGCTTATCTGGTTCGGACTCTCCGCGATCGCGCTCGCCGGTGCGATCGTGCTGTTGTACGTCGATCGCAGCCGCCGCGAGCAGTTCGGCCGGGTTCGGCAGATCTGGGCGAAGGCGCAGGGCTACACGTACACCGAGTCCGACGACCAGTTGCCGTCGCGATGGCACCGGGCTGCGATGGCCCGCCAGGAGTACCTCGGAGCGGTCGACGTCGTGCACGGTGTCCGGCGCGGTGAGAACTTCGTGCTGTTCGACCTGCCGGAGGCTGCGACGATCGTCGCCGTCCAGCGCTCGGTGGGCTCCGACGTGGACGTCGATCTGCGGCTGAAGTCGACGCCGCCGCCGAAGGACAACGACCTGAACCTGCTCGGCGCGATCGGGCCCCGAGTCGTCTTCTCCACGGACCTCGAGATCGCCCGCCGCGTCTGCGACCAGCGGATGGTGCACTTCACCGAGTCGGTTCCGCCGCAGGTCCAGATGCTCTGGAGCGAGGGCGAGTGGACGCTGGGGTCGTTGCCGGTGACCAGCAACGGTCGGGACTGGGACGCGGCGATCGACGCGGTCGCTCGCCTGTCCGGGCTGTTGCACGTGCTGCCGCCGGTCTCCGAACCCGCTGAGTTGAGCGATCTCGGCCACGACCCGAGTCGGCCCTACCCGCACCCGCTCGACGTGCGTTCCGACGGCGACGTCTCGCGCTGACGCCGGTCGGCTCTCCCGGCGTCCGACGCCTTTCGAATCCCCCGTTTGCTCCCTTTGCCCGGTTGTCCCGTCCGGTGTGCGCGTGCCCGGGCGGTGTGAGTAGATTTCACTCCTGTGACTCTTGTGGCGGTAGTGGCTGTTGTTGCTGTTGTCCTTTTTGCCCGGGTGTACGCGGTGGTCCGGAAGTTGCGCCGAGCCGAGGCCAACCTCACCGCGAGCCGGCGCCTGCTCGAGGTGGAGCTGGGGCGACGCTACGAGCAGGTGAACGACCTCATCGTCGCGGCGCGGGCCGCGAATATGGACTCCGGCGTGCTGGCCCCGCTGGCCGGCGCCCGTTCGCTCGCGCTGGGGTTCCGAGAGCAGGGCATGACCCTCGGTGACCAGGCCGGATCGGAGAACGCCCTCTCGGTCGCGCTGCACCGGGTGGTTCTGGAGTCGGGCAACGATCCGAAGGTCCGGAACGACTGGGCGATTCAGCGTCCGGTGCTCGAGCTGCAACGGACCGAGCAGCGGCTGGTCGGTGCCGCGCGCGTCTACAACACCAGCGCAACCGCGATGAACTCGCTGGTCGGTGGGATCGGGACGGCCCCGGTGGTGCGGGTCCTCGGCGCCCGGAAGGCCCCGCTGTTCGAGGCCACTCTCGCCGAACTGCCGGCGGAGCTGCCCGCCGAACTCCGGGGCGGCGAACTGACCGGCGGCGAGGTCGCGGAGTCCGCGAGCGTCTGAGCCGCCTGCTTTCGGGTGACGCGTGGCCGACTAGGCTCGACCTCGACATGGCAGGCGAAAGGGAGCGGTCGATGACGGAGAAGGCGGAGCTCGCGGAGCTCGTGCGCGAGCTGGCGGTTGTGCACGGGAAGGTCACCCTGTCGTCCGGCAAGGAAGCCGACTACTACGTGGACCTGCGCCGCGCCACGCTGCATCATCGCGCCGGACCCCTGATCGGCAAGCTGCTGCGCGAGCTCGTCGCGGACTGGGACTTCGCCTCCGTCGGCGGCCTGACGATGGGCGCCGACCCGGTGGCGATGGCCGTCATGCACGCCGAGGGCAGGCCGATCGACGCGTTCGTGGTGCGCAAGGCCGCCAAGGCGCACGGCATGCAGCGGCAGATCGAGGGCCCCGACGTGGTCGGCAAGCGGGTCCTGGTCGTCGAGGACACGACGACCACCGGCAACTCCCCGCTGACGGCGGTCCGCGCGCTGCGTGAGGCGGGCGCCGTCGTGGTCGGCGTCGCGACGGTGGTGGACCGCGCCACGGGCGCGGATCAGGTCATCGCCGCCGAGGGGCTCGAGTACCGTTCCCTGCTCGGACTCGGTGATCTGGGCCTGTAGATGCGCTCGCGCGCAGTGGTGCGCTTCCGGAGTCATGGGACTCCGCAACCGCACCACTGCGCATAGCGCATGATCGTGGGCATGACGATCCGGAGGACGGCGACGACGCTCGCCGACGGCCGCGAACTGCTGTACTTCGACGACACCGAGCCCTACCTCAGCGGCGGCACCACGCGCGAACTCCGCGACGGCCGCGACCTTTCCGCGGTCGCCGCCCTGTCGACGATGCGCTACGACGTGCTCTCCGGCGAGTGGGTGACGCTGGCCTCGCACCGCAACAGCCGCACCTTCCTGCCCGCGGCGCACGAGTGTCCGCTGTGTCCGACCCGTCCCGGCCGGGCGGCCACCGAGATCCCCGCCGACGACTACGACGTCGCGGTGTTCGAGAACCGCTTCCCGTCGCTTGCACTGCAGGCGCCTGCGCCCGCGTCGAGCCTGGTCGACGGAGAAGCGCTGTGGCCCCAACGAGCGGCGGCGGGACGCTGCGAGGTCGTGTGCTTCACCAGCGAGCACGACCGCAGCTTCGCGCAGCTGCCGGTGTCGCGGGTGCGCACCGTGCTCGCCGCGCTGGTCGACCGGACCCGTGCGCTGTCCGCGCTGCCGGGCATCGAGCAGGTGTACTGCTTCGAGAACCGGGGTGAGGAGATCGGCGTCACCCTCGCGCACCCGCACGGCCAGATCTACGCGTACCCGATGCTGCCCGCACACACCGAGGCACTGCTGCGGCAGTCGGCGCGGCACCGTGCCGACACCGGACGGTCCCTGCTGCGGGAGGTCCTCGACGCCGAACGGCGATCGGGCACAAGGATTGTCGCGACCGCGGAGCACTGGACCGCATACGTCCCGGCGGCCGCGCGGTGGCCGGTGGAGGTGCACGTCGCGCCGCACCGGGACGTCGCGGACCTGACCGAGCTGACCGGCGCGGAACTCGACGAACTGGCGACGGTGTACCTCGACGTCCTGGCACGGCTGGACCGGTTCTTCGACGGGGTCGACAAGCTGCCCTACATCGCGGGCTGGCACCAGGCGCCGGTCGGGGAGGGGCGGGAGCTGGGAAGGCTGTACCTGCAGGTCTTCTCGCTGATGCGGGCACCGCACCGGATGAAGTTCCTGGCCGGATCCGAGTCGGGGATGGGGGCGTGGGTCAGCGACACCACGCCCGAGCGGATCGCCGCCAGGTTCCGGGAGGTCGCGCAGTGAGCTGGGTACCCGCGGTGGCCGACGCCGAGGCTGCCGCCGCGGCGACCGCACTGCTGCGTCACGAGTTCGGCGGCGAACCGGAGGGGGTGTGGGCGGCGCCGGGACGGGTCAACCTGATCGGTGAGCACGTCGACTACGCGCGGGGGCTGTCGCTGCCGATCGCGTTGCCGCACAGCACCGCCGTCGCCGTGCGTCGTCGTGCGGACGGGGTGCTGCGGTGCGTGTCGAGTCTCGGCGGGCCGCCGTGGACCGGGCGGCTCGACGACATCGGTCCGGGGAATCCGACGGGCTGGTCGTCGTACCTCGCCGGGGTCGTGTGGGCGATGCGCCGGAACGGTTTGCTCGGCAGTGACTTCGGGGGCGCCGAGGTGGCCGTCGAGTCGTGCGTGCCGGTCGGTGCCGGGCTGTCGAGTTCGGCCGCGCTCGAGTGCGCGCTCGCCCTGGCCCTGGCGGAGCTGGAGGGCCTGCCGACCGACGACCCCGGGCGCGCGGCGCTGGCGTCGTGCTGTGTCGCGGCGGAGAACGAGATTGCGCTCGCCCCGACCGGCGGCATGGACCAGGCGATCTCGCTGCGGGCGCAGGCCGGTCACGCGTTGCTGGTCGACTCCGCGGACGGATCGGCCGCCGCCGTCGCATTCGACCCTGCCGCGACGGGACTGGCGCTCCTGGTGGTCGACACCCGGGCGCCGCACCGGCTGGTGGACGGCCAGTACGCGCAGCGGCGCAGGTCCGTGGAGGACGCGGCCGCAGCGCTCGGCGTCGGCTCGCTGCGTGAGGTGGACGACCTTGTCGGGCTGGACGATCCGCTGCTGCGCCGCCGGGCGGGGCACGTGGTCACCGAGATCGCGCGGGTGCGAGAGGTGCTGGCGCTGCTCGCGTCCGGTCGCTATCGGGAGGTCGGTCCGCTGCTGACCGCGTCGCACGTCTCCCTGCGCGACGACTACGAGGTCTCGTGCCCGGAGCTGGATTGCGCCGTCGACGCGGCCCTCGCGGCGGGTGCCCACGGGGCACGGATGACGGGCGGCGGGTTCGGTGGCTCGGCGATCGCACTGGTGGACGAGGCCGCGGTGGACGCGGTGGCGACCGCGGTCCGCGAGGCGGCCGACTCGCGCGGCCTGGCCGCTCCGCGTTTTCTGCGGGCGGTCGCCTCGCAGTCCGCCCGCCGCGTGCACTGCCCCAAGCGCTGAACGGGGGTTCAGTGGCCGGATTCGTGTGAAACCTGGCCACTGAACCCCCATTCAATCCATCCGGATGGGAACCGCGGGCGGGTCGGTGGGCGGGAGGGGTCAGTCGGAGCCGGCGGTGACGGCGGCGGCCTCCTCGACGCTGTGCGGTGCGGGGTCGTGCTCGTCGACGTGGGCGAGCACCTTGCGTCCGGTGGCCAGCACCACGATCGCGACCGCGGTGCAGAGCGCGCCGACCCAGAACGGCATGTGCGCGTTGCCCTCACCCAGCTTGCCGGCCAGCCAGGGGGCCGCGGCGCCGCCGACGAAGCGGACGAAGCTGTACGCGGCGGAGGCGGTGGACCGCTCGACCGGGGCGGAGATCATGACGGTCTCGGTGATCAGGGTGTTGTTCACGCCGAGGAACAGGCCCGCCAGCACGACGCAGACGATGAGCACGGTCTTGTTGTCGGTGAACACGGCCATCGTGGCGAGGTCGACGGCGAACAGGGCCAGCGCCAGCATCATCATCGGCAGCGTGCCGAAGCGGCGTTGCAGGCGCGGTGCGAGGAACACCGACGAGATCGCCAGTGCCAGGCCCCAGCCGAAGAAGATGAAACCGATTGCGTACGTGCCCATGTCGAGCGGGAACGGGGTGTACGCCAGCAGGGTGAAGAAGCCGTAGTTGTACAGCAGCGCGGTGATCGCGACGGTCAGCAGGCCGCGGTGCCGCAGCGCGAGGAAGGGCGCGGCCAGCGACGTCCGGTTCGCCTTGGGTGCGGGGGTGGCCGGCAGCATCACCACGATCAGGATGAACGCCACCGCCATCAGGACCGCGACGCCGAAGAACGGGGCGCGCCAGCTGACG
The DNA here is from genome assembly GCF_042672245.1 of Rhodococcus sp. NPDC127527. Taxonomy (NCBI): domain Bacteria; kingdom Bacillati; phylum Actinomycetota; class Actinomycetes; order Mycobacteriales; family Nocardiaceae; genus Rhodococcus; species Rhodococcus sp. NPDC127527. The sequence goes on from NZ_JBHXVP010000021.1 coordinate 7,848, forward strand.
CTGCCGAGCACGCCGCCGACCAGGGGCCCGACCGCGATACCGATGCCGAGGGCGGCCTCGTACAGGATGATCGCCTTCGCCACACCGCCGCTGGCCGCGCCGACGATGGTCGCCAGTGCGGTCGCGATGAACAGCGCGTTGCCCAGGCCCCAGCCGGCGCGGAAGCCGACGATCTGTCCGACACTGCTCGACATGCCGGCCAGCGCGGCGAACACCACGATGATCGCCAGGCCCCACAGCAGGGTCCTCTTGGGTCCGATGCGGCTGGACACGACGCCGGTGATCAGCATCGCGACGCCGGTGACCAGCATGTACGAGGTGAACAGCAGCGACACCTGAGACGGCGTCGCGTGCAGCTGCTCGCCGATCGGCTTGAGGATGGGGTCGACGAGGCCGATGCCCATGAAGGCGATGACGCTGGCGAAGGCCACCGCCCACACCGCCTTCGGCTGGTGCAGGATGCTGCTGCTCGCTGGTTCGGCGCTGGTGGCCGTGTCTGTGATACTCACGGGCACTTCCTTTGTGTCACTAGATGATTAGCGGGTTGCGGTCGACGACTTGATGGCCGCGCGGAGATCGGCCAGGCTGCGCGAGAGTCGTTCGACCTGTTCGGTGTCCAGGCCCGGCAGGTGCTCGGCGAGGGCCTCGCCGATCTCCTGCCGCGCCTCCACGAGCCACCGGTGACCGGCCTCGGTCATCTCGACCACGACGGCCCGGGAATCCGCGGGGTCGCGTCGACGGTCGGCCAGTCCGGCGTCGGTGAGCTGCTTGAGCAATGCCGTCGCCGTGGGCTGCGAGCACCGGTCGACGCGGGCGAACTCGCTGATCCGCAGACCGCCGTACTCGTCGAGATGCGACAGTGCCCGCATCCAGGTGCGGGGCCGGTCGTCGGTGGCGATAGACGAGGCGAGCCGGGTGAAACGCGAGGTGTTGGTGACCAGCTCCGCGAGAACCTCGCGGAGCCGAGCCTGTGCGCTTTCCGGATCGTCCGTCGCAGCCATGAACAATATTATTGCATAGGGAAACTATGTAAGTAAAGGGAGGTCCTGTTCCGCCCCGTGGCGTCCCGGCGTCCCCGTATCGTCGGGCGCATGATCTCCACCGGCTCGGGAAGGATCATCCGGTCAAGGCGCGGGCGCCTCACCGCGCTCGCGATTGCGGCAGGGCTGACCGTCGCGGCATGCGGCGGGGGAGACCCGACCGGCGAGACGGCAGCGACGACCGCGCCTGCCACCTATGCCGGCGCGCCCTGTCCGGTGCCGAATGTGCCTGGCGCTCCTCGACTGGACCTCGGCCCGGACTTCAGTTGCGGATACCTGACGGTCCCGGAGAACCGCGCGCACCCGCAGGGGCGCACCATCACGATCGCCGTCGCTCGCGCCAAGGCGGCGTCACCGAATCCGCAACCGGATCCGTTGGTGTACCTGACCGGTGGCCCCGGCGGGACCGGTCTGGCCGTGGCGCCGACCCTGGTCGAACACGGAATCAACCGCGACCGCGACGTCGTCTTCGTCGATCAGCGCGGCACACTGCACGCCGACCCGTTCCTCTCCTGCCGCGAGATCGACGACTTCGCGGTCGCGGCCACCGGGCAGTCCGTCCAGGCCTCCTCGACGCGGGACGCGGACCTCGCGGCGGTCGGGTCCTGCCGGGTCCGGTTGGCCGGCACCGGTGCCGACCTGAGCGCGTACGACACCACACAGAACGCCGCCGATGTCGCCGACCTGCGCCGGGCGCTGGGGATCGATCGGTGGGACGTCTACGGCGTCTCCGCCGGCAGCAGCCTGGCGCTGCAACTGTTGCGCGATCACCCGGAGGGCATCCGCAGCGTGGTGCTCGACTCGCTCGTGCCGCCGCAGACCGTCCTGATGAATCAGTTCTGGCCCAGCGCGGCCGAGGGCTACCGGGCGTTGTTCGACGCCTGCGCCGCCCAGTCCGCCTGCGCGACGGCCTACCCCCGCCTGGCCGAGGAGTTCACCGCCACCGTCAATCGGCTCGCTCGGCAGCCGATGTCGGTCGACCTGCCCGCCGGCCAGGGTCAGCCCTCGCACCACGTGGTGATCGACGGCTACACATTGGCGAACCTGGTTGTCGCGCTGAGCCTGTCGCCCGGCACCTACGCCGACCTGCCCGCGACGATCCACGCCATCGCGGGCGGCGACGGCACCGCGGCAGCGACCGTACTGCTCGGCAGCCTCACACCGCCCGGCCTGGTCGGATACGGACTCACCTACGGCTCCTTCTGCCGCGAGAACGCCGCGTTCACCGACACCGCCACCGTGCTCGCCGCGGCGAAGCGGGCGCTGCCGGACTTCCCCGACGAGGTGCTGTCGCTGCCGCCCCAGGTGCCGCGAATATTCGACGAGTGCTCGATCTGGGACGTCGGGACGGCCCCCGCGTCGGTGCACGACCCCACGCACTCGGACGTCCCGGCGTTGCTGATGGCCGGGACGTTCGACGCGGTCACCCCGCCGAGCCAGGCCGACGAGGCCGCGCGAACCCTGACCAAGTCCGCGGTGGTCCGCTTCCCCGGCCTCGGCCACGACGTCCTCGGCGTGTCCGACTGCGCCAGAACGGTGATGCTGAACTTCCTCGATCACCCGGACGGCTACGACACCGGTTGCGTCGACTCGGTCGTCGTCCCGACCTTCGCGACGCCGTAGCCGACCGCGGTTCAGGCCTCGACGGCCCGGACCGCCTCGGCGAACGCGACCATCAGCTCGGGATCCTTGACGCCGCGGCTGGACTCGATGCCGCTCGAGACGTCCACCCCCCACGCCCCGGAGGACGCGACGGCCCGACCGACGTTCTCGCGAGTCAGCCCGCCCGCGAGGATCCACCGCCCGGTCGGCAGCGCGCTGCGGTCCTGCCAGTCCCAGGTGACGCCGGCACCTGCGACCGCACCGTCCACCAGCAGCAGGTCCTCGCCGAGGCTCGTCGAGTGGTCGGACCCGCCGCCGGTGTTGATCGCGCGGATCACGGTCAGTCCCGCCTCGTGCAGCGCGGTGACCTCGGCCGCGGACCGCAGGTCGTGCACCTGCACCGTGTCGATGCCGGCGGTGGTCGCCGCGTCGACGATCTCCTCGATGCTCTGCCCGACGAACACCCCGACGGCCGTCACCCCGTCGGGGATGCGGGCCCGCAGCAGGGCGGCCTGCTCCGGCGTCACGCGGCGGGGGCTCGCGGCGAACACGAAGCCGATCGCGTCCACGCCCAGGCGCACCGCCTGGTCGACCGTCGCCTCGTCGCGCAGGCCGCACATCTTGACGAATGTCATTCACGATCCTTCAGCTCGATGCTCGCTTCGCTGGCTCCGCTCCTGCGGTGTCCCGTCGAGGATATTCGCAGGGCGGGCAGCCACCGGCGGGCGAGCTCGCCGACCCAGTCGGCCACCGCTCCCGGATCCTCCGGCGGCGACTCGACCAGGACCAGCTCGTCGACGCCCGCCGCGGCCAGCGCCGCGACGTCGCCGACGTCCGGTTCGGCCAGCGCGACCGCCACCGTCGGCTCGTCGGGCGCCCGGCCCGCCGCCCGGCAGAGATCGTGCAGCATGCCGGTGCGTTCGGCGACGGCGTCGGTCCCGGCGAGGTTGAACCCGTACCAGCCGTCCCCGACGGTCGCGACGCGTCGCAGCGCGGCGTCGCTGTTGCCGCCGAACACCACCGGAATGCTTTTCCCGCGAAAGGGTTTCGGGTTGACTCGCACCCCGTCGAATGCGACGAACTCGCCGTCGAACGATGCGACGTCCTCGCGCCACAGCGCCCGCATCGCCGCGAGGTACTCCACGGACCGGGCGGCGCGCCGCTCGAACGGGATGCCGAGGGCCGCGAACTCCTCCCGAGACCAGCCGATGCCCACGCCCAGTGTCAGCCTGCCCCCGCTGAGCCGGTCCAGCGACGCGGCCTGCTTGGCGAGGAGCACGGGGTTGTGCTCGGGGAGCAGCAGCACGCCGGTGGCGACCCGGACGGTGGCGGTGGCGGCGGCGGCGAAACTCAGCGCGACCATCGGATCGAGCCAGTCGGCGGCCGCGGGCACCGCGATGACGCCGTCCTCCGCGTACGGGTAGCGGGACGTCGGCCGGTCCACCATCACCACGTGCTCGCCGGCCCACAGGGTGGCGAAGCCGTGCGCGTCCGCGGCGACCGCGACCGCGTCGATCACCGCACGATGGGCACCGGCGCCGATTCCCAGTGCATGCAACCCGAGGCGCACAGTCCGATCGTCGCACGCCGCACGGGGTGACCGATACGCTCGCCTGACATTTCGGAATCGGAGGTTGGGATGAAGGTCGAGCACGCGGTGTTTCTCGGGGCCAGCGCGGCGACGGTGGTCGGTGCGGTCATCGGCAACGAGCGACTTCAACAGGTCGCCAAGCCGCTGATCGCGCCGGCTCTGGCCGTCCGGGTGCTCCGCGGTCGGGACAACATCGACGCGGTCGACACCGGACTGCTGGTCGCCGGGCTCGCGGCGGCGACCGTCGGAGACGTGTTCATGATCGACCCCGACGACGACCAGCGACTGATCCGCGGCGCGTCCTCGTTCGCCGTGATGCAGGCCGGCTACTCCACCGTGCTGGCCCGCCGCGGCGCCCGCCCGACCGCCGCCGCGCTGGTGCCGCGCGTGCTCGGCTGGCTCGGCGCCGCGGGGCTGCTGCGTGCCCGGGCGGCGTCGGTGGCGCCGACCCTGACCGGGTACGGCGCGGTGCTCGGCACCACGTCCACCCTGTCGGCGGACCCGGCACTCGCGCCCGGCGCGCGGGTCGTCGCGGGCCTGGCGGTGCCGAACCGGGACCGGCGCAGCTGGCTCGGTCTCGGCGGTCTGCTGTTCACCAGCTCGGACGCGCTGATCGTGGTGCGGCGACTGTTCATTCGCGGCGAGACCGGACGGCGTGCGTCGGAGGGCGTGATCCTCGGCAGCTACGCCGCCGCGCAGCTACTACTCGTCGAGGGCATGCTCTCGAAGCGCTAGGGGCACAGGATGATTCGGTCGCGGTCCTTCGGGTCCACCCGGATCGAGACGGTGGACCCGGGGGCGAACCGGTCGCCCTGGCCCTCGGGAACCTCGTAGAGCACCCGGCCCGTGTAGGTCGCCGACCCGGGCACGGTCAGTCGCAGCCGCAGCGCGGTGATCTGGCCGTGGTCGGCGGTCTCGGCGAGCCGCCGCGCGCTCTCGATGGTCGCCCAGCCCTCGAGCCCGCGCTTGCCGAGCTTGCGGTCGGCGTGCGTCGGGCGGTCGGCCCAGATCATGCCGAGACCGAGCGCCGAGCCGAACGCGGACAGCAGTCCGACGATCTGGTACGGCACGGTCTCCGGCGGGGTGTGTTGCACCAGCCAGCCGAGCCACAGCGCGAGCACCAACACGTACCCGGCGGTGACGGCGAGGACGGTGCGGACAATGCGCTCGTGGAACATCGAACCCTCCACCTCCAGGGTAGTAGCCGTCGCGACGACCTACGCTGGCCGTCATGACGAGGCGGACGGTGGTCATCACGGGCGCGGCGGCGGGGATCGGCCGTGCCACCGCACTGCGCTTCGCGCGGGACGGCTACCTGGTCGGCGGGTTCGACATCGACGCGACCGGCCTCGCCGGCCTCGCCGACGAGATCCGCGCGAACGGCGGCCGGGCGCACACCGGCGTCCTCGACGTCACCGACGCCGACCAGTGGCGGGCCCGGCTCGCGGAGTTCGCCGAGGTCGCGGGCGGTCGGCTCGACGTCCTGGTCAACAACGCCGGCGTGCTGTCCTCGGGACCGTTCGAGCAGACGTCGATCGGCGCGCACCGGGCGATGGTCGACGTCAACGTGGCCGGCGTCGTCAACGGCTGCGCGGCCGGTTTCGAGTACCTCGCGCGGACGCCGGCGTCGGTGCTGGTGAACCTGTGCTCCGCGTCGGCGATCTACGGGCAGCCGGAGCTGGCCACCTACAGCGCCACCAAGTTCGCCATCCGCGGACTCACCGAGGCACTCGAGTTGGAGTGGCGCCGCCACGACGTCCGGGTCCTCGCGATCTGGCCGCTGTTCGTGCGCACCGCCATGACCGACGACATGGACACCGGGTCGGTGGGGTCGCTGGGGATCCGGCTCACCGCCGACGACGTCGCCGAGACCATCGTCCGCGCGGTGACTCGGCGGCCGCGGCTGCTGCCCAAGGTGCACTACCCGGTCGGGCGGCAGGCCCGCGCGATGATGCTCGGGTCCCGGTTCTCGCCGGGATGGCTGGCCCGGGAGATCAACCGGCGGATCAGCCACACCTAGCCTCACCTGCGCGAGTTTCACCGCCGCGGACGCAGGCCCTAGGGTCTTTCGCGACAGTCAACGTCCTTCACGACCGTCGAGGAGAGGTGCGCGAGTGGGTTCACGTCGAGCAGTGTCGGTTCTGATCGGAGCCGCGGCGGCCACCGCGCTGGTCGCGGCCTGCGGCACGTCCGGAGCGGACGAGGCGGCGCCCGCCACCACGGTCGCCGCGACCACCACGACCGCCGCGCCGACCACCACTGCGGCCCCGACCACCACCACCGCGGTCACCACCACCGCCGCGCCGTCGACCACCACGCCGGCTCCGACGGTCGAGTACCACCGCAACGAGGCCGTCTACTTCACCTCCCCGTCGGGCGACTTCCAGTGCGGGATCATCGAACTGCCCACCCGGACCGAGGCGGGCTGCCAGGGGCCGACCACACCGATCCCGCCGCGGCCGGAGAACTGCATCGTGGACTGGGGCAGCGGTATCCGCGTGACCGGCGCGGGGCGCGGGGAGTTCCTTTGTGCGGGAGGATTGGTCTACACCTCCGGCGGCGCCACCGCGGACAAGGTGCTGCCGGTCGGGCAGAAGGTCAACTCGTTCGGCTTCACCTGTCAGTCCCGGGCCGACGGGGTGACCTGCACGAAGGACGAGACGGGGCACGGCTTCAGGATCGCCGCCGGGTCCAACGACCTCTTCTGAGAGCGAGTACCACCATGTCCGACCGCGAATCCGAACCTGCCACCGCGGGGGACGAGCCGGGGCCCACCGAGTGGGGCGAACACCCGCACGGGGTCGGTCCGTGGCACACCGAGCACGACACCCCGCCGCCCGACGACCCACGCTACGACCCGGAACTCCTGGCGACGGGGGACCGGCGCAACGTGGTCGACGCCTACCGGTACTGGACCCGCGAGGCGATCGTCGCGGACATCGACAGTCGCAGGCACCCCTTCCACGTGGCGATCGAGAACTTCGGGCACGACGCGAACATCGGCACGGTGGTCCGCACGGCCAACGCGTTCGCGGCCGCCGCGGTGCACATCGTCGGTCGCCGCCGGTGGAATCGGCGCGGGGCCATGGTCACCGACCGCTACCAGCACATCGTGCACCACCCCGACGCGGCCGAGTTGTTCGAGTTCGCGGCCCGCGAGAACCTCGCCGTCGTTGCCGTGGACAACACGCCCGGATCGGTGCCGATCGAGACCGCGAGCCTGCCGCGTGAGTGCATCCTGCTGTTCGGGCAGGAGGGACCGGGCGTCACCGAGCACGCGAAACGCTCGGCCGCGATGACCGTGTCCATCGCCCAGTTCGGCTCGACACGCAGCATCAACGCGGGTGTCGCGGCGGGCATCGCGATGCACGCCTGGATCCGGCAACACGCCGATCTGAGACATTCTTGGTAGCGAATCGTCACACAAATAGGCAAGATCATTTGTTATGCAGCACCAGTGGGCGGGGAGAGCGGACGCAGCCGAGGGCGCGATGGTGTCCCGGCATGTGCGCCGACTGTGGGCGCTGCCAGGGACCGCGCTCGGAGTGGTGGCCTGGCCGCCGGTGCGGAGGGAACGACTCTTCTTCAGCTGGCACTACTGGTGGCAGGCGCATCTGCTCGACTGCGTCGTCGACGCCGCCGAGCGGGCGCCCAGCCCCAAACGGCGCCGCCGGATCACGAAAATAGCTCGAGCCCACCGGATTCGGAACATCACCGGCTGGACCAACAGCTACTACGACGACATGGCCTGGCTCGGTGTCGCGCTGGAACGAGCCCAGCGACTGCAGCACGTCGACTACCGAAACGCCATCGGCGACTTGGAGTTCGAACTGTTCGACGCCTGGGCGCCTCAACACGGCGGCGGCATCCCGTGGTGCAAGAAGTCGAACTTCTACAACACTCCCGCGAACGGTCCGGCCGCCATCCTGTTGGCCCGCACGGGCCGGCTCTGGCGGGCCCAGGCCATGGCCGACTGGATGGACGAGACCCTGCGTGACCCGGCGAGCGGGCTGATGCTCGACGGCGTCCGCACCGAGGGCACCGCCGGCGACAACCCGGGGATCACCCGCGAACTCGACCGGGAGATCTACAGCTACTGCCAGGGTGTGGTGCTCGGGGTGGAGACGGAGTTGGCCGTGCGACTCGGGGCGGCCCGTCACCGGGAACGAGTGCACGCGCTGGTCGACGCCGTCGACAAGCAGCTGACCGAGGGTGGGGTGATCGCCGGCGGCGGGGGCGGCGACGGCGGCCTGTTCCACGGCATCCTCGCCCGGTACCTGGCGCTGGTGGCCGCGGACCTGCCCGGTGACACCGAGGCGGACGAGCGGACCCGCCGGCTGGCCGCCCAGATCGTGCTGGACTCGGCGGAGGCGGCCTGGGAGAACCGGCTCCAGGTCGAGGGCCTGCCGCTGTTCGGCTCCGACTGGTCCGAGCCGGCGCGACTGCCCGGCCTCGGTGAGGGGATCGCGACGTTCACCGGCGGGACCGTCCGGTCCTCGGACATCGCCGAGCGCGACTTCTCCGTGCAACTCGGCGGTTGGATGCTGATGGAGGCCGCGTACGTGGCGGCGGGAGCGCTCGGCCGCTAGCTGTCTCGCGCCTTGTCACGGCTGGGCCCGAGTGCGAGGCTGGGAACGGCGCTCGTCAGCAACGACATTCATCGAGGCGATCCGATGTTCGGCTACCTCGCTCGCACGGTCGTGGCCCACCCGTGGCGCGTGATCGCGCTGTGGGTGATCGCGGCGGTCGCGGTGCTGGTGTTCGCCCCCAGCCTCGGCACCTACACGACCGGCAACCAGCAGGCCTTCCTGCCGCAGTCCTTCGAGTCGGTGCAGGCGCAGGCCGTTGGCACCGAGTACTTCCCGGCGCAGTCCGGCGCAACCGGTTCCCTGGTCGTGGTCCGCGCCGACGGCGCTCCGCTCTCGCCCACCGACCAGGCCACGGCGACGGGTCTCGCCGCGACGCTGCAGAACGCCGGGATCGCGGGCGTGCTGGCCGTGCAGGCCACCCCGCAGTCGCTCTCGCCCGACGGTCGGGTGGTCGCGATCCAGGTGGCGTTCGCCGGGCAGCCGGGCGACGACCGGGTCGACGCGGCGGTGCCGGTGCTGCGCCAGGACGCCACCGCGGCGCTGCAGGGCAGCGGTCTGGTCAGTGGCCTCACCGGGAACGCGGCCATCCAGGTCGACACCACCTCGGCGTACGACCACGCGGACCGGATCATCACGGTCGCCACCGTGATCTTGATCCTGGCGCTGCTGGGGGCGATCTTCCGCAGCGCGGTCGTCGCGGTGATCCCCGTCCTGGTGATCGGCGTGGTGCTCGGGGTGGTCAGTGGCCTCACGGCGCTGCTGGCGGACCTGTTCGACTTCCAGGTGAGCACCACGCTGCAGTCGATCCTGGTGGTCGTGCTGTTCGGGATCGGGACCGACTACATCGTCTTCCTCCTGTTCCGGTACCGGGAGCTGCTGCGGGTCGGGGCCGAGCCGCGTGCGGCCCTGGTCACGGCCACCGCCGTGGTCGGGCGGGTGGTCGCGTCCTCGGCGCTGACGGTGATCGGCGCGTTCGCGGCGCTGCTGCTGGCCGAGCTCGAGTCGCTGAGCACGCTGGCCCCCGGACTGATCGTCGCCGTCGCGGTCATGCTGGTCACGGCGCTCACGCTGGTGCCCGCGGTGTTCGCACTGCTCGGGCCGCGCCTGTTCTGGCCGAGCGGGCCCGGGCGGGACAGTGCGCACAGCCCGTTCGCGGCGGTGGGTGCGTTCACCGCCCGGCGCCCGGCCGCGGTGGCCTCCGCGGTCGGGGTGGCGCTGATCGTGGCCTCCCTGTTCGCGGCAGGCTACCGGTCCACCTACAACACGCTCGGCGAGCTGCCGTCGAGCACCTCCTCGCAGCAGGCGTTCGACACCCTCGGCCGGTCGTTCCCCGCGGGAGCGCTCAGCCCCACCCAGGTCTACGTGGTCGGTGCGGGCCCGCTCGACCCGAACTCGCTGACCGCGCTCGGCGCCGACCTGTCCCGGGTACCCGGCGTCGCGTCGGTCGCACCACCGAAGCCGAGCCAGGACGGGACGGCCGCGCTGATCAGCGTCGTCCTCCAGGACGATCCCTACGGCAACGCCGCCCTCGACCTGGTCGAGGGTCCGCTGCGCGCGGCCGCGCACGGGTCGGTGCCGGGCGCGCAGGTCTACGTCGGCGGGCAGACGTCCACCTACGTCGACGTCCGGTCGCAGCTGCACGCGGACACCCGCAGGGTGTTCCCGGTCGCCGCGATCGTCATCTTCGTCATCCTCGCCGTCCTGCTGACCGCGATCCTCGCGCCGTTGAATCTTCTTGTCTGCGTGGCACTGACGTTCACCGCCACCCTCGGTACGGTGGTGCTGCTGTTCCTGCACGCGCGCGGCTACTCCGGGATCGACTTCTCGATCCCGATCGTGCTGTACCTGTTCGTCGTGGCGATCGGCACCGACTACAACATCCTGATCGCCGCCCGCATCCACGAGGAGTTCCGGTCCGGTCACAGCCCGCGCTCGGCGGTCCGGATCGCCATCGCCAACGACGCGGCGACCGTCGCCGCCGCGGGGGTGATCCTCGCGTGTACCTTCGCCTCGCTGATGCTGACCGGGCTCGCCAACCTGTCCGAACTGGGTTTCGGTGTGGCCGTTGGCATTCTCATCGCGGCGTTCGCGATGGCGCCGCTGCTGGTGCCGAGCCTGGCGGCACTGGAGGGCCGCCCGTTCTGGTGGCCGACGCGCGCGGCCGCAGAGCTCCCGGAGTCCGCGGCGGTCAGCCCCGAGGCGCTCGACCCCGATCCTCCTCGGCCTTGATCACCCGGGTCACCGCGTCGATGAGCGCGAGGTGCGTGAACGCCTGCGGAAAGTTGCCCAGATGGGTACCGGTGGTCGCATCGATCTCCTCCGCGTACAGCCCGAGTGGGCTGGCAAGCGAGAGCAGGCGATCGCACAGCGCGGCGGCGCGCTCGGTCTCGCCGATCATGGTCAGCGCCGTCACGAGCCAGAACGAGCAGATCACGAACGTGCCCTCGGCCCCGCTGAGGCCGTCGTCGGTCTCGCCGGTGCGGTAGCGCAGCACCAGACCGTTCTCGGTCAGTTCCCGCTCGATCGCGAGGACCGTCGCCCGGACCCGCTCGTCCTCGGGCGGCAGGAAACCCATCAGCGGCAGGAGCAACGTCGCGGCGTCCAGTGTGGTGGATCCGTAGTGCTGCACGAAGACTCCGCGCTCGTCGACCCCGTTGGCGCACACGTCCGCGTGGATCTCCTCGGCGGTCTCGCGCCAGCGCCGTGCGTGTTCGGCGTCCCCGCGATCGTCGGCCAGCTTGGCGCCGCGGTCGAGCGCGACCCAGCACTGCACCTTCGAGGCGGTGAAATGCTGTGGCTCACCGCGAATCTCCCAGATCCCGCAGTCGGGTTCACGCCAGGCCTCGGCGGCGCCCTCGACGAGCTGGGTGACCAGGGCCCAGGCCGGCGGCCCGATCTGGCTGGCATGTTTCACGTGGGTGGCGATCGACTCGAGCGCCATGCCCCACATGTCGTGCTGCTGCTGGTTCCATGCGCCGTTGCCGACCCGCACCGGGCGCGCGCCGTCGTAGCCGGACAGGTGGTCGAGGGTGCGCTCGGTCAGGTCCCGTTCCGTGTCGATCCCGTACATGATCTGCAGCGGCCCGCCCGCGAGTGCGTCGATCAGGAAGGCGAAGTACTCGAACGCCTCCCAGTCGTGGCCGAGCTCGAACAGGGCGTGCAGGATGAACGAGGAGTCGCGGAGCCACGAGTACCGGTAGTCCCAGTTCCGTTCGCCGCCGGGCGTTTCCGGCAGCGAGGTGGTGGCCGCGGCCATGATCGCGCCGGACGGGGCGAAGGTCAGCCCCTTCAGCGTCAACGCGCTGCGCTCGAGATACGGGCGCCACCGGTGATCGGGCAGGCTGGCGTGGCGGAGCCAGGCTCGCGAGAGCCGCTCGGTGGTGTCGATCTGCTCCACCGCCTCCTCGACGGTCGCGGGCGCGGACGGTCCCCAGGACAGCGCGACGAACGCGCTCTCGCCGGCGTCGAGGTCGGTCCGCGAGCCCGCGCGGGCGCCGCCGAGGCCCAGCCGCATGTTGCTGGTGAGCGTCAGGTCCGGATGGTGTCCGTCGCCTCGGCATCGCGCCGAGCCGTAGTCCTCGCCGGTGTACTCCCACTTCCCGACCGCGCGGCCGTAGTCGAACAGCGGCAGGCAGTTGGTCGTCGTCTCCACGCGGCCCTCGACGCACACCGCGGTGCGCACCAGGGTGGCGAGCCCGACGAAGTCGCCGGGCGGTCGTCGGTGCCCGGCCACCCGCGGCCCGCCCGGCCACGGCGCCATCACCAGTGCGTCCCGCACCACCAAGCAGCCGGTCGGGGTGCACCAGGTGGTCTCGAGCACCAGCGACCCGGGCAGGTAGCGGCGTTGGGATGGGGTGGTCATGTTGGCCGGCGCCAGCCGGAAGAAGCCGGCGGACCGGTCGAGCATCGCGCCGAACACGCTCGGCGAGTCGGGCCGCGGCACGCACATCCACTCGACGCTGCCGTTGGGGGCGACCAGGGCGTTGGTGTGGCAGTCGGACAGGAAGGCGTAGTCGGCGATCGCGGGGAAGTCGGACATGGGCTGGGCCGTCCTTCGCAGTCGCCGGATGAGCTTCGCGCTGTGACAGAAACCGCTGCTGTCCAGGGAGTTTACCGGGGATTGCCGGGCACGAGGCCGGATTCGGGAGGGGCGTCGGCAGGATGTGCCGTCACTCCACCTCGTAGGCCTCCACCGGTCGCGCGAGTTCCTGCCGGTACTGCCGGACCCCGATCCCGGTGCCGACGACCAGCAGCAGGATCATCACGCCGAGCACCGCGGGCAGCAGCCACGACACCCGCTCGAGGAAGCCACCCGCGTAGAACCCGAGCAACAGCAGCACCGGCGCCCAGGCCACCGCGCCGATGCTGCTCGCGATCGTGTAGCTGCGGTGGTTCATCCGGGCGGCACCGGCGACCAGTGGGCAGAGGGTGCGGACCCACGGGATCCACCGTGCGATCAGCACCGACCAGAAGCCGTGCCGGTCGAGCAGGGCGTTGACCTTGTGCAGATTCGAGGTGTTGAGGTACTTGCCGCCCCGCCGGGCGACCAGGCTGTGACCGGTCCGATGGCCGATCACGTAGCCGGCCTGATTGCCCGCGATCGCGGCGAGCGCCGCCCCCGCCGACAGCAGCCACACCTGGGTGCTGCCGGAGTAGTGGCCGGCGAGCACGATGCCCGCGGTGACGAGCAGGGAGTCGCCGGGCAGGAACAGTCCGATGATGAACGCGCACTCGAGGAAGACGAAGGTCAGGACGACGACCCACACGACCACCGGACCGACGGTTTCGAGCGGGCCGAAACTGCCGGCGAGCACCATGAACTACGGCGTGGGCTCGTCTTGCGGGGTGACGACGGCTGCCGCGGCCTTCGCCTCGCGCGCGGCGAGCGTCTTCTTGACGACCGCGACGACGCCGGGCAGCACGGAGATGAAGACGATCAGCAGGAAGATCGCCTCGACGTTGTCACGGATGAAGGAGACGTTGCCGAGGAAGTAGCCGAGCACGGTGACGCCGCCGCCCCACAGGATGCCGCCGACGATGTCGTAGGACAGGAACGTGCGGTAGTTCATCTTGGACACACCGGCGATGACCGGGGTGAACGTACGGACGATCGGCACGAATCGCGCCAGGATGATGGTCTTGGGTCCGTGCTTCTCGAAGAAGGCGTGCGACTCGGTGACGTACTCCTTCTTGAAGAAGCGCGAGTCCTCCTTGTTGAACAGTGCCGGGCCGACCCGTCGGCCGATCCAGTAGGCGCACTGGTCGCCGAGGATCGCGGTGACCGACACGGCGATCACCAGCACCCAGATGTTGACCGGCGGGGTCGGTTGCGCGGCGAGCAGGCCGCCGGTGAACAGCAGCGAGTCGCCAGGCAGGAGCGGGAACAGCAGACCCGTCTCGATGAAGACGATCACGAGGATGGCCGGCAGCACCGCGCTCTTGAGCCAAGACTCGGTCAGCAGGTACATCGGGTCCATCCACTGCGGCATCAGCGCCAAGTTGGTCACGGACGCATGGCCATTGGTCGCGAGCTCCGAGGCTGCCTGCACAATCACGCGGACCAGAGTACCGGCGGCCGCTGAGAGTCCGCTGAGTCCCGTCCGTCCGATCGCCGGACGCAGAGGAGACGTCGCGCGCGCGGGTTGCCATACTGCATGGAGCACCCGCGCGCGAGCCGACACGATCGGCAGCGCCCACACCACTCGTCTATGGAGGACAGCCGCCGTGCCTATCGCAACTCCCGAGGTCTACGCCGAGATGCTCGGCCGGGCCAAGGAGCACTCCTTCGCCTTCCCCGCCATCAACTGCACCTCCTCGGAGACCATCAACGCGGCGATCAAGGGCTTCGCCGACGCCGGCAGTGACGGCATCATCCAGTTCTCGACCGGTGGCGCGGAGTTCGGCTCCGGTCTCGGCGTCAAGGACATGGTCACGGGTGCGGTCGCGCTCGCCGAGTTCGCGCACGTCATCGCCGCCAAGTACGACGTGACCATCGCGCTGCACACCGACCACTGCCCGAAGGACAAGCTGGACGGCTTCGTCCGCCCGCTGCTGGCCATCTCCCAGGAGCGGGTCAACGCCGGCCGGAACCCGCTGTTCCAGTCGCACATGTGGGACGGCTCGGCCATCCCGATCGACGAGAACCTGGAGATCGCCAAGGAGCTGCTCAAGCTCTCGGCGGCCGCGAACATCATCCTCGAGGTGGAGATCGGCGTCGTCGGCGGCGAGGAGGACGGCGTCGAGGCCGAGATCAACGACAAGCTCTACACCTCGTCCGAGGACTTCGAGAAGACCGTCGACGCGCTCGGCGTCGGCGAGAACGGCAAGTACCTGCTGGCCGCGACCTTCGGCAACGTGCACGGCGTCTACAAGCCGGGCAACGTCAAGCTCAAGCCCGCCGTGCTCGAGGAGGGCCAGCGGGTCGCCGCCGCGAAGCTCGGCCTCGCCGCCGGCTCGCAGCCGTTCGATTTCGTCTTCCACGGCGGGTCGGGCTCGCTCAAGTCGGAGATCGAGGACTCGCTGAACTTCGGCGTCGTCAAGATGAACGTCGACACCGACACCCAGTACGCGTTCTCCCGTCCGATCGCCGGGCACATGTTCGCCAACTACGACGGCGTCCTCAAGATCGACGGCGAGGTCGGCAACAAGAAGGTCTACGACCCGCGCAGCTACCTGAAGAAGGCCGAGGCCGGCATGACCGCCCGCGTCATCGAGGCCTGCAACGACCTCAAGTCCGCCGGACGCTCGGTCTCCGGCAGCTAGGTTCTCCCGCCGAAAGCGCAGTTGCCGTCGCGGTCACTCGACCGATGCGACGGCAGCTGCGCTTTCGCGTTCCGCCCGAGTGACGGCGCCTAGGCTCGGTCGCATGAGCGAGCTGATTGCGGTGTCCGGAGCCAGCGGCCACCTGGGCGGGGGCGTCGCGCGAACCCTGTCGGCGGCGGGTACCCCGACGGTGCTGATCGGACGCGATCCGGCGCGGCTGCCCGAGCTGCCCGGTGCCACCGCACGACGCGGCAGCTTCGGGGACCCGGTGCTGGGCGAGGCCCTCGACGGGGTCGACACCTTCGTCATGGTCTCGGCCACCGAGACCCGCGACCGCGCCGATCTGCAGCGCGCCGCGGTGGACTGTGCGGCCGCGGCGGGGGTGCGCCGCATCGTCTACGTCTCGTTCGTCGGCGCCGCACCGGACTGCACGTTCACCTTCGGTCGCGATCACTGGCACACCGAGCAGCGCATCCGCGAGTCCGGGCTGGCCTTCACCTTCCTGCGCGACAACCTCTACCTGGACCTGATGCCGGGGATGGTCGGGCGCGACGGCGTGATCCGCGGGCCTGCCGGCGAGGGCCGCGCCGCGATGGTCGCGCGCGCGGACGTCGTCGCCGTCGCCGCGGCGGTCGTGGGCTCGCCGGACCACGACGGCGAAACCCTGGAACTGACCGGCCCGGCCGCCCTGTCGTTGCACGAGGTCGCCGCGGCGCTCACGTCCGCATCGGGCCGGACGGTCACCTATCGGCCCGAGACACTGGACGAGGCCTACGCCTCGCGGGCGTCGTACGGCGCGCCGCAGTGGGAGGTCGACGGGTGGGTGAGCTCGTACCGGGCGATCGCGGCCGGGGACCTCGGCCGGGTCAGCGGCGACGTCGACCGGGTGCTGGGCCGGCCGCCGGTGGGCATCACCGACGTGCTGCGACCGCCAAGCTGAAGTCCGCTCGAGCTCAGCTGCAGACCTTCCAGACGCCGTCCTGACGCTGCAGGGCGAACGTCCGGGCCGAGCTGTCTGCGGGGGCGGCGGCGGTGTGGACGGTGACCTGGGCGATCGCGTTGTCGTCGTCGGTGATCGAGACCGCGTCGATCTTCTCGACCGCCGGAATCGACTGCGCTGCCACCGCGGAGCGGTACACGTCGGTGAACCCGGCGTCCGGGACCTGCCGGTAGTAGTCGCCGAGCTGCCCGCACGACGTGGCGCGCAGAGTCGCGAGGTCGCCGGAGGTCATGGCGCCGACGAACGTCGTGATCGCGGACTCGACCTGTGCCTGCGGGCCGTCCGATCCGTCGCCGCGTCCTGTCGCGTAATACGTCACACCCGCCGCGACGAGCGCCAGCACGATCACCGCGGTCGCGGCCAGCGGCCAGCGGCTGCGCCGGGTGGGCTCCGTCGCGGGGATCCTGGCGGGGGCCGGGGCGGGCGTGGCCAGGCCGGGCCCGACCTTGGCGGGCGTGGCGCGGGAGACGTGCGGGACGACGGCTGTGACGGCATCCTCCGCCGTGGGGTCGGTGGTGGGGTCCTGCGAGTCCGGCACGTGCGCCCCCTCGTTGCTCGATCGGTGTCCCGGCGACACCGGACGTCGTGGCTGTGGGCAGCCTATCGAGCCGGGGGCCCGCGGGGCACAATGGTGGCCATGACTTCTTTCGGTGACCTGCTCGGACCACAGCCCACCCTGCTGCCCGGAGACGAGGACGCCGAGTCCGACCTCCTCAACCACGCGGACCCCAAGGAGGTCGCGGCCGCGCACCCGACCGCGTCGATCGCGTGGGCGTACCTGGCCGAGGCCGCGCTCGCCGACGGCGAGACCATCACCGCGTACGCGTACGCCCGCACCGGCTACCACCGCGGCCTGGACCAGTTGCGCCGCAACGGCTGGAAGGGCTTCGGCCCGGTGCCCTACAGCCACGAACCGAACCGCGGGTTCCTGCGTTGCGTCGCCGCACTGGCGACGGCGGCCAAGGAGATCGGCGAGTCCGACGAGCACGCCCGCTGCCTGGACCTGCTGGAGGACTGCGATCCCCGAGCCGCCGAAGCACTTGGCGTCGAGTAGATTCCGCAATCTCGATCTCAGTCGAGGCCGGGATCGTCTCCGGGCCTCGGTAACCCGGCTGCGTGCGTCCGCGCTCCCGGTGCTGCAGTGCGCGCTCGCAGCCGGGCTGGCCTGGTGGATCGCCAACGACCTGATCCACCACCCGGACCCGTTCTTCGCACCGATCGCGGCGGTGGTGTCGCTCGGTCTCTCGCTCGGCGCGCGGGTGCGCAGGTCCGTCGAGCTGATCGTCGGCGTCACGGTCGGTATCGGCGTTGGGGACCTGCTGATCTCCTTCATCGGCACCGGGGCCTGGCAGATCGTGCTCGTGGTGGCGCTGGCGATGTCCACCGCGATATTCCTCGACGGCGGCCCGATCATCGCGATGCAGGCCGGCACCTCCGGGGTGCTGGTGTCGACCCTGATCCCGCCGAGCGCGGCCGGCGGGCCCCACCGCATGGTCGACGCGCTGATCGGCGGTCTGGTCGGCGTGGTCGTGGTGGCCTTCGTGCCCTCTCATCCGGTGCTGCGGGCGCGCAAGAGCGCCGCGGGCATCCTCGGCACCGCCTCTGAGGTGCTGCAGCTGGTGGCGGACGGCCTCGTCGCAAACGACCCGAAGCCGATCGAGGCGGCGTTGCACAAGGCCCGCACCACCCAGGCCGCGATCGACGGGCTGCGGTCGAGCCTGACCGGCGGCCGGGAGATCAGCCGGCTCTCGCCGCTGTACTGGAACTCGCGGCCCCGGTTCGAGCGGCTCGAACGTGCCGCCGATCCGATCGACAACGCGATGCGCAACATTCGCGTCTTGGCCCGACGGTCGCTGTCGCTGGTGCGGGACGACGAGATCCTCGACCCCCGCCTGGTGGACGAGGTGGAGAAGCTCTCGCACGCGGTGGACGTGCTGCGCCGGATGGTGCTGGCGGACCCGGGGCAGCAGCCGGACCGGGCGGAGGCCGCGCGGGTGCTGCGGTCGGTGGCGGTCGGTGCCAAGGCGGAGCTCGTGCAGAACGCGGGGATCTCCGCGACCGTGGTGTTCGCCCAGATCCGGTCGCTGATCGTGGACTTGCTGCAGGTCGCGGGGCTGTCGCGGATCTCGGCGGTCGCGACCCTGCCGCCGACGGTTCCGAAGCCCGCCTACCCGCCTGACGTGTAGGAGCGGCGCATCCGCCTTTCGATATATGCGAATGTATGCATATGATGGCCTCGGGTCGGCACGGGGCCGACCCGAGGAGGGTGTGTCATGGGAGTCGGTCACGGTCACGGCACTGCGGACGCGGGCGCAGCGGGACCGTCGTCGGCCCGGATCCGGCGGATGGTGATCGCGCTCGCGATCCTGCTGGGTTTCCTCGCGCTCGAGGTGATCGTCGGTCTGACGATCAATTCGTTGTCGCTGCTCGCCGACGCCGGCCACATGCTCACCGACGTGGTCGGGATGTCGATGGGGCTGGTCGCGCTGATGCTCGCCCGGCAGGGGTCGAAGGCCGCCGCCCGAACCTTCGGCTGGCACCGCGCCGAGGTGCTCACCGCGATGGCCAACGCGGTGCTGCTGCTCGCGGTGGCCGCCTGGGTGATGTACGAGGCGATCGGGCGCATCGGCGACGCCCCCGAGATCCCCGGCCTGCCCCTGATGCTGACCGCAGCGGCCGGCCTCGCGGCGAACCTCGTGGTGATGCTGCTGTTGCGCGCGGACGCGAAGGACTCCATCGCCGTGCGCGGCGCCTACCTCGAGGTCCTCGCCGACGCCGTCGGCAGCGTCGGAGTGCTCATTGCCGGTGCGGTCGTGCTGCTGTTCAACTGGCAGTACGCGGACATCGTTGTCGGCGTGGCGATCTCGCTGTGGGTCGTGCCGCGCGCACTCAAGCTGGCGGGGGCGGCGCTGCGCATCCTCACCCAGGCCTCGCCGGCGAACGTCGACGTCGACACCGTCCGGGCCGACCTGCGGGCGCTGCCCGGGGTGTCCGACGTGCACGACCTGCACGTGTGGACGCTGACCACCGGCATGGACGTGGCGACCGTCCACCTGACCACCGAGGTGGACGGCCAGACGGTGCTCGCCGCGGCCAAGGCGGTGCTGGACGGCCACGGGCTGAGCCACGCGACCGTCCAGGTCGAGTCGGGGGCGGAGGGCTCCCACTGCCAGGAGAACCTCACCTGGTGACGCCGGCTCAGCGGTAGCCGGCGGTGTCGGCGGGCAGCCCGCGGTCCTGCACCTCGACGAGGTAACGCCAGCAGTCCGGCCGCGAGCCGTCCACGTCGGTGAAGCCGTACCGCCGGGCCAGCTGCCCGCTCGAGACCACCGTGCCACTGAACTGCGCGACATCGGGGTCGGCCGCCAACGCCGCCACCGCCCGGCCGACGAAGGTCGGCGACTCGGAGATCGCGAAATGCGGTTCCCGATCGAGCGCGTCGCGCCAGTTGTCCTCGGTCACCCCGAAGATCTCCAGCATCGTCTCCGAGCGAAGCCAGCCCGGGGTGACGGCGACCGCCGCGCCGCCCCTCGAGCCCAGTTCGTGGGCCTGCGCGGTGGTCATCCGCTGCACCGCGGCTTTGACAAGGTCGTAGTAGAAGCCGACCTGGTGCCGATAGGCGACGTTGTATTCCGCTGTGCCGTCGGTCATCTCGACGACCAGGCCGCCGGGTCGGCGGATCAGCAGGGGCAACGCGAAATGGCTGGTGATCGCGTGGGTGTCGATGCCCATCCGCAGCATGCGCAGCCCGCCGTCGAGGTCGTGCTCCCAGAGCCTGGTGCCGAACTGCGCGTATCTGTCCCCACCGAAGATGTCGTTGACCAGGACGTCGAGCCGACCGTGCTCGGCGTCGATGCGGGCGATCAGGGCGCGCACCTGGTCCGGTTCGAGGTGGTCCACCCGCAGGGCGACGCCGTCACCGCCGGCCGCCGCGATGAGATCACCGGTCTCCTCGATGGTCTCGGGCCGGTCGATCTCCGACCGGCCGGCGTCCCGGCTGCTGCGTCCGGTCGCGTAGACGGTCGCCCCGGCGCGGGCCAGCTCGACCGCGATGGCCCGGCCCGCGCCGCGGGTCGCACCCGCGACCAGAGCCACCTTTCCGGTCAGGTCCGGCGCGCTCACCGGCTGCGCCTGGTGACGCCCGCGCCGGGCCGCCACAGGTCGACGTGCAGCCGGTCCTCCGAGACGGTCGTCAGGACCGCCTCCTCGACACCGAGTTCGAAGATCTGCGCCTCGTCGCCGGGGTTCTCGTCGTAGCTCTCGAGGATGGCCTTCTTCTCGTCTCCGAACAGCTCGCGGGCCCGGCCGGAGATCTTCGCGTCGCCGCCCTCCATGGTGTGGTGGCCCGGGTTGGTGTGCAGCGAGTAGCGCCCGTCGCGGTGCAGGTCACGCACCTTCATGGCGCCCGGCATCGACCCGAGGACCAGCAGTCCACGGAAGGTCTCCACCTCGGTGCCGCTGACCCGCGGGGATCCGTCGGCCCGCAGCGTCGCGAGGACGTGGTGCTTGTGCGCACGCAGCCGTGCGGCGATCGATTCGGACAAGGCCGGTGCCTCGTCGGAGAACTGCTGCCAGGTTGTCATGCCGACCAGTGTGCGCCCGAATCCCTGACATCTTCTGTCAGTGATTCCGCCTAGACTCCTCCGGTGCGCTCCAGTCGACTGCTCGACCTCATGCTGCGGCTGCAGGGCGGCCCCGGTGCCACCGCCGAGCGGCTGGCCGACCAGCTCGAGGTGTCCGTGCGCACCGTGTACCGCGACGTCGCGGCACTGCAGGCCGCGGGTGTCCCGCTGTGGACCGAGTCCGGGCCGGGCGGCGGCATCCGGCTCCTCGACGGCTGGCAGTCCAAGCTCAGCGGCATGACCGGAGTCGAGACCTCCGCGCTCATGCTGCTCGGCGTCCCCGGGCTCGCCGGGCAGTTGGGCCTCGGCGACCAGACCGCGGCCGCGGAGGCCAAACTCCTCGGTGCCATGCCGCTGCCGCTGCGCGCCGGCGCCCAGCTGTGGCGCAGTCGGCTGCACGTGGACGCGCCGGGCTGGTTCGCTCGACCCGCACAGCACCCGCACCTGCCGGCGGTGGCACGGGCGGTGCTCGGGGACCGGCGGCTGCGGATGGGCTACCGGCGCGGCGCCCGCGAGGCCACTCGCACGCTCGACCCGCTCGGCCTGGTGGCCAAGGCGGGTGTCTGGTATCTCGTTGCGGCACACAGAGGTTTGATCCTGTCGTTTCGTGTCTCCCGGATCCGACGGGTCGAGGTCCTCGGCGAGCCCACCCAGCGACCCGAGGGTTTCGACCTCGCCGCCTGGTGGGCGGAATCGGCGGCCGCGTTCGACCGGTCGCTGCTGCGGTACCCGTGCCGGGTCCGGCTCTCGCCCGCGGCCTGGCGGGCGTTGCCCGCGGTGGTCGGCGCGGAGGCGGCGCGGGTCACCCCCGGCCCCGCCGACGCCGACGGCTGGGTCGAGCTGGACCTGATGCTCGAGGCCGAAGACGTTGCGCTGCACCAGCTGACGGCACTCGGTGGGGGAGTCGAAGTGCTGGCACCGAAGTCCTTGCGTGCCGGACTGCGCGCGGTGGGGCGGGAGATGGCTCGCCGTCACTCCGGGAACGCCGGGGCATGACTCCCAATGCCTTTTCGCCGATCTGGCGCCGCGGCGCTACTGGTCGAGCTGGTAGCCGATGAGAAACGCGCGGACGCCGTCCGCCACGATCTCGCGCAGATCGGCGTCGTCGAGAGGCACAACCCCGCCGAACGTGCGCTCCTGAACCTCTGAGTTGATCAGCACCAGGTAGTGATGCGCCGAGCGCTCGGCGTTGGCGACGCGTAGTCGCCCCTGCGCCTGGAACCGCTCGAACCGCATCGCCAACTCGCGGTGTACCTTTCGTGGGCCGGCCTCCCGCCACGCCTCCAACGAGGCCGCCGGGAAGTGCGCCGCTTCCGAAGTGATCTGCCGGACCATCGCGAAGTGGTCCGCGAACTGTTCGCGCACAGTGCTGGTGACCCAGTCGTACCCGAGCGCGACGAGTGCGGCTTCCAGATCGGTGACCTCGTCGAGATGCCTACCGACCATTGCGATCTGGGCCGCCGCGACCTCGGAGGCGCTGCCGATCACGGTTTCGGTGAACAGTGCTTCCTTGCCGCCGAAGTGGTTGTACAGCGTGCGGGTGGACGCGCCCGCCTCGGCGGCGATCACGTCGATGCTGGCGCGCGCGTAGCCGTCGCGCCCGAACACCTTGCGGGCCGCCCGGAGGATTGCGTTGTGCTTCTCGGCGGACCCGCCGCGCGGCCGGGAGCCGGTGTTGTCTGGTGTGTCCGTGCTGGTCATGGGTGAAACTCTAGCTGATTT
Source organism: Rhodococcus sp. NPDC127527 (assembly GCF_042672245.1). NCBI lineage: Bacteria > Bacillati > Actinomycetota > Actinomycetes > Mycobacteriales > Nocardiaceae > Rhodococcus > Rhodococcus sp. NPDC127527. The sequence continues at coordinate 30,776 of NZ_JBHXVP010000021.1, forward strand.
ACAACGACCGTTTTACAAAGTGCAACGGTCGTTGTACTTTCGTGTCATGACCGCAACAACCGCTCGGATCGGGCATGGCGACGCCACGGCGTCCGCGGCCGGGTACGTCACCCTCGGGGCCGTACTCCTGGGTTCGCTGATCGGGCCGATGCTGATGTCGGGGACCGCGGTCGCCCTGCCGGCCATGGGTGCTGACCTGGACGCATCCGGTGGCGCCCTGCAATGGGTTGTCACGGGCTACTTCCTGGCGGCCGCATGTTGCATGCTCACCGCCGGTTCGCTGGCGGACCAGCTCGGCCGCCGCCGGGTACTGCGGATCGGCGCCGCGGTGTACGTCGTCGGTACCGCCGCGGTCGCGGCGGCCCCGGACATCTGGGTCGTCGACGTGGCGAGGACGGTGTCCGGGATCGGGGCCGCCGGCATCATGGCGGCGGGCGGGGCGCTGCTCGCCGCAACATTCGACGGGCCGGCCAGGACTCGGGCGTTCGCGGCCGTGGGCACGGTAGCGGGAGTCGGTCTCGCGATCGGACCGACGGCTGCGGGTCTGCTGGTCGGCGGTATCGGTTGGCGGGCAACCTTCCTGGTGTTCGCCGTGCTGGGTTCGGTGATCCTCCTCGGCACGGCCTTCGCACAGGAATCCCGCTCGGACGTGCCGGTCCGCGTCGACCGGCTGGGGGCGATCACCCTCGTTGCTGGGCTCGGGCTTGTCCTGCTCGCCGTCACCCAACTGTCCGGTGCGAGGCTGACGGACCCGGCCGTGCTCGGGCAGCTCGCCGCCGGCGCGGGCCTTCTCGTGGCGTTCGTTCGGATCGAGAAGCGCGTGGCGAACCCGTTGTTCGACCTGGACCTGTTGCGGGACAGGCGGTTCACCGGTTGGTGCCTGTCCGCCGCCACCCTCGCGCTCGGATCCACCCCCGTCCTCGTCACCCTGCCGACCTACCTGCAGGGCGTCAACGGACTCTCGCCGGGCCGCGCCGGTGCCGTCATGCTGATGCTCACCGTGCCGATCGTCGCCTTCCCGTCGCTCGGCGCCCGGCTGGTCAACCGGGGAGTGTCGCCCCGCCTCGTGATCACCGTCGCGCTCGCCGCAATGTCCCTGGGCAACGCTTGGCTGTCGGTGCTTCACCCGGGGATTTCCGCGGTGGGTCTCCTCGGTCCCTTCGTCGCGATCGGCGCGGGAAACGGCCTGGCCCTCGGCATCATCGACGCGCGGGCCATGGCGCTCGTGCCGCCGAACCGGATCGGTATGGCATCGGGCCTGCTCAACACCGTGCGCGGTGGATCGAACGCCGTGCTGCTGGCTCTGTTCGGTGCCGTCATGGTGACGCTGCTCCGACTGGAGGTCGGTGACAACGCGGTGGCGCAACGAGTTTCGTCCGGCGAGGTCGACGGACCCGACGCCGCGTTCCTCGCCGACTCCCTCACCGACGTGTGGCGAGCCATGCTCTTCGCCGTCGCGACACTCTGTGCCGCCTCTGCGGCCGCCGTCGCGGTCCTGCTTCGCCCGAATCCTTCCACCTCACCCAAGGAGAACTGATCATGACCAACCGCCGCCTGCGTCTCGTCGTCATCACCGGCAGTACCCGTGACGGGCGCTTCGGCCCTACCGTCACGACCTGGTTCGCCGGCCTCGTACGGTCGGTCGCCGAGATGGATCTCGACGTCGTCGACCTCGTCGATATCGAACTTCCGGCGGTGCACCCGAATTGGGGAACCGAGCCCACCCCGGCGCTCGCTCGCCTTGGTGCGCGGCTCGACGCGGCGGACGCGTTCGTCGTGGTCACCCCCGAGTACAACCACAGTTTCCCTGCCGCGCTGAAGAACGCGATCGACCTCTACCGCGACGAATGGCGCGCCAAGCCGGTCGGATTCGTCTCGTACGGCGGACTGGGCGGCGGACTGCGTGCCGTCGAGCAGTTGCGCCTGGTCTTCGCCGAACTGCACGCGGTGACCGTGCGCGACAGCGTCAGCTTTCACGGCGCCAGATCGGTGTTCGAGGAGGGCAACCCGATCGACCCGACCGTGTGCAACTCGGCGGGAGCGAACATGCTCGACCAGCTCGAATGGTGGGGCTCGGCCCTACGTTCGGCACGCCAGGCGCGCCCGTACGCCGAGGCGGCCTGAGCGTCGGATGGCGTCGGGTGGTGGCGCCGTTCCGCGCGGCGCGACGCCCGACGCGTCAGAGCATCCGGCGCACCTTGTCGAGCGCGCGGGATCGGCGCACCGACACCCTCGACCACACCGCCTGCTGGAACGCCAGCGTCGCCCAGCCGGCCAGGGCCATTCCGGACAGGTTCAGCAGCAACTGCAGGGTGCTGCCCCAGATCACGTCACCGACGCCGAACACGATCCCCAACGCGATGTTGCCCGCGGCGGGCACCGTGGTCACGGAGATGAAGACCCCGGACAGGCCACCGAGTTTCGACGAGGTCAGTGACAGGACCCCGGCCGCCGCGGCGATCATCGCCACGATGAACGACCACTTGTCGGGGGTGTAGATGAACTCGGTCCCCGGACGCGAGCCGGTGATGTCGTCGATCGTGACCCAGCCCAGCATCCGACCGGCCACCGCGGCCGCCGCCGTGATCGCGATCGCGACCACGAACCCGACCACCAGCGTGCGTATCGCAAGTGCGAGCAACACGAACCGGCGTCGGACCAGTGCGACGCCCAGCGCGGCGATGGCTCCGAACTCGGGGCCGAGCACCATCGCGCCGATGGTGAGGATCTGCGAGTCGATAACGATGGCGATCCCGGCCAGCAGCGTGGCCATGCTCATGAAACTCAGGTAGGTCCAGTTGAGTTCGGTGTCCTCGTAGGAGCGCTGGGCGACCTCCGCCCACACCACGGTGTCCGCGCTGCTGCCCGGGGTGTGCAGTTCCGCGTCGAACCCGCTGCGCGAGAGCCACGCGTGCACCGGGTCGATCTCGATGCTGCCCCGGTGGTGCAGGCCGGTGGCGCGCAGCTGCTCGACGACGTCGTTCGCCGCTTCGCGCGCGATGTCGGCGACCACGAGGTCGCCGGGCGGGCGCACCGCCGACCCCCGCAGCACCACCAGACCGCTCACCCCCGGTTCGTCGTCGAGGATGCGCACCGCCTCGTCGGTGAGGTCGGCGGGCGCCAGGATTCGCAGATGCAGCATGCGCACAGTCTGCCGCGAGCGAGGGCGAACGGGCGGGACCCACCGCGTTCGAAATCGTTTCCCGTGCCGGAGGGTGTGTCGATAGCATCTCCGGCCATGGCAAACCCACATCCCCACGTGTACTTCGGTGACCGGATCGTCGACGCCGAGGCGGCGACCCTCGGGGTCGCGACCTCGGCGGTGCTGTACGGACTGAGCGTGTACACGGTGTTCCCGGTGCACGTCGGCGGCGGTGATCGCACCGCGTTCCGGCTCGCGGACCACTTCCAGCGAATGGTCGAGTCCTGCAAGATCATCGGGATGGACCGGTTCGCCGACGAGTGGGACTACGACCGATTCGTCTCGGTGGCAACCGAACTCGTCGCCGCGAACGACCCGACCGAGGACGTGTTCGTCCGGGCGACCGTGCACGTGGACGAGTCGATCGCGGGCACCCGGGTGCGCGGCTGCCACACCACCGTGAGCATGTTCGTCTACGACGCGGTGCCGATCGTCCCCCAGGATGGCATGCGGCTCAAGGCCAGCACGTGGCGCCGCATCCCCGACAATGCGATCCCGTCCAGGGCCAAGGTGAACGGTGCCTACGTGAACTCGGTGCTCGCCAAGCAGGACGCGATCGATGCCGGCTACGACGACGCGATCTTCCTCGACGGCAACGGGCACGTGTGCGAGCTCAGCGCCGCCAACATCTTCCTGGTCCGCGGCGGCACCCTGATCACACCGGACGTCTCCTGCGACATCCTGGACGGCATCAACCGTCGGACGTTGCTCACGCTCGCGGCCGAGGACGGCATCCCGGTGGTCGAGCGCACCGTGGACCTCACCGAGCTGTACATCGCCGACGAGGTGTTCGTCACCGGCACCTCTGCGGGAGTCGCGCCGGTCACCGAGGTCGACGGGCGGGTCGTCGGGGCAGGGGTGCCCGGCCCGATCTGCGAGGCGCTGCGCAAGCGGCACGCCGCCGCGCTGCGCGGCGACGAACTGCACGGCTGGGTCACCCGGCTCGGCTGAACTCGGGAAGGATCGGCCCCGGTTTCCGGGGCTCGTCCTTCCCGAAGCGGCGTCGCCGGTCGCGAGCGGGCGTCGTCACGGGTGCGCGACCGGCACGACGCCCAGCTGCTGCAGCATGGCGAGAACGTCCTTGTCCGACCACTTCTCGACGATCCGGCCGTCCCGGATGCGGTGCACGACGGTGGCGGTCATCTCCATGGCGTTGCCGGTCGCCGGAATCCCGGGGAGGTCGCCGGTGTGGGTTCCGCTGCAGAGCAGTCGGGTGACCACCTTGTCGCCCTCGGCCACCTGATCCTGCACGGCGTGGTGCCCGGGGGTGGCGGCCCAGAACAGCCGGAACGCCTGCTTCAGCCCCTGCCGGCCGGGTGCGTCGAGCCCCGGGAACGGCGGCGGCGAATGATCGAGGTAGTTCTCGTCGACGAGTTCGTCGAGGGCGTCGATGTCGCCGGCGTCGATCGCGCCGTAGAAGCGCCGGACGAGGGCCTTGTTGGATTCCAGTGACATGACCGTCACCTCGTCTGTTCGGGGAAGTCGCGTCCTGTCCCATTGTCCGCCGGGCGGTCGGTCCGGCAAACCCCGGCGTCAGACGTGCGCGGTCGGGATCAGAGCCAGAAACGCATCAGGTAGTTGCCGTACATCGGCCACACCTCGGGCACCCCGGACAGTCCGAACAGTGCGTAGACCGCGTCGAAGAAGACGCGGTTGATCGAGGGCACGAACAGCAGGGCGATCAGGAACAGCATCCCGAGGCCCTTGTACTGGTCGAGGGCGCGGCGGGTCTTCGCCGACAGCGACGGCTCGAGCGCGGCGTAACCGTCCAGTCCGGGCAACGGGATGAGGTTCAGGACCGTCGCCATCACCTGGAGGAAGGCCAGGAAGCTCAGGCCGTACCAGAACACCGGGTGCGAGGCGGAGTCGCCGAACACCCGGATCGTCACCAGCAGCGCCACCGCGGCGATCGCGTTCACCGTGGGACCGGCCAGCGAGATCCGGCGCACGGCCCGCGCGGGCAGCAGGTCGGTCCGCAGGTACACCGCGCCGCCGGGGAGGCCGATGCCGCCGAGCGCGATGAACAGCACCGGCAGGCCGATCGACAGCAGCGGGTGGCTGTACTTGAGGGGGTTGAGGGTGAGGTATCCGCGCGCGGCCACCTCGTCGTCGCCGTACCGCCAGGCAGTGAAGGCGTGCCCGAACTCGTGCAGGCACACCGTGACGATCCAGCCCGCGACGACGAGCAGGAACACCCCGACCGTCGCCGCCGTCGACCGGGGCGCGGCCTGCCAGGCCAGCGCGCCACCCGCGATCGCGACGGCGAGCACGCCGAAGAACACCGGGCTCGGCCGGATCGCGGCCCGGCTGGTCCGGGCGCGGGGGAGGAAGGTCATGAATCCAGTATCACCGAGGTGTGCGCGGTCCCGGCGGTCACCGAACCAGCAGCCACGACCGGGTGTCCCGGTAGAAGCTCGACCGCTTGACCTCGCGCGCGGTCGTGACCCCGTCCCGGGTGACCACCGCGCCGACCGAGCCGAGCTGGATGGCCCGGCCCGCCGTCCACCGGGCCGGGAGCAGACCCCGGCCGCGGTTCGCGGTCGCGCGTAGACCCGGCTGCTCGTGGGTCGGGGCGATCCGCAGCGACCGGACGGTGCCGGAGAACAACCGCACGGAGTCGACGTACGCCTCGCCGACCAGCTCACTGCCACCGGGACCGGTGACGGTGGCCTCGGCGACCAGCGCGGTGCCGGCGTCGTCGCGGATCAGTGGCAGCTCGACGGGACTCCCGCGCAGTGCGCGCTCGGCCGCACGGTCGCCGACGGCCAGTCCGTGCAGCCGGGTCGCGGCGGTTCGCGTGGCCGCGACGTACGCGAGCTCGACGTGCAGGCGCTCGGATCGCATCAGCCGGGTCAACACCGCGGCGAGGGCGCCGTCGTCGCCGAGGACCACCAGTCGAGGCGTCTCGGTGGCCTCGTCGAGTCGGGGCCGCAGCACGTCGAGGTCCGGCTTGGCGGGCACCGCGGGTGCGGTCACGACGGGCAGCGACGCCAGCCGTGCGGGCACCGCAGCGCCGCCGCAGGCGAGCACGATCATGGTCAAGGGTTTCGCTCCCCGGTGGTGTCGATGGGATGGTCGGTCGCTCCGGGCCGACGATACGGTCGAATACGGGTGTGCCGTCGACCGGACGGTCGTAATCTGGGTAGGCACACCGCAGCTACCGGCCGGAGGCCACCATGCTGACAACGGAACGTCCAGGGACGGTGTCACCCACGTCCAGACGTATCACTCGCTTCTGTCGGTCGGGCCTGACCTCGGTGGTGTCCGAGTTGCGGCGCGAAGGGGTCGTCGAGGGATCGACGGATCTGCGTGCCGCCCAGGACCTGCTCGAGGCCGGGATCGGGCACATGTCCACGCCGTCGGCTCGGCACGTGCACCCGTTCCAAGTGCCGCCCGCGTTCGGCGAGCAGGCCCTGCACGCGGACGTCGGGAGATCGGCGGCGCACCCCGACCTGGTGACCTTCACCGCAGACCTGCCCGCGGACGCGCCACACGGACCGGTCCGGTTGGTGTGGTTCAACATGCTCTCGCTCGTCGGCGGGTCCGAGACCGTGCAGCCGCACCGGGTGGACGACGGTTCGTATCGCGCGGAGGGCCAGGTGCGGCCCGGGGTCGGTGTGGTGGTCGCGGGATTCGTGCCCGCGGAACCGGGCGGCGAGATCCGGCCCGGCTTCGCGCTGGTCGCGGAATAGCCGGTCCGGGAACATGTTCGGCGTTCGGTCGGATGCGGGGGCGGGAGGGGATTCGGCCCCGGAACGGACCCGGCGATCGGGGCCGTCACGAACTAGAATGAAGGTAGCCGCAGCGGCCGTGCACTGGCCGCGCGGTGGGCGCAGCGAACGCGGGCCGTGCTTGTCGGGGAAGGCGCGACGGGTGAACCGGGCTCGGAACGCGTTCGTGTTACGGGTTAGTTGAGCCGATCGACAGGCTGGGGTGAATCCGATGACAACCGTGACGGTCACCGTGGTCAACGCAACCAACGAGGAACTGCTGCTGGACCCGGCGGAGTCGGACGCACGGGCAGGGTCGGACGACCTTCCTCGGCGGATCGGCGCGCACGCGATGAGCCAGTTCCGGATGAGCCGAGGTCTCAGCTACCTGCTCGGCGGAGACCCCGACCGGCCGATCTACCTGCAGGTGGACGGCGCCGTGTGGGGCCCGCCGACCTGTGTGATTCGCTCGGCGGCGGACCGGGCCGGACTCGAGGTCCAGGTGAGCCCGGCACCGTGGGCGCATGCGCATCGCGCGGCGTAGCGGTGGCACGGCGCGGCGGGTTTCGACGCGCTCGGTGATGCGAGGTCCGGCGCCGCGGCGGCACTGGACTAAACTGTCCTTTCGGCCACTGTCTGCGGACGGCTGGCCTCTGCGCTGAGACATGCACAGATGCCCGTCAACCGTAGGAGTCAACGTCATGCCGGCAATCGTCCTGATCGGAGCCCAGTGGGGCGACGAGGGCAAGGGCAAAGCTACCGATCTACTGGGCGGAAGCCTGCAGTGGGTGGTGCGATACCAGGGCGGCAACAACGCGGGTCACACCGTCGTCCTGCCGAACGGCGACAAGTTCGCGCTGCACCTGATCCCGTCGGGCATCCTCACACCGGGCGTCACCAACGTCATCGGCAACGGCGTCGTCGTCGATCCGGGTGTGCTGCTCACCGAGCTCGCCGGCCTCGAGGACCGCGGAGTCGACACCAGTCGGCTGCTGCTCTCGGCCGACGCGCACCTGATCATGCCGTACCACGTGGCCATCGACAAGGTCACCGAACGGTTCCTCGGTGCCCGGAAGATCGGCACCACCGGCCGCGGAATCGGCCCCTGCTACCAGGACAAGATCGCCCGGGTGGGCGTGCGCGTCGCCGACGTGCTCGACGAGAAGATCCTCACCCAGAAGGTGGAGGCGGCACTCGAGTTCAAGAACCAGGTGCTGGTCAAGATCTACAACCGCAAGGCGCTCGACGTCGCACAGGTCGTCGACGAGGTGCTCGTGCAGGCGGAGGGTTTCAAGCACCGGATCGCCGACACCCGGCTCGAACTCAACCGGGCGCTCGAGCGCGGCGAGACGGTGCTGCTCGAGGGCTCGCAGGGCACCCTGCTCGACGTCGACCACGGCACCTACCCGTACGTGACCTCGTCGAACCCCACCTCCGGTGGCGCGTCGGTCGGTTCGGGTATCGGTCCCACCAAGATCACCACCGTGCTCGGCATCCTCAAGGCCTACACCACCCGCGTCGGCTCGGGCCCGTTCCCGACCGAGCTGTTCGACAACCACGGCGAGTACCTGGCCAAGCAGGGCGGCGAGGTCGGAGTCACCACCGGTCGCGCGCGCCGCACCGGCTGGTTCGACGCCGTGATCGCCCGCTACGCAACGCGAGTCAACGGCATCACCGACTACTTCCTCACCAAGCTCGACGTGCTCAGCAGTCTCGACACCGTGCCGATCTGTGTCGCGTACGAGGTCGACGGGGTGCGCTACGAGGAAATGCCCATGTCGCAGACCGAGATTCACCACGCGAAGCCGATCTACGAGGAGATGCCGGGTTGGTGGGAGGACATCTCGCACTGCCGTACCTTCGAGGAGTTGCCGGTCAACGCGCAGAACTACGTGCTGCGGCTCGAGGAACTCTCCGGCGCGTTCATCTCCTGCATCGGTGTCGGACCGGGTCGCGACGAGACCATCGTCCGCCGGGACGTGTTGCGCTGAACCAAGGTTGACCCGAACCCCCGCCCGGCGATCCCGCCGGGCGGGGGTTCGTCGTCTCGGCGGTGCGGCGAGTTCTGCCGCGTCAGAACAGGGTCGGGTCGTCGAAGCCGGGTGTGTGCTCGAGCGCCAGCAGAGCACGTTTGGTGACGGTGCCGCCGTGCGCGGAGAAGCCGCCCACGCCGCCGTCGGCCGCCAGCACGCGGTGGCACGGCACGAGGAGCGGAACCGGGTTGCGACCCAACGCCTGCCCGACCGCCTGCGCCGCGTCGGGGCTGCCGATCCTGGCCGCGACCTCGCCGTAGGTCAGGGTCGAGCCCGGCGTGATCGCACGGGTCACCGCGTAGACCCGGCGGTCGAAGTCGGGGACCGCAGCCAGGTCCAGCTCGACGTCGGCGAGGGGATCGGGCTCACCGGTCAGGACGGCGACGACGCCGTCGATCGCCCGCCGCGCGGCCGGATCGGGCTCCCTCTCGGTAGCGGCGGGGAACCACAGCGAGACCCGTTCCGTCGTGAGCGCGTCCGAGCCCTCCGGCAGCGCGACTCCGACGATCCCGCGCTCGCCCCAGACCACCGCGCACCGGCCGATCGGCGTGGCGAAGAGGGTGTATCCCAACGAGGTCACGGGTCCAGTATGCGTCAGCTCACTCGCGGTTCAGGGTCGCCTCCTCGAGGTCGAGTTCGCGCAGCACCTGCCGCAACACCTCGTCGTCGATCCGCCCGCTGTCCCGCTCCGCGATGAAGACGCCCCGCTCCGTCGCGAGCATCTGCAGGCGCAGTGCACGGAACGCGGCGGACGGGCTCTCGCCCAGCTCGTCCTCGCTGCGCCCGAGCCGCTCCCACGCCGCGTGGGCGCGGTGCTCGCTCCAGGTGCGCAGGATCTCCGCCGCCCGCTGACGGACGGCAGCGGGGTCCCCGGTGCCGCTGTCGACCAGACTGTCGAGCAGTTCCGTCGCGGCCCGCGCGGCCTTGTCCTGCGCGGCGGCCAGCGCGATCGCGTCCCCGCGGCGTTCCTCCTCGTCGCCGACGCCGAGCCGGGTGATCAGCCAGGGCAGGGTCAGTCCGTGCAGGAGCAGGGTGCCGACCACGACGACGAAGGTGACGAACAGGATCATCTCCCGCTGGGGGAAGGGGCCGCCCGAGTTGACGGTCAACGGGATCGCGAACGCGGCGGCCAGCGAGACCACCCCGCGCATGCCGGACCACGCGACGATGAACACCGCCCGGACGCTCGGCGCCGGCTCCCGCTCGCGGATCCGCGCCGACAGCAGCCGAGGGAGGAAGGTCGCCGGGTAGACCCACAGCAGCCGGACCGCGATCACGACGACGAGCACGGCGGCCGAGGCGCCGACGACACCGGCCACACTGCGGCCGTGGAGACCCTGCACGACACCCGGCAGCTGCAGCCCGATCAGCAGGAAGACGAACGATTCGAGGACCACGTCGACGGCCTTCCACACCGCGGTGTCCTGCAGGCGGGTCGCGTATCCGGCGCGGGTCGCGCGCTGGCCGAGATACAGGCCGGCGACCACGACCGCGATCACCCCGGAACTGTGCACCTCCTCGGCCACCAGGTAGGCGACGAAGGGGACGAGGAGCCCGATCCCGCTCTCCATCACCGGATCCGAGAGCCGCGACCGAATCGCGGCGACGACGATCCCGACCCCGATGCCGATCAGGGCGCCGCCGATGGCGGCACCGAGGAAGGTGCGCACCCCCTCGATCAGGGTCACGCCGGTGCCGACCGCGGCCGCGAGCGCGACCCGGTACGCCGTCAGTGCGGTCGCGTCGTTGAGCAGGCTCTCGCCGCCGAGCAGCGTCATGATCCGACGGGGCAGGCCGAGGCGTCGCCCGATCGCGCTGGCGGACACCGCGTCCGGCGGCGCGACGACCGCGCCGAGGACCAGGGCGGCGGCGAGGGGGAGTTCGGGAATGGTCAGGTACGCGACCGCGCCGACGACGGCGGTGGTGGCCAGCGGCAGTCCGACCGCGAGCAGTCCGATCGGGCGCGCATTGCGGCGCAGCGCCAGCGAGGAACTGTCGAGCGCGGCCGAGTAGAGCAGCGGTGGCAGCACCGCGAACAGCACGAGATCGGGATCGAGTGCGGTGTCGGGGACCCCGGGGAGCTGCGATCCGACCAGTCCGACCAGGACCAGCAGCAGCGGGGCCGACCAGTTGAAGCGGCGCGCGACGGCGGCGGTGAGCAGCGCCGCCACCGCGACAGCGAGCAGGGCCACGTTCACGGCGTTCTCCGTCCGGCGGTCGGGGGCGTGGATATCGCACCCAGCAGCATGCAGGATGGATGGCGATGAAGAGAATTTTCCGCCGCGCCACCGACCGCGTCCGAAACGGATCCACGGGTGCGGCCCCGGACGTGCCCTGCGACGAGCTGGCGTCCGCGACCGGACCGGATCCCGAGCCGCGCACGCCGGGCCTCTGCGAGGAGTGCACGGCGCTCGGCGAAGACAACTGGGCGCACCTGCGGATCTGCCTCACGTGCGGGCACGTCGGATGCTGCGACTCGAGTCCGCACCGGCACGCGACCGCGCATTTCGAACAGACCGGACACCCCGTCATGCGATCGCACGAGCCGGGCGAGGTGTGGCGCTGGTGCTACCGCCACGCGGAGCTGGGCTGACCCGGGCGGCTGCCGACCTAACCAGTCCAGTTCGGTTCAACTGGACTGGTTTCGTGCTCGGTCAGTGGTGCGGTGACGGGTTGGCGAGTGTCGCGAACTCGTGGTGGGACAGCACGGCCTGCAGGTCGCGGTAGGCGCGGGCGGCGTCGTGATCCTCCGGTAGCGCCCCGGCCAGCGGCGCGGCCGGGCGAAACTGCTCGATCCGGAACAGTCCGGTGCCGCGTGTGCGGCGGACGAGCAGGTGCGCCGTCACGGGGACGGCGAGGACGGCGAGGAAGACCAGGGCGGGGAGCATGCGACCATCCTGCGGCCAATTGGCATTGCAATAAATATCCAGTTGAAGGACACTGGCCTGTATGGCTGTGCGAGTGATAGGCGCGACGACCCTGGCCCGCGACCTCGGGAAGTGGCAGGACGACGGCCCCGCCGGCAGGCGCCGGGCCGCGCTGCCCGCGTACCGTGCGCTCGCCGACAGCGTGCGGCTGCTGATCCTCGACGGCCGGATCCCGCTCGGTGTCGCGCTGCCGAGCGAGCGCGACCTCGCCGCGGTGCTCGAACTGAGCCGCACCACGATCACCTCCGCCTACGCGGTGCTCCGCGAGGAGGGCTACCTCGTCAGCAGGCAGGGCTCGCGCAGCACCGTCGCGCTGCCCGACCTGGTCGCGGGCCGGGCCCCGGTGCCGCCGCGGGCCGGGTTCGGCGAGCCGGCCGTGGGCCCGCCGGTCGACCTGACCTGCGCGGCGATGTCGGCGCACGTGCCGGAGGTCCGGGCCGCGTACGCGGCCGCGCTCGAGGCGTTGCCCGCGTACCTCGGCGGGCACGGACTCGAGCCGACCGGACTGCCGGTGCTGCGGGAGGCCGTCGCCGAGCGGTACCGGCGCCGGGGGCTGCCGACCGACCCGGAGCAGATCATGATCACCTCCGGCGCCCAGCACGCGCTGGTGCTGCTGCTCGACGTGCTCGCCGGGCCCGGCGAGCGCGTGTTGATCGACCACCCGACCTACACCAACGCGATCGAGGCGATCAAGAGAGCCGGCGCCCGTCCGGTGCCGGTGCCGCTCCGGCTCGCCGAACGGGACTGGGACCTCGACGGACTGCGTAGCAGCGCAAGGCAGACCGCCGCGAAGCTGGCCTATCTTGTGCCGGACTTCCACAACCCGACCGGGTACTGCCTCGACGAGCCGGGGCGCGCGCGGCTGGTGGAGATCGCCCGCGAGACGTCGATGACGCTGATCATCGACGAGACGATGTCCGACCTGGCGCTCGACATCGAGCCGCCGGCGCCGGTCGCGGCCTTCGCCCGGGGCGCGGGCCGGGCCGAGGTGATCAGCGTCGGGTCGGCGTCCAAGTCGTACTGGTCGGGACTGCGGATCGGCTGGATCCGCGCGGAGCCGGCGATGATCAGCGCGCTGGTCGCGGTGCGCTCGGCGCTCGACCTCGGTACCGCGGTGCTCGAGCAGTTGGCGGCGGTGTCGCTGCTCGGCGCGGCCGACCGACTGCTGCCGGAACGCCGTGCGCAACTGCGGCGTCAGCGCGGCGCCCTGCTCGACGCGGTCGCCGCGGAGCTGCCCGACTGGCGGTGCACGCCGGGCAGCGGCGGGCTGGCGTTGTGGATGCAGTTGCCGACGCCGATGTCCACGGCCCTCGCCGCGACCTCCCCGTACCACGGCGTACTGCTGGCCGCCGGCCCGCGTTTCGGTCTCGAGGGCGCGTTCGAGCGGTACGTCCGACTGCCGTACGCCCGCAGCGAGGAGGAACTGCGGACCGCGGTGACGGGTGTCGCCGCGGCCTACCGCGCGCTCGGCGGGGTGGTCGAGCGCGACCTCCCGGCAATGGTCGTGTGATGCGGCTCCGCCGCAGTGGTGGGGGGGGGGGGGGGGGGGGGGCGGGAAAGGCCCCACACAGCCGAGCGCGAA
>NZ_JBHXVP010000021.1:44239-45502 GCF_042672245.1 Rhodococcus sp. NPDC127527
GGCGGCGGGCGGGGGGGGGGTGGCGGGCGCGCGCCCCCCCCCGTTTCGGGTGGGCGGGGCGCCCCGCGCGGGGGGGGGGGGGGGGGCCCCCCCCCCCCCCCCCCCCCCCCACCACTGCGCTATGCGCATCTCGGACAGGGGTGCGAGGTGTCCACCCAGCCCTCCCGGACCAGGATGGTGCGCACCTGGGCGAACACCCCGCACGGGTCGTGGTGGGTTTCGGGGTAACCGAACACCAGGCGGGCGCGACCGGCCAGTTCGGCGGCGTTGTCGCGGCGGCGGTCACGGAATGCGACCTCGGCCATCGAATGGGTGCCGCGACCGTCGAGGCGGACGGTCAGCTCGGCGCCGAACTCGTCGTAGACGACGTCCTCGAAGAGAGTGCGACCGTCCACCACCACCGGACCCTGACGGTCGGGACTCGGAAGCCCGTGTGCATGTTCGACATTCGTCGCGTACTCGTATTCGAGGACGGACTGGACACCGTCGGCGAGGAGCGCGACCGCATCGACCAGGGCGCGCCGGTACCGTCGAGGTCGGCGCAACTCCAACTGCTGCCGCAACAGCCGCAGCGGGATTCGTCCGTTCGTGGCCAGCGCGACGAAGGCGGACATGGCCTCTGGGGCGGTCGGTTGCGCGACAGCGACATCGACGACGGCGGCGGCCACCGACGACACCGGTCGCTCGTGGTCGACTCGAATGTGTTTGATGGCAAGGGATCTGTGCACCTGCACGCCGGGATGGAGGACCTCGCCGACGCCGGCCGTCGGGTGCGCGGCGGCGGTCCGAGTGGCGGGTGCCTGGCTGATCGCCGAGTTCTTGCGTGGCACCGTGATGTGGATCGGTCCGTCCGGCTCACGAATCATCCCCCAGTGTTCGAGCGCGCTCTGATGACTGAGGATCGCGTGCGGGCCGCCGTAGACCAGCGCCGCGCTGAGGATCATCGGTCGGGTCAGCGGTCCGCTGCTCACCGCCACCACACCGTGCAGCACCGATTGCCACTGGCCGGTGTCGACCCGGTGACGGACACGGGACCAGGGATAGCCGGACCGGCGCAGTTGCGCAGAGTCGAGGATGCCGTGTTGTGCGTCGAGGAGCGCCTGGAAGTCGGAGCCGTCCATCGAGCCACGGTCTCACGACCAGACGCGGCGACCCTGCCGACGACCTGGGGAAATGCTCGTCCTGTGGATGAATGCGCTGGCGCGCAGTGGTGCGGTTACGGAGCCCTCAGGCTCCGTAACCGCACCACTGCGGCGCAGCCGC
>NZ_JBHXVP010000021.1:45512-57767 GCF_042672245.1 Rhodococcus sp. NPDC127527
CTTGGTGCGGGGCGGGTGGGCGCTCTCGGGCGACCGCCCCCCCCCCCCCCCCCCACCACTGCGGCGCAGCCGCATTACTGCCAGACGTCGGCCGCGTCCACGGCCTCGATCGGCGGCGGGGTCGGGAGGCCCGTCTCGGTCCGCGAGAACCGCGGCGCCGGACGGTGCTGGGTGACCTTGTCCAGCTCGACCAGCGAGCCGCGCGCGGCGATGTGCGCGTTCTCGGGGGCCTCGGCGAAGGTCAGCACCGGGGTGGTGCAGGCGTCGGTGCCGTCGAAGATCGCGGACCACTCGTCGCGGGTCTTGGACAGGAACTTCTCCGTGAACACCTTGCGCAGCACCGGCCACGCATTCTTGTCGTTCTGGCCGGGCAGGTCCGCGGGGTCCAGGCCGAGCCCCTGCAGCAGCACCGCGTAGAACTGCGGCTCGATCGCGCCGACGGCCATGTACCTGCCGTCGGCGGTCTCGTAGGTGTCGTAGTACGGCGCGCCGGTGTCGAGCATGTTCACGCTGCGCTCGTCCGACCACATGCCCTGTCCGCGGAAACTCCAGATCATGTGCGAGAGGGCGAGGGTGCCGTCGACCATCGCGGCGTCGATCACCTGACCCTTGCCGGAGGTCTGCCGCTCGACGAGGGCGGCGAGGATGCCGAACACCAGGAACATGGAACCGCCACCGAAGTCGCCGACCATGTTCAGCGGCGGCACCGGCCGCTCGCCCTGACGGCCGATCGCGTGCAGCACCCCGGTCAGCGAGATGTAGTTGATGTCGTGGCCGGCGGACTGGGCCAGCGGGCCCTCCTGGCCCCATCCGGTCATCCGGCCGTAGACCAGCCGGGGGTTGCGCTCGAGCGCGACGTCGGGGCCGAGGCCCATCCGCTCGGTGACGCCGGGTCGGAAGCCCTCGATGAGCACGTCGGCGCGCTCGATCAGGCCGAGCACCACCTCGATGTCGGCGGGGTCCTTGAGGTTGGCTTCGACGATGCGGCGGCCGCGCTGGGTCTGGTCGTGGCGCTGGTCGGGACCGGGGATCATCCCGGCGCGCTGGATGCGGATGACGTCCGCGCCGAGGTCGGCCAGCAGCAGGGCGGCGTGCGGGCCCGGTCCGATTCCGGCCAGTTCGACCACGCGGACACCCGCGAGCGGACCCTTCCTAACGTCTTCTGCGGACACGGTTCTCCTCAATTCGAGCGCGAGCGGAACGTTGACTTGACAGACGTTAACCCTTCGCCGCCGTCGGGTGTGCCGCGGGTCACGTGCCGCCGGACCCTTGCCTGTCGGGTTCCGGCCGAGCACAGTGGAGTCCATGACGTTCCCCGGTCGACTCGTGGCATTCGTGGCCAGCACGGACCTGGACGTGTCGTCGAGGTTCTACGTCGACACCCTCGGACTCGAGGTGGTCGACCGCACGCCGTTCGCGCTGGTCGTGGACGGTGGCGGCGGAACCCCGCTGCGGGTGACGCTGGTGCAGTCCAAGGTCGACCCCGGGTACACGGTGCTCGGGTGGCAGGTCGAGAACCTCGACGCGGCGGTCGACGACCTGCGCGCCAAGGGCGTCGAGTTCACCCGCTATCCCGGCATGGACCAGGACGACCACCACGCGTGGGCGGCCCCGGACGGCACCCGCATCGCGTGGTTCCACGACCCGCACGGCAACGTGCTGTCGTTGCATCAGGAACCGTAGACGCACGGGTGACCGCCTGCGCCGAGCCGGGATCGCGAGCCGCGACCAGATGCGGGCGTGGCATCGGCTGTCGCGACTGCGCAGCCGCGACGTCAGCGCTGGAACGACCCCTCGAGTCGACCGCGGGAGCCGGGGTGAACTATCCGGGCGACCGTGACGAGTCCGTTGGCCGACCACGTGCGACGTCGGATCAGCAGGCAGGGCTCGTGGCGGTCGATCTGCAGCAGGCGACACTCCTCAGAGCTTGCGAGGACGGCCTCGACGACGTGCTCGCCCCGGGCCAGTGGTGCCACCTTGGAGAGATAGTCGTTCGGGGTGAACGCCGTGAAATCCTGCGCGGCGTAGTCGGGAGCCTCGGCCGGATTGACGAACCGGTCCTCCAGCTGGATCGGCGTGTCGTCCTCGTAGTGCACGAGAAGCGAGTGAAACACCTTGATGCCGATGGCGTCCCAGAGAAACGCCTGTGAGCGGTCGGTCTCCTCCTCTCGGACGAAGACGACCTCGGTGCGGTGCCGATGACCACGCTGGCCGATCTCGTCGGCGATGTTCTTGACCTCGAACAGCGGCGACGCCGTCTTGGTGTCGGCGACGAACGTGCCCACACCCATCATTCTCACGATCCAGCCGTCGGAGGTGAGCTCGCGCAGCGCCCGGTTGATCGTCATTCGCGACAGTCCCAGAGCCTGGACGAACTGGTTCTCCGACGGCAGCTGATCGCCCTCCGACCAACGGCCCGAACGGATCTGCTCCGCGACCAGCTTCTTGACCCGTTCGTAGGCAGGTGCGGACTCTCCGCCGGCCTCACCGAACAGCGCGGCGAGTTCCGCGTCGACGTCAACCGCTGCCATCAGCTGCCCCTGTTCCTCGAACTCCTGCCGCTCCGATGGTCGACTCGGCCCACGAAGTCTAACGACCAGTGCCCTCGGTCCCGACGGCGAGCGGTCGCTGATCGGGATCGAGGAGGACGTGTCGGTGAACAATCGCCCCCCCGAGCCGAATGTACTTGCTGCACAACATTCTGTCATCGAGGACGTCGCCGCTGATGTCACCGATGCCGACGGCCCGCACCCGCCGACCGGCCCATGCATCACGTCAGCCCGGTGGTTGGTTCGACGACCCGAACATATTGCGGGTCAACGACATTGCCCCAGTCGCTGCACGCAGGGAGGTCCCACACCCGGCGTCACGCCGGCGAGGGGGACTCCGACTCGGTGCCACCGAGGAGCATGTCCTCGAACAGGATCGTGGGCCACTCGATCGGCTCGGGAACGAAGGGCCGATCGGCTGTGGACGCGCTCGGCTCCGTCGTCGCCGGACGGGCAGCAGGCGACGGGCAGGCAGTCGGCTGTACCGCGTGCGGCGACCGCGGATCGCATCCTCCTCGCCGGTTCGTCCAGGCGTTGGGTACACTGGCGCGGTCGGATCGATCGGGCGAGTAGGCGCCCGCGGTGACAATGCCGCCACGGAATCGTTCTTCGCACTCCCGTCAGAAGGACGTTCTCGACCGCTGCCCTGGGCCACCCGCGACCACCTTCGATCGCGATCGCCGCCTGGGCCGAACGGGCCTGCCTGCGACGCGACCAGGACCGACAAGTTGACCCCGTCGAATACGAGACCAGCATGACCACACCAGCCGCTCCGGCCACGCGACCGAACCCGCCGCCCGATCGCGCAGCCGTCCCGTTCAACCCGGTGCCCCCATCGGATACCGAACGGTATGCGGCTCATGGTCGGGTCCACCCAGTCAGCGAGCCTGGCTGCGCCGAAGGCCGGTCGGGGGCCGCGCCCCTTGACATCAGCTTGTATAGACCGGAATATACAAGCCGTACTCATGGAACGTGAGCCAGCGCACAACAGCTGCGACAAAACGGGTTCGAACGACAACCGAGTCGCACGACAGCCGAGTGTCGCAAGCAGCGCCCTCACCGCCCGACCGCTAGGAGCACCCGATGGACACCACCTCACCCGGCAACGAGGCCCGCGCGATCAGCGCCCCCGCGTCGCCGAGCGTGCTCTGCGCGGACCCCGACCTCGTGGGCGGCGGGGCCGACCGGGGGCAGTTCCGCGAGCCCGAGGCCAGGTGGCGGAGCGGTTGATCGGAACTCCACACCTCACGTCACTTCGGTGGCAGGCGAGAAGTCGCGCAAGGTAGTTACGCGACAGCACAACGGCCCGGAGCATGCCAGCGAGTCGGGCAACCACGGCTCCGGCACCCTTCTTTTTCGTCGACACGATCGCGCCGAAGTCTGCAGTCCTTCTGAATTGATCAAGTCGGCGCGACGAACACGGACGAAATAGGGAACTCTCAGTGCACGACACCAACGCAGGTCGAAACTTGACCGGAATAGATCTGACAGCTCTCACGGCGAATTCCACGAGCCCATTCGAAGTGGATGCGGTTTCCCTGGATCTCATGGAGCGATCGTGGAAGACGGCGACGAGTGCAGCCGAACGTCGGCAGGTCTACGGTCGGACGACCGGAGTCGGAGCCAACCGTGAGGTGCAGATCGACCAAGCCCTCGAGCAGGACCTCCGGCTGCTGCGCAGCCACGCGACGGGTGCCGGGCCCCATCTCTCCCATGACATCGTCCGCACCGCGATGATCGTGCGGCTGAACCAGTTGCTGGCCGGCGGCTCGGGCATGCACCCGGACATCGTCGAGGCGCTGTCGAAGTCGCTCAGCCACGACGACCTGCCACGGGTCCACGCTTCGAGTGCTGTCGGAACCGCGGATCTCAGTCAGTTCGCCGAGATCGCGCTGGGGCTCATGGGCGAGGTCGACCTCGAGAGCGGTCGGCGGGACCAGCTCTGGCGCCCCCATCCTGGTGATGCTCTGGCGCTCATCTCGACGAATGCCATGGGCGTCGCCCGCGGTATCGCTGCGTGCCGGGCGATGGAGCACTACGTCGCGCACTACGAGGCGGTCGCCGCGTTGTCGCTGATAGCGACTCGCGGCTCGACCGAGGCGTTCGACGAGTTCGTCCATGCGTCGCGCCCGCAGCCACACCAGGCGTCGACGGCCGCAAGGATCCGGACTCTCGTCGGGGATCACCAGTGGACCCCACGGCGGGTGCAGGATTCGTACGGGTTCCGAGCTCTGCCGCAGGTTCTCGGCCCCGCGCAGCACGCCCTCGAATCCTATTCGGCCGCACTGGACATCGAGTTGAACTCGGCAGCCGAGAACCCGGTGATCAGTGTGGATCGAGACGATGTCTTCCACAACGCGAACTTCCACGCGCAGGCCCTGGCCCTCGCGTGCGATCACAGTAAACTCGCGCTCTTCGGCGTCGCGAACCTGTCGACTCGGCGGCTGGCGAACCTCACCGAGCCGGCGTTCACGGACCTGGACCCGTTCCTGGCGGTCGGCCCGGCCGGCAGCAGCGGGGTGATGCTGCTCGAGTACGTCGCGGCGGGGGCACTCGCGCGATCTCGGAATTCGGCGAACCCGGCGACGCTGGGCACCGTCACGATCTCGCGCGGAACCGAGGACCACGCGAGTTTTCATTCGCAGGCCATCGACCAGTTGCAGGAATGCATCCAGTCCGCACGCGAGGTGCTCGGGTGCGAACTCGTCGCCGCGGTGCGGGCACTTCGAATCCTCGATGTTTCACTCGATCCGGAAACTCCGCTCGGTACCTACCTCCAGCGAGTCTCGAGCGTTCTCGATCCGAACTGCCTCGATCGTCCACTCACCCAGGACCTCGAGAACGCGGTTGACTTCCTCACCCAGTCTCATGGACTGAAAGGCATTTGACATGTCCCAGAACTCAGTGATCACCGAATCGACTGACACGCGCGCCAAACCGACCGCGCTCGACCAGATCCCGTTCGGCCGGTTTCACGCCAAGATCACCGCGATGACACTCGGCGCCAATTTCACCGACGGCTACACGCTCGGAATCATCGGCGCGATCCTGCCCACGATCAGCACGCAGCTCGGACTCTCCTCGTTCTGGGAGGGGATGATCGCCAGCTCCGCACTGATCGGCCTGTTCCTGGGCAGCATGATCCTGGGACGGGTCGGAGACATCATCGGGCGGCAACGCCTCTACGTGTTCAACTTCGTGCTGATCGCGGCGGTGTCGTTGATGCAGCTGTGGACCCCGAACGTGGTGGTGCTGTTCGTCCTGCGCGTTCTCATCGGCTTCGGATTGGGTGCCGACTATGCGGTCGGGCCCACCCTGATGTCGGAGTTCGCGCCGCGTAAGCAACGCGGGGCCATGCTCGCCTCGCTCACCGTCGCGTGGACCGTCGGTTACGTCGCCGCCAATGTGATCGGCACCTACCTCAACAACGGCGACGACTCGTGGCGCTGGCTGCTGGTGAGTGGCGCGATCCCCGCACTGATCGTGCTGGTTGTCCGGATCGGCACACCCGAATCGCCCGGATGGCTGATCAGCAAGGGACGGGTCGACGAAGCGCGGGCGATCGTCCGCCGCTGCTTCGGAGTGGAACTGGACACCACCACCGTCGTGCAGGAAGAGGAGTCCACCGCGTACAGGGAACTCTTCAGCCCGGCCAACAGGACGCGTACCTGGTTCGCCGTCCTCTTCTACAGCGCTCTCGTGCTCCCGTACTTCGCGATCTACACGTTCGTTCCCACGATCCTGTCCGGGCTCAAGGTCGAGGACACCGATCTCCAGTCCCTGATCCTCAACATCTTCCTCCTCGTCGGAGGAATCGCCGGAATCTGGTTCGTCGCGAAGATGCCGCGGCGCTCGTTCACCATCGTGTCCTTCGGCGTCCTCGCCGTCTCGCTCGTGGCGCTGGGTGCGCTGAGCGAGATGTCGGCCACGGCGATGATGATTCCGTTCGTCATCTACACTTTCGTGATGTCGGCCGCGTCGAACATCACGCAGGTCTATCCCGCCGAGCTCTTCCCCACGAGCCTGCGGGCCTCCGGCGTCGGATTGGCCAACGGACTCAGCCGAGTCGCCTCGGCCGCCGGCACCTTCATCCTCCCGCTCAGCCTGACGAGCTGGGGAATCTCTACCACGATGTACTGGCTCGCCGGGGTACTGCTGCTCGGTATGTTGATCTCCATCCGATGGGCACCCGAGACCAGCTCACAGCATCTGGTCTGAGCGCTCGGAAATGTGAATACAGTTGCCGCGCTCCGCGATCTACGCGGAGTGTGGCAACTGTCATTGGCGGAAGTTCGCAGTCAGAGCAGTGCGGGTCTGCCCGCAGCGTAGGAGCCCGGCCTGATTCAGGCGCTTCGCTGGGCGAATCGAGCTGCCGGCGAATGCAATCCGCGGTCGAGGCCAACCAGTCCCGTTCGTCCCCGTTCCCAGCCGGGAACGGGGACGAACGCAACGCCGACGGGATCGCGGGCTGCCCCGTGTCAGCGCACGTCCCGCTGCGGTGTCGACGCGAGTCGATCGACGCGCCGCGGAAACAGTACGGTGCGCCCGGTCATCGACCCACGGACACCAGACCGTCGTCGAAGATGTCGATGCGGTACTTCCGGGCGCGGTCGAGGATCGCCTCGGCCGCGCGCAGACGGGGTAGATAGCTTCCGTCGATACTGTCGGTGCGGGTGGCGAGGAGTTCCCTGGCGTGCTGCACTTCTTCCGTGCTGGGCGCAAACTCGGTATTGATCAACCGAATATGGTCCGGCTTCACACAGAGCATTCCGCCCATTCCATTCGCCACGGAACGGCGGCAGTAGCTGCGAAGTCCGTCTGTATCGGATGCGAGGGACGGCCCGTCGATCGGACCGGGAAGTCCGGCCGATCGACTGGCCAGGACGAGGTGCGCCCGAGCCCCCATCGCCGTTGCCGATTCGTCCGTCGCGGACGTGTCATGACGGAAGTCTCCGCTGCCGAATGCCAAGCGGGTCAACGAGTTCGCGCGCGCGATCGATACTGCGCCCAGCACTCCGGTCGCGGACTCGATCAGAGCGATCAAACCTCCGCCGAAGTCGCCGAGCCCGGCCGAGGTCGCGTCGATCTCGGCCGGGTCCTCGGTCTTCGCCAGTACCACCCCGAGAACCCCCGGGCAGTCGGCCGCGAGTTCGAGGTCGACTTGCCAGTCCGCTGTGGTGGCCGGATTCACCCGGATCCACGCCCGCCCGCCCCTCGATGCCCAACGATGGATCTCGTCGCGAGTACGGGGCCTGTCGTCGGGAGCGACTCCGTCTTCGAGATCGAGAATGACGGCGTCGGGGCCATGCCCTCGAACCAGGTCTTCCAATTCGTGCGTGCGTGTTCCGGGCACCAGCAGCCACGAACGCGCGTCACGCGGAGTGACCGCTCCGGCAGACTCACTGATGTTGCGGCAGTTCAGGATAGTGATGGCTCTTCCTCTCGTGGATGGAGCACAGGTCAGTTCTGCGGATCAGCCGACCATCCGCCGGAGCTGACGCGAGGCGACGGACAGCGCCGCCAGGTCCCGTCGGCCGGATGTGGAGATCTCCGCGAGCGTGGTGCGAGCCCTGCGCAGTCGGGACTCGTTGCGCTCCTGCCAATCCGCGATCATCCGTTCGGCGTCGTCGCCGGGCAGCGCCTGCGCGAGGACGTCCAGGGTGAGGGCGCGCACGCTGTCGTACAGCTCGTCGCGCAGGGCCAGGCGCGCGAGCGCATCCCAGCGCCCCTCCTTGGGTAGCTCGGAGACCCCGTTGAGCAGCGGGACGAGTCCCACCCGCTCGCACAGGTGGAAGTAGAGCTCACCGGCGACGGCCGTGTCGCACTCGGCCGAGTCCGCGATCTCGACGACGTCGAGCAGGCCGAACCGGTCGAGCGCCAGTTCGACATCGTGAACCAGGTCCTCGGGTGCGCCCCGCTCCGCGACCGCGCGCGTGCGGTCCCGGAGGTTGGTGCGGTCGGCGCCCACCAGCCACTCCTCTAGGTGCGCGGACGCGTCCTCGATCCGGTCCCGGAACCGCGCGATCTCCGCTCCCACCGCGAGCGGCTGCGGCCGACGGTGCAGCATCCACCGCGACGCCCGGTCGAGCAACCGCCGCGTCACCGAGACCAGCTCGTCGGCGACCTCGCTCGGCACGTCGGCTGCCGCGATCTTCGACCACAGGTCGGGGAGCCCGAACACCTCGCTGACCACACTGAACGCCCGGACAGCGTCATCGGGAGTGGCGCCCGCCTCCTCGGCGAGGCGGAAGACGTAGCTGATGCTGCCACGGTCGACGACTCGGTTGGTCAACGCCGTCGCGACGATCTCGCGGCGCAACGGATGCCGGTCGATGGCGTCGACGTGATCGTGCTGCAGGGGCTGCGGGAAGTACTCGCGCAGGATCGGCAGGAACACGTCGTGGTCGACGAGGTCGCCGGCCAGCAGCGCGCCCTTCAGTTCGAGCTTCACGTGCGCCATCAGCGTCGCCAGTTCCGGCGCCGACAGCCCAGCCCCGGACCGGCCCAGCGCCGCGATCGCCTTGCGATCGGGCAGCACCTCGAGTCTGCTATCCAGCGCGCCGGCCGCCTCGAGCGCCGCGATCTGGCGTCCGTGTACCTCCAGCATCGAGGGCGCGGCGGCGATTGCCGTGCCGATCAACTCGTTCTGGGAGACGTTGTTCGCCAACACCAGTGCGGCGACCTCGTCGGTCATCTCGGCCAGCAGGTGCGACCGCACCTCGGCATCGACGCTGCCGGCGCCGACCAGATCGTCGATCAGGATCTTGATGTTGACCTCGTGGTCGGAGCAGTCCACACCGGCCGAGTTGTCGAGGGCGTCGGTGCCCACTCGGCCGCCCGTGCGGGCGAACTCGATCCGTGCCGCCTGGGTCAGGCCGAGGTTGCCGCCCTCGCCGACGACCCGGGCGCGCAGGTCGCCGCCGTCCACGCGCACACCGTCGTTCGCCTTGTCCCCGGCATCGGCGTGCGATTCGGTCGAGGCCTTGACGTAGGTGCCGATGCCGCCGTTCCACAGCAGGTCCGCCGGCGCGCGGAGGATCGCCCGGATCAGTTCGGGCGGTGTCATTTCCGTGACGTTCTCGCCGAGGCCGAGGACGCGGCGGACCGCATCGCTGATCGGGACGGACTTCGCGCCGCGTTCCCACACGCCACCGCCGGGGCCGATCAGCGACCGGTCGTAGTCGGCCCACGAGGATCGCGGCAGCGCGAACAGTCGCTCCCGCTCCGCGTACGACCGTTCGGGATCGGGATCCGGATCGAGGAAGACGTGCCGGTGGTCGAACGCCGCGATCAGTCGAATGTGCTTGCTGCACAGCATTCCGTTGCCGAATACGTCACCACTCATGTCGCCGATGCCGACCGCCGTGAAGTCTTCTCGCTGGCAGTCGACCCCGAGTTCACGGAAGCGCCGCTTCACGCTCTCCCACGCGCCGCGCGCGGTGATGCCCATCGCCTTGTGGTCGTACCCGACCGATCCGCCGGACGCGAAGGCGTCACCCAGCCAGAAATCGTACTCGGCCGCGACCGCGTTCGCGATGTCGGAGAACGAGGCGGTGCCCTTGTCTGCGGCCACCACGAGGTAGGTGTCGTCGCCGTCGTGGCGGACGATGCCCGGCGCCGGGACGACCGCCCCGGTGCGCCGGTCGATGTTGTCCGTGAGGTCGAGCAGGCCACCGATGAACGCGCGGTAGCCGGCGACACCCGCGTCCCGCAGGGACGCGCGGTCGGACTCGGCGTCTCCGGTGGGCGTGGGCGGACGGCGCAGCACGAAGCCGCCCTTGGCGCCGACCGGCACGATCACCGCGTTCTTCACGGCCTGGGCCTTGACCAGGCCCAGCACCTCGGTGCGGAAGTCCTCCCGGCGATCCGACCAGCGCAGCCCGCCCCGGGCCACCGAGCCGAACCGCATGTGCACACCCGCGACGGTCGGCGAGTACACGAAGATCTCGTGCCGCGGGCGGGGCTCGGGCAGCTCGTCGATGCTGCGCGAATCGAGTTTCAGCGCAAGGGAATCGCGTGTGGGGGTGACGAAGTGGTTCGTCCGCACGGTGTTGCGGACGGCACCGAGGAGAGCACGGAAGATCCGGTCCTCGTCGAGCCCGGACACCTGCTCGATCGACGCCGACACCGCCGCGGCCGCCGTCTCTCCGCCGTCACCCGGCGCTACGGACGGATCGAATCGCGCCGTGAAGCACTCGACGAGGCCGGCTGCGATCGCCGGGTAGCGGCACATCACATCGGCGACATATGCACTGCTGTAAGGCAATCCACCTTGTCGCAGGAACTCGGCGTACGCGCGCAGCACCGAGACCTCGCGCCACCGCAGCCCGGCCCGGGCCACCAACTCGCCCAGTCGGTCCGCCTCGGCGGCGCCTACCCACAGTGCCTCGACCGCCGCACCGAACCGGCGCGCGAAGTCGTCGAACCCGCCCTCCGGGGCGATCGGGTACCGGACGGTGAACTCGTACACCCAGCACGGCAGGTCCGCGCGAGAAGCCAACGCATAGGGACGTTCGTCGAGGACCTCGACTCCCAGGCTCTGCAGCAGCGGCATGAGATCCCCGAGCGACGCGGGTCGCCCGCCCACGTACAGGGACAGGCGGTGGGTGCCGCGCTCCGTCACGTCGGGGACGATCCGGACGCCGACACCCCCGTCGGCGAGCCCCGCCAGGATGCCGAGGTCGACGCGCGCACGCTCGGGGGTGATGTCCTGCTTGTACCCGGCGGGGAGGCCGGAGACGAATCGCGCGAGATGCTCACGCGCTGCGGGGTCCGCATCGGCGAGCACGCGCTCGTCCCAACTGCGGAAGACTCGGGCGAGAGCATCGTCGATCTCGCGGGGGTTCGGCATCGGATCGGTCTGGGTGGAGACGGTGGTCATCTGGGAACCTTCCGTCGGGTGCCACGCTGCACCCGACTGGTCGTCGTGTCCGTTCAACTGGGTCGAGTTCTCGAAATCTGGGGCCGTACCGAGGCCTGCCCCTTGACACGAGCTTGTATAGACAGGAATATACAAGTCATAGTTGCAGAACGTGAGCCGGCGCACAACAGCTACGACACAACGGATGCGGACGACAACGGAGTCGCTCGACAGCCACAAACCGAAGCAGCGCCCTCACCGCCCGATCATCAGGAGTGCCCGATGGACATCACCTCACCCGGCCACGAGGCCCGCCCGGTCAGCGCACCCCGCGGCTCCGAGCTGAACACCCTCGGGTGGCAGCAGGAGGGTGCGCTGCGCATGCTCATGAACAACCTCGACCCCGAGGTTGCCGAGCACCCCGACAACCTGGTCGTCTACGGCGGCACCGGCCGCGCCGCCCGCAGCTGGGCCGCGTTCGACGCCATGGTCGCCACCCTCAAGACGCTGAAGAACGACGAGACCATGCTGGTGCAGTCCGGCAAGCCGGTCGGCGTCTTCCGCACCAACGAGTGGGCGCCGCGCGTGTTGCTCGCGAACTCCAACCTGGTCGGCGACTGGGCCAACTGGGAGCAGTTCCGCAAGCTCGAGGCCGAGGGCCTGATGATGTACGGCCAGATGACCGCCGGGTCCTGGATCTACATCGGCAGCCAGGGCATCCTGCAGGGCACCTACGAGACCTTCGGCGCCGTCGCCCGGAAGCGCTTCGGCGGCACCCTCGCCGGGACCATCACCCTCACCGCCGGCGTGGGCGGCATGGGCGGCGCCCAGCCGCTGGCCGTCACC
>NZ_JBHXVP010000022.1:0-49237 GCF_042672245.1 Rhodococcus sp. NPDC127527
TACTTCGCGCAGGAGCACGACACCCTCGACGACGACGCCACCGTGTGGGAGAACATCCGGCACGCCGCGCCGGACACCGGGGAGCAGGAACTGCGCTCGCTGCTCGGTGCGTTCATGTTCACCGGACCGCAGCTCGAACAGCCGGCCGGCACCCTGTCCGGCGGTGAGAAGACCCGGCTGGCGTTGGCCGGCCTGGTGTCCTCGGCGGCCAACGTGCTGCTGCTCGACGAGCCGACGAACAACCTCGACCCGATCTCACGCGAGCAGGTCCTCGACGCGCTGCGCAGCTACAAGGGCGCGGTCGTGCTGGTCACGCACGACCCCGGCGCCGCCGAGGCCCTCAACCCCGAGCGGGTCATCCTGCTGCCCGACGGCACCGAGGACCACTGGTCGCAGGAGTACCTGGAACTGATCCAGCTCGCCTGAGCGGGCGGATCGACGCAGGACAGCGGCGTCGTCCCCATGCCGCGGGGAAGCTCCAACCGGAACGCTCGCACCGCCGGTGCCCGAGATTCCCCGCGGTCGGGCGACCAGTCGTCAGCTCAGCTGCGGTCGAGGTGATGACCGAGCAGGACGCCGAGCTGGGCGCGCGCATCCACGAAGGGCTGGCTCGACTCGAACGCACGGCTCTGCACGATGGCGCCCTCGATCACCGACAACAACAGCCCTGCCATCGAGCGCGCTGTCGTCTCCTCGATTCCTGCCGCGACCATGCCCTCGGCGAGCCGGGCGGTCCAGTCGGTGAACGCCTGGCCGGCTGCGGACTGCACCGCCGGATCCTGCTCGTCCAGCGCGGCCGCCATCATGAACGAGCCCAGCCGGTACTCGCTGGACTCGAGCGGCTCGCGCCAGAATGCGAAGAGCTCGTCAAGCCACGGCTCCACCGCCGGCGCGCTCGCCAGCTTCTCCGACATCGCGTTCAGGTGCGAGTACACCAATCTCGACACGATCCGGGTGGCGGTCTCCACCAACTGGCCCTTGCCAGCCGGGAAGTGCTGGTACAACGAGTTGCGCGACGCGTTGCTGCGTTTGAGCAGCTCAGTGAGCCCGGCCGCGTTCACCCCGAGCTCCTGCACGATGGCGATCGTGCTCGCGAGGAGTCGAGCGCGTGGGCGTGCCGTGGTCATGCGGGTCCCTCCGAAACCTTGTGTGGACCGATCGGTTCATGTTAGATCTACATCATATGGACCGATCGGTCCACATGAGGAGGATGCTGTGCCCGCCCCAATCGCCACCGCCAGTCCCGTCGCCCATGCGGCCCTGCTGGGTCTCGGGGTGTACCGGCCCCGCCGCGTCGTCCCCAATGCCGAGATCGTCGACCGGATCGACTCCACCGACGAGTGGATCCGGACCCGTTCCGGCATCACGGCCCGCCACTGGGCCGATCCCGACGAGACCATCGTCTCCATGAGCGTCGCGGCCGCCCGGGATGCGCTCGCCGCCGCGGGCCTCGTGGCCGAGCAGATCGACGCCGTCGTGCTGGCCACCTCGTCACAGATGGTGCTGGGCCCGTCGGCAGGCGCGGTGGTGGCCACCGAACTCGGCATGCACGACACCGCCGCGTACGACATCTCCGCCGGGTGCGCGGGCTTCTGCTACGCGCTCGGCAACGCCGCGAGCCTCGTTCGCGCTGGGCAGGCCCGGCACGTCCTGGTGATCGGCGTGGAACGACTGTCCGACCTGCTCGATCCGACCGACCGGACCTGCGCGTTCATCTTCGCCGACGGGGCCGGCGCGGTCGTGGTGGGCCCATCGGACGTCGAGGGAATCGGCCCGGTGGCGTGGGGCTCCGACGGAAGCCAGACCACGGCGATCAAGCAGGACAAGGACTTCAAGGAGTACTTCGCCGAGGTCGCGGCCGCCGAAGCCAGCGGGGGCAGCACGGAGCGGCCGTACATCCGGATGAACGGTCAGGCCGTGTTCCGCTGGGCGGTCACCTTCCTGGAGAAGGCGTGCCGCGACGCCTTGGAGAAGTCCGGAGTCACGGCCGACGACCTGGACGCCTTCGTGCCGCACCAGGCCAACAGCCGCATCACCGATGCGCTGATCCGGACGCTGGGGCTGCCCGACACCGTCGCGGTCGCTCGCGACATCGTCGAGTCCGGCAACACCAGCGCGGCATCGATCCCGATGGCGATGGAACAGCTCCTTCGGTCCGGCGGTGCCAAGCCCGGTGACACCGCGTTGCTGCTCGGCTTCGGCGCCGGACTGGCGTACGCCGGACAGGTCGTTCAGCTCCCCGCGATCGCCTGATCCACCGGACCTGGCGGGCCCTCTCCCCCCTTGGGGAGGGCCCGTCCGGCGCGGCAGGAATTGCCGAGAGTGATTGCGCGAGTGCGCCGCCCAGATCGCGCGTTTTGTAACAGTTTGTTTAGTATCGCCGAGTAAGAAGATATAGCGAACATCTCAATTCTCGTGGTATCGGATAACAGGGGAGCGATCATGAGCAAACTGATGTTGCGCCGTGCAGGCGCTGCGGCACTGGCGACCGTCGGACTGGGGACGGCGGTGGCGACTGGAGGAGGCGCCGTCGCGAGTGCTCAGCCGGCGCCGCCGACCTCGACGACGATGACGTGCTCGAGCGCGAATCCGCTCTTCTGGGCACCGTCGTTCACCTGGAACGTCAACGCCTCGTCGGGCGAGTCGCTCCGCCCCGGTGGATCCGCACTGGAGCCCGCCATCCTGCTGAGTGGCGGAAACGAGCTGCCCACGCCGCCCGGAGGTCTCATCCCGAGCATCGGGATCAACTGGTACGGCACGCGGGTGCTGGTCGACTGGCACAACACGACGACGGGGGCCTCCGGCCACAGCGTCAGCGACGAGGCGGCGTTGCAGCAGAAGCCCGGGATCCCGATCAACCGCACGTGGACCGGAACCGGCACGGTGTCGTTCACCGTCACCGTCCAGACCGGCGCGGGATGGTGGTTCGTCAATCCGCAGAACGCCGTCTGCAAGGGAACGATCTCGGTAGTGCCCGGGCGGTAGCCCGCGCCCGTCCGATCGGCGCCGCGACCGCCGCCGATCGGACGGACCGCCCCGCGGCGGACCCGATCAGATGTACGCGCTGTGCTGGCCGGTGCGCAGCGTGATGAGGTCGTCGGCGATCACCGCGACATACGCGACACCGACCAGGGCCGCGAGCTGGGCCCAGGCAACCCACGCCACGCCGATCGGGATCGTCGCGGCGACGGCTGCCGCGGCGACCAGCCGGTACCACGCGCGCGGCAGGCGCAGCGCGATGCGGAAGAAGAACTGGCCGAGGAAGTACAGCGCGACACCCCCGGAGAGTGCGGCGGCGGTGGCCGCCGAGGCGGGCTCGTTGCCGTGCGCGATGCTCATCTTGATACCGGCGGCGGTGATGACGATGCCGACCAGCAGCGGATACAGCGCGTAACCGTAGGCGAGGACCGCGACGGTGGACCGCCGCCGATCGGGCACTGCGGCCAGCGCGTGCTCGCCGCGCTCGTCGTCGATGCCGAAGTACGCCCACCACAGCACATAGGCCAACGCCAACCCGAGCGCGACGTTCGCCACCAGCCCGACCGTCAGGTTCTCCCCCGCCAGCCCCGCCCCGATCGCGACGACGGACTCGCCGATCGCGACGATGATCACCAGGCCGTGCCGCTCGCAGAAGTGACTGGCCCGGACCACGAAGTCGCCGGTGTCGACCAGGTAGGGGCTCAGCACCTGAACCGCGAATGCCAGTGCCCAGCAAAAGTATTGGATCCAGTCGTGGGCGAAACCACCGGCCAGGACAAGCGCGGCCGACAGGGCATTGAGCGGCGCTAGCCGCGTGATGGCCAGCGCCGCCGACGCGCCGCCGTTGGCGTAGAACATCGCCGTGTGCACCGTATTGACCAGTACATAGGCGATCCCGAATGCGATTCCGGTGCCGTGGAAGGCATCCGGAATGGCCAGCGCCAGCACGAAGAACCCGAACATGCCGATCAGCAGAAAGGTTCGCCGCGCGGAGCTGTTCGGTGCGACCTCGTTGGTGAGCCAGACGTAGCCGCTGTACATCCACCAGATCACCCCGAAGAGCAGGGCAACCTGCCCCACCGCCTGCCAGCTCGGCTGGTGGGTGAAGACGTGGGTCAACTGGGTGATGGTGAAGACGAAGACGAGGTCGAAGAAGAGCTCCAGGGTCGAGGCTCTGACCTGTCCCCCTTCCGGATTGGTCGTGCGGTCCGCGCCGGTCACGGCAAGAGCCTAGAACGGGCCGGAGGGGGCCGCCGGGCAATCCTGCGAAGGCAACACAGCGGCGTGACCCAAGGCATGTTCTCGAAAGGGTTGCGCATACCCCCAGGGGGTATGTAGGTTCCTGTGTGTCAGACCGACGACACGACGAGAGGCACCGCCATGAGCAACGACACGCACGCCGACCACACCGCCCATGCCCACCACACCGGCCACCAGCCCACGGAGCACGTAGCCGCAGGTCACGCCGGGCACGCCCACGCCGCCCACTCGCACACCGCGCCCGCCGCCCACCATGCGCACAGCGCGGGCACGCCGGGCGGCCTCCAGATCACCCAGGACGGATACACACTGGATCTGGCCGAGACCATCGCCCGGCCGGGCGACAACGACTTCCGGTTCCGCATCCTCGGCCCGGACGGCCGACCGGTCACCGACTACACCCCGATCCACGACCGCGCCCTGCACCTGATCGTCGTGCAGCGCGAACTGACCGGGTTCTGGCATGTACACCCCGAACTCGCGGCCGACGGCACCTGGTCGGTGCGGCTGAACCTCCCCGACGCCGGCGCCTACCGCGTGTTCACCGATATCGCGCCGACGCAGCTCGGGCACACCATCACGCTCGGCGCCGATCTCGCGGTCGTCGGCTCCTACGACCCGCAGCCGACGCCGAGCCCGAATCGCGCCGCCGTCGTGGACGGCTACGAGGTGGCCCTCGACGGGGATCTCGTGCCCGGAGAAGGCGATCTGTTGACCCTCACCGTGCGCAAGGACGGCCGACCCGTCACCGATCTGCAGCCGTATCTGGCCGCTTTCGGCCACCTGGTGATCCTCCGCGCGGGCGACCTGGCCTACGTCCACGTCCACCCGAACGGCGAACCTGGCGACGGCGTCACCGCTCCCGGTCCCGACATCACCTTCCACACCGCCGTGCCCGGCGCCGGTACCTATCGACTCTTCCTCGATTTCAAGCACGGTGACACCGTCCACACCGCCGCGTTCACCCTCCACGCCGCCCGTCGGCACTGAAGCCGCCCCGACCCCGAGGAGAACCCATGTCTGACTGCCGTTGTCTCCGTACCCGCTCGCCACCCCCGCCCGCTCACTCGAAGGAGGCATTCGCGATGCGAAAGCCGATGATCACCTCACTCTTCACCCGTCCCGACTATCTGCGACTGTTCACCGCTCAGGTGTCGTCCCTGTTCGGCACCGGTTTGACCACCGTTGCGCTGGGGCTGCTCGCCTACGAACTCGCCGGCGCCGACGCCGCTGCAGTGCTCGGCACCGCGCTGACGATCAAGATGATCGTGTACGTCACGGTAGCTCCGGTCGTGGCCGCCTACGCCAGCCGTTTCCCACGCCGACTCTTCCTGTTCGGGCTCAACGTGATTCGAGCCGCCATCGTGTTGGGTCTGCCGTTCATCGACCAGATCTGGCAGATCTACGTGCTGATCGCCGTCCTGCAAACCGCCTCTGCGGCATACACCCCGACCTACCAGGCGGTCATCCCCGACATCCTGCCCGACGAGCGCGAGTACACCAGGGCGCTCTCGGCCGCGCAGCTCGCCGCCACGATGGAAACCCTGCTGAGCCCGATGCTTGCCGCAGTGGCTCTGACCCTGATCAGTTTCCACTGGCTGTTCGTCGGCACCGCAATCGGATTCGCGGTATCGGCGGCCCTGGTGATCGCGACCCGCATTCCGGACGCGGGCGCCACCACCGAGGGCACGTTCCGGGACCGGATCACGGTGGGCATGCGGATCTTCGCCGCCACACCGCGGCTGCGCGGACTGCTCGGCCTGAACCTGGCGGTCGCGGCGGCGGGATCGGTGATCATGGTCAACACCGTCAACTACGTCCGCGACATGCTCGGCGGCACCCAGTCCGGAGTGGCGATGCTGTTGGCCGCGAACGGGTTCGGCACGATGCTCGTCGCGCTGTCGCTGCCACGGGTCCTGGACCGGCTCGGCGCCCGGCCGGTGATGCTGGCCGGCGCCACCGCCCTGATCGCCGGCCTCGGATCGGCCGTCGCCCTGTCGGTCGCCGACGGAGGAGACTGGCGCTGGGGCGCAGCGATCGCCGTATGGGCCACGGTCGGCGCAGGCACAGCGGCGGTACTCACCCCGACCGGCCAGGTCCTGCGACGCTCGGCGCACCCCGCCGACCGGCCCGCCCTCTTCGCCGCCCAGTTCTCGTTGTCGCACCTGGCCTGGCTGCTGACCTACCCGATCGCGGGGTGGCTCTCGGCCGCCGGTCTCACCACCACCTGGGCGACACTGGCCGTGATCGCGACCGTCGGAATCGCTGTG
Source organism: Rhodococcus sp. NPDC127527 (assembly GCF_042672245.1). Classification (NCBI taxonomy): domain Bacteria; kingdom Bacillati; phylum Actinomycetota; class Actinomycetes; order Mycobacteriales; family Nocardiaceae; genus Rhodococcus; species Rhodococcus sp. NPDC127527. The sequence continues at coordinate 6,510 of NZ_JBHXVP010000022.1, forward strand.
GCCGTGCGCATGTGGCCCCGCCACGACCCGGCGGAGCTCACCCACCTGCACGAGGTCGGGTCGATCGACCCAGCGAAGCTGGTCGACGCCGACCGCGTGGGCGATCGGCTCTACCGACACACCCACGCGTTCGTCATCGACGCCGAGCACCCGCACTGGCCGTCGGACAGGGCCCGGACGCCGGCCCTGGTCGGATGACCACGGGGGCCTCCGGCCACATCACCTACCATGCAGGCATGACGCGGTTGAGCTCTACGTCGACGGGCCTTCTGATCGGGCTCGGGGTTGCCATCGGCGGCTCGGTCGTCCTGGTCCAAGTGGCCGGAGCACCGTCCTGGGATGCCTCCGAGTCGCTACTCGTGTTCCTGTGGCCTGTCTTCGCGGGCTTTCTCGCCTTCGCTTTCTGGTCCTGGCGCACACTGCCCGGCCGGACGACGCGACTCGACGAGCCACCGACCGAGGTTCCGGCCGGGCTCCTGCCGCCGCGGCGGGAGGCGGGTGTGGACCTCGACGATCTCGACGACCCGAGCGCCTTCGCGATGCTGCATTACAACGTGTGCCTGAGCGATCTCGCGGCGGACCGGGACCACCTTTCGGCCCGACCCGCTACCTGGTGGTGACGGGGGTCGGTGCGGGCGCCAGCGCCAACCCCGCATAGATCTCGTCCAGAACCGTTGGCAGCAATGCGTTCGCCGTGGTCTTGCCTTCGGGCGACAGGGTCAGGTTCGTCCATATCACGAGGGTCACGTCGTTGTCGGGGTCGTAGCCGATGAACGAGTTGAAGCCCGGCATTTCACCGCCGTGGTAGTACATCGCGGCGTTCGGTCCGAAACGCTGATAGCTGATTCCGTATCCGTACTGCTGCCCATCGGGTGCATTCGGGTCCTCGGGCTGCAGGCTGTGCAGCCACTGCTGCTGGATGTCCGGACTGAACACCTTGCCCGACACCAGTGCTCGGATCCACACCGCCAGGTCGTCCGCCGTGGAAATGCCGCCGCCGGCGGCGGTGGCGTACGAGGGGTTCTGGTTGGTGTAGTCGCGGGGCTGGAGTGTCCCGTTCCGCGCGGCGGCCTGCACGTCGGCGGGGTACGGCTTGTCGGTCAACGCGTAGGACGAGTCGCCGTACATGTAGCCGTGCGCGTAGCGATCCGGGACGGTGTAGTCGTCCGCGGCGGGAAGCGACGTCTGCTGCAGTCCGAGCGGCCCGAACAGCCGATCCTGGAATTGCTCGGCCAGCGACCGCCCGTCGACCTTCTCGGCGATCAGGCCCAGCAGTGCGTAGTTCGTGTTGTTGTACTCGTACACCGTGCCGGGCGGGGAGTCCGGCGGGTGCGCGAACGCGATGTCCAAGATCTCCCGAGACGTCCAGGCCTTCGTCGGGTCGGCATCCAGCGTGGCCGCCAACTCGGGCGCATTGGTGTAGCTGTACAACCCGCTGCGCATCGTCAACAGCTGTGCGACAGTGATGTTCTCGCCGCCCGGCACCTCCGGGAGATAGGCGGACACCGGGTCGCTGAACCGGAGCTTGCCGTCCTGAACCAACAGCACGATCACCGCGGACGTCATGGTCTTGGTGTTCGAGGCCATGCGGAAGTGAGTGCGGGCGTCCGGCGTCGTCTGCGTGTTGAGCTCGCCGGTGCCGACCGCCGCGTCGAAACTCCCCTGCGGCGTCCGCAGCTGCACCACCGCGCCGGGCACGAGCAACTCCTTGGCCGCGGCGTCCACCGCCGCCTGGAGAGCGACCGGATCGATCCGGTTCAGCGCCGAGCCCGTCGGCGCCGCGCCGGTCACAGTCACCGAGCCGGACGGTGAACCGTGCGATGTCTCCACGGTCGTCGGGCCGGACGTGCGGGAACAGCCCGCGACGAGGAGCGCGACGCACGCCCCGAGCGCGACGATGCGGCCGGCGCGTCGGCTCGGCGCGCGTTCCTCCTGGACGTCGCACATGTTCGACATCACCGCTCCAGTGCCAGGGTTCGGGCACCGCGCTGCTGGAGCAGTGACCCGCTGGGCAGACCTCCTCGTCATCCTAGCCCCGAGAGCAGACCGGGCCGCTACCGCGAAACGCCTCCCGGATCCCGTCCGCAATAGATGATGAAGGCGCTTCAGTTTCGGACGAGTTGAGGAGAACGATGGACAAGCTCACCGGCCAGGTCGCGTTCATCACCGGTGCGGCGCGCGGTCAGGGACGCGCGCACGCGGTGAAGATGGCCGCGGAGGGGGCCGACATCATCGCGGTCGACCGCTGCGCACCCGTGGCGACCGCGGGATACGACATGGCGACCGAGGCCGACCTCGCCGAGACGGTGGCGCTGGTGGAGGCCCAGGGCCGCGGCATCGTCGCGACGGTCGCCGACACCCGCGACCTCGATTCGCTGCAGAAGGCCGTGGACGCGGGCGTCGAACGCTTCGGCCGTCTCGACATCGTCGTCGCCAACGCCGGCATCGCCGCGTCGCCGAAGCTGTCCTGGGACCTCACCCCCGACGAGTTCCGCGAGATGATGGACATCAACGTCACGGGCGTCTGGCAGACCACCAAGGTCGCGATCCCGCACATGATGGCAGGCAACCGCGGCGGTTCCGTCGTGCTGATCAGTTCGATGGCGGGACTGCGCGGAGTCCCCGGCATCGTGCACTACTCCACCGCCAAGCACGCCGTCCGGGGGATGGCGAAGTCGCTGGCAAACGAGCTGGCGTGGGCGAACATTCGGGTGAACTCGGTTCATCCCGGCAATGTCCGGACGACCATGATCGACAACGAGGCGATGGTGCGCGGGTTCCGCCCGGACCTCGAGCATCCGGTGCTCGACGACACGGCCGAGATCATGCAGAAGCTCAACCTGCTCCCCCAGCCCTGGGTCGAGGCCGAGGCGATCGCGGATGCCGTGCTGTACCTGGTCGGCGACACCGGACGCGGCATCACCGGAATCGCACTGCCCGTGGACCTGGGCACCGCCGAGAAGTTCGCAGGCGGATAGGCGCGGACCGGGCGCCCGTCAGGAGATGACCACCCCCGAGGACACCGAGCACGGCAGCAGACCGGCCAACATGCTCACGACGGGGCCCGTGCCGACGGTCGCCGGCATCGGCGCATTGACGAACGCGAAGCCCTGGGACCCGGTGGTGAGGCTCGTCCACTGGACGACGGCACCGTTCCACTTGGACAGCGGCGCAGCGGTCGCATAGCTGATTCGGTCGGGTGCCACCCGCTCGGCCGTGAACGTGAGCCACTCCCCTGGCGCGCAGCTCGATATCGAGGACGGCACGAAGGCGACGGGGCTGGCCGACGCGGCGGCCGGAACCGCCAGCATCGCCGCGCCGACCACCGCCGTCAGCGCGGCGATCCGACCGAAAGCTGTGCAGGTGAACATCGGATTTCCTTTCGTCGAACCCGGGGCTTCCACTCCGGTGCCCGAATCCGAGTCACCGAGGGCTGCCGACTGCAGGGGCGACGCGCTTGTCCGGCCGTGCTCGCCGCATCGCCGAGATGCGTGCTGGCGTCCGCGACGCGACAGGCGCGAGTAGCGGTGGTCGAAGGGCGCGAGGTCGCCGTCATCCTTCTTCCCGTGATCCACACAGAAGCAAGTCCAACAATCGTATCCCCGATGACGCCGGATCCACTCGGTCCGATCACGGCGGCGAAGCGGTGTGCACCGACAGAATGGAGCTGCTCCAGATACCCGGCGTGGTCGAATGGACCATGCTGTTCCGCCAACTCGAGTACTTCGTGGCGCTCGCTCGGGAACGACACTTCGCGCGCGCCGCGGCCGCCTGCTACGTAACCCAACCGGCACTGTCGGAGGCGATCCGCAAACTCGAACAGGAGTTGAAGGTTCCGCTGGTCCGGCGCGGGCACGCCTTCGAAGGCCTGACTCCCGAGGGCGAGCGGCTGGTGCTGTGGGCGCGGCGCATCCTGGCCGACCGCGATGCGCTCGAGCACGAGGTCGCAGCGCTGCAGACCGGCCTCACCGGCGAGCTCCGGCTCGGGGTGATCCCGGCCGCCGCGACCACCGTCGCCGTGATCACCGACCCGTTCTGCGCCGAACACCCGCTGGTTCGCGTACAGCTCGAGACGAGCCTGCGCTCGGCGGACATCGTCGAACGCGTCCGCCGATTCGAACTCGACGCCGGGATCGTCTACGACGGCGGGCTGAACACCGCGGGCCTGGTCGTCACCCCGCTGTACGAGGAGCGGCACGTACTCGTCGCTGGCAGGGACCTACTCGCCGGCCGATCGGACACCATCGGCTGGGCGGAGGCACTCGAGCTGCCGATGTGCCTGCTGAACAAGGGCATGCGTGGGCGCCAACTCATCGACGAGGCACTCACGACACAGGACCTCGAGGTGAGCCCTCAACTGGAAACCGATTCCATTGCAACGCTTCTCGCTCACATCGACACCGGACGTTGGGCGAGCATCGTGCCGCGGACCTGGCTCCGCAGCCTGCGCCCGCCTGCCGGCACGAGGGTGCTACGACTGGACGCACCGGCCGTCACCGCTCGGATCTCGCTCGTGACCGACGCGGTCGAACCGGGCTCGGTGCTCACCCGCGCCCTGATCCGTTCGGTGCAGGACGCCGGTGTCGACGGCGCCCTCGCGGGGCCGTCGATGCCTGCCGAGGGCTGATCTCGGCAGGGCACCGACCACCGGGTCGTCAGGCGAGGTCGAAGCGGTCGAGGTTCATCACCTTGTCCCACGCAGACACGAAGTCCTGCACGAACTTCTGCGCACCGTCGTCGCTGCCGTAGACCTCGACGAGCGCGCGCAACTGCGAGTTCGAGCCGAAGACGAGGTCGACGGCGGTGGCGGTCCACTTGACCTCGCCCGTGGCGCGATCGCGGCCCTCGTACACGTTCTCGGACGCCTCGGACGGCTTCCACTGTGTGCCCATGTCGAGCAGGTTCACGAAGAAGTCGTTCGTCAGGGTCCCGGGTCGATCGGTGAGAACCCCGTGCCCGGACTGCCCGACATTGGCGTTCAGGGCCCGCATGCCACCGACGAGAACCGTCATCTCCGGGGCCGTCAGCGTCAGCAGGTTCGCCTTGTCCAGCAGTAGCCGCTCCGCGGGCAGCTTCTCCCCCTCGCGCAAGTAGTTGCGGAACCCGTCGGCCCGGGGCTCGAGGACGGCGAAGGACTCCACGTCGGTCTGCTCCTGCGCGGCGTCGGTGCGGCCCGGCGTGAACGGCACCGTGACTTCGTACCCGGCATCCTTCGCCGCCTGCTCGACCGCCGCACATCCGGCCAGCACGATCAGGTCTGCCAACGAGATCCGCGTGTCGTCGGAACGCGCCTCGTTGAACTCGCGCTGGATCCGCTCGAGGGTCGACAGCACCTCCGCCAGCCCGTCCGGCTCGTTCGACTCCCAGTCCTTCTGCGGCTCGAGCCGAATTCGCGCCCCGTTGGCCCCACCACGGTTGTCGGTGCCACGGAACGTTGCCGCCGCGGACCAGGCGGCCCCGACCAACCGGGAGATCGGCAGTCCCGACGCGAGGACGGCGGACTCGAGCGCCGCGACGTCATCCGTCCCGACCAGGGCGTGATCGACCGCGGGGACCGGGTCCTGCCACAGCTGCGGCTCCGGAACCCACGGACCGAGGTAGCGCGAGACCGGCCCCATGTCGCGGTGCAGCAGCTTGTACCAGGCCTTGGCGAACTCCTCCGCGAGCTCCTCCGGGTGGTCCAGCCAGCGACGGGTGATGGGCCCGTACACCGGGTCGAGCCGCAACGAGAGGTCCGTCGTCAGCATCACCGGGCTGTGGGACTTCGACGGATCGTGGGCGTCGCGGACGGTGCCCGCCCCTGTGCCGTCCTTGGGTATGTACTGCCATGCCCCGGCCGGGCTCTTGGTCTTCTCCCACTCGTAGCCGTACAGGGTCTCGAGGAAGCTGTTGTCCCACCTGGTCGGGGTGGGCGTCCACGTGCCCTCGAGGCCGCTGGTGATCGCGTCCCCACCGACGCCGGTACCGAAGGAGCTCTTCCAGCCGAGGCCCTGCTGCTCGATCGGCGCGGCCTCGGGCTCGGGGCCGACGAGGTCGGCCGGTCCCGCGCCGTGTGTCTTGCCGACGGTGTGGCCGCCGACGATCAGTGCGGCGGTCTCGACGTCGTTCATCGCCATCCGGCGGAAGGTCTCGCGGATGTCGACGGCCGCGGCGAGCGGGTCCGGGTTCCCGTTGGGCCCTTCCGGATTCACGTAGATCAGGCCCATCTGCACGGCACCGAAGGGACCGGTGAGCTCTCGGTCGCCGCTGTAGCGCTCGTCGCCGAGCCAGGTGTCCTCCGGCCCCCAGAACACCTCGTCGGGCTCCCAGATGTCCTCACGGCCGAAACCGAAGCCGAACGTCTCGAACCCCATCGACTCGTAGGCGCAGTTGCCGGCGAAGATGATGAGATCCGCCCAGGAGAGCTTTCGGCCGTACTTCTGCTTGACCGGCCAGAGCAACCGGCGCGCCTTGTCGAGGCTCGCGTTGTCGGGCCAACTGTTGAGGGGGGCGAAGCGTTGGGCGCCCTCACCGCCACCGCCGCGGCCGTCCGCGATGCGGTAGGTGCCCGCAGCGTGCCAGCTCATCCGGATGAACAGCGGCCCGTAGTGTCCGAAATCGGCCGGCCACCAGTCCTGCGACGCCGTCATCAGCTCGATGACGTCCCGTTTCAGCGCGTCCACGTCGAGCGTCGCGAACTCCGCCGCGTAGTCGAAGCCCTCACCCATGGGGTCCGACAGGGGCGAGTGTTGATGGAGGACCTGCAGGTTCAGCTGATTCGGCCACCAGTCCTGGTTGGTCATCGGTCGATGTGCATGAGGAACCGGGCAGCCAATCGCCGGGCTTTCACTTTCGCTGTTGGACACGTCGGCCATTCCTTCCAGGCGGGGATGTAACGGAGTGCGACCACGGACGTGGTCGCGAGACCAGTGATGGCAAGAAGTCGGGGATCATACGGCGGGAACGCCGGACCGGACCGTCGGGATTCGGCGCCGTCGGCCGGCCCTGCGCATACTTCGACGCCGCGACCCGTTCTCGGGCCACGACCAGCTCAGCCGGACGCAGCTGCTCGGCGTCTTCCCTCGTCGAGGGCACACGAATACAATGGCCCCCTTTCTGGATTCGGTCAAGAGTTCAGGCGCCGGACGCGGGCAGATCGGCGAGCTTTCGCCGCAGCACCCCTCGCTCACGCTCGTTGCGGCACAAGCGAACTGCACGCTCCAGCTCCGCGCGAGCCTCCGCCGTGCGACCCAGCCGGGTGAGCAGCTCGCCGCGAACGCTCGGCAGCAGGTGCGAGTGCGGCAGCGCTCCGGAGACCATCAGACCGTCCACCATCGGCAACGCCGCAGCCGGTCCCTGCGCCATGGACACCGCCACCGCGCGGTTGAGGTCCACCACCGGTGACGGCGCGAGCCGACCGAGCGCCTCGTAGACGAGCACGATGCGCTCCCAGTCCGTCGCGGCGACCGACGGCGCGACGGCATGACATTCGGCGATGACGGCCTGCAGCCCGTAGGCGCCCAGGCCGCGGCCGACGTGTTCCGCGCGCCCCAGGGCGGCTCGTCCACGCCCGATCGCGGCACGATCCCAGCGGCTGCGGTCCTGGTGCTCGAGCAGCACCGGCTCGCCGTCCGCACCGGTCCGCGCCGGGAAGCGCGCCGCGGTCAGCTCGAGCAGCGCCAGCAAACCGTGAGCCTCGGGCTCGTCCGGCACCAGCCGGGCCAGCACCCGCGCGAGACGCTGTGCCTCGCTCGCGAGGTCGAGCCGGATCAGGTCGCCACCGGAGCTGGCCGAGGAGCCTTCGGTGAAGATCAGGTAGACCACGCTGAGCACCGAGCCGAGCCGCTCCTTGCGCTCCTGCGCCGACGGCACCTCGAACGGCACCCGGGCCGCGCCGAGGGTCTTCTTCGCCCGGGTGATTCGGGCCTGCACGGTCGCCGTGGGGACGAGGAACGCGCTGGCGATCTCGTCGCTGGTCAGACCGCCGACCACCCGCAGGGTGAGTGCGACCCTCGCCTCCCGCGACAGCACGGGATGGCAGGAGACGAACATCAGCGCCAGCACGTCGTCGTCGATCTGGTCCGGGTCCCACAGCACGTCCTCGGCCTCCCGGACCGGATCGGGCGCCGTGCTCCCCGCCACGGCGCCGCCCTCGCCCAGATGGTGGGCGAGGGCGGCGTACCGCTCGTCGAGGGCGGAGCGCCGGCGGAACGCGTCGATCGCGCGGCGGCGGCCGACGGTGAGCAGCCACCCCGCGGGGTTGCGGGGCACGCCCTCGCGCGGCCAGGTCACCAGCGCCTCGGCCAGCGCCTCCTGCGCGAGGTCCTCGGCCAGGGCGAACTCGCCGGTGTACCGGGTGAGGGCACCGACGATCCGGGCGGACTCGATCCGCCAGACCGCGGCGACGGCCTCACGACCGGTTGGATCCGCCATCGACCCTCGATCCGATCAGAGCTGGCCGGTGGCTTCGCGCCACGCGCGCTCCTTCTTGATCCACTCGTTGTCCTGCGGGAACTCGTCGATCGTGGTGACCCGGCGGATCTCGGTCTTGAACCCGGGGCCGGTGACCGGCGACCGCTTGGCCCACTCGACGGCCTCCTCCTTCGACGCCACGTTGAGGATGTAGAACCCGCCGAAGAGCTCCTTGGTCTCGCCGTAGGGGCCGTCGGTGATCACCGGCTGCTCGGAGGAGTGGTCGACGACCACGCCCTCGGCGGCGTCGTCGAGTCCCTCCGCCGCGACGAGCACGCCGGCCCGGATCATCTCGTCGTTGTACCTCCCGATGGTCTCGAGCATCGCGTCGAAGTCGGTGTTCATCATCCCCGCGTACGCCTCGTCGGTGGCACGCATGACCAGCATGTACTTCATGACCGTCGTCTCCTTGGTTGTCCGGGTCCCCTTTCTGGGACCCTCTCATCCACAGGTCGAACGGGGAAGGTCGCGGATCGACACGGGCGCCGAAGTTCTTTCCGGCGACGCCGGGCCGTGTCGTCGCGTCCCTGGGAGCCACGCCCACTGGACCCCATGTCACTGCGGGTGCAGCGGCGCACCCAGGAGCCCTACGAGCATTTCGACGATCTGCCGACGCGTGGGGCCGAGCGCATCGGCGGCCTCGGATGCGCGTTCGTGGTCGGCCAGCAACGCGAACAGGGTGGTCGCCATCGACGAGATCCGACTGCTGCGCTCGTGCTGCGTTCCGTCGGGAAGCAGTTCGCCCAGAGTTTCGGTGATGGTCGACCACGCCGAGCCCCCCTCGTCCGCGGGCCAACTCTTCACGTGATTGCGCATCACCTCGAGGAACCGGAAGTAGTGGGTTCCACCCTGTTCCGTGGAGGCGTCCAGGAGCGAGGTCACGAGTGCGTCGACGAGCGCATGGGTGTCGCGGGCATCGATCTGGGCCAGGAGTCGCGCGCTCGAGGACTCCACCGACGCCAGTCGCCGGACCACGATTGCCTGCACGAGGCCCTGCCGGTCGCCGAAGTAGTACTGGACGGCAGAGTTGTTGCGCTGACCTGCGGCCTTGGCGATGTCGCGCAAGGGGACATCAGCGCCGTGTTCGGCGAACATCCGTTCGGCGGCCAGGAGGAGTGCGTCGGCGGTCATGGGTTGAAAACCTACCCTTGACACATGTAAGCGCTGGCGCTTAATCTCCGTTACGTGAATAACCGCGGTAGCGACATCGGTTAGCCGTCGGCCGGACCGGGCGGCAAGACAACCGACAGGCGTCACCACCAACGGTTTGTCGAGTCATATTTGAGCACCAATTGTTCAGGCGTCTCGAAGTGGTTCCAAAGAATGTCGAATCAAGCGCGAATTGCGTCCAGCACAAGGCTCGACCCGATCGACAAGCAGAACTCCCAACGTGGTCGGCACGTGGATTTTCCAGCACGGCCGCGTATGTCGACCACCCCACCCTGCACCAATGTCCTGCAGTTTTGATCGAAACTCATCTGGCGGCCGAAGCCGATCGCGTCTCGACTCGGTCAGACCGTCACCCGTTTCAGATTTCTCTCGCGCTCGATACTCACGTCCGATCGAGACGTTTCCGGTGGGCGGGAATTCCTCCGGCACTCGCCGTTCTCACAGCAACTAGGAGTACTCCACATCAAATATGTGGTGTCGTCACGGTCGTAATACACGGAGGTATCAATGGAATCAGAATTCGGCGACGATGTTCGGGTAATCGAGACGGGCAGCAATCCGACGCGGTTTGCCCGCGGGTGGCACTGCCTGGGCCTACTGCGGGACTTCCGGGACGGCAAGCCGCACGAGATCAAGGCCTTCGGCACCTCTCTCGTGGTCTTCCAGTCCGAGTCCGACGGCAAGCTCAACGTGCTCGACACGTACTGCCGGCACATGGGCGGCAACCTCGCCCTGGGAACCGTCAAGGGTGACTCCATCGCCTGCCCGTTCCACGACTGGCGCTGGGGCGGCAACGGCAAGTGCACCGACATCCCCTATGCGCGCCGGGTCCCCCCGCTCGCACGCACCCGCAGCTGGCTCACCCTCGAGCGCAACGGGCAGCTTTACGTCTGGCACGACCCGCAGGGCAGCCAGCCACCCGGCGACGTGACGATTCCCGAGATCGAGGGCTACGGCACCGACGAGTGGACCGACTGGAGCTGGAACTCGATCCTCATCGAGGGCACGCACTGCCGGGAGATGGTCGACAACGTCGTGGACATGGCGCACTTCTTCTACGTCCATTTCGCGCTTCCGAAGTACTTCAAGAACGTCTTCCAGGGCCACGTGGCGTCCCAGTACATGGGGGCGGCGGGCCGTCCGGACATCCATCTCGGCACCGCGTACGACAAGTCCGACGGTCACCTCGACTCCGAGGCGTCGTACTACGGGCCCTCCTACATGATCAACGGGCAGAAGCTCGTGTCGGACGGTCACGCCACCGAGGGCGTCCTGATCAACTGCCACTATCCGGTGACGTCCGACTCGTTCGTGCTGCAGTACGGCGCGATCGTGAAGAAAGTACCCGGCCTGTCCGACGACGTGGCGACCCAGACCGCGGAGGCCTTCGCGACGAGCCTCGAGGTCGCGTTCCTCCAGGACGTCGAGATCTGGAAGAACAAGTCGCGCATCGACAATCCGCTCCTCTGCGAGGAGGACGGTCCGGTGTACCAACTCCGGCGCTGGTACGACCAGTTCTACGTGGATGTCGAGGACATCACGCCGGACATGGTGAACCGCTTCGAGTTCGAGGTCGACACCACGCGGGCGGTGCAGTCGTGGGAGCACGAGGTCGCCGACAACATCGCCAACGGACGAGAGGTCTACGCGGAACCGGCCCGCTGACCCTCGGTCACCGCGAAAAGTGTGTCGGCCCGCCGGTCCGCCCGAGAAGCGAACGGACCGGCGGGCAGACCGGTCATCGACCGACTCACCCACCTCGTGAACGAGGGCATCGTCGAACGCGGGATCCGTGCCGGGTTCCCCTCCCGCACTGTCTACCGAGTGACCGCACCGGGCGAAGCTCTTCGCCCACTCCTGATCGAGCTGTATCGCACGGGCCAACGTCTCCGCGAGGCACGGGACCGGGATCCGCTCGACGCATCGGGTCCTGCGCGCAACGACAAGGCGGCCGACGGACACCTTCCCGGTATGCGGGAGAGCGCATTTCACCGAATCCACCACGCTTCTACTCTTCGGCACAGCGACGCAACCAGCCCGATTCCCCGAGGAGTGCCGTGCAGAATCGAATCGATCCGCAATTGCGAACGCTGCTGCCGGCGCTGCCCCATGTGGACATCGCGGACCCTGCCGCCTTCCGGGAAAGCCAGCGCGTGCGTGCCGCCACACTGGCGGCCGCGGTGGAGCACCCCGACGGCATGACGGTCAGCGACGCCCGCGTTCCGGGCCGCGACGGCGGAGCCGACATCCCTGTCCGCCTGTACACCCCGACAGGAGCACCCCGCCCGATGGGCGCCCTCGTCTGGTTCCACGGCGGCGGGTACGTATTCGGCGACATCGCCAGCAGCGAGCGATCCTGCGTTGCCATCGCCGAGGACGTCGGCTGCCTCGTCGTCAGCGTCGAATATCGACTGGCACCGGAGAATCCGTTCCCCGCCGGCCTCGACGACGGCCACACCGCCCTGACGTGGGTGGTCGAGCACGCGGACGATCTGGGGGTCGATCCCGCCCGCATCGCGATCGGTGGCGTCAGCGCCGGCGCCGGCCTCGCGGCGGGCCTCGCCCTGCGGATACGTGACGAGAAGGGCCCGACCCTGGCCTGTCAGCTACTGGACAATCCGATGCTCGACGACCGGATGGAAACCGATTCGATCCGGGAGTTCACGGACACGCCACTGTGGACCGGCGCCCAGGCTGCCCTCGCATGGAGCTTCTATCTCGGCGAGGCGCGATCCGAGCCCTCCCCGTACGCGGCCCCGGCCCGCGCCGAGAACCTGGCCGGTCTGCCTCCCGCGTGGATTTCCGCCTGCGAACTGGACCCGCTGCGCGACGAGGCCCTCGACTATGCGCTTCGCCTGATCCGTGCCGGGGTACCGGTCGAATTGCATCACCGGCCGGGGACCTTCCACGGCTCCAACGCGATCCCGGGCCCCACCGTCTCGGACCGCACGCGCGACGACATGCACCACGCACTCAGGACAGCATTCGCTCGGCCCCGCCGGTGACGAAGGTGACCAGGTCCTCGTAGTACTCGACGAGTTCGGCTTCGGTGACCTTGGCTCCACCGACCGCCCAGTCGTCGACCCGGCTGAGCGACTGCAGGAAGCTCATCACGGCGATCGGCCATCGGCGATCGATTCGATCCGCGGCGGTGTCCGGGAGGGCCCGCCGCACCTGTTCACGAAGCCGGATCGAAAGTTCGTCCTGACCAGTGGAAGTGACCGCAGGCCTGCCTTCACGTGAGACCTGGACGACGATCTTCACCCAACGAATCCCCCGCACCCGGTGCTTGAGGAGAAGGTCGAGATACGGATCGGTGAGGGCTCGGACCACCTCGCCCAGGGTGGGGGCCTTCCGCGCCGCGGCGAGGGTGTCGACATTCGCGCCGATCTGCCGCGACAGGTCGGCGCCGAGATCGAGAAGGACGGCCGCCAGGAGGTCTTCCTTGGAGCCGAAGTGGTAGTGCACGGCTGCCGGGCCTTGACCGGCGGCCGCGTTGACCGCTCGAACCGACACCGCGTCGACCCCCTGAGCGGCGAACAATCGTTCGGCGGTCTTGACCAGCCGGTTGCGGGTGGCATCGCCCTGTCTGGTCTGTGTTGTCCCGGCCATGGGTAGGGAGCGTATCCGAACACCGACGATCCACTCGACGGCCGTTCGGGATTCGATCCGCAGGATTTCCCGCCGCCCCGGGACGGGGCCGATAGGATCAATCAACTGATCGAATCAGTCGATAGAATTCGACCATCCGAAAGGATCGATGACCGTGTTGCCAGAACCCCGTTTCGTCGACACCGACGGCGCCCGCCTCGCCGTCTTCGAAGCCAAGCCCGAGCGTCGCGAGCGCGACGTGTGCGTCGTGCTGTGCCACGGCTTCCCGGAACTCGCCGCTTCGTGGCGCCACCAGCTGCAGCCGATCGCCGACGCGGGCTTTCACGTGATGGCCCCCGACATGCGCGGCTACGGCCTGTCGGACGGCCCCGACGACCCCCGCGCCTACAGCATCAGGGAGAACACCGCGGACGTCGCGGCGCTGATCGCCGACGCCGGCTACGAGAAGGCCGTCGTGGTGGGGCACGACTTCGGCGGCATGGTGTCCTGGAACATGCCGTACCTCCAGCCCGACTCGGTCGCCGGGGTGATCACCCTGAACACACCGTTCGGGTACTCGCGGGAGAACCCGATCGAGAAGTACCTCGAGGCGTACGGTCCGCGAAACTACGTCGCGCACTTCCAGACCCAGGAGTGCGAGGAGCAGCTGGACAAGGATCCCGAGCGCACGTTCCGGTTCTTCATGCGACGAGACACCGGCTCCGGCACCAACCTCTCACGCACCGGCCGCCACGACCCGGACTCGATGGCCTACATCCACTGGCTCCAGGACGACGAGTCCACCTGGCCCGGCGAGGTGATCATGGACGACACTGAGTTGCGGTACTACTCCGATGCGTACGCGCGCAAGGGATTCAAGGGCGGTCTCAACTGGTACCGCAGCATCGAGCGGAACTGGGAGGTCCACACGGAACGCTTCCCCGACGGCGCGGTGCCGCGGGCCGGGGTGCCGGCGCTGATGATCGCCGCGCAGCGCGACCCGATCTGCCACCCGATGCTCAGCGACAACCTGCTGCAGTACTTCGACGACTTCGAGCGGCGGATGATCGACACCGGTCACTGGACCCAGCTCGAGGATCCCGAGGGGACCACCGCGATCCTGGTCGACTGGCTCACCCGCCACTTCGCATAGGCGCTCCGCGCCCGTGCGCGGTTGACGAGTCCAGAGACTCGTCAACCGCGCACGGGCGGCGCAGCCGCCTACTTCTTCGGTAGGACCAGGATCTTGACGTGCTCGTCGGGATTGCGCAGCGCGGCGACCGCGGCGCCGACGCCGTCGAGTCCCACCCGACCGGTGATGATCGCGTCGGCATCGATCTCGCCGTCCGCCAGGCGTTGCAGGACGATCTCGTAGCCGCGCTCGGTCGGTCCGTGCCCGAAGTTGATCGCGATCCGCCGGAGCTGGCCGATCGCCGGGATGATGGTCTCGTCACCGAACGGGGCTGCCAACACCTGGATCCGGGACCCGGACGGCAGCGACCGCAGGAGCATGTCGATGGTGCCCGCCCGGCCGCTGCACTCGTAGGCGATGAGGATGCCCTCGCCGCCCTTACCCTGCGCGACCAGTTCGTCCCACAGCTCGATCGGGTCCTGCTCGTTCGGGTCGACCACGATGTCGGCGCCCATCAGCTTCGCCAACTCACGCCGCTTCGGCGAGGGTTCCGAGGCGACGATCGTGTGCGCACCGCGAGCCTTGGCCGCGATGATGGCGCCGAGACCGATGGTGCCGCAGCCGATCACGAGAGCCGAGTCCTCCGCGGTGAGGCCGGACCGTTGCATGTGCAGCTCGCCGACGTGCAGCGGCTCGGCCAGCGTCGCGTGTTCGAGCGACAACCCGTCCGGGACGTGACGGACCCAGACTGCGTCGACGACGATGTGCTCACCGTAGCCGCCGTGATACTCGTTGGAGTATCCGATGATCTTCGGGATCCCGGTACTGGTGTCGGTGACGATGCCCAGTCCGGCGACGCGGTCGCCGACGGCGAAATCGGCTACCCCGGACCCGATCTCGGCGACGACGCCGGCGTACTCGTGGCCGAGGACCACCGGTCGGGCGGTGTCGAACTGCGCCAGCGGATAGCGGGCGGCGTCCATGACCTCGACGAACCGGCACGGGTCCTTGGACATGCTCAGGTCGCT
Source organism: Rhodococcus sp. NPDC127527 (assembly GCF_042672245.1). NCBI lineage: Bacteria > Bacillati > Actinomycetota > Actinomycetes > Mycobacteriales > Nocardiaceae > Rhodococcus > Rhodococcus sp. NPDC127527. The sequence continues at coordinate 21,882 of NZ_JBHXVP010000022.1, forward strand.
GCCGCAGATGCCGCAGGCGACGACCTCGATGCGCAACTGGCCCTCGCCCACCGCCGGCACATCGGGCACGTCGGTGAGCAGGAACTCGCCGTCGAGGTACTGCACTGCGCGCATGATCAGACCCCCACCTTGGTCGGATCGCCGTAGTAGTCGGTGTGGGCCTTGGTGATCGCGCCGACCAGGCCGCCGATGAGGTAGTCGCGGTTGTCCTCGGCGAACTGGAGGCTCGCCTCGCGGCCTCGGTTGCGGTTCTTGAAGTGCGGGATCACCTCGGACGCGAACAGCTCGTAGCTGCGCTTGGTGTCCTCCCAGTTCGCCATGTCCACGTGCAGGATCAGCATGGTGCCGAACCCGCCGGTCTTCTCGATCAGCCGCTCGATCTGGGCGATCGCCTGGTCGGGCGTGCCGATGATCGCCTGCCCGAACTCGCCCAACGAGTCGTGACGCCAGTGGTCGATGACGCCCTTCGCCGTCTGGCCCCAGTCGGGGTAGCGACCGTTCTGCCGGTTGGCGTAGTCGGACATGGATCGGATGCGACGACTGACCGCACGTTCGGCGTCGGCTTGGGTCTCGGCGAGGAACATCGGGTTCACCAGCCGCCAGGTGGACCGGTCGGCAACATGGCCGTGCTCGGCGCAGACCTTCTCGTAGACGCCCCAGTTCCGGTCCAGCGCATCGAATCCCGCCGGTGAACTCGCGGCCAGCGACAGCAGTGACAGGCCGTGCGTGCCGGCCAGGACCGAGCCGTTCGGCGACATCGTCGACGCGGTCACGATCTCGATGCCGGCCGGGTTGTACGTCGGCAGCTGGGCGCGGGCATCACGCAGGGTGAACCAGTCCGTCTCCATGTTCACCACCTCGCCGCGCAGCAGCGGCAGGATCGCCTCGAGCGCCTCGCCCTGCATGCGACGCTGGTCCGAGGGGTCGATGCCCATCATGTGCGCGTCGAGCGGGATCTTGCCCGGCCCGGTGCCGAGGATCAGCCGGCCGCGGGTCTGCAGGTCCAGCTGGGTGATCCGGTCCGCGGTGACCAGCGGGTGGTGGTACGGCAGCGAGGTGACGCCGGTGCCGAACCGGATGCGTTCGGTCCGCTCGGCCGCCGCCGCAATGAACACGTCGGGGGCGGGCACGATCTCGGCGCCGGTCGAATGGTGCTCACCCATCCACGCCTCGTCGAAACCGAGATGGTCGAGGTGCTGCATGAGATCGATGTCGCGACGCAGTTGCAACGCGGGATCGGCGTTCAACGGGTGGAACGGGGCGAGGAACGCCCCGAACTTCAGCGAGTCGGCGGACCACGTCATTGTCATCTCCTCGGATCGGTTCCGGCCCGGTTCAGCCGGTGGCAAACCTCCCCTGTGTCTATCACATAGTTCAATCAGTTGATTGAACTATGTGACCGGAGGATGGTCTTCGGCGTCCATGCGTGCGGTGATCCGATCTCCATGACGCGAGATGTTCGCCGGCACCGGACAGGAGCGGGTCGCCGAGGTGTTCGCGGAGGATTCACCGCACCCTCCGCCGACCGAAATCTGCGTGAACAGCCGGTGACATCCCGCGCGCCCAGTTGAACGATCGTCCACATTCAGGTTTGCTCCTTGTCGTTGCCCGCCCACCCGAACGAACGAACGAACGAACGAGGACACGATGACGGAGCTCGACGGAATCGATCGACGCCGATTCCTGGCCGGCGCGGCGGCCGCGGGCGCCGCGGTTCCGCTCGCCGCCCTGACCCCTGCGCTGGCCGGCGCCGCCGCGGCCCCCGCCAACTCGGACAAGTTCGCCTTCCCCACGAGCTCGGCCCTGCGCGTGCTCGTCACCGGCGATGCCGGCACGGGCACGCCGGCGCAGTGGGCGGTGGCCGACGCGATTCGCGCCCTTCACAGCCGCGAACCCCTCTCCATGGCACTCGGTCTCGGCGACAACATCTACGAGGCGGGCCCGAACGGCGACCACGACGTCCAGTTCACCACCAAGTTCGAGGACCCGAACCACGGACTCGACTTTCCGTGGGTGATGGCCCTGGGCAACCACGACACCAGCTCGATCTTTCCCGGCGACGGCGGCTGGCTGCTGCGCGGCAACGACGAGGTCGACTACCACCGCCGATCGAGGCGGTGGTGGATGCCCAGCCGGTACTACTCGGTGCGCGTGCCCGAGGAGAACCCGGTCGTCGAGTTCTTCGTCCTCGACCTCAATCCGCTCGCCGCCTACCTGCCGCCGCTGCTCGCGCCGTACTGGGCCCCCGACGGACAGTTCATGAACGAGCAGCGCGCCTGGCTCGACGCGGCGATCTCCTCGTCGACGGCGAAGTGGAAGGTTGCGTGCGCACACCACCCGTATCTGAACAACGGAACGCACGGCGACGCCGGCGAGTACGACGGGATCCCGATCGATCCGATCAACGGTGTGCACGCGAAGCGGTTCTTCGAGGACCACGTCGTCGGCCGGTGCCAGTTCATCCTCTCCGGGCACGATCACTCGCTGCAGATTCTCGAACCGACGATCGCGTCCAAGGGCACCCGGCAGATCGTCTCGGGCGCGGCGGCGAAGAACAATCACGGCAAGGCCGGAAAGGCCGACCGGGCGAACCTCTTCCAGAACTTCACCGACGTCGGGTTCATGGTGCTGGACCTCGATTCGGACTCCGTCACGGTCCGGGTGTACACGGTGGACGTCGCCACCTCGAAGGCGACCGTGGCGTTCGAACGTCGACTCGTCTGACCCGAAACGGGACCGACGGCCGAGGATCCACGAGTTTCCCTGCGGTCCGGTCACGTTCGAGCTGACGGCAAGCCGTCAGACCTGATCGTCTCCGCGACACCGAGGCCGGCGAGGAAGGCCGCGGCCGCGGGCGCCGGTCGCAGTCGGCTCCACACCAGGTGCTCGACCCGGGTCGGCGGGTCGAGCAGTTCGACCACGCGGAGGTCGGGAAACTCGGACACGACGGCGGCGGGCAGCAGGCCGATGCACAGACCCTGGCGGATCAGTCGCGCGAAGAAGTCCACTGCCATCACCTCGAACGCGACCCTGCGGCGCACACCTGCCGCCGCGAAGGCCTCGTCGGACTGCGCGCGGCCACCGGATCCCGCCGGAAAGTCGACGAAGGTCTCGTCGGACAGCATGCGCAGGTCCACCTCGCGCCCCTCGGCCAGCGGGTGCCCGGCCGGCACCAACGCAACCAGTTCGCCTCGCCCCAGCTCGATCCCACGCACCCCGGTGGGCTCGACGCCCGGCGGCAGTCCGAGGAAGGCGACGTCGAGCGCGCCCTGACGGACCTGGTCGACCAGGTCACCGCTCGCACCCATGCGGAGGCTGATCCGTACCTGCGGATGCCGCGCACGGAAGTCTCTCAGGGACGAGGCGAGGTCGATCGCGCCGACCGTCGGGATCGCCCCGATCGCCAGCGTGCCCCCGATCTCGCCCGCGGCCGCGGCCACCTCGGCGCGAGCTCGCTCGGCCGCCTCCACGCTCTGCCGAGCAGCGGGCAGAAACGCCTCGCCGGCAGGTGTGAGCTGAACCCTCCGGCTGGTCCGGTCGAACAGCTTGGCGCCGAGTTCGCGTTCCAGGCGGGCGATCTGGTGACTCAGCGCGGACTGGACCACCAGGCACTGCTCGGCGGCGCGAGTGAAGTTCTTCGTCTCCGCGACGGCGAGGACGTAACGCATCTGCTGCAGCTCCATCCATCTATCTTGGATCACGATCGTTGGCGTGACAAACATGTGTTGGACTCATTGATCTCGAGTGGTCAAGCTTTGAGGCATGACAAACGTGACGACCCGAACCGCGGAGCGCGTCCCCGCTGCCGACGCCGGGCTCAGCCGAGGGCTGCTGCTCCTCATGTCGGTCGCGACCGGACTCGTGGTGGCGGGCAACTACTTTGCGCAGCCCCTGCTGGACGTGATCCGTCAGGACCTCGACCTCAGCACCTCGACGGCGGCGATGGTCGTCACCGCCGCCCAAGCCGGTTACGCCGTGGGCCTGATCCTCCTGCTCCCGCTGGGCGATCTGCTCGAGCGCAGGCGCCTCACGGTGGTCCTGTTCGGGGTCACCGCGGCGTTCCTGCTGATGTCGGCCACCGCCCCCAACGGCACCGTGCTGCTGGTGGGCACCGCCCTCGCCGCGCTGACGTCGGTGTCGGCGCAGGTGCTGGTGACCTTCGCGGTGGCCCTCGCCTCGCCCGAGCACCGCGGCCGGGTGGTGGGAACCGTGATGAGCGGGCTCCTGCTCGGGGGACTACTGGCACGGACGGTCTCGGGTGCGTTGTCCGAGTTCGGCGGCTGGCGAACGGTCTACTGGGTCAACGCGGTCCTGCTGGCCGCGGTCGCGGTGCTGCTGTGGCGGGTCCTGCCCCGGCTGCACACCCCCGCCGGGATGTCCTACCCCGCGCTGCTGCGGTCGACGGTGGTCCTGTTGCGCACCGAACCCGTACTGCGTTGGCGCTCGGCCATCGCCGCACTGTCGTTCGCATCGTTCAACGTGTTCTGGACGTCCGTCACCTTCCTGCTCGTCGGTCCGCACTACCAGTGGTCGGAGGCGGTCATCGGGCTCTTCGGCCTGGTCGGTGTCGCCGGCACGATCGCCACCCCGCTGGCCGGCCGGCTCGCCGACCGCGGCTACGTGCACTGGGTGGCGGGAATCGGCACCGCACTGCTCGCCGCGTCCTGGTTGGCGATCGGCGTGGGCGGGACCTCGCTGGGGTGGCTGCTCGCGGGAGCGATCGCGCTGACCGTCGCGCAGCAGTCCGTGCTCAACAGCAACCAGAACGTCATCTACGCACTCGCCCCGGAGATCCGTAATCGGCTGAACTCCGCCTTCATGACGGCCTTCTTCGTCGGCGGCGTCGCCGGCTCGGCGCTGACCGCCGTCGCCTGGGTGCGCGGCGGCTGGGCCGGGGTGAGCGCCCTCGGCGGCGCGCTGGCCCTCGCCACCTTCCTGGTGTGGCTCGCCGAACGCGTGAGTGCCCGGACCGCCTGACCCTCCCGACCCGATCGCCCGCTCCCGGGCGATCCGACATGACCAATCAATCGGACAAGGACGAGACAACCATGCGCATAACAGTTTTCGGGGCAGCAGGACAGGTGGGCAGCCGAGCGGTGGCCGAGGCCCTGCACCGCAGCCACGAGGTGACGGCCGTGCTCCGGAGCCCCGCACGGGCACACGAGGTACCGGCGGGAGCCACGGTACGCATCGGTGACGCGGCCGACATCGAGGACGTCGTCGACCTGAGCGCCGGCCGGGACCTCGTCATCAGCGCGACCCGGCCGACGCCCGGCCAGGAGAGCGAGCTGGTCGCGACCACGAAGGTACTGCTCGCAGGGCTGGCCCGCACCCGGGTGCGGCTGCTGCTCGTCGGCGGCGCCGCGACCCTGACCGTGCCCGGCACCGCCGGCGTGACGGTGATGGACGAGCCGGGCTTCCCCGCCGAGTTGCGGGGCATCGCCCGGGCCTGCGCCGACCAGCTCGAGGCGTGCCGCGCCGACACGGCCGCGGAGTGGACCTACCTGAGTCCGCCCGCGCTGCTGGAGCCGGGAACGCGAACGGGCCGGTTCCGGCTCGGCACGGACGACCTGCTCGTCGACGCCGACGGCGCCTCGGTGATCTCCGTCGAGGACCTCGCGGTCGCGCTGCTCGACGAGGCGGAGCGGCCGAAGCATCACCGTGCCCGCTTCACCGCCGCCTACTGATCCGCCCCCGAAAGCCCTGAGAGGACAACGACATGACGATGATCGACTACCCCGACGACGTGGTCGCAGCCCAGCCCATGGGGTACTGGTCCGACCTGGCCGCCCGCACGATCACCGGAGCCCTCCGCGCCCGACTCGCGGTCGAACAGCTCACCCAGCCGCACTGGTGGACGCTCAATCACGTGAGCGGCTCCCCCGACAGCTGGACCCGGGCCACGCTGGCCCGCCGGCTCGGCGAATACTCCGACGAGGGAACCGATTTCGAGGCGGTCTTCGACGACCTGGCCGCCCGCGGCTGGCTGAGCACGGACGCGGGGGCCGGCACCCTGACCCTCACCGAGGAGGGCGAGGCGGGACGGCGGCGCGCTCACGACCGCAACGCCGAGGTGCACCGCCAGATGCAGGCGGACGTGACGACGGCCGAGTACGTCGCGACCGTCAACGTCCTGCGGCGCATGGTCGCAAACCTCGACGGCCGAACCGACCTCCCCTGATCACCCCCGTCACCAGGAGACAGACATGCGCACCACGTCATCCGCAGTCGCCGCCATCCACCAGGTCGTCTCGGACGCGGTGGAGTTCCAGAACGACGTCGACCGGTTCGTCCCGCTGCACACCGACGCGACGAGCATCGTCAACCTCCGCGGTCGGCGCGTGTCCGGTCGGGGCGACTGACCTACGTGATGGTCGAGGAGGGCGGCCGCTGGCGGATCGCCTCCGCCCAGACCACGCCCATCAGGGCCTGACCGCGCGGCAATCGATCATCGGGGGAACCACCGACGTTGCCGCCGAGAACTCCCGCCCACGACCGCCACCACGGTTGTAACGTTGTAATCATCCGATCGGAGGCATGGAGGAGCGGTATGGCAACTGACGGAACCACCACCGAATCGATCTTCGAACACGTCGGCGGCCGAGCCGGACTGCACCGACTCGTCGCGACCTGGTATCCGCGGGTCCTCGCGGATCCACTCCTGCAGCCGCTGTTCGGTGCGGGCAGCCCCAGCCACATCGACCACCTCACGGACTTCCTCGGCGAGGTGTTCGGCGGCCCGACCGTCTACACCGACCGGCTGGGAGGATTCCCGGCCCTGCTCGAAGCCCACCGAGGCAAGCAGATCAGCGAGGAACAGCGGCAACGGTTCGTGGACCTGTTCCTCACCGCGGCCGACGACGCCAGGCTGCCCACCGACACGCGGTTTCGCACGGCGTTGCTCGACTACCTTCGCTTCGGCACCGAAGTGGCGGTACAGAACTCCCATGCCACCGACGACGTCGACCTGCATCCCTGCCAGGAGGTGCCCCGCTGGAATTGGTGACGACGCCGCGGCCGGCGTGGCAGGCGATCCACTCGTTCGACGGGAGTTGGTGTGACGGTTTCCGGTGGGGTGCACCCTGATGTGGCCGAGGCGCGACGTCTGATCCGGAGCCTGGGATCGGAGCTGTCGGCCGCGGTCCCGGAATCGGGCAACGCCGAGTACGCAGCGTTCGTGTCCCGGGTAGGTCGCAGGTCGGTCCGGTTCCGGGCGAGCAAGCTGACACCGGCCAAGGTCGGCGCGTTCGTCGCGACATGGAGGCGCGCAGACGACGGGTCGACGGAGCCGTTCGCGAGCGAGGGTGGTGCCGACCTGCTGGTGATCACCGTCCGCGAGGAACCGCACTTCGGCTTGTTCGCGTTCCCGAGGGCAGCGCTGATCAGGCACGGCATCGTCTCCGTCGACGGCCGGGGCGGCAAGCGCGGGTTTCGCGTGTACCCGCCGTGGTCGGAGACGGGGAACCGACAGGCACAGCGGACCCAGGAATGGCAGTGCCACTACTTCCTCGGTCTCGACGACGGCAATCGGGTCGACATGCGGCGGGCACAGCTGCTCCTGAAGGACCTCCAGAACTGACTGGTCTTACCACTTGACCTCTTACCTTCCCGGGCCTACGGTCGCTGGCATGATGTTCGAGCCGATCGCGCGTAAGTCCGCTTCCGGCGAGGTCTTCGACCAGATCAGCGCCCGAGTGCTGGGCGGAGAGCTGGCCTCCGGGGCGGACCTGCCCAGTGAACGGCGCCTGGCTGAGGCGTTCGGCGTGTCGAGACCTGCTGTGCGGGAAGCTATTCAGAAGCTCGCGCAGGCGGGTCTCGTCGAGGTCCGGCAGGGTGACGCGACGTCCGTGCGGGACTTCAGGCGCCAGGCCGGCCCGGAACTGCTCTCCCAGCTGCTCGTGCGGGACGGGCGCCCCGACTGGACCGTCGCCCGGAGCGTCCTCGAGGCCCGCCGGCTCATCGGCGCCCAGGTCGCACGCCTCGCCGCCGCCCGGGCCACCGCGGAGACCGCGCCCGCGCTGCGGAGCGCGGTCGAGTCCCTCGCGGACGCCGAGGACCCGGTCGCCATGCAGGTGGCGGCGCTCGCGTTCTGGGAGCACGTGGTCGACACCGCGGACTCGATCGCGTTCCGGCTCGTCTTCAACAGCCTCCGCAACGCCTACGAACCCACGATGAACGCGGTCGCCGCGGTGATGGTCGCCGAGGTCGGCAGCACCGACCGGTACCGCGAACTCGCGGAAGCGATCGCGTCCCACGACGAGGACGCCGCCGAACGCGCCGCCGCCACCCTCCTCGACCTCGGTTCGGCAGCCTTGAGCACGGTCATCGACCAACTGCAGCGTCAGGAGTCAGGCGCATGACCATCACACCCGGCGCGCGGCATCCCCGCCGCAAGACGATCGACCTGCGCGACGCCGCCGCGGAGTTCTGTCGCCACCCCTCACCGTGGATGATCGGCGGCGCCCTCGTGGCGTCGACCGTCGCCCGGGTGGTCACCGGCGGCTGGCAACCGACCGACGTCGCGGTGCCCCTGGTGGCGCTCGCCGTGTTCCCGTTCGTCGAGTGGGTGATTCACGTCTGCGTGCTGCACTGGCGGCCCCGGCGAGTACTCGGTGTCACCGCCGACTCGCTGCTCGCCCGCAAACACCGTGAGCACCATGCCGATCCGCGCGACGTGCCGTTGATCTTCATTCCGTGGCAGACGCTGACGTGGCTGCTCCCCGTCCTCGTCCTCGCCGGCCTGCTCGCCTTCCCACGGCTGGGCCTGGGGCTGACGTTCCTGATGACCGTCAGCGCCTTCGGCCTCGTCTACGAGTGGACGCACTACCTCATCCACACCGACTACCGACCACGGTCCCGCTTCTACCGCGCGATCTGGCGAAACCACCGGCATCACCATTTCAAGAACGAGCACTACTGGTTCACCGTCACCACCTCGGGCACGGCCGATCGAGTGCTGGGCACCGACCCGGACCCCGATTCGGTCGTGACCTCACCCACGGCCAGGAACCTGCACGCGGCGGGTCCGGCACGGCGGTCGTGACGCGCGGCTGCCGGCTCCACAGCGTGTTCCGCTCAGCGGATGTCACCGATGGACACGTGTCCGCCGCGCTGGCACAGTGACCTGGCCCGACAACCCCAGGGTTGCCCGCCAGAAACGAGAGGACCGCCGTGACCGTGGGCCCCCGCGACGACATGGACGAGGTCCGGTCCCCCGGATGGCACTACCTCGGCCCGGCCGAGAACTTTCGCGACGGCAAGCCGCACGCGATCGAGGCGTTCGGCACCAAGCTCGTGGCGTTCGCAGTGCGCAACGGCGACGTCAAGATCCTCGACGCCTACTGTCCGCACATGCGCGGGGACCTCAGCTACGGTGCCGTGGTCGGTGACACCATCGACTGCCCGATCCACCGCTGGCGCTGGGACGGAAACGGCAGAAGCGCCGGCGGATCGCCCCGCCCGACACCCACCCGCGCATGGACCACGCACGAGAAGGACGCGTCGCTGTACGTGTGGCACGACCCGGAGGGCAATCCGCCCCCTGCCGACGTTGGCCCGATCTGAGCCCACGCGCCCAGAATCCACCCTTCTGCCGCGGCCGTTCCGGGTGTGGAATGAAGTGATGAACACCAAGACACTCCCTCCGTCCGAACGCCGTCGAATCGCGCGGACCGCTGTCGACGCCCTCGGCCGGCAACGCAGCGATCACGCTCTGGTGCGAGTCACCTGTCCGGCAAGTCATCATGTGGCGACCGTCTACCGAACCGCAGAGGGTCCCGCGGTCGTGTCCGGAGGACCCCACACCCACGGCTCGCGCGATTTCGTCGACACCGCGCACCACGGCGACAGCCTCGGCTCCGAGTTCGTCGACCTGCTCGAAGCCTCCGAGTTCGAGGACGACGCCGTGCCCGTCCGCTGTGCGTGCGGCGCGCGGACCCTGTCGCGTAGGGAACTGCAGGAGGCGGTCCGATCGCACACCCACACCCTCTCCCTCCCGTAGGTGCCGACCGGGCAACCAGACTCCTACCCTCCCGCCACCGCCAGCAGATGGAAGCTGGTCCGGCCGGCGAGACCGAAATTGTTGTCCGACACCAGCACCAGAGACCGATCGCCGCTGGGCAGCCGCGGGCCCCAGGTCATTCCCTCGACACACTGCGGATCCATCCCGAGCGAGCCGAAGTCGAACACCAGCCGCTTCGTCATCTTCCGCTCGGTGCCGGTGATCGCCGCCGCACCGGCGACGTTGTCGGCACCCCTGGTCGAGGTTTCGTAGATCTTTCCGGTGAAGCCCACACCGGGGATCAGGCTTCGCTCGAGGGCGAGAAACGTGTGGTCGTCGACCGACACGATCTCCGCAACCCCGGTGGCGACCGGCATCGCGCCGGGAGCGACACGATCGACGGGGTAGACGTACTCGCCGAGGTCGGCTCCCGTGCGGCGATCGATCTCGACCAGTCGCGCCGGACTCTCGCCGTCGACGGACGCGGCCGGTCCGTCCTGGACCAGAGCATTCTCGCTGACCGCGACGATCGTCGACCCGTCGCGGCTGAGGTCCATGGCCTCGAACCCGAGGTTGTCGCGGATCCCGGAGGCCGGCTTCCCGTCCTGGTCGAGACGCGGCGTGTAGGCATCCGGCACCGGGAAGTCCGCGACGAACCGTCCGTCGGCGGTCGCCTGCCGAATGAACCCCGGCCGACCGATCTTGGCTTCGCCCTCGCTGGTGTAGACGAAGCCCTTCCGGTCGGGAGTCCACCGGACCGATTCCGTGTCGGATGCCCTCGGCACGTAGGGTTTTCCGTCGGTGTCCGCGAGCTGGACAAGGCTGTCGAAACGAGGAGCGCCGAGGGTGCCCGTCGGGTCGACCGGCAGGGTGAGGGTGTACATCCGGACCGGCCCCGCCTCGCCCCGGTTGTCACTGATGGCGGCATAGGTGTTCAGGTCGGGCGCGTAGTCGATGCCGGACAGACCGCCGACCTTGTACCCGCCGTACTCCAGATCGTCTGCGACAGTTTGCGTGTTGACGTAGTGGATCTCGAGCGCGGCGCCGGTCGAACCGGGCCCGACCGAACCTAGGTCGACGGAGCCTGGGTCGACGGACCCGAATCCCAGCGGAGCCGCCGCGGCCATGAACGTCGCGCTGACAATTCGTACACTGATCATCGATCTCCCCACGTCGACGGTTCTGCGAAATCGGTTGGTCGCCACCGGAATAGCGGAGCGCAACCGAGCCGAACGGTAGGTGGCACGGGCGGTCCGTCACACAGGTTCTCCCACAGACCGGGAGGCCGTCAGGAATCCCCCAGCCCACCGGTGAGATACCGCTGCAGATTCGGCCCGATCAGCTCGACGATCCGCTCGTGCGGCGCCGAGGCGAGCGGTTCGAGGACGAGCAGGTACCGCATCGACGCGAGGCCCATCAGCTGGGCGGCAACCAGGTTCGCCCGCCACCGGGCCAGGTCGGGATCCGGTTCGACGGACTCGGCGATCGGACGCAGCGCCCGCTCCAGCAGGAACTCGCGGAGCAGCTTTGCACTCCATTCGTGCGCGATCGAGCTGCGCAGCAACGCGATCACGGCCGATCCCTTCGGGGAGTCCCACAACGACAGGACCGTCAGCAGCAGCCGCTCGGCCAGGCGCTCTCGAGGTCCGTCGATGATCCTGTCCACGTACCGCCTCGGGTCGACCGGGGCGTCCATCGTCGCGAGGAACAGCTTCTCCTTGGTACCGAAGTAGTGGTGCACCAACGCCGGGTCCACCCCGGCCGACTCGGCGACCGTGCGAATCGTCGCGGCATCGTATCCGGACTGGGCGAATGCACGCCGAGCCGCGCTGAGGATCTCGTCACGGGTGCCCTGTTTGCCCGGCCGTCGCCCGCTCCGTCGTCCCGACACCGTCACGACGAGATCTTCGCGCCACGATCGATGAGCACCATCGTCTCCTCCAGCGTTGCGGGCACCTCCGTCACCGCCGCCACCACTCCCGCCGACTCCAGCGCGGCGCGCACGTCCCCGCCACCGACTCCCGCCACCCGCACCCGGCGTCCGGCGAGCGTCACCGGCAACCCCGCCGCCACCAGCGCGTCGAAGGCGGCCGCCCACTCCGATGCCCGTACCGCCACGGCGACCTGTCCGCCGATGATGTCGTCGAGGCTCCCGTGTGCGACGAGTCGCCCGTGGGCCATGATCGCCAGCCGGGTGCACTGCTGCGCCTCCTGCAGGTAGTGCGTGGTGACCAGTACGCCGCATCCGGCATCGGCCTGGTCGTGGATGGTGTCCCACAGGCGGGTGCGAGCCAGCGGATCCACCCCCGACGTCGGCTCGTCGAGCACGAGCACCTCCGGCCGGTGCAACAGGGCGCAGTGGAACGCGAGTCGCCGTTGCAGACCCAACCCGATCTCCCGGACCTGCCGTGTGGCAACGGCTTCCAGTGCGGCCGGCAGGGACGCCGCAGTCGTGCCGAAGGCCTCGGCGACGAACTCCACGTTCTGCCGGACCGAGAGCTCCTGATACAGCCCGAGCCCCTGCGGCATGTATCCCAGTCGACGTCGGGTACTGCGCGACGGCGGCTCGCCGAACACCTCGACCGCCCCGCGGTCCACCGGTTCGAGTCCGAGGATCATCCGGATCAGTGTCGTCTTGCCCGCCCCGTTGGCACCGATCAGGCCGACGATCTCGCCCGGACGGACCTGCAGCGACATGTCCCGGACCGCGGTGAACGACCCGAAGTTCCGCCACACGCCGCGCGCGTCGATGACGGCCCGCTCAGCCATGCCGGTCCTCCCCGCTCCGTGCCCGCCGCTCGTCGCGGGCCAGCATCAGGGCGATCACCGCGTCCTCCAGGTCGGGCGCCGCACCGTTCTCGCCCTGTCCGTCCGGATCCCACACCCGAAACGTGTTGCCCCGCCGCCAGGTCCGATTCGATCGCGAACCCTGCGGACGAATCGGCACGGTGGCGATCGTGCCCGGTACCGACGCGATCACCTCGTCCGGAGTCCCCAGGCCGAGGACGCTGCCGTCCTCGAGGACCAGCACGCGGTGGGCCCGTTCGGCCTCGTCGAGGTAGGTGGTCGACATCAGTACCGCGGTGCCGGTCGCCGCCGCCTCGGCGACCATCCGCCACAACTCGACCCGGCTCACCGGATCGACGCCGGTGCTCGGTTCGTCGAGCAGCAGGACCCGGGGCTCGTGCAGCATCGCCAGGCAGAAACCGAGTTTCTGCCGCATGCCGCCGGACAGTTGGCCACCGAGCCGGCCACCCACATCCCCGAGCCCAGCGGGCCCGAGCAGTCGCTCCCTCCGGTCCGCGAGCCGTGTCGAACTCATTCCGTATGCGCTGCCGACGAATTCGACGTTCTCGTCCACGGTCAGATCCCGCCACACGCCCGAACTGCTCGGCTGGAATCCCACATCGGTCTTCGCCGGCATCGTGGCGGTTCCGTCGGCGATCGGCATCCGCCCGGCCAACGCCCCGAGCAGACTGGTCTTGCCGGCGCCGTCACCACCGACCACCGCGGTGACCTCCCCGCGGGGTATGTCGACGGTGACCGCGTCCAGCGCGCGACGCCCCCCGAGACGGACGGTGAGCGCATCGGCGCCCCACGCGTCCTCACTCGGTCGCACTGCGCACCACCGCTCGTCCGGCCGGCGAGATCGACCGCTTCAGTCGGACCACCGCCGCGCCGAAGATGACGACCGCCATCACGAGCAGCACCACGATCGGGACCCACAGGGTGTTCAGGCCGGCCCCCCGCAGCATGACTCCCTGCGAGATCTTGGTGAAGTAGGTCAGCGGCAGCAGGTACCCGATCCAGCGGACACCCGCCGCCATCGCGCTGAGCGGAAAGATCATGCCCGACAGCAGGACCTGGGGCAGCAGGACCATCATCGCAGCCTGGATCGCCTGACCGGTGGTCTTGGAGATCGTCGAGATGAACACGCCCAGGCCCAGAACCACGAAGAGGAAGATCGCCGCCCCGAGCGCGAAGATCAGCACGTTTCCGTTGAACGGTACCGAGAAGATCCACATGCCGAGCACGGTCACCGCGATCATGTCGATCGCGGCCAACAGGAAGTACGGCGTGATCTTCCCGAGGATCACCTCGGCCGACGAGAACGGCATCACGGCGAGCTGCTCCAAGGTGCCCGCCTCGCGCTCCTTGACCAGCCCGATGCTGGTGATGATGGTGCCGATGAACGTCATGATCAGGCCGATGATCGCGGGCACCATCACCCAGGACGTCTTCAGGTCGGGGTTGTAGAGCACCTCCGAGTCGACCGTGGATCCCATCTTCGCGACGGCGATCTTGGCGGACTGGGCGGCGAAGAGGTTGGACCCGTCGATGTACACCATCGGCTTCCCCGCGCCGGTGACGATCGCCAGGTCGGACACGTCGTCGCGGAGGGCGTCGCGGGCGGTCGCATCGGTTCCGGTCGGGTCGACGGCGTCGATGTGGAAGACCTGCGTCATCTGCGGGGCGGTGGTGAGCTGGTCGGCCACCGCCGCCGCGCCAGGTCCGACGACCGTGACGTGCAGCGAGGAGACGGTGAAGTTCGCCGCGAATCCGAAGACGATGAGCAGCAGCAGTGGCAACGCGACGAGCATGGCGAGGGTGCGGCGGTCCCGACCCAGTTCTCTGAACTCCTTGACGATCATGGCGCGCATGGGCACTCCCGGTGGCTGGCGGGCCGGCGGGCGGACGAACCCGCAACAATTCATCGATCGATGAATTCGACGCTAGGTGCGCCTGCAGGCACTGTCAACCCCCAGGCCAAAGCGAAGCCGACCGCCCGCGCAGCCAGGGCACACGGATTCGGCCGGCCTTCAGCCCCGGAATGTGATGGCGCCTGCCGCGGTCATCTCACTTCCGCGCGGACGTCATCATCGGCTCGCGGATGTCGTAGTAGGACACCTCCCCCATCAGTTCGTTCTCCTCCTCGAACAGCGACCGCAGGTCGTCGGGAATCTCGATCCGCTCGTGCGCTCGGGCTTCGGCCTCGGAGGTGAAGTACACGGCCTCGACGTACCCGTCCTTGCCGTCGGTGGCGAGTGTCCCGCCGAGGATCTCCGGTCGAACCTTCTGCACCTCGCCCTCGACCTGGGTCAGCAGCTCACGCATCCGTCCGGTGTCTCGACTGTGGCCCTCCATCACCTGGACGAATCCGGCGGCGTCCGATCCGCCACCCATCCACTCGCTGACCTCGGCGCAGTCCATGAACGTCACCGGGCCGTCGAAGCAGCGTTCGGTCTGGGACCACCACGCCGCCTGTTCGGGTCGCTGACTGTTACGCGCCGCCGCCTCGGCGGACTCGAACCGCGCCAACATGACGAAGGTGCCGTCCGCGCACATGCCGCTGGTCGCGCCCAGGTACCCCGTCGCCCCCGGCTGCAATTCGTCCTGCCAGCGATCCATGCACTGACGTAGGCCTGCCTCGTCGGCGACCTTCCCCTGAATGAGCTGAATGAACATCGTGTCGCCTCCTGCCGCGGGCGCACCCGCGGCGAGCAACCTTCGGCGGTCGACGCATCGCGGTCCACCACCGCGACGACACCCGGCGGCCCACGACCGCGACCACTGCGAGTTCAATCCTTCGCCGCCACGGGGACCGATGCAACACCCGCGTGGCGCCGCGAATACGGCCGGAGAACCACCTAGTGTAGACCCCGCTGTCGACATCACGACCATGAGCTGGCAGGCTGTACACCCGAGACCAGGGTTCTCGACCTGAGGACCCGCTCGCAGTAACAGGAGTAATAACGTGGCACAGGGCACCGTCAAGTGGTTCAACGGCGAAAAGGGATTCGGATTCATCGAGCAGGACGGTGACGGACCCGACGTGTTCGTGCACTACTCCGAGATCCAGGGCAGCGGCTTCAAGACCCTCGACGAGGGCGCGCGCGTCGAGTTCGAGATCGGCCAGGGCCAGAAGGGCCCCCAGGCCACCGGCGTTCGCACCATCTGAGCGACTCAGTCTCGTCGGAGCGCGCCGCATCGGCGCCTCCACCTGACCACCGAAGGGCGTCTCCGTTCTCGGAGGCGCCCTTCGGCATCTCCGGAAACCCCAGGTCACGACCGTTCGTCCAATCGCGAACGGCACCTCTGAACAATCGTCCAATATATGTGACCGTTTCACCCCGTTCAACCCACGTTCACGTGCTCTACTACCGGCGATCTGTGCCCATTTTCCTCATGAGAGACCCGGTTCATCCATGCCTCGATCCACCCTGCGCGGTTGCGCGGCGCCCATCGGCGTCGTCGCCCTGACCGCGGGGCTCGCCCTGATCGGTTCCCCCGCTACCGCGGACACCGTCAACTTCAAGACCGCCTGCCAGGCCACCCCGTCGGTGTTCGCCGGCCCCCAGCACCAGGTAGCCGACGCGTCCGCCACCGTGACCGCGCCCGCCACCGTCGCCCCGGGCGAAACGTTCACCTACCGGATCCAGAACGGCCCGGGCTCCTACCCGGACTCGCAGTCCGGCGGCACCACCACCAACCTCTCGCGGATCAAGTTCGACTTCGAGATCCCGGCCAACACCACCCTGGTGAGCACCGCGGTGGTCCCCGGCACCGGCGCCAACCTGGACGGCACCGCACCCAACGTGCTGCGCGTGAACACCGCCGGCAGCGTGGACGCCAACGGTACGATCCTGCGCCTGTCCGGCAACAACGAGGTGATCGGCAACAGCCCCACCTCCAGCGGCAGCAACGAGGGCGGAATCCGGGCACCGAAGCTCAAGAAGAACCTCGACGGCACCGCCAACTCCGGCGGCAACAGCGTCTTCCAGCTGCCCGCGGTCGACGTCACCGTCACCGCCGTCGCCCCCGGCACCATCACGCCGAAGCTGCGTACCAGCGGCAATGCCGCCAACTACAACAGCGACGAGAACTACAGCACCTCGCTGGCCAAGGCGTCCGCCCCGGTCGTCGGCACCGTCTGGGCGCCCACCCGTTGCGTCCCCAAGGACAGCAGCGGCGGCGCGCTCAACGCCGGCGCCAAGCCGCTGGCCACGATCCAGGTCGTCGCGCCCGCCGTTGACACCACCACGACGCTGACCGTGCCCGCCGATGCCACCCTCGGCGCGGCGGTCACGCTCTCCGCCGGCGTCGCCCCCGCCCCCGCAGGCGGCACCGTCCAGTTCAAGGACGGCGACACCAACATCGGCGCACCGGCCACGGTCGTGAACGGCACCGCCGCGCTGCGCCACACCTTCGCCACCGAGGGCGCACACACCCTGACCGCGGTCTTCAACGGCACCGACGGATTCACCGGCTCGACCTCCGCGGCCCAGACCGTGAACGTCACGCCCGCGGCGATCGTCGCAGCCCCGACCGCGACCACGCTGACGGTGCCCGCCAACGCGACCTCCGGGTCCGCGGTCGCCCTGTCCGCAACCGTCTCCCCTGCGCCCGAGGGCGGAACCGTCCAGTTCGCTGCGGACAACACCCCGATCGGCGCGCCGGTAGACGTCGTCGGCGGCGTCGCCACCCTGGCGCACGCCTTCGCCACCGCCGGTCACCACAACGTCACCGCGTCCTACCAGGGCGCGGTCGGCTTCGCGGCCTCGCAGTCGGCCTCGGCCACCGTCACCGTCAGCGCCCCGGCACCGTCCGACGTCGCGACCGTCACCAAGGTCACTGCCCTGCCCACGGCCACTGTCGGCAAGTCCGTCGACCTGTCCGCCACCGTCTCCCCCGCCTCCGCGGGCGGCACCGTCCAGTTCATGGACGGCACCAGCAGGATCGGCAGCCCGGTGACCGTCGTCAACGGCGCGGCGATCCTGCCGCACACCTTCACCACCGCGGGTGGTCATTCCGTCACCGCCGTCTACAGCGGTGCGGCGGGCTACGTGGCCTCCACCTCCGCGCCCTTCGCCGTGACCGCGTCCGACGCCGCCACCGTCCCCACGAACCCGTTCGGCTCGTGACCCGTCACCCTCGCACCACCTCAGGAGTACTCATGTCGCACGCGCCCATGCGCCGCGCAGTGGCGGCCCTCGCGGCCGCCGGGATGGCCACCGGCGGGCTGCTGTTCGCCGCGCCGGCCTCCGCCGCAACCACGAACACCGACTTCACCGCCGCTTGCTGGGGCAAGTTCAAGAGCCTGCTCGACACCACCGACAAGACGATGGCCACCGGCGTCACGGTCGACGCCCCCGCCACCGTGATCACCGGTGACACCTTCACCTACCGGCTGCAGCCGAAGACGATGGTGCTCCCGGGCAAGGGCGAGAGCCTGCGCAACCGCGCCAGCGTCTCGCGGCTCAAGTTCGACTACGCGGTGCCCGACGGTGCCCAGATCGTCTCCGCCACCGTGGTTCCCGGTACCGCCGTGAACCTCTCCGGCGCCGCGCCGACCGTGGTCCGCGTCGCCGAGAACGGCAACGCAGACCCCGCCGGCCCGGTGTTGCGCCTGTCCGGCGGCAACCAGACCGTCGGGAACGGACCCAACAGCAACGACGGCGCCGAGGGCGGCATCGTCGTCAACTCCAGCGGGGACACCAGCTACCGGCTCCCCGCGATCGAGGTGACGGCCGTCGCCGGACCCGCCGGTTCCGTCGTCGAGCCGAAGCTTCGTACCGCCGGCAATGCCGCGAACTACAAGGCGGACGAGAACTTCTACACCTCGCTCATCCGGGAGAAGGATCCCGTCGCCGGGGTCTCCTACTGGTCCGCGACCCGCTGCTCACCGCGTGACAACGCCGGCGCGGCACTGAATGCCGGCGCCGGTCCGCTCGCGACCATCAACGTCGTCGCCCGACCGGACGCCACCACGACCACCACGCTCGCCGCCCCCGCGACCGCGGACAACGGCGCGACCGTCGACCTCACCGCCACGGTGAGCCCGGCCACGGCCGGCGGCTCCGTCCAGTTCAAGGACGGCGACGTCAACCTCGGCGCACCGGTCGCGCTGGCCGGCGGCACCGCGACCCTCCCGCACGCCTTCGACACCGACGGCGCGCACAGCGTCACCGCCGTCTACCTCGGCGCACCCGGGATCGCCGGATCCACCTCCGCGGCCCGCACCGTCACCGTGACCACCGTGGTCCGCGACACGACCACCGCGCTGACAGCGCCCACCCACGCCAACACCGGCGTCGCGGTCAGCATCGCGGCCACCGTGTCGCCCGCCCCGGCCGGCGGTACCGTGCAGTTCCTCGACGGCGGCGCACCCATCGGCGCGCCGGTCGCAGTGGCGGGCTCGGTGGCCGTCCTCGCCCACACCTTCGACTCCGCCGGCTCGCACTCGATCACCGCGACCTTCAGCGGCGCACGGGGATTCGGTTCCTCCACCGCCGCGGCGAAGACGGTCGAGGTGTCGGTGCCCGCACCGAACGAGGCGGCCACCACCACCTCGCTGACCGCGCCTGCGACCGCCACCGAGAACGAGGCGGTGACGCTGACCGCCACCGTGGCCCCCGCGCAGACCGGCGGCACCGTTCAGTTCTTCGACGGCACCACCGCGATCGGTGGCCCCGTCCCGGTCACCGGCGGCACCGCGACCCTTTCGCACGCCTTCGCCAGCGCCGGCGCGCACGGAGTGACCGCGGTCTACAGCGGTGCACCGGGCGTCCTCGGCTCGTCCTCGGACGCGCACGTGGTCAACGTGTCCGTGCCGTCCACCCCGGGCACCGGCGGCGGCACCGGATCTCTGGGCAACCTGTTCGGCTGACCGCCACGATCCACCCCGACAAACACTGAAGGTGCCGCTCCGGTTCTCGGAGCGGCACCTTCGACGGTTGGTACGGGTCGAGCTCAGCCCTCGGCGAGCACCGGCATCTTCACGACCTGGCCCGCGTAGGCGAGCCCGGCACCGAACGCGAGCAGCAGCGCGGTGTCGCCCGGCTTCGCCCTGCCGCTGCGCAGCATCTCCTCCATCGCCAGCGGAATCGACGCCGCGGACGTGTTGCCGGTCTCGGCGATGTCGTTGGACACGGCGACCGTCTCCGGCAGGTTGATGCTCCGCACGATCACCTCGGTGATGCGGGCGTTGGCCTGGTGCGGGATGAACACGTCGAGATCGTCGACCGAGAGGCCGGTGCGGTCGAGGGCCCGCTGCGCGATCTTGCCCATCTCGAAGGCCGCCCAGCGGAACACCGAGGTGCCCTCCATCTTGATCCACGGCCGCTTCTGGGTCGGGTTCTCGGCGAAGTCCACCCAGTCCGGCTCCTGCCGGATGGCCCGGCCCTGCGCGCCGTCCGAACCCCAGGTGACCGGGCCGATGCCGGCCTCGTCGCCGCGACCGACCACGACCGCGCCCGCGCCGTCACCGAAGATGAAGCGGACGGACCGGTCCGTGGGCTCGGTGGAGTCGCTCATCCGCTCGACGCCGATGACCAGCACGTGCTCCTCGGTTCCCGCACGCACCATGTCGGACGCCATGCCCAGCGCGTAGCAGAAGCCCGCGCAGCCGGCGGCGACGTCGATGGCGCCCGCGCCGCCCGTGCCCAGCGCATCCGCGACCAGAGCGGAGGCAGCCGGGGTCTGGACCGGGTACGTCGAGGTGGCGACGATGACGGCGCCGATCTGCTCGCCGGTCAGATCGGCGGCGGCCAGCGCGCGACGGCCGGACTCGATCGCCATCGCGAGCACACTCTCCTCGGGGCCGGCGAACCGCCGGTTCCTGATTCCCGATCGAGACTGGATCCACTCGTCGTTCGAATCGATGAGCTCACAGATCTCGTCGTTGGTCACGACCCGCTCGGGCCGGTACACGCCGAGACCGAGGATCGCGGAATGACGAAGCTCCGTGGAGTTCGCGATCGCTGCACCCATTTGCTTGTTTCTCCTCTATATCTCTTCCGTCGGATACTCGGGTGAACCACCCGAACCCGGCACACCCGACACCGTACTGTGCGCGCCCACTGCGCAATGACGCCGTCCACAGCAGACTTTGCGGTCCGGTTCATATCACCTGCCGACCCTCCGGCGTGGCGAAACCGGTACGAATCGGTTGGGTCGAACCTTCGCATTTACCCCATGAGACCCACGCGTACACACCGGTTTCAAAAAATACTGTCGTTCTGTGTACAAAATCACTAGCATCGACAAGGGTCGGCCGCTTCGCGGCCGGCCGTAGAAGTGGGCACAAGACAGGACGCGCGGGCGAAAGAACACGACACAAACACGACAGCGGTCGAGGGGATACGTGTAATGGTTGGACGTACCAGGTCATTCGTACAGGCTTCGATCCTCAGCATGGTGGCGCTGGTCATGCTCGCCGGTCCTGCCGCCGCGGATCCGAACACAGTCAACCCCATTCCCGGGCTCAACGGCACGAACGGCCTACCCGACCTGCGCGGACGCACCACCGCGATTGCGCAGATGACCGGGCTGCTCAGCGCCAACCGCACCCAGGACGACAACGTGCTCGGCACCGATCTGGGGATCATGTGGGACAACGGCAACGGTCAGATCCTCACCGCGTTCGGCGACTCCGCCGGCCTCGGCATTCCGAACCTGCTGGCGGGCAGCCTGTGGTCGTGGCGCAGCAACACCCTCTTCCGCAGCGCGGACCACAATCTGGCCGACGGGATGACCTTCGACAGTTCGCCGCGCGACTTCCTCGGACAGTCCAAGGAACTCATTCCCAGCCCGAAGATCCCCTACGTGGAGATCAGCCACATCCCCACCGCGGGGGTCGCGGTCGACGGGGTGCAGTACATGTCGATGATGTCCGTCAACCACTGGGGCGAACCCGGGCACTGGGAAACCAACAACTCCGGGCTCGCGGTCTCCACCGACAACGGCGAGAACTGGGCGATGGCACCCGAGACGATCCGCCCCAGCGAAGGCGGCAACCGGAACTTCCAGATGAGCGCCTTCCTCAAGGACGGCGGCTTCGTCTACCAGTACGGCACCCCGCCCGGACGCGGCGGGCTGGGCTACGTCGCGCGGGTACCGGAGAAGCAGATCCGCGACCTCGGCGCGTACGAGTACTGGAACGGCACCGAGTGGAAGAAGGGCGACGTCAACGCGGCCGCGCCGATCGTGTTCGGCGGCGTCGGCGAGCTGTCCGTTCAGTACAACCAGTTCCTCGGCCAGTACCTGATGCTCACCACCGACAACTTCAACTCGGTGGTGATGCGGCGCTCGCCGAGCCCGACCGGTCCGTGGGGCCCGCCGGAGGTGCTGCTGGACGCCCGCGAGCTACCGACCGCGTACGGCGCTTACATGCACCCCTGGTCGACCGGGCCCGACCTGTACTTCCTCACCACCGTCCACTCGAACTACAACGTCCTGCTCCTGCACACGACGCTCAACCGCTGACGGTCGCCGGCACCCGGCCGGCCGCACCGCGACGACCCGGCGCCCACGCCCGTCTTCCGTTACCACACAGTGGAATTCAGCGTCGGCGCCGGGCCGAGCGCGGCGTAATGTCCGGATTCGGGTCGCTCACCGGACCCGCACCCGCGCCACCGTCAGGAGTTCGATGTCCACCTCCATGCAGTACTCACCCCTTCCCGGAACCGACCTGGTCGTCTCGAAGGTGTCCCTGGGCTGCAACAACTTCGGCTCCCGCATCGACGCCGCAGCATCGCGCGAGGTGGTCGATGCGGCGTTCGAGCACGGCATCACGTTCTTCGACACTGCCGACGTGTACTCCGCCGGAGAGTCCGAGCGGATCCTCGGCGCGGCCCTCGCCGGCCGCCGGGACCGAGCCGTCGTCGCGACCAAGTTCGGCGCGCCCATGGGTGCGGACGACCAGGGCTCGTCCCCGGCGTACATCCGGCGCGCGTGCGAGGCCAGCCTCCGACGACTCGGCGTCGACCACATCGACCTCTACTACCAGCACGCCCCCGACCCGGGCGTCCCGATCGAGGACACCCTGGAAGCGCTCGACGAACTCGTGCGGGCCGGCAAGGTCCGCCACATCGCGTGCTCGAACGGTTCGGCGCAACAGATCAGGCAGGCCGACGACGCCGCGCGCGGACTCGGACTCGCACGGTTCAGTGCGGCGCAGATCGAGTGGAACCTGCTCGCGCGTGAGGTCGAGGACGAGATCGTGCCGGCCTGCGAGGAGCGTGGCCTGGGCGCGATCCCCTACTACCCGCTGGCGGCCGGTCTGCTCACCGGCAAGTACCGCAAGAATGCGACCTTCCCGACGGGTTCGCGGTTCGACAGATCCGAGTACTTCGCGGCAGGTGCGACGGACGAGGCGTTGACCCGGGTGGAGGAACTGCTCACCCTGGCGAGCAAGCTCGACCGCCCGCTGTCCGAACTCGCCGTGGCCTGGCTAGACGCAAAGCCCCAGGTCACGTCCGTGCTGATCGGCTCCGCCAGCCCGCACCAGGTGGAACGCAACCTCTCTCACCTACGCCGGCCGCTCGACAAGGACGAACTCGTCCTGATCGACGCGTTCCTCACCCGGAACCGACCGGACCCCACCGGAAAAGCCCGGATGTGACGAACATCGAATCCGGGACCGACCATGACCGGGTCACCGTCGCCACCTGCGCACCTCCGAGCAACAACGCCCACGGCGCACTCGGCCCCTGCCGAGCGCGGCTCCGTCCAGTCACGGACCTCCCGATTCCCCACCTGACCTGGTCGGATGTGCTTATCATTCGCTATCCCCCAGGCCGACGGATCATGCCACGGCCACGGCCGGCGGGCTTGGGCGGCAGGCGTGGACGTGAACCGGGTGTCGCCGAGGGGGTCGCCAGTGGCCTCGGTGCCGGATTCGGCGGTTCTGTTGGCAGGTAACTGAATCGCGAGTAACATCGCAAATGTTACCGACGAGTAGCTACTTGGGCGGTACTGACAACTGCTAGACCGCACCGTCTCAACGGGAGAGATAGAAGACATGGGCCATTACAAGAGCAACGTCCGTGACCTGGAGTTCAACCTCTTCGAGGTACTCGGTCTGGAGAAGCCGCTGAACGAGGGCGCCTGGGGAGACCTGGACGCCGACACGATCCGCACCATGCTCGCCGAGGTCGCCAAGCTGGCCGAGGGCCCGCTGGCCGAGGCCTTCGCCGACACGGACCGCAACCCGCCCGTCTTCGATCCCGAGACCCACACGCTGGCGATCCCCGAGGGCTTCAAGGCCTCCTTCAAGGCCATGTGGGACGGCGAGTGGTACCGCATGGGCCTGCAGGAGGAGATCGGGGGCGTTCCCGCGCCCCGCGCCCTCGTGTGGTCCATCGCCGAGATGCTGCTCGGCGCGCAGCCCGCCGCCTTCATGTATGCCGCCGGCCCATCCTTCGCCGGCGTGCTGTTCGAGAACGGCACCGACGAGCAGAAGAAGTGGGCCGAGGTCTGCGTCGAGCGCGGCTGGGGCGCCACGATGGTGCTGACCGAGCCGGACGCCGGCTCCGACGTCGGCGCAGGCCGCACCAAGGCGATCAAGCAGGACGACGGCTCCTGGCACATCGAGGGCGTCAAGCGGTTCATCACCTCCGCCGTCTCCGACGACCTGTTCGAGAACATCTTCCACCTGGTCCTGGCCCGCCCCGAGGGCGCCGGGCCGGGCACCAAGGGCCTGAGCCTGTTCTTCGTGCCGAACACCCACTTCGACTTCGAGAAGAACGAGATGGGCGAGCGCAACGGCGTCTTCGTCACCGGCGTCGAGCACAAGATGGGCATCAAGGCCTCCGCCACCTGTGAGGTCACCTTCGGCGGGCACGGCGTCCCCGCCAAGGGCTGGCTGGTCGGTGAGGTGCACAACGGCATCGCCCAGATGTTCGACGTCATCGAGCACGCCCGCATGATGGTGGGAACCAAGGCCATCTCCACCCTCTCCACGGGCTACCTCAACGCGCTGGCGTACGCCAAGGAGCGCGTCCAGGGCGCGGACCTGACCCAGATGACGGACAAGGCCGCTCCCCGCGTCACCATCACCCACCACCCCGACGTCCGGCGCGCGCTCGCCATGCAGAAGGCGTACGCGGAGGGCCTGCGCTCGGTGTACCTGTACACCGCCGCGCACCAGGACGAGGTCGTCGCCCAGCTGGTCTCCGGCGCCGACAAGGACCTCGCGTTCCGCGTCAACGACCTGCTGCTCCCGATCGTCAAGGGTGTCGGCTCCGAGCGGGCGTACCAGTACCTGACCGAGTCCCTGCAGACCCTCGGCGGCTCCGGCTTCCTCCAGGACTACCCGATCGAGCAGTACATCCGCGACGCGAAGATCGACTCGCTGTACGAGGGCACCACCGCGATCCAGGCGCAGGACTTCTTCTTCCGCAAGATCGCCCGTGACCGCGGCGTCGCCCTGGCCCACGTCGCCGGCCAGGTCAAGAAGTTCATCGACAGCGACAGCGCCGACAACCGCCTCAAGAGCGAGCGTGCGCTGCTGGCCACGGCCCTCGAGGACGTCCAGACCATGGCCGCCACCCTCACCGGGTTCCTCATGGGTGCGCAGGAGCAGCCCACCGAGCTGTACAAGGTCGGCCTCGGTTCGGTCCGCTTCCTGATGTCCGTCGGCGACCTGCTGATCGGCTGGCGTCTGCTCGAGCAGGCCGAGATCGCGATCAAGGCGCTCGACGCCGGTGCCGCCGACAAGGACAAGGCGTTCTACGAGGGCAAGGTCGCGACCGCGTCCTTCTTCGCGAAGAACGTGCTGCCCGAGCTCACCGCGAACCGCGCCATCATCGCGAACGTCGACAACGACATCATGGAGCTCGACGAAGCCGCGTTCTAGACGCTGCGCGCAGCACCCGAGAACCGACGGCGCTGCCGTCCACCGATCGCCTCGGTGGACGGCAGCGCCGTCTCTCGTCTTCCAGCGGCCCGGTGCGCGATGTGTTTGGCTGTCGCCATGCTGCGTCCGACCACCTCGAGACTCCTGTCGCTCGCCGCCGCGACGCTGATCGCGGTCGGCGGCGCCGCCACCGCACAGGCCGCTCCCGCCGCCACGGCGGGCACCGTCGTGTCCGTCGAACCGCTCCTCCACCACCTGTGGGTCCCCGGCTCGGCGGACGCCCGCCGCCTGACCTACTGGACCGAGGGGGTCCAGGACACGCCCGCCCTGAGCAGCGGCGCCGTCTACCTGCCGCCGGGCCGGCCGCCCGCGGGCGGGTGGCCGGTGATCGCATGGGCACACGGCACCACGGGCCTGGCCGACCAGTGCGCGTACTCGATCGGCGGACCGATCGCGGTGGAGCGCGACTGGGCCTACCTGCACAAGTGGATGCAGCAGGGCTACGCGGTCGTCGCGACCGACTACGTCGGGCTCGGCACCCCCGGCGGGATGCCGTACCTCAACGGCCGGGTCGAGGCGCACAGTGTCGTGGACATGGTCAAGGCGAGCCGGAACGTCTTCCCGGAGCTGTCGAACAGGTGGGTGGTCGTCGGGCAGTCGCAGGGTGGCGGCGCGGCGATCACGACCGCCCGGTACGCAACGGAGTTCGGCGGACCTGCCCTCGACTACCGCGGTGCGGTCGGTACCGGCGTGCCCGCCTACATCGAGGACGTGCTGCAGTACCTGGGTCCGAAGGTCCCGCCGGTGCAGTTGCCGAAGAACCTCACCGTGTACGCGCTCTACATCGTCTCCGGCCTGCGCACCTCGTTCCCCGAGTACGACATCGACAGCCACCTCAGCGAGTCCGGTCGCCAGTGGGTGGACCGGGCCGAGCAGCTGTGTGACCCGGAGCTGGCGGAAGTCGTTGCCGCGCAGCACGTCAACCTCGGCGACCTGTTCACCAGACCGCTCGGCGCGATCCCGAACTTCCACGGCGTACTGCGCGACTACATGGGCATCCCCGAACGCGGCTACGACCGGCCGCTGTTCATCGGTCAGGGCCTGCTGGACACCGACGTCTCCACCCCCGGCGTCCTGACGCTCGCCGCAACGCTGCAGGCCAACGGTCAGCCCCTGACCTTCCACACCTATCCCACCGACCACGACGGCACCGTGAACGCGTCACTGGTGGACTCGCTGCCCTTCGTCGCCGCCCTGCTGCGCTAGCGGTCGGGCGATTCGCACGCCGACCGCGGAGCGGCCGTCAGTCGCCGGGTGCGCGGTACTCGGCCTCGCGACGGACCGCGTCGTCCACCTGTTCCGGCGTGAGCAACGGCGTGGACTCGGATCTCGCGGCGCCCGCAGCGGTGGTCCGGATGCCGAGCGTCGCGGCCGCGACCTCGTCCGGCACCTCCCCGATCACCACCAGATCGTGCCCGCCGAGCGCGAAGTAGCAGGATTCGACTGTGCCACCGACACTTTCGACCATGCGGGTGATCGCGTCCCGCCGAGCTGATCCACCCTCCGCCAACAAGCCCGTCGCGCCCTCGGCCGAATATGTGACCTGCCACAGATACCTCGGCATCGGTGCCTCCTCGATTCGATGTGAATCTGCCCATGGCAATCGTAGATGCGGCTCCGCCGCAGTGGTGCGGATACGGAGTGCAGGCACTCCGTATC
>NZ_JBHXVP010000022.1:49247-52385 GCF_042672245.1 Rhodococcus sp. NPDC127527
GCGTTCCCCCCTCTTTTTTTTGTTATCCCCCCCTTTCAATTGTTTGTGGCGCCCCGCCCGTTGTGGGGGGCATCGGGTGCCCCCCACACCCTCACCCCCACCGCTGGCGCAGCCATTGACAACGATTGTTGTCATCCTGCATGTTGAGACCTGTGACGACGACTCGATCGGCGACCCCGGGCCTCTCTGCCTCACCGACGATCCCGCAGCGATTCATGCGGGATCCGATCTCCGCGGGCCGCGTCGCCGCTCCCCTGCGACTGTTCCTCGGCGCGGCGCCGGACCCCACCTACGAGGAACGAGATCGCCTCGGACGGGCCCTGATGGAGCGCGACGAACTGGGCGACGCCCTGGTCCGGGCGGTGCGAGAGGACCATGTCGTGTCCATGCCGATGTTCCGCGAGGCCCTCGAACAGGGCATCGAGTCGATACCCGATGCGCCGGACGCGCTCCGGGAGTTCTTCGGTGAGCTGGCGCGGATACCCGACTGGGTGGACGAGCGGAAGCTGGCGCACGGGGCGCGCGTGCTGCGGCGCACGGGACTGGACGCGTCCCTGGTCCTCGGTTACGGCTCACTGCTCGGCGGCTACAACAACTCGGGTCCACTGTCGGTGCTGATGGCGTCGGGAAAGCTGACCGGCGACCAGACGCTGCGCCGGGTCTCCGAAACCAGCGTGTGGTGGCGGGCGGTGACCGCACCGGGCGGGCTCGAGCGGTCCGGCGAGGGCTGGAAGCTCACCGTGCACGTGCGCGCCATGCACGCCTTCCTCAACTACCAGCACGAGCACGACCCCGCCTGGCGAAGCGACCGACTCGGCCTGCCGATCAACCAGTTCGACCAGGCCGGCACGCTCGGATTGTTCTCGACCACCTTCCTCATCCACACCCGTGTGCTCGGGATCCGCTACTCCGAGCGCGACGCCGACGCCGCGATGCACCTGTGGTGCTACGTCGGCTGGCTGATGGGCGTGGACGAACACTGGCTGCCCTTCTCCGAGGCCCGTGGCCGCCGCATGATCTACCACATCGGGACCGCGTCACCGTCCGCGGACGCGAACAGTCTCGCCCTGGCGAAGTCGCTCATCGACTCACCGAAACTGATCCGCCACAAGAACTTCCAGTGGATTCGCCGCACCTACGACTACGAGCGTGGTCTGAGCCTGGCCACCACGCTGCTCGGTCCCGCGGGGGTGCTCGCGCTCGGGGTGCCGATGCGACCGCCGTGGTACCCGATGTGGCGTGCGGTCGCGAACACGGTCAAACACCGCGGCATCGCCCGGCTGCCCGGCGGCCGACGGTGGGTCGACGCCCGCGCCGAGCGCCAGCTGGACCTGACGCACCGCCGGCTGCTCGGCGGCGAACGACCGCCGATCGGGCGGATCACCCACTCGCAGTGACGCCACCCGTCGCCGTTCGCGGTCGGATCACTCGCACTTGACGATCGGCACCGGGTCGTACTTGACGGTCCGGGTGTGCCGCGAGATCTCCCTGCCCGACGCGCGCTCGGTGATCACGCGGGTGTCGCTGGTGGTGAACCCCTGTGCGCCACCGGATGCCACGCACCCTGCCCCCTTCGGCAGGGTCACGGTGTTCGGGGAGGTGTACTTGTACCGCTCCCCGGTGATCGACTGCACGTCCACCGTCTTGGTGCCCCACAGCCGCACCGTCACGTCCGAACCGGTGCCGATCGTCTCGATCAACACTCCGGTCGGCGAGGCGTTCTTGAACTGCAGGTCGATCGCCCCCTCGAACACGGTGGCCTCGCGGGCCGCGGGGTACCGAGAGATGTAGTAGCTGTGCTCGGTGTGGCCGGCGTCCTCCATGCCCGCGAAGTACGCCGCGTTGTACAGCGTCGTCGCGAGCTGACTGATGCCGCCGCCGACCGCCTTGTCCGGACGACCGTTGTTGATGATCCCCGACTCCACGTAGCCCTGCGCCGAGCCGCGCGGTCCGGTGTACCCGTTGAGCGAGAACGTGTCTCCCGGCTTCACCAGCGCACCGTCGATCTCCTCGGCGGCCAACCGGATGTTCACCCCGGACGCGTACTCGAAACCGCCGCTGGTGAATTCGCCGATGACCTCGCGGACACCCAGCTTCTGCGCCGCCTCGGTGGTCAGGGCGGGCGGCTTCGACTGGTACATCGCGTCAACCGTGCGCGGTCCGCTGCCGGTGAGCAACGCGGGCAACTCCTCCAGGGTCCTGTGCCAGTCGATCGTGTCGCCCGCGACCGCAGGCACCACCGTCGGGGTGCCGCCCGCGAGCGAGAACGACGCATCCTTCGGCTGCACCTCGGTCGAGGCCAGCTGGGGTCCGAGCAGCCCGACCGCGGCATCCACGTTGTACTGGGGCGCGAGTCCGCCGCGGCCGTCCGGCGCGAACGTCAGCACGGCGCCGACCTTGTCGCGGCCGAGCACCGCGCGCGCGCCGCCGCGACCGGTGACCACGAGGTCGGCGGACGCGGCCGGGACAGCCACCTCCCGCAGCGCCCGGTCCACACCGTCCTGGGTGACCGCCACCGACTCGACCTGCACCGGGACCTCCACGCCGCCCCGGTCGGCCCAGCCCGCGGCGAGCGCCGACTCGGCGCCGGGACCGTCGAGGGTCTGGCCGTTGCGTGGGGCCACCCCGACCGGGTTCGCGCCCTCGAACACGACCGACCCCTCCACCGGGCGGACGTCGGTCTGCGCGCGGAGCGCGTTCACCGCGGCGGTGAGCTGCGCGTCGTCTCGGGTGGCGCTGACCCCCACCTCGCGGTGCGAGAACAGCGAGGTCAATCGAGTCAGCGGGTTGAGGGGTTGGCTGCCGGCGCGGTCGAGGGTGGCGGGCCAGTCCACCCCGAGGCCGGCGGCCTCGGGCACGAGTTCGGCCCGCACGTCGCCCGCACGCACCTGCACGGGCCGCTGTGCCCGCGGACCGATCTGCGCGCGGAGTTCGGCGTCCGCGTCGGCGCGTGTCTGGCCGCCGACCTCCACGCCTGCCACCGTGACGCCGCGCGGCACCCGGTCCGAGGACATCGCGTAATCCACCGTGTACACGACCGCGCCCACCGCCAGCACGGACGCGACACCGACGCCGACCTTGAATCGTCGTGAGCGCCCCGAGGACCCCGGCTGGCCGGGGTCCGGCGCGGCCGGCGGC
>NZ_JBHXVP010000023.1:0-49746 GCF_042672245.1 Rhodococcus sp. NPDC127527
GATCACGTACTGCACCTGCTCCGGCGCGACACCCGCCTTGTCGAGGGCACCCCTGATCGCGATGCCGCCGAGATCGGACCCGGAGAAGTCCTTCAACGATCCGAGGAGCCTGCCCACGGGGGTGCGGGCTCCGGCGACGATGACAGAACTGGTGGACTCAGACATTGATCTCCCTCGATTCGTTCACGATGACGGCGGTATCGACGACCAGTTCGGTCGCCGTCGCGGCCCTGACGTCCTCGGCGGTCACCCCGGGAGCGAGCTCGCGAAGGATCAACTTCTCGCCGTCGACGTCGATGACGGCCAAGTTCGTGATGATGCGGTGCACCACCGCACGCCCAGTCAGCGGCAACGTGCATCGATCGACGATCTTCGCGTCGCCGTCACGGTCGGTGTGTTCCATGACCACGATGACCCGCCGGGCACCGTGTACCAGATCCATGGCGCCACCCATGCCCTTGACCATCTTGCCGGGCACCATCCAGTTGGCGAGGTCCCCACTGCGGGAGACCTGCATGCCACCGAGAACCGCGGTGTCGATGTGTCCACCGCGAATCATCCCGAACGACAACGCCGAATCGAAGAACGCCGCACCAGGATTGACGGTCACCGTTTCCTTTCCCGCGTTGATCAGGTCCGGATCGACCCGGTCCTCGGTGGGGTACGGTCCGGTGCCGAGGATGCCGTTCTCCGAGTGCAGGACCACCTTGACCCCGTCGGACAGGTAGTTCGGGATCAGGGTCGGCAGACCGATTCCCAGGTTGACGTACTCGCCGTCGACCATCTCCGCGGCGGCGCGCTGCGCCATCTGCTCACGTGACCAACTCATGCCGACACCGTCCGCTTCTCGATTCGCTTGTCCTGCTGCCCCGTGTGCACGATGCGCTGGACGAACACCCCGGGCACGTGCACCTGTGCGGGATCGATCTCGCCCGGCTCGACCAGCTTCTCGACCTGCGCGACGGTGACCCGGCCCGCCATCGCGGCCAGCGGGTTGAAGTTCATCGCGGTCTTGCTGAACACCAGATTGCCCTCGGTGTCGCCGATCTCGGCGTGCACCAGCGCGTAGTCGGCGACGATCGACTCCTCGAGCACGTATGTCTTGCCGCGGATCACACGGGTCTCCTTCGGCGGGGAGGCGATGGCGACGGAACCGTCTACGTTGTAGCGCCAGGGCAGTCCGCCCTCGCTGATCGGCGTGCCCACTCCGGCGGGAGTGAAGAAGGCCGGGATCCCGGCCCCACCGGCACGCAGCCGCTCGGCGAGGGTCCCCTGCGGGGTCAGCTCCACCTCGAGCTCCCCCGACAAGTACTGGCGCGCGAACTCCTTGTTCTCCCCGACATAGGACGCGGTGACCCGCCGAATCCGTCCTGCGGAGAGCAGGATTCCGAGACCGAAGTCATCGACCCCGCAGTTGTTGGAGTACACCTCGAGGCCGCCGACACCGCGCTCGGCGAGTGCGCCGATCAGGTCGGAGGGGATGCCGCACAGGCCGAATCCGCCCACGGCGAGGGTGGACCCGTCGGCGACGTCGGAGACCGCGTCGGCCGCGCTCGCCCAGACCTTGCTCATCGATTCCCTCCGTTCTCGGTGGCGGTCCCGGCGGCGCCGGACCGCCGCACGATTGCCTCGGCGTGCCGGAGGACCGGGGCGTCCACCATCTTTCCCTCGAACGCGAAGACTCCACGCTGGTCCGACACCGCAGCGAGAACCCTTTGCGCCCAATTGATCTCGTCCTCGCTCGGCTCGTACGCCGCCCCGATCACCGCGACCTGGCTCGGATGGATCGCCACCTTCGCGTCGAACCCGACCGCTACCGCGTCGTCGGCCTCGGCCCGCAGCCCGTCCAGGTCCCCGATGTCCAGGTACACCGAATCCAGCGCGAAGAGTCCGTGCGCCTTGGCCGCGAGCAGCGACACGGACCGGACGTGCCGGGCGACGTCGCGGTACGAACCGTCCTCGTGCCGGCTGGAGTTGCCGCCCAGCGCCGCGACGAGGTCCTCCGCTCCCCACATCACCCCGATCGCGTTGGCGACCTCGGCCGATTCGGCCACACTGAGCGCACCTGCCGGCGACTCGATCAGCGCGATCACCTCACGGGGCGCCAGGGAGCGCACCTGCTCGGCCGATTCGCACTTGGGCAGCATCACTCGCGGGTACCGCGTCCGCGACAGCGCGGCCAGGTCGAGGGCCTGGTCCTCGGTCCCCGCCGCGTTGATCCGCACCACCGTGCGTTCCGGGTCCAGCGGGTTGTCCACCAGTGCGCGTCGCGCCGCATCCTTGTCCGCTGGACCGACACCGTCCTCGAGGTCGAGGATGACGACGTCCGCCACCGCCGCCGCCTTCGCGTAACGCTCCGGCCGATCCGCCGGGCAGAACAGCCAGGCAGGCCCGGGCGGTGTCCACAGAGCGGGGCCTGCGGAACGGTCGGGAGATGAGGTCTCCACGTCATTCCTCCGTCGGGTCGGGGCGCTTGCGCACCAACGTCTTCCGGACTGCGGTCGCGACGACGTCGCCGTGCTGGTTGCGTCCGGTGTGAGCGAAGGTCACGATGCCCTCACCCGGACGGCTCTTCGACTCGCGCTTGTCGGTGATCACGGTCTCCGCGTACAGCGTGTCCCCGTGGAAGAGCGGCTTCGGAAAGGCGATCTCGGAGAATCCGAGATTGCCCACGATCGTGCCCTGGGTGAGCTGTGTGACCGAGAGCCCGACCAGGGTGGAGAGCGTGAACATCGAGTTCACCAGCCGCGCGTTGAACGGCGGCAGCGCGTCGCTGAACGCGGCGTCGAGGTGCAACGCCTGGGTGTTCATCGTCAGCGTGGTGAACAGAACGTTGTCGGCCTCGGTGACGGTGCGGCCGGGGCGGTGTTCGTAGACGACGCCGGTCTCGAACTCCTCGAACCAGAGTCCCCGTTGGACAACCCTTCTGGCGGGTTCGGTCCTATCCCCCGTCGCTTCGCTCGCCCCGCCGGTGGTCACAGCCCCGCCTCACGAGCGATGAGCATCAGCTGCACCTCGGTGGTGCCCTCGCCGATCTCGAGGATCTTGCTGTCCCGGTAGTGGCGGGCCACCGGGTACTCGTTCATGAAGCCGTAGCCGCCGAAGATCTGCGTGGCGTCGCGCGCGTTGTCCATCGCCGCCTCGCTGGCGACCAGCTTGGCGATGGAGGCCTGCTTCTTGAAGGGCTTGCCCGCCAACATGAGCGCGGCGGCGTCGTAATAGGCGGTGCGGGCGACGTGCGCACGCACCTCCATCCGGGCAATCTTGAAAGCGATGGCCTGGTTGGCGCCGATCGGCTTGCCGAACGCCTCGCGCTCCTTGGCGTACTTCACCGATTCGTCGACGCAGCCCTGGGCGGCGCCCACGCTCAGTGCGGCGATGGCGATCCGTCCCTCGTCGAGGATGCGCAGGAAGTTGGCGTAGCCGCGGCCGCGCTCGCCCAGCAGGTTCTCCCGGGGCACGCGCACGTCCTGGAACGTCAGCGGGTGCGTGTCCGAGGCGTTCCAGCCGACCTTGTTGTAGGCGGGTTCGGCCGTGAATCCCGGTGTGCTGGTGGGCACCAGGATGGTGGAGATCTCCTTCTTGCCACCCTCCTTCACCCCGGTGACGGCGGTGACGGTGACCAGCTTGGTGATGTCGGTGCCGGAGTTGGTGATGAACTGCTTGTTGCCGTTGATCACCCAGTCCTCGCCGTCCTCACGGGCGGTGGTCCGGGTGCCGCCGGCGTCGCTGCCCGCGCCGGGTTCGGTCAAGCCGAAGGCCGCCAACGACTTTCCGCTCGTCAGCTGCGGCAGCCACTCCTGCTTCTGCGCCTCGTTGCCGAAGCGGTAGATCGGCATCGCACCGAGTGAGACGCCCGCCTCGAGGGTGATGGCCACCGACTGGTCGACCTTGCCCAGTTCCTCGAGCGCCAGGCAGAGCGCGAAGTAGTCGCCGCCCTGCCCGCCGTACTCCTCGGGGAACGGCAATCCGAACAGGCCGAGGTCGGCCATGCCTGCGACGACCTCGTACGGGAAGGTGTGGTTCGCGTCGTGCTCGGCGGCGACCGGCGCGACGACGCTCTGCGCGAAGTCCCGAACGGCCTTCGCCAGCTGCTGGTACTCGTCGGGCAGCTCTCCGGTGGACAGGTACTCGGTCATGACGCGGCGTCCTTCGTCTCGGTCTCGATGGTGGTTTCGGTGGGTACGACTCGGGCCAGCAGTTGGTCGACCTTCACCTGGTCGCCCGCTGCGACCAGGAGTTCGACGGTGCCGTCGATCGGCGAGGTCAGGGAGTGCTCCATCTTCATCGCCTCGACGACCACGACGGTCGCGCCCGCGGTGACGGTCGCGCCGGACTCGACACCGACGGCGATGACGGCTCCGGGCATCGGACTGGTCAGTTCGGCCTCACCGGCGTGCGCGTCACCGACACGGACGTTGACCTCGGCGACCTCCCGGACCATCGCGATGCCCGACGGGGACGCCAGCCACAGGTGCCCGTCGTGCTCGGCGACCCGGTACGTCTCGTGCCGGCCGTCCAGGGTCATGCGCAGTTCGTCGCCGGTCAACGAGGCGGTCAGGCAGCGAGATTCGCCGTCCTCGAGCGCCACTGTCGCCGACTCCGGCCGTCCGGTGATCCGAACGTGCTCGGCACGCGTCGCGGTCGCGAGCCGGAGGCTCGTCGGCACGGCGCCACCGACCCGCCATCCGTTCGGCACGGCCCACGGGTCCGCCGCGGCTCGCGGCCACCCCGTCAGCCAGCGGTAGGTGCCTGCCGCGACCACCTGGGCGTCGGTCGGCTCGGGCGCCACGAAGTGCTCGAGGCGGCGATCGAGCAGTCCCGTGTCGAGATTGCCCGCCATCACGTCCGGATCGGCGAGCAGGAACCGCACGAAGTCGATGTTCGTGACGACACCGAGCACCGCGGTGTCGGCGAGCGCCCGGTCCAGGCCGCGTAGTGCCGCGTCGCGAGTGGCTGCGTGCACGATCACCTTGGACAGCATCGGGTCGTAGTCGCTGCCGACGACCGTTCCGATGCGCAGGCCGGAGTCGACGCGCACACCGGGACCGGTCGGCTCGGCGAGGTCCACCACGGTGCCGCCGGTCGGCAGGAACCCGCGGGCGGGGTCCTCCGCATATACCCGGGCCTCGATCGCGTGCCCGGTCATCGTGATGTCGTCCTGGGCGAGGGTGAGCTTCTCTCCCGCCGCGACCCGGACCTGCCACTCGACCAGGTCGACACCGGTGACCATCTCGGTGACCGGGTGCTCGACCTGCAGGCGGGTGTTCATCTCCATGAAGAAGAACTCGTCGGGTCGGTCCGCGGAGACGATGAACTCCACGGTGCCGGCGCCGGAGTAGTCGACGCTGCGGGCGGTGTTGCAGGCCGCCTCACCGATCCGGGCCCGGGTCTGCGCGTCGAGCAGCGGCGAGGGCGCTTCCTCGATCACCTTCTGGTGGCGGCGCTGCAGGCTGCACTCGCGCTCACCGAGGTGGACCACGTTGCCGTGATTGTCGGCGAGAATCTGCACCTCGATGTGCCTGGGCCGCAACACGAACCGCTCCAGGAACAGGGTGTCGTCGCCGAACGCCGACGCCGCCTCGCGGCGCGCACTGAGGAGCGCGTCGGCCAGCTTGCCGGGTTCCTCGACCAGGCGCATGCCCTTGCCCCCGCCGCCTGCGGACGGCTTCACCAGCACCGGGTAGCCGATGTCCTCGGCGGCGGCGATCAGTTCGTCGTCGGTCAGCCCGGGCCGGGCGATCCCGGGTACCACCGGCACCTCGAACGCCGCGACCGCGTTCTTGGCGGTGATCTTGTCGCCCATCACCTCGATGGCGCGGGCGGACGGTCCGAGGAAGGCGATGCCTGCGGCCTCGAGCGCGGCCGCGAACTCCGCGTTCTCGGACAGGAATCCGTAGCCGGGATGCACTGCCTGGGCGCCGGTGCGCCGCGCCGCGTCGACGACCTTGCCGATGTCGAGATAGCTCTCGCGCGCGGCGGCGGGACCGAGCAGCACCGCGGCGTCGGCCTCACGAACGTGCCGGGCACCGGCATCCGCCTCGCTGTAGACGGCGACCGAGCGGATGCCCATCGCGCGCAGGGTGCGGATGACGCGGACCGCGATCTCACCGCGGTTCGCGACCAGGACCGTGTCGAACAGTGTCGAAGTCATCTCACTCACATCCGGAAGACGCCGTAGGAGACCGGCTCGATCGGCGCCTGCGCGCACACCGAAAGTGCCAGTCCGAGAACAGTTCTGGTATCGGCGGGATCGATGATTCCATCGTCCCACAGTCGGGCGGTCGAATAGTAGGGGTTGCCCTGGGTCTCGTACTGGGCACGAATCTCGTCCGGGTCGTTGCCGGAACCGACGGCGCCGAGCACCTGGGCGGCCTGCTCACCGCCCATCACCGAGATGCGGGCGTTGGGCCACATCCACAGGAAGCGGGGCGAGTACGCACGGCCGCACATCGAGTAGTTGCCCGCGCCGTACGAACCGCCGATCACGACCGTCAGCTTCGGCACCCGCGCACAGGCCACCGCGGTCACCATCTTCGCGCCGTGCTTGGCGATGCCGCCGGCCTCGTAGTCGCGGCCGACCATGAAGCCGGCGATGTTCTGCAGGAACACCAGCGGGACGCTGCGCTTGTCGCACAACTCGATGAAGTGCGCCCCCTTCATCGCGGACTCGGCGAACAGCACGCCGTTGTTGGCGACGATGCCGACGGGATGCCCGTGAATGTGCGCGAAACCGGTGACCAGGGTCTTGCCGTACTCGGCCTTGAACTCCTGGAACTCGCCACCGTCGACGAGCCGGGTGATCACCTCGTGCACGTCGTACGGGGTGCGCGGGTCCGTGGGGACGACGTCGTACAGCTCGGCCTGGTCGGCGACCGGATCCACCGTCTCCCGCACGTCCCACGGTCGCTCGGTGCGCGGGCCGAGGGTGGCGACGATGTTCCGCACGATCCGGAGCGCGTCCTGGTCGTCCTCGGCCAGGTGGTCGGTGACGCCGGAGACCTTCGAGTGCAGGTCGCCGCCGCCCAACTCCTCGGCCGTGACGACCTCACCGGTCGCCGCCTTCACCAGGGGCGGACCGCCCAGGAAGATGGTGCCCTGGTTGCGCACGATCACGGCCTCGTCGCTCATCGCGGGCACGTACGCGCCGCCTGCGGTACACGAACCCATCACCGATGCGATCTGCGCAATTCCCTTGGCGCTCATGGTCGCCTGGTTGTAGAAGATCCTGCCGAAGTGCTCGCGGTCCGGGAACACCTCGTCCTGCCGGGGCAGGAAGGCGCCACCGGAGTCGACGAGGTAGACGCATGGCAGGTTGTTCTGCAGCGCGATCTCCTGCGCCCGCAGGTGCTTCTTGACGGTCATCGGGTAGTAGGTGCCACCCTTGACCGTCGCGTCGTTGGCGACGATCACGCATTCGCGGCCGGAGACGCGTCCGATGCCGGCGATCATGCCCGCCCCCGGGCACTCGTCGTCGTAGAGACCGTTCGCCGCGAGCGGGGAGAATTCGAGGAACGGGCTGCCCGGGTCGAGCAGCGTGTCCACCCGGTCCCGCGGGAGCAACTTGCCGCGGTCGACGTGCCGTTGCCGCGACTTCTCGCTGCCGCCGAGCGCGGCCGTGGCCAGCCGCTCGCGCAGCTCGCCGACCAGGCGCGTGTGCTCGGCCCTGTTGCGATCCCCGTCGAAGGTCATACCGCCGCTCCGTCTGCTAGGTCGATGCCATTCGGTTAATCACCGATAACCGAATCTAAGATAACTATGATTAACTGAGTTGTCCAGATCCTTTGACGGAGGGAGGTGTCGACGTGGCATCCGAGAACCAGACCGCACGCAGCCGCGCGAAGGCCGACCGGCGCAGGCAACTGCTGCAGGCCGCGGCGCGACTGATCGCCGAACGCGGGTTCGTCGGGGTCCGACTCGAGGACCTGGGGTCCGCGGTCGGGATCAGTGGGCCCGCCGTCTACCGGTACTTCCCCAACAAGGAGGCACTGCTCGTCGAACTGCTCGTCGACATCAGTCGCCGCCTGCTCGACGGGGGCACGGCGGTGGCCGAGGCGGCGCAGTCACCGGAGGACGCGCTCGCCGGCCTCGTCGAGTTCCACCTCGACTTCGCCCTCGGCGAGCCCGACCTCATCCGGGTCCAGGACCGCGACCTCGAGTCCCTGCCACCCGCGGAGCGTCGTCAGGTACGCCAGTTCCAGCGGCGGTACGTCGAGGTCTGGGTGCAGGTCCTGCAGAAGGTCGACCCGGTACTCGAGGAAGCGGACGCCCGGATCAAGGCGCACGCGACGTTCGGACTGATCAACTCGACACCGCACTCCGCGAGCCGCACCTCGGCCACCCGCACGCGCACGATCCTGCGACAGATGACGGTCGCAGCGTTGGCCCCGGGGGCGGCATGACTGTCGCGAAGTCCGTTGCCCTGTTCGCCGTCGCGGCGGTGTTCGAGATCGGCGGTGCCTGGCTCGTGTGGCAGGGCGTCCGCGAGCACCGCGGCTGGCTCTGGGTCGGCCTGGGGATCGTGGCCCTCGGCGCCTACGGCTTCGTCGCCACCCTCCAGCCAGACGCGAACTTCGGCCGGATCCTCGCCGCGTATGGCGGGGTCTTCGTCGCCGGCTCGCTGGTCTGGGGCATGGCCCTCGACGGCTTCCGCCCGGACCGTTGGGACGTCGCGGGCGCGCTGCTCTGCCTTGTCGGGGTCGCGGTCATCATGTACGCGCCGCGCTGACGATCGCGCTCACGTCCGGGGCTCGACCCGCGCCGACGCGATTGCGAGCCCCAGTGCCGTGGCCGCGGCGAGCCACAGCCCGGTCAGCCCGATCCACCGGTGCACGGCGGCGCCCGCGACCACACCGAGCACCAACCCGAGCCACAGCACCGCGAATCGCACCCACGCCCAGCGGGGACCGCCCGTCAACGCCCCGCCGATGCCCTGGCCCAGTTTCACCAGCGTCCCGGTCATGTACGTCAGACTGATCGAGGCCTGCGCGCTCCCCTCGAAGACCGTGTTCTCCACCCCCATCGCGAGCACCAGCGCGGTGACGATCACCTGCGTCGGCGCGAACGGATGCACCACCGCCGCGAACGCCAGCAGCACCGCAACCAGTCCCAGGACCGTGGGCCCGCGACGACTCGCCGCCCGGTGCCCGAGCAGGGACCCGAGCACGACACCCAGAACGAACAGCGCGATCACCGCGGCGCCCACCTCGGCCGGATGCCATCCGCCGCCGACGGCCGCGACCGCGGCTCGGGTCGAGTTGCCGCTCATGAAGGAGACGAAGAATCCGCCGAGGACGATGAACCCCATCGCGTCCACGTATCCGGCGAGCGCGGCGAGCAGGACGGCCATCGTGGCGGTGGCTCGACCGGCGTTGGCGATCACCATGGCCTCCTCGCGTCGACCTCATTCCAACACATGAGGTCCGCGCCCGGCGGGTCCTGCTGGACCGGCCGGTGTGGTCGGCGTTCGACCGAAAAACGACCCTCCCGGTGGGATACTTCCCCTGTGTCCGCGGCAAGGGAGCATTCGGGTTCTCGACTCGTGCTGCTGGTGCTCGCCTCCGGGCAGTTCCTCATGACGCTCGACAGTTCGGTGATGAACGTGTCCATGGCCACCGTCGCCGCGGACGTGGGTACCACCATCACCGGAATCCAGACGGCGATCACGTTGTACACCCTGGTGATGGCCACCTTGATGATCACCGGCGGCAAGGTGGGCGCCATCCTGGGCCGCCGACGCGCCTTCGGATTGGGTCTGGTCGTCTACGGAGCGGGCTCGCTGACGACGGCGCTGGCACCCGATCTCACGGTGCTGCTGCTCGGTTGGTCTCTGCTCGAGGGAATCGGGGCGGCCCTGATCATGCCGGCGATCGTGTCGCTGGTCGCAGCGAACTTCCCGCCCGAGCGCCGGACCGCCGCGTACGGTCTGGTGGCCGCGGCAGGTGCGATGGCCGTAGCCGTCGGCCCGCTCCTCGGCGGTGCGGTCACCACCTTCGCGTCCTGGCGGTATGTCTTCGCCGGCGAGGTCGTGATCGTCGCGGCCATCCTGGCGGTGCTGCGCAAGGTGCAGGACGTTCCGCCGTCACGAGTGCGACTCGACCTGGTGGGGTCGGGCCTGTCGGTGTTGGGGCTGGGCGCACTGGTGTACGGGGTGCTGCGCTCGAGCGAGTGGGGGTGGGTGCTGCCCAAGCCCGAAGGGCCGCAACTGATGGGACTGTCGCCCGTCATCTGGCTGCTGCTGGCCGGGCTGATCGTGATGTACGGGTTCCTGCGCTGGGAGACGTACCTGGCGAACGCGGACCGGCAACCGCTGCTCGACCCCGCGCTCCTGCGCAACCGCCAGCTCTCGGGCGGACTCTCGATGTTCTTCGCACAGTTCCTCGTTCAGGCCGGCGTCTTCTTCTCGGTTCCGCTCTTCCTGTCCGTGGTACTCGAACTCAGTGCCGTAGAGACCGGCCTGCGGATCCTGCCGCTGTCGATCGCCCTCGTCCTGGCCGCCGCGGGTATCCCCAAGTTCCTGCCGCACGCGAATCCGCGCCGCGTGGTCCGGCTCGGACTCGGGTCGATGATCGTCGGGATCCTGATCCTGGTCGCAGGCATGTCCCCCGGCAGCGACGCCGCGGTCGTCATGGTCCCCATGCTGTTCATGGGTCTCGGGCTGGGCGCGCTGTCCTCGCAGCTCGGCGCCGTCACGGTGTCCGCCGTGCCGGACTCGCAGAGCGCCGAGGTGGGCGGGCTGCAGAACACCGCAACCAATCTCGGTGCGTCACTCGGCACGGCGCTGATCGGCTCGGTGATGATCGCCACCCTGACCACGTCGGTCATCGCCGGTATCGAGAACAACCCGGCCGTGCCCGTCTCGGTGCAGCAGCAGGCCTCCACCGAACTGGCCGGCGGGGTTCCGTTCCTGTCGACCACCCAGTTGCAGGACGCGCTGGAGTCCGCGGGCGTGACCGGCACTGCCGCCGACGCCGTGGTCGACGTCAACGCAGATGCGCGGCTCGACGCGCTCCGGGTAGCACTCGCGCTGACCGCCCTACTCGCCGTCGCGGCGCTGTTCGCCACCGGCCGGGTGCCCGCCAGGGCGGTGGGTTCGCCGGTACGAGAAGATCATTCGCTGACCGAGGACACTGCCGCGGGCTGAGATCCCGTCGCCAGGGCGCGCAAGCGCACCCAGTCGAGAGTCGGTTTCGGAGTCCGCACCCCCGGCCGATGAAGAGGCACACGCACCCGCAGGGCTCCCGGCCTGATCGCACAGTGCACGGGCGTCCGGATCATCAGCGACTCGCCGTCGACCCCGACAGATATCTCGTCCGCGTCGGCGTCCACGACCACCGCACGGACGGACTGCTGGGTGAGACCGCGTTGCCGCGAGCGGTTGAGCAGTCCCACTGCCTGGCGTGTGCTGTCCACCGAGATCGTCACCACACCCAGGTTTCCGGCATCCAGGCTCGTCCGTCTGCCCAGCCCGGCCAAATCGTTGGTGCGGTACGGGCCGTTGCTCACGAGCACGGCCTGCGGTCCCGCCACGGTGATCCCGGCGGCTCGCACGACCAGTCGAGCGCCCCGGTGGCCCTTGATCAGGTCGGGCAGCATGCGCAGCACCGTCCGGGTCTTGTCGTTCCGGTATGCCGGACTCTGCACCACCTCGGCGTAGACACCGAAGGACGCGTTGTTGACGAATGTGCGCCCGTTCAACGAGCCGAGGTCCACCCGAAGTTCGACCCCCTCGCGCAACGCGTCCAGGCACGTCGCGGGGTCGTCACGGTCGAGGCCGAGATCCAGCGCGAAATGGTTGCGGGTCCCCGCGCTGATCACCAGGAATGGGAGATCGTGCTCGGCCGCCACCGCGGCCACCAGCGCCTGGGTTCCGTCGCCGCCTGCGACACCGAGCAGGTCGGCGCCGC
Source organism: Rhodococcus sp. NPDC127527 (assembly GCF_042672245.1). Classification (NCBI taxonomy): domain Bacteria; kingdom Bacillati; phylum Actinomycetota; class Actinomycetes; order Mycobacteriales; family Nocardiaceae; genus Rhodococcus; species Rhodococcus sp. NPDC127527. The sequence goes on from NZ_JBHXVP010000023.1 coordinate 11,907, forward strand.
GGTCCACCGCCGCACGCGCGAGCGCCGTGACGTCGACCTCGCCCGGCCCTTCCAGCAGTGCGACCTCCGCGCCCAGCGCTCGAGCCTTGCGCTCGAGATCGAACTTCTCCACCTTGCCGCCACCCGAGTGCGGGTTCATCACCAGGAACGGGTGTCGTGGCTGCGGGGCGGACCGCTCGGGTGTCCCTTCGAGTCGACTGTCCGCGAGCGCGATACGAGCACACATGACGGCGAGCGCGAAGACCCCCAGCGAGACCAGGACGACCCACAGCAGCTGTGCCCGCACGAACAGGACCACCACGACGATCGGGCTGAGGACCGCCACCGCGAGTGCGATCCAGCGGAGCGCGCCGCGGCTGGTCAGGAACAGGTACAGCGCGGCAACGGTCACCGCCGCGCCGCCGACCCCAGCCACGAGCAGTGCGATCGCGGCGAGTACTCCCGCCACCACCACCGGAAGCGCGGCCGCGCAGAACGCGGCCGCGAAAGCGGACCGGGCCCACCACCGGCGAGCCGCGCTGCCGGGTATCGGCGGTGAGCCCGGGTCGTTGTTCATGTGCTGCCCCCAAGGCGTACATGTGGTGGACGGGGATTCTCCGGTGCCGTGTCACAAGCCGAGACGTGCCTCGACCCTGCCTGCGGCTATGGCCTCGAGCAACACCGCGTGGTCTCGGGCATTCTGGTCGGCATAGGTCTCCGCGAACTCTGCGATGGCGTGGTCGAATTCGGTGTCCGAGCCGAGGTATGCGGCGATCGCCACCCGGTCACCGGAACGAGCGTGCGCGTAGGCCAGTGCCCGCCCGCACAGGCGTCCGTACAACGCCATCGCGGTCGGTGCCATCGTGTCGATCACCGCGGAGCCCTTGCCGTCACGCAACTGGCGCAGGTAGAAGTCGCGCCGAACACCGTCGGCACCTGGTCCCTGCTGCCAGCCGAGGAAGATGTCGCTGGCCGCCTGCATCAGGCGCTGCCCCTCCACGACGCGTTCGCCCTCGTTCGAGAACGACGGACCCTCCAGATGTCCGGCCAGCACCGACGGCTGGGCCTCCTTCGCCTGGAGGAAGAGCGGGTCGTCCTGGTCGACACCTCGAAACAGGAGGATCCAGGCCCTGGTGCCGACGCTACCCACCCCGACCACCTTGCGCGCGGCCTGCACGAGTTCGAAACGATCGAACAGGACCCGCCGATTGGCCTGTAGCGTCTGCCGGTACTCCGCGAGCCGGTGTCGGAGCTCCGCGTAGAGCAGCTTGACGTCGGCGTCCGGGAAGACCTCCTCGATGGGCATGACCAACGGAGGGAAGCTGTTGATTCGCCGCCTGCCCTCCACGACCGCGGTCAGTTTGGCCAACGCCTGGACGCTGTCGCGGTGCGACGACTTCTCGAGCGCCTTCCGGATCCGCTTGCTCGTCGAGGTGTCGAGTTCGTCCCGTAGCTCGGCGAGTTCCGCCGTGGGCTCGATGTGCGAATACCAGACCGCGAGGGTTCCCCGCTCCGCCTGTCGCGCCATGATCTCGCGGTACTCGGCGATGCACGCGAGGGTGACCCGTGCGCGTTGCTTGTCGGCGAACCCGTTTTCCCGCCCGGCAACCGCGAGGCTGCCGGCCAGGCGCTTGACGTCCCATTCGAACGGACCCGGGTAGGTCTCGTCGAAATCGTTGATGTCGAACGCCACCTTGCGCTCCGGCGTGGCGTAGAGGCCGAAATTGCCCATGTGCGCATCCCCGCACAGGTGCGTGCGCAGACCCGTACCGGGTGCGTGGGACAGATCGTCGGCCATGATCCGCGCGCCACCCCGATAGAACGCGAACGCGGTGCTGGCCATCCGCCCGTACCGCACGGGAACGAGCTGCGGGACACGGGTCGCTGCCTGCAGCTCGAGCAGGTCGAGCACCGCCCGCTGGCGCGCGCCGTCGTGCTCCGCCAGTGCCGCGAAGGGCACCGCGCGTCGCGCAGCGCGGCCGCGTTCGGCGCGGTCGACCCGGGTGAGCGGATCGGTCATGTCACTCGACGGGTCGTCAGCCGACCTCGTCGGGCTTCCAGGTCGACACCGCCCAGATGACGACGATGTCGAGCGCGATGATCAGCACAGACCACCACGGGTAGTACGGGAGCCAGAGGAAGTTGGCGATCAGCGACAGCGCCGCGAGACCGATCGCACAGATTCGGGCCCAGCTCGCCCCCGTGAAGAGCGCAAGTCCGACGAGCACGATCAGCGCGCCGAGCACGATGTGAATCCAGCCCCAGGACGTGAGGTCGAACTTGTAGGTGTACGAGACACCGACGACGAACACGTCGTCCTTCGCCACCGCGGCTATTCCCTGCAACACCTGGAGCACGCCGACGGTCACCAGCAGTATCGCCGCGCCGATCGAGGTGCCGGCCGCGACCTGACTCTTGACGGACGAATTGTTTTCCGACATCTCCGGTCTCCCTTCGTGGAACACCATGACGATTCACTTCGATTCTCCGCCTGTCGGGGCGATTTGGTGGGCGAACGCGTGCACGGAATTGCCGGGTGTTGCGCGAAGAAAGCCCAGTGAGACGGGGCCGGACCGAACTATGCTCGACAATGATCGACGGAACCTCGTCGGCTCCACGGGACCGCGGAACCGCCGGACTCGAGCCGGATGCGTCGCCACTGGAATCGGTTGCCCGCGCCCGCGCTGCAGTGGTGCCGCCGACCGCGCAGCCTGCGCCAGGCACTCCCACCGGCCCCAGAGAGGTTCCCCATGACCGACGACATCGCATTCGAAGACATCGGGCCGATCGACTATCTCGTCATCGAGTTTCCCGCCGACCGGAGCCCGGACGGTTCCGCGCTGCCACTGCTGCTCGACCTGGTGGATCGAGGCGTGGTGCGGGTTCTGGACCTGGCGTTCGTCCGCAAGCTGGCCGACGGCTCGGTCGTCGGGGTCGACATCTCCGACCTCGGATTCGAGGGTGACATCGAGGTGTCCGTGTTCGCCGAGGCCTCCTCGGGCCTGCTCGACAGCGCAGACCTCGACGAGGCGGCCGCCATCCTCGAGCCGGGTTGCTCGGCAGCCGTTCTCGTCTACGAGAACCACTGGGCGGCGCCGTTCGCCGCGGCGCTCCGACACAGTGGCGCCCAGCTCGTGGCCTCGGGCCGTATCCCCGTCCAGGGCATCCTCGCATCGCTCGATGCGCTCGAAACCCAACCGTGAACCAAGGAGGCCATCATGCCCGGACTTCTCCGCGGGGTTGCCCGCACCGCCGCGATCGCCGGAACCGCGACCGCCGTCTCCAACCGGGTGTCCCGCCGCCAGGGGCAGCGGTGGGCGTCGCAGGAGCAGGCGGCACAACCTGCGCCGCAGTCCCCACCACCTCAGCCCCAGCCCGTGAACGCGGCACCGGAGCCCGGCACCTCGGGGATGGACCGCATCACCGCCTTGAAAGAACTCGGCGAGCTCCACGCCAGCGGCGTGCTCGACGACGACGAATTCAGGGCGGAGAAGGCCCGGATTCTGGAGCAGTGAGTCCACGCTGACGCGCGCACCCCGCGCCCTCGAGCGAGGGTCGCGGGGTGCGCTCGGCACTCAGTCGCCGGACAGTCAGGCGTGAACGATCACGCCGCGAATGTTCTTGCCGTCCCGCAGGTCCTGGTATCCCTGGTTGACGTCCTCGAGTCGGTACTGCGTGGTGACCAGTTCGTCGAGCTTCAGCTGACCCGCATCGTAGAGCCGCAGCAGCTTGACGATGTCGTACTGCGGGTTCATCGAGCCGAAGAGCGAGCCCTTGATGGTCTTCTGGTTGAGCGTCAGGTCGCAGCCCGACACGTGCACGGTGAGCTTCGCCGGATCGGCGAGGCCGGTGATGACGACCGTGCCGCCCTTGCCGATCACCGCGGTGGCGGCGGAGACGACCTCCTCGTCGACGGTGCCGACCAGGATCAGTGCGGCGTCCGCGCCCTGCCCCCAGGTGAGCTCGTTGACCTTCTCCGCGGCGCTCGCCGCATCCGCGAAGGCGTGCGTGGCGCCGAACTTCAGCGCCTGCTCCCGCTTCATCGCGACCGGGTCGACGACGACGACGTACTTGCAGCCCGCGCTGACGGCGCCCTGCACGGCATTGATGCCGAGGCCGCCGACCCCGTAGACGACGGCGGTGTCACCCGCGCGCAGGTTGCCCGCGTTGACCGCGGTTCCCCAACCCGACGGAACCCCGCAGCCGACCAGCACCGCGGTCTCGAGCGGCAGCCAGTCGTCGACCTTGACCACCGAGTGCTGCGAGATCGTCGCGCGCTCGGCGAAGGTGCCGAGCATGCACATCGCACCGAAATCGTTTCCCTTGGAATGGAATCGGAAGGTCCCGTCAGGCATGGAGCCCTCCAGGATGGTGGCTCCCATGTCGCACAGGTTCTGCCGACCGGTCGAGCAGTACCGGCAGGTTCCGCAGTTCGGGATGAAGCTGCACACCACGTGGTCACCGGGCTTGACCTTCGTGACACCCGGGCCGACCTCCTCGATGACCCCGGAGCCCTCGTGCCCGCCGACGATCGGGTAGCGCGGCGGGAGGTCCCCGTCGGTCAGGTGCAGGTCCGAATGGCACAGGCCGGCTGCGGTGTACTTGATCAGCACCTCACCCGGGCCCGGCCCGTCGAGTTCGAGTTCCATGATCTCGAAGGGCTTTCCGGCCTCGAGCAGGACTGCGGCGGTGGTCTTCATGTAATTCTCCTTCTGCGAACGGGCCGGTCAGAGTGCGACGTTGACGGACTTGGTGATGGTGTAGGCGTCGAGGCCGGCCGCACCGAGTTCGCGGCCCCAGCCGGACTGCTTGTAGCCGCCGAACGGCATGGCCGTGTCGAAGCCGTTGTACTGGTTGATCCAGACCGAGCCGGCCTTGAGCCGGCGCGCGGTCCGGTGCGCCTTGGAGACGTCTTTGGTCCAGATGCCGGCGGCGAGGCCGTAGATCGAGTCGTTCGCGGCCGCGGCGACGCCGGATTCGGCGTTGAACGGCATCGCGGCCACGACCGGACCGAAGATCTCCTCGCGCACGATGGAGAACTCCGGTTTGACGTCCACGAACACGGTCGGCTCGACGAAGTACCCGCTTTCGCCCCAGCGCTTGCCTCCGGTCAGTGCCCGCGCACCGTCGGCCAGGCCGGCGGCGAGGTAACCGGTCACCTTGTCGAACTGTTCCTGGGACACCAGCGGGCCGAGCTGGGTCGTCGGGTCGAGACCGGGCCCGATCTTCACCTGGCTCGCCGCATCCGCAACCGCCTGGGTGAAATCGTCGAAGATCGTGTCCTCCACGAACAGTCGGGTGCCGGCGACACAGCACTGACCGTGGTTGAACAGCCATGCATTGAGCGAACCCTCCACCGCGGCATCGAAGTCGGCGTCCGCGAAGACGATGTTCGGGCTCTTGCCGCCGAGTTCGAGCGAGACCTTCTTCAGGTTGCCCTTGGCCGCGTCGACAATCTTCTTGCCGACCTCGGTGGAGCCGGTGAACGCGATCTTGTCGACGTCCTCGTGCGCGGACAGCGCGGCGCCGGCATCACCGAATCCACTGACGATGTTCACGACGCCGGGCGGGAACCCGGCCTCCTGGAAGACCTCCCCGAGCAGCAGCGCCGTGAGCGGGGTCTGCTCGGCGGGCTTGAGGATCACGGTGTTGCCGGCGGCCAGCGCGGGCGCCAGCTTCCATGCGGCCATCAGCAGCGGGAAGTTCCACGGCACGATCAGACCGCAGACGCCGACCGGTTCGCGCAGCGTGTACGCGTGGAACTGGGCACCCGGCGCGAACGGCATCGACACGTTGACGGTGCTGCCCTCGATCTTGGTGGCCCAGCCCGCGTAGTAGCGGAATACGTCTGCGGCCCAGGCCACGTCGACGGCGGAGGCGATGCCGGCGGACTTGCCGTTGTCCAGGGCCTCGAGCTGACCGAACTCCTCGGCGCGCTCCGACAGGATGTCGCCGACCCGCCAGATCAGCCGCTCTCGTTCGTTGGGCTTCATCGACGCCCACGGTCCGTCGTCGAACGCCACCCGAGCCGCGCGCACCGCGCGGTCGACGTCCTCGGCCTGCCCGTGCGCAACCTCGGTGAGCGGATTACCGGTGGCCGGGTCGTAGGTCGGGAAGGTCCGTCCGGAGGCGGCCGCGGTCCACTCGCCTCCGATCAGAAGCTTCTTCGGACCCCCACTGAGAAAGGCCTGAACCCCTGCGGTGAGCGGAAAGTCGGCTATCGCTGTCATCGGAACTCCTTACGAGCTGACGGTGTGATGCACGCCATACTTCGCCCGTTTCGGATCCGCTAACTGTGCAAGGTTCGGACAGTGCCCGAACACCGTGTGACTCAGCATCCGCCGGACCGAACGACGGTTCGCCCGACCCGGTACGACGAGGCTCAGGTGGTGATCTCGAGTGCCCGGATACGGGCGTACAAGGTGCTGCGACTGATCCCGAGCTGCTCCGCGGCATGCACCTTGTTGCCGCCACATTCGGTGAGCGCGTCCACGATCGCCTGCCGTTCGGCGCGCTCCCGTCCGGCGAGTCTGGCGACTCGCCCGGGCGTCCGATACCGGTCGGGCAAGTCCGTCAACGTAATTCGCTTTCCTGCACACGATCGGGCCGCCTGGGTCAGTACCACCCGGAGCTCGGTGAGGTTCCCCGGCCACTGCGCCGCGGTCAGCGCGGTGAGCGCGGTCGCGGTGAGCCTCACCCCTGGCGCGATCTCGTCGAGCAGGGCCCCGGAAATCTCCGGGAACTCGGCACACCGCTGACGCAGCGGCGGCACGACCAGTTGTTCGGGGCACCGTGCAACCAACGCGGCGACGGGAGCGGCCAGGTCCGCCTCCGGCGAGCAGACGAGCACGATCCGGGAGTCGGCGACCGCGATCGCCTCCGACACCAGGGGATGCACGGATTCCGGCAGCAACTGGACGTGGTCGACGACGACGATCTCACCCGATCGCTGCAGACTCCTGGCCAGCTCGTGGGTCCAGGACTCGATGCCCTGCACAGCAATTCGGCTGGCGTCGTGGCGATACACGAACCGGGTCGCCGCGATGTCCTGCACGGCGGTGCTGCGTCCCGACCCGGGTTCACCGTAGACCACCAGGGCGTCGCAAGTATCGCGGAGCCGCTCGAGTTCCGCTCGGACTCGTTCAGCGGCAGGAGGATTCGTACGAGAGCCGCGGCGGCGAATCGGCGCGCCCTGCCGCTGCACCGGCTGCACGAGGAACAGCGTCCCTCCGTCGGTGCCCGCGATCCGATCGGCGCGCACCCGAGCGACTTCACCCGAGGCGAGTTCGAGTTGCACGGTGCGGGACTGGTCGGCCTTCAGGTCAGTCGCGAGTCCGCGCAGCGTCGCGTGGTCGGCCACGTCCAACAGGTCCAGTGCGGCCCTGTTGCTGAGCAGGATGTCCTCCCCGATCGCGGTGACCGCAACCTGCCGCTGGGGTGACACCCGCTGGAACGCGTCGACCAACCGCTGCTCCGAGGCCCTCGCACCCTCGAGCAGTCGCCGTTCGATGTCGGCGGCGGCCCGTTGCAGGAACGGCGCGAACAGCGAGTTCACCTGCGGAGCAATACATGTCATGTCGAGGATCCCCTCGACTCGATGGGTGACAGGGTGAATGATCGGATGCCCGTAGCAGCTCAGATCCTTGAACTGCTCGAGGTAGTGCTCCTCGCCGTTGATCACGATGCCTCGGCGCACCTCGAGCGGAGTCCCGATCGCGTTCGTCCCGGCCCGGTCCTCGCCGAACCGGGATCCGAGCAGCACCCCGAGGCGCTCCATCCGCCGTTCGACGGCACCGGTGTCGAAGACGCGCGCGACGATGCGGCAGTCCGGATCGGCGAGCAGCACGCACAGCTCGGTCCCCGCGATCTGCACACCGACCTCGTCCAGGACCGGTCTGGCGGCCCGCAGCAGTCGGCCGGACAGGTCGAGGTCCGCAGCCGGGGACGCGTCGAAGCCACGACCGGGATCGACACCGCTGAGCAGCGACCGCTTCCACGACATCGCGATCTCGGGGCGGACCGCCGCCCGCCCGTCTGCATCCCCGGTCGTCATCGCGCCTTCCGCCTATGCCCGACCGATCAGCTCGACCGACCTCTCGCGCATCTCGATCTTGCGGATCTTGCCGGTGACGGTCATCGGGAACTCGTCGACGACGTGGACGTATCGGGGGATCTTGTAGTGGGCGAGTTTCCCGGTGCAGAACGCGCGCACCGCTTCCGCGTCGAGGTCGACTGCGCCCTCACGCATCCGGATCCACACCATCAGTTCCTCGCCGTACTTGTCATCGGGGACACCGATCACCTGCGCGTCGAGGATGTCGGGGTGGGTGTAGAGGAACTCCTCGATCTCCCGGGGGTAGACGTTCTCCCCACCCCGGATCACCATGTCCTTGATCCGGCCGGTGATCGCGACATAGCCGTCTTCGTCCATCACCCCGATGTCTCCGGTGTGCATCCACCGCGCGGCGTCGATCGCCTCGGCAGTCTTGCCGGGATCGTTCCAGTACCCGAGCATCACCGAGTAGCCGCGCGTGCACAGCTCGCCGGATTGCCCGCGCGGCACGGTCAGTCCTGTCGCGGGGTCGACGATCTTGACCTCGAGGTGCGGTCCGACCCGCCCGACGGTGGAGACCCGCTGGTCGATGGTGTCGCCGGAGCGGGTCTGCAGCGACACCGGGGAGGTCTCGGTCATGCCGTAGCAGATCGACACCTCCGTCATCCCCATCCGCTCGATCACCTGCTTCATCACCTCGACCGGGCACGGCGAGCCGGCCATGATCCCGGTCCGCAGGCTGGACAGGTCGTAGCTGTCGAACTCCGGGTCCGCCAGCTCGGCGATGAACATCGTCGGCACCCCGTACAGGGACGTACACCGCTCCGCCTGCACCGCCTCGAGCGTGGCCGTCGGATCGAAGGCGGGCCCGGGGATCACCATGGTGGCGCCGTGGCTGGTGCACGCGAGGTTGCCCATCACCATGCCGAAGCAGTGATAGAACGGCACCGGGATGCACACCCGGTCCGCCTCGGTGTAGTGGCAGAGTTCGCCCACGAAGTACCCGTTGTTGAGGATGTTGTGGTGACTCAGGGTGGCACCCTTCGGAAATCCCGTTGTGCCCGATGTGTACTGGATGTTGATCGGCTCGTCCGCGGACAATCCCGCCTGCGCGGCGACGAGCGCGGCAGGATCGGCCGTCCGGGCGGCGACACCGTCGGCGGCCAGGGCCCGCCAGTCGTCGCTGCCGAGCAGGATGACCGATTCGAGGTCGGGGCACTGCGGCCGCACCGTCTCGATCATCGCCGCGTAGTCGGAGGTCTTGAAGCTCGCCGCGGAGACCAGCATCCGGATCCCGGCCTGCTCGAGCACGTACTGCAGCTCGTGCGAGCGATAGGCCGGGTTGATGTTGACCAGGATCGCGCCGATCTTGGCGGTGGCGTACTGGATCATCGTCCATTCCGGGCAGTTCGGCGCCCAGATACCCACCCGGTCCCCCTTGACCAGCCCCCTCGCCAGCAGCCCGGCGGCGAGCGCGTCGATCTCGGCCCGCAGCTCGGCGTAGGTCCATCGGCGACCGGACGCGTGGTCGACGAGCGCCTCTCGGTCGGCGTGCGCGGCCGCGGTCCGGTCGAAGTTGTCACCGATGGTGTCGCCCAACATCGGGGCATCCCAGACGCCGGAGGTGTAACTCGGCAGCGGCGTGGTCATAGCGCAATTCCTCTCCCGCGCCGGGTGCGGCGCCTGGCCCACGGGCGGGGCCCTGTGTGATTCGAACCTACCGAATGGCTGTGATGTACGACATAGTCCGCGGTGCGGGGCGTCCGTAACTGTGCAATGTCCGGACAGCCCCGCCCCGCGGCGCCTCAGAGCGCGTGATCCTTGGTCTCGACCAGCGCCTTCGTGCAGAAGAAGCTCAGCACGGCGAGCCCCGCGAGCATGAACCCGATGGCGATACTGCCGAACGAGGCCGCGAGCGGCGCGGCGATCAACGGCGGGACCGCCCCACCGAGCACGCCTGCCAGGTTGTAGCCCAGTCCGGCACCGGTGTAGCGGTACCTGGTCGCGAACATCTCGGGCAGCAACGCGCCGCACGGTCCGTACGCCACACCGAAGATGGCCAGGGTGCCGAACATGCCCAGCGCGAACGCCACCGGCGAGCCGGTGTCCAGGATCGGGAACAGCGCCAGCGCCCAGACCAGGGCCGCCACGCAGGACGCCATGATCACCTTGCGGCGGCCGATCCGGTCGGAGTACAGCGCGGAGGCGATGATCGCGATGCCGAAGACCACCGCCGACGCGATGCCGATCGCGAGCACGAACGGGCGGCTGAAGCCGAGTGTCTTGGTCCCGTAGCTGGTGAGGAACGCGGTGCCGAGGTAGAAGAAGGCGAACAGGGTGGCCAGCGCGCCGGCCGAGAGCAGGATCTCCTTGCTCTGGTACCGCCAGGCGTCGAGGAACGGCAGTCCCCGCGAGGTCTCGCCCGCCTGCTTCGCTTGGTTGGCGCGGAACACCGGTGTCTCCTCGATTGCGAGGCGCATGTACAGACCGATGCCCACCAGCACGGCGGAGAACAGGAACGGCACTCGCCAGCCCCAGTCGAGGAAGGTCTCGTTCGAGTCGCCGAGCACGGCACCGGTCACGAGGAAGGTGCCGCTGGAGAGGATGAATGCGATGGCGGGGCCGAGCTGCGGGAACATGGCATACAGGCCGCGCTTGCCCGGCGGCGCGTACTCGGCGGTCAACAGTGTCGCGCCCGCCCACTCGCCGCCGACCGCGAAGCCCTGCCCGAATCGCAGCAGTACCAGGATGATCGGGGCCGCGACGCCGATCGCGGTCGCGCTCGGCAGCAGTCCGATGAGCATGGTGGAGATGCCCATCAGCAGCAGCGTGGAGATCAGGGTCTTCTTGCGTCCGATCCGGTCGCCGTAGTGCCCGAAGAGCATCGCGCCGACCGGGCGCGCGATGAAGGCGACCGCGAAGGTCGCGAACGAAGCCACCGTGCCGGCGGTGGATCCGAGTGCCGGAAAGAACACCTTGGGAAAGACCAGCGCCGCGGCCGTCCCGTAGATGAAGAAGTCGTAGAACTCGATGGTGGTGCCGATACAACTCGCCACAGCCACTCGGCGAACGCTTGTCCGTGTCTGCGGAGTAGCGATCGCCGCGGCCTCGGCTGGCGACACTGTCGTCATCTGTCCCTCTCCTCGCGCCATGTGCGACGCCCGGACGGGCATCACCGACTACGAGGGAAGGTAGTGATGTGGCTCACTCCGCAACCACCCCCGAAAGGGGGGAGGAGTGACCCGGATCACCCAAACCTGTGCAGCAGGGCCATCGCGTCGAACGGGGCGTACCCCTTCACGTCGTTGTCGAAGTACACGAACACGTCCAGCCCCCTCGCGGTCCAGCCGCGGATCTTCGTGGCCCAGTTGTCCAGTGCCGCATCGGTGTAACCGCTCGCGTACAACTCGCGGTCACCGTGCAACCGGACGTAGACGAAGTCGGCAGTGGGGGTCTCGATCCGGGGGTATCTGCCGGCGGTGTCCGCCACGACGAGGGCGATGCCGTGCTCGCGGGCGAGCGCGGTCACCTCCGGCACGGCGAAGCTGGGGTGCCGGACCTCGATGGCGTGGCGCAGCGGCCGCTCGACATCGGTGGTGGTGAGAACCCGGTCGTCGGCAAGCTTGTCGTCGCGCCGCTGCGCGAGCAGGCCCGCCTCCGTCGTCGTCCTCGGCAACAGTGCGACGAAGGCGGCCAGGCGTTCCGCGTCGAACTGCAGGTTCGGCGGGAGCTGCCACAGGATCGGCCCGAGCTTCTCGCCCAACGCGAGCACGCCCGAGGCGAAGAAGTTCGCGAGCGCGGTGTCGACGTCGACCAGCCGCCTGACATGGGTGATGTAGCGACCGCCCTTGACCGCGAACAGGAAGCCGTCCGGTGTCTCGTCCCGCCACTTCGCGAAGCTGGACGGTCGTTGCAGTGCGTAGAACGACCCATTGATCTCGATCGACGTCAGATGGTCGGCGGCGTACGCCAATTCCTTCCGGTGCACCAGTCCCTCGGGGTAGAAGCCGCCGCGCCACGCCGGGTACACCCACCCGGAGATGCCCACGCGGACGTCCGCCATGTGCCGAAGTGTAGGTGGCCGCCGCCGCGGAGAGGCCCCGCACCTTGAACTCCAAGGGAGCCGGACCGACGATCACCCGTGACGGTCGGTCCGGCGTCGCGGCAGACCTAGCGGCCCGCGGCGCTGAGGATCTCCGTGCGCAGCTCCGACCACACCACCGCGTAGGCGTCGGCGTCCTCGACCGAGCCGGCGAGCAGTTCCTGGTAGCGCGCCAGGCGCGGCACGTAGGCGGAGACGTCGTCGAAGACGTCCGCCGCACGACGATCCAGCTCGGCGAGCTTGCCCGCATCGCCCGCCGCCTCGGCGAACTCGACGTCGAGGGGCTCGAACCGCTCGACCACCTCGGCGAAGAGGCCCTCGTCGATGGACACCCGCTCGGCGTCGAGCTGGTCCTCCAGCTCCTTCAGGCCCGGCTCGGTCAGCGCCACCGCGCCGTCGGCGCCTGCCTCGGCCCGGCCCGCCGCGATCAGGGCGTCGAGCGCGGCCTGCGCGGAGGCCTCCGCGACCCCGAGCTGCGCGGCCAGCACTGCCGCCGTCACGGCGCCCTTCAATCGCACCGTCTGCAGCAGGGCGAGCTCGTCGACGTTGCCGGCGAATGCCATGGGAGATCTCCTCGAAGAGTCGGATGCCGCCGGCCGGTCGCCGGGACGAGCTCAATCCAACTACACGAGCGTGTCCAGGAAGCCGCCGACCTCCGCCACGAACACCGCGTTGTCGTCGCCGGCCACCATGTGCCCGGCCGCCGAGACGTTGACCGCAGCGGCGTGCGGGATCAGGCCCAGCAGCTCGTCGACACCGTCCGTGCTCACGATGTCCGACCGCCCGCCGTGCACCAGCAGGGTGGGCACGGTGATGGCCCGGGCCGCGTCCACCATCCGGCCGTGTGAGGCGGTCGGGCTGTCCGCGAGGCTGCCGGGCCGGGTGAACGCCGGATCCCAGTGCCAGTACAACCGGCCGTTCGCGCGCTCGCGGACATTGCGGCGCAGCCCCTCGATGTTCGCCGGCCGCTCCCGGTGCGGCTGATACGCGGCCACCGCGTCCGCAACCTCCTCGAGGCTGGCGAACCCGTCGGGGTTGCCGCGCATGAACTCCGCGATCCGCGCGACCCCCTCCGGCTCCACCTTCGGGGTGATGTCGACGAGCACCAGGCCGCGGGTCAGCCCGGGCCCCTCCCCCTCGCCGATCAGTCCGGTCATCCCGCCGAGCGAGGCCCCGAACACCACCGGTTGGACACCGATCTGCTCGATCACCCCGCGCAGGTCACCGACCAGCGCGTCGATCCGGTAGTCGCCGTCGGGCGCCCAGTCGCTGTCGCCGTGACCGCGGGCGTCGAGCGTGTAGACGGTCCAGCCGGACCGCGCCAGATTCGACGCGGCCCGGGACCAGGAGTGCCTGGTCTGCCCGCCGCCGTGCAGCATCAGCACGGTGCCGCGCGCCTCCACGTCCGCGGCGCCGCGCCAGCGGTCTGCGGCGATCGTCCCGATGCCGCCGCGGAATTCGATGCTCTGCCGGTTCTGCGTCACGGATGACAACATAGGAAACCCGCTCCGCCCGCCGGCCGGGCACCCTCAGAAGACCGCGTCGACCTGGTCGGCGATCACCGTGCCGTCCGCGCGGTGGACCGGCGCCTTCGCCCCGTCCGCTGCGGTGAACGCGGTCGCCGAACATGGGTACGGCGCGTCGGCCCGGCCCTTCGGATCGAGGAACATCGGGTTCACCAACCACCGGCCGTCCGCGTTGTCGTAGGCGTTGCACATCAGCTCGGCGTTGTTGCGGTTGATCACCAACCGCCCGCCGGTGGCGTCGGACAGGAAGGTGACATCGGTGACGGAGTCGCCGGCCGCGAACACCTGCCGGCGCTCGGTGGGCAGCGGGTCGAACGCGGCGGGACCGCGCACCCCGAACACCACCTCGTTGACCTGACACCGCTTGCCGTCGATGTAGGGGATCACCGAGTCCTCGCCGTCCGGTACACCGCCGCACCCGACCAGGTGGCCGCTGAGCACGCCGTCCGCGACCACCGGCCGCACCCCCATCACCCGGTCGGGGGCGAGGCCGAGCTCGCGGGCCCACACCCGGACCACCGGCTCCGCGGAAGCCGAGATGATCCGAACGTCGAAACCGTTGGCGCGCAACGTCTTCACGAGGTCCGCGATCTGCGGATAGTAGCGCACATAGCCGTCCACCCGGGTGCTTCCGACGGTCTGTTCGGCCCCCTCGGGCGCGGCCAGGTTCTCCGCCCGAGCCGCCTCCGCGAAGGCAGCCACCTCCTGCTCGGAGTGCCCGGCCATCAGTTGCACTGCCCAGGCGTAGGCCGCCTTGGTCCGGCGGTGGTCGTAGCCCTGGAACGCCGGCCGGCCGGTGCGGGTCCGCTCGTCGAGCACCGCGACAATCTCGTCGGCGCAGCCCGTGTCGGTGCTCGTGGGCAGCGCCCGGCCCGGCGCGGTCTCGGTCCCGCAGGCGGCCGACAGGGCATCCGCTGCGGCCGGGGTCAGGAACCGGCTGGTGCTCGACCAGTTCGCGCCCGCCGGCTGGAGGATCTTGTCGTTCTTGATCATCCAGTAGGCGGTCGCGCTGCCGATGTCGTTCTTGACGACGGTGTTGTCCCAGTCGAACAGGGCGAGCGGGGCACCGGCAGCGACATCGCCGCCGCCCGAGCAGTCGCCCCGCTCCGCGATCAGCCGGTCGAGGGCTGCGCGATTGTCGCCGTACCACTGCAGCGCGGGATCCAGGCCGCCGCACTCACTCGCGGCCGCGGTGGGCGCGGCATCGTCGGTGGGGGTGTTCGCACCGCACCCGGTGACCAGCACGAGAGCGGCCGCGGCGGTACCGGCCCACATCGTGGCGCGGGCATGCGTCATCACCATGAATCACTCCTTGTTTCGCAGATGTGAGGCGCGCCCGGAGGCGCGGGCAACTCACTCGATGGTCAGGACCTCGCCCGAGGCCAGTGCGTCCGAACGCGAGGTGTCCTTCAGGTCCACCCCGGAGCGCCCCAGCCTGCGGGCCCCCGCGAGCAGCCCCGACACCACGTGCGCGGCCTGCTGGTACCCGAGCCCCTCGGGCGGGTGGATGTTGGAGATGCAGTTTCGGTCGGCGTCGGTACGGCCCGGCCTCGGCAGGTGGGTGAGGTAGATGCCGAGACTGTCGGCCACCGACAGTCCGGGACGCTCACCGATCAGGACGACGACCGTCGCGACTCCCAGCGCTTCTGCGATGTGGTCGCCGAGCGCCACCCTGGCCTCGGTCGCGATCACCGGCGGCGCCAGTGAGTACCGGTCCGCGAGCTCGCTCGTCAGCGCCGACAGCAGTGCGGCACCGTGGTCCGCCAGTGCCCGGGGCGAAAGGCCGTCCGCTAGGACGAATCCCACCTCGGCCCCGCTGTGGGGCACACCGGAGAGGTCGGCGGGCAGGCGCCCGAGATCGGGCCGGCGAAGGTACTCGGCACGGCTGGTGGCCCGGCTCGCCACCCGCGCGGCGACACCCAACCCGACCGCCTCGACCTGCCCGGCGAGCAGGTCGACGTCCAGCGGCTGGTGCACCGCATCGCGGGCCGCGGCATGCGCGGACCGGAACTCGAGGATCTGCTCGGTCGGCAGGGCGTCACCGGCCCGGCCGAGACCGATCCGAGACTGGGTGCTTCTCCTCAGCTCCGCCCAGAAGTCCTGCGGCGTCTCGTGATTCGGCTCGATGCTCACAGCGCCCCCGTCAGTGCACGCAGCGGCGAGGCCGCCGCATCCAGCGGCAGCACCCGGCCCCTCCCGTCGACCATGCCCAGTTTCTGCAGCCAGGCCTCGAACTCCGGAGCGGGCCGCAGCCCCAGCACCTGCCGCACGTACAGCGCGTCGTGGAAGCTCAGGCTCTGGTAGCCGAGCATCACGTCGTCGGCGCCGGGCACCGCGATCACGAACGCTGCCCCGGCCACCCCGAGGAGGGTCAGCAGGGTGTCCATGTCGTCCTGGTCCGCCTCGGCGTGGTTCGTGTAGCAGACGTCGACGCCCATCGGCAGGCCGAGCAGTTTGCCGCAGAAGTGGTCCTCGAGCCCGGCCCGGAGGATCTGCTTGCCGTCGTAGAGGTACTCGGGCCCGATGAAGCCGACCACCGTGTTCACCAGCAGCGGCTCGAGATCCCGCGCGACCGCGTACGCCCGCGTCTCGAGGGTCTGCTGGTCGACGGGTCTGCCGCCGGTCCCCAGGTGCGCGCCCGCGCTGAGCGCCGAACCCTGCCCGGTCTCGAGGTACATCACGTTGTCGCCGACGGTGCCGCGGCCCAGCGATCGTCCCGCGGCGTTGCCCTCGCGCAGCAGCGAGATGTCGACGCCGAAGCCGGCATTCGCGCCCTCGGTCCCCGCAACGGACTGGAACACCAGGTCCACCGGCGCGCCGGCGCCGATCAGGTCGATCGTGGTGGTCACGTGCGAGAGCACACAGGACTGGGTGGGGATCTCGAAGCGCTGCCGGATCTCGTCGAGCAAGTGCAGCAGGTCCGAGGTGGCGTGCGGCGAGTCGGTCGCCGGGTTGATCCCGATCACCGCGTCCCCGCATCCGAGCAGCAGGCCGTCCAGGGTCGCGGCGGCGATCCCCCGAGGGTCGTCGGTGGGGTGGTTCGGCTGCAGTCGGGTGCTGAGTCTGCCCGGCACCCCGACGGTGGTCCGGAATCCCGCGGTGACGACGGCCGCGCGGGCCACCGCGATCAGGTCCTGGTTGCGCATGATCTTGCTGACCGCGGCGACCATCTCCGGAGTGAGGCCCGGCGCGACCGCCCGCAACGCCTGCGCGGCGCCCTCACCGGCCGCCGTCGCCAGCAGCCAGTCCCGCAGGCCGCCGACGGTGAGATGCGAGATCTGTCGATAGGCCACGCGATCGTGCGAGTCGATGATCAGCCGGGTGACCTCGTCGTCCTCGTACGGCACCAGCAAGTCCTGGAGGAACACGTCGAGTGGGATGTCGGCCAGAACCCACTGCGCCGCGGCCCGCTCCGCATCCGAGCCGGCCGCGCAACCGGCCAGTTCGTCTCCGCTGCGGAGCGGGGTGGCCTTCGCCATCACGTCGACGAGTCCGTCGAATGTGTAGCTGCGTCCGCCGATGGTCTTCGTGTACAAGGTCATTCGAGCTCTTCCTCCGCCTTGGCAAGGACGGCGAACTCCTCGTCCGGCGAGTTCGCGACCAGGTGGTGCCTGCTGTAGAAGGTGAAGTAGGCCATGAAGACCGCGAACGCACCGACCGTCCACATCGCCGCGGTGGGGTCGACCAGGAAGGTGGCGATCACCGCGGCGCACGCGACCACCAACGCGAAGGACGTCGTCACGACGCCGCCCGGGGTGCGGTACGGCCTCGGCATGTCCGGCTCGCGGCGTCGCAGCACGATGTGGCTGATCATCATCAGCACGTAGCTCACCGCCGCGCCGAGCACCGCCATGTTGAGCAGCATCGCACCCTCGCCGGTCAGCGACAGCACGAACCCGACGATGCCCGGCACGATCAGGGCGAGCATCGGCGCCTTGCGGGAGTTGGTCACCGAAAGGCTGGTGGGCAGGTAGCCGGCCCGCGAGAGGGCGAAGGTCTGCCGGGAGTAGGCGTACATGATCGAGAAGAAGCTGGCGACCAGGCCGGCGAGTCCGATGTAGTTGACGACCTTCGCGGCGCTGCCGTCACCGAGCGCCTGCACCAGCGGGTTCCCCGACGTGGACAGCGCGTTCGCGCCGAGCGCACCGGTGGCAAGGAACAGCACGGTCGCCCCGGTGAAGATCAGCAACAGCATGCTGATGATGATGCCCTTGGGCACGTTCTTCTCCGGCTCGCGCGCCTCCTCGGCGGCCAGCGGAACTCCCTCGACCGCAAGGAAGAACCAGATGGCGAACGGAATCGCGGCCCAGATGCCGAACGCTCCGAACGGCAGGAACGACGAGCTGCCCAAGGCTCCGGCATCCACCGGGATGTCGGTGAGATTGCTCGGTTCGAACAGCCCCCACGCCGACACCGCGAACACGACCAGTCCGACCAGCGCGATCGCGGTGATCACGAACATCGCTTTCAGCGCCTCACCGGCACCGGTGAGGTGGATGCCGATGAAGATTGCGTACACGGCCAGGTACACCCACCAGCCGTCGGTGATCCCGAACAGGTTCAGCGACTCCACGTAGCCGCCGATGAACGTGGCAATGGCCGCCGGTGCGATCGAGTACTCGATGAGAATCGCTGTGCCGGTGGCGAATCCGCCGAACGGACCGAGTGCGCGCCGGGCGAAGGTGTACCCACCTCCCGCCGCGGGCAGCGCCGAGGACATCTCCGCCATGCCGAGCACCATGGCCAGGTACATGCCGGCGATGATGACGGCGGCGATCAACAGACCACCGAATCCACCCTGGGCCAGACCGTTGTTCCAGCCCGCGTAGTCCCCCGAGATCACGTAGCTGACGCCGAGTCCCGCGAGCAGCAGCCAGCCCGCCGAACCCGATTTCAGGGTTCGTTTCGCGAGGTACTCACTGTCCTCGTTGTGGAACTCTTCGTGCTGGGACTTGTTGACGGTGATCGCCATGGCGACCTCCTTCTCCTGAAATGATCACACGACGGCACGCGACCACACCAGGGCGCGGCGCCGAGAGTCAGTTTGGAATGTTCACGTCATGGACCGATGTCGGTCGCGTTACGACCGGCCACCGGTTGTCGGTACCGGGCAGGCGTCCGCGGCCTCGGCGACGACCTGAGGTTCGACGGGCGGGGCGGGGCGGCGCCCCGACTCCCACTGCTCGCCGGTGACGGGGTCGTCCGCGGCGAGGCCACGGACCTCGTCGGCGGTGAAGGCCCTCGCCCGGCTGAGGAAGCGCATGCCCTCCGGCGCCTCGAGGCTGAACCCCGAGCCACGGCCGGGGACGACGTCGAGCACCAGCTGGGTGTGCTTCCACACCTCGAACTGCGGGCCCGAGATCCACACGGGCACGGCATCGTCGCCGTGCGGCAGTTCTGCGGGCAGCTGCCCGACCGCCAGCCGCAGGTCGAGCACTCCCACCAGGACGTCGCGGTCACCGACGATGAATTCACCTGCGGGATAACACATCGGGGCCGAGCCGTCGCAGCAGCCACCGGACTGGTGCATCATCAGCGGGCCGTGCACGTCGCGAAGGCGGCGAAGCAGATCGACCGCTCCGACGGTGGCGACGATGCGGCCGGGCGCCATCGTGTCGGTCATCTGGTCCTCCTGCGCCGCTGATGGGAAACCGGGGCGTCCGCCGAGGGGCGGAGGGTGCGACGGACGCCCCGGCCGTTCACGTTGCCGTGTGACTCAGAAGAAGCCCTGAGCCTTCGACGCATAGCTGACCAGGAGGTTCTTGGTCTGCTGGTAGTGGTCGAGCATCATGTGGTGGTTCTCGCGCCCGATGCCGGACTGCTTGTAGCCGCCGAACGCCGCGTGCGCCGGGTACTGGTGGTACGTGTTGGTCCACACCCGGCCTGCCTGGATGTCGCGGCCGGCCCGGTAGGCGACGCCGCCGTCGCGCGACCACACGCCCGCACCGAGGCCGTACAGGGTGTCGTTGGCGATCTCGATGGCCTCGTCGTAGTCCTTGAAGGAGGTCACCGACACCACCGGACCGAAGATCTCCTCCTGGAAGATCCGCATCTTGTTGTGGCCGGTGAAGACCGTCGGCTGAATGTAGAAGCCGCCGGACAGGTCGCCACCGAGATCGGCCCGCTCGCCGCCGGTGATCAGCTGCGCGCCCTCGGCCTTGCCGATCTCGATGTACGACAGGATCTTCTCGAACTGGTCGTTGCTGGCCTGCGCACCGATCATCGTGTCGGTGTCGAGCGGATCACCCTGCCGGACGGCCTTGGTGCGGATCGCGGCCATCGCCAGGAACTCGTCGAAGATGTCGGCCTGGATCAGCGAACGCGACGGACAGGTGCAGACCTCGCCCTGGTTGAGGGCGAACATCGTGAAGCCCTCGAGCGCCTTGTCCTGGTAGTCGTCGTTGGCGGCGAGCACGTCGGAGAAGAAGATGTTCGGGCTCTTGCCGCCTAGCTCGAGGGTGACCGGGATCAGGTTCTGCGAGGCGTACTGCATGATCAGCCGGCCGGTCGTGGTCTCACCGGTGAACGCGATCTTCTTGATACGGGGGCTCGACGCGAGCGGCTTGCCCGCCTCGGTGCCGAAGCCGTTGACGATGTTCACGACACCGGGCGGCAGCAGATCGCCGATGATGCCGAACAGGTACAGGATCGACGCCGGGGTCTGCTCGGCCGGCTTGAGGACCACCGCATTGCCCGCCGCCAGCGCGGGCGCGAGCTTCCACACCGCCATGAGAATGGGGAAGTTCCACGGAATGATCTGACCGACCACGCCGAGCGGCTCGTGGAAGTGGTAGGCGACGGTCTCGGAGTTGATCTCCGACAGCGAACCCTCCTGCGCACGAATGGCTCCCGCGAAGTAGCGGAAGTGGTCCACGGCGAGGGGGATGTCCGCGTTGAGCGTCTCGCGGATCGGCTTGCCGTTGTCCCAGGACTCGGCGAGCGCGATCGACTCGAGGTTCTCCTCGATCCGGTCGGCGATCTTGTTGAGGATCACCGCGCGTTCGGCGACGGACGTCTTGCCCCAGCTCGGCGCGGCGGCATGCGCGGCGTCGAGGGCCAGGTCGATGTCCTCCGCGGTGCTGCGCGGGATCTCGCAGAAGACCTGGCCGGTGACCGGGGTCGCGTTCTCGAAGTACTGCCCCTTGATCGGCGCGATCCACTCGCCGCCGATGTAGTTGCCGTAACGCGGCTGGAAGGACATGAGTGCCTCGGGTGTACCCGGGCGGGCGTAGACGGTCATCGGGACTCCTTACCGTGTAGTCGCTGGTGTGATCCGGAACACTACGAGCCCGACGGTTGCAACTACGTTGCGTGCGCCGAACTCATCGGCTCAGCTGTCCGTCGAGCAGGGCAATCCGCGCCCCGACCTGGGCATACATCGGGGAATCGGGGTCGAGCGAGGAGAGGTACGCGGCCCAGGCCGACGCATCCTCACGGCCCTCCACGGTGGACGTCCACCGCGCGAGCAGGGTCCGGTCGCCCGCGCGCAGCAGGGCCGCCTGCATCCGGCCACGCAGCTGAGCCCGGATGTCTTCGATGCCGGGCGCCACCGATCCCGGCAGCACCGGACCCCGATAGACGGTGAGCGCTCCGGCGGCATCCCCCTGTTCGAGCGAGCGGCGGACCTCGTCGACGTCGGAACTCAGTTCGGTGAGCAGTCGGTACGGCCGGGACCCCAAACCCTCCGCACCGAAAACCTTACGCAAACGGGACATTTCGACACGGATCGTGACCGCGTCGAGCTCGGACTCGTCGAGCAGGATTGCGAGCTGGTCCGAGCTCAGACCCTCGGGGTGGTCGGCGAGCAGCAGCAGGATCTCCGCGTGCCGCCGCGACAGTGGTATCCGATCGCCGTCCCGGATCAGGGTGGGTCGCTCCGAGCCGAGCACCGCCAGCCGAGGCGGGGCCGAGCCCAACAGCCTGGGCGAATTGAGCAGGTGCAACCGCAACTCGGACTCCGCGGCCGCGACCGTGGCACGCACCAGCGCGAGCACCTCCGGCACCGCGACCCGGGGACCGCCGGTGATGTCGATGGCGCCGAGGATCTGCCCGCTCATCGGGTCGTGCACAGGCGCCGCCGAACAACTCCAGTCGTGCACGTTGCGACTGAAGTGCTCGGCCCCGAAGATCTGCACGCAGTGATCGACGGCGAGCGCGGTGCCGGGTGCGTTGGTACCGACGCGCTCCTCGCTCCAGTCCGCGCCCTCGACGAAGTTCATCGCGAGCGCGCGATCCTTCGCCGTGGAGTCGCCCTCCACCCACAACAGCCGGCCCGCGGCATCGCTGATCGCCACGAGCAGCCCGGTGTCCGCGGCATCCTCGACCAGGAGCTTGCGCACCACCGGCCGGATCAGCGCCATCGGATGCGAGTCGCGGTACTCGTCGAGTTCCCGGGCGCCCATGTCGCCCGACTCGTCGATACCGTCGGGATCGATGCCGCGGCTGCGACTGCGCAGCCAGGAGTCGAACACCACCGGTCGCACCGGGGACGCGCCCGGCCGCTCGACGACGGACGACCGCCCGCTGTCGACGAACGAGCGGTGCGCGGTCGACACCGTGCGGGCGAGGACAGCGATGTCCTCATCTGGTCGGACGGCCACCCACGGGTTGCCGTTCGGAGTTGTGGTCAATCGATTCCCTCCGTGACGTCCCCCCTACTGTAACGCCGGTCACAGCCCGGCTGGGCGCAGGTCTGCTGGTCAGGCGTCCAGGAAGGCCGCCACCCGCTCGGCGATCATCACCGCGGTGGCGTGCGGGCCGCGCGAGGTCAGAACGGGCATCACGGAGGTGTCCGCCACCGACAACCCGTCGACACCGATCACCCGGCAGCGGTCGTCGACCACCGCGTCCGCGTCGTCGACGGCGCCCATCCGGCAGCTGCCGGACAGGTGCATCGAGGTCCCCAGGTTCTCGAACATCCCGTCCGCGGTCGTGCTCGCCGGGAGCGGGTCGGCGAGTCCCGCGTACCCCGGCGAGGCCAGCAACTCCCGCGCGAGCTCGAGCCCGGATCGCATGGCCGCACGGTCCTTCGCCGACCGCAGGTAGTGGTATCGCACGAGCGGCGGATCGGCCGGGTCGGCGGACCGCAGCACCACCTCGCCGCGACTGTCCGGTGCGGTCAACGCCACCCCGATCCGCGCGACCGGATCGTCCACACCGGCGATGATGTCACCGAAAGGTGCCGTGTACGGACGCAATTCGATTCCGTCGGCCTCGAGCACGACCTCGAGGATCGCCCGGCCGGACTCGTGCCGCGACGGTCGCACGCGCCGGTACCCGAGAGCGACCTCCGGATGATCCTCGAATCCCTGCCCGACGCCGCGCCGATCCACGACCACCGGCAGACCGAGACGCGAAAGCTCCTGCACCGGACCAATTCCCGAGTGCATGAGCAGGTGCGGCGTACCCACCGCCCCCGCGCACAGCACCACCGTGCGGGCGCGCAGGACCCTGGAGCGCGCGCCGGATCCGACCTCCACCCCGACCGCCCGGCCCCCCTCGACCACCACTCGCCGGGCCACCTCGCCGGTGCGCACCCGCAGGTTCGGGCGGCCGGTTGCGGCGCCGAGATACGCCGCGGCGGTGCTCACCCGGGCACCGGACGAGGCATTGAGCGGCACCGGTCCGGCCCCCACTGCGTGCGGCTCGTTGAGGTCGGCGCGGTAGCCGAAGCCCGTCGCCGTGGCAGCGTCGAGGAAGGCCGCGCTGATGGGGTGCAGCGCCGCGCGTGCGGTCCTGGTGATCGGCATCGGTCCGCTGTCGCCGTGCCATCGCCGGTCGCCGAACGGGTCCGTCTCGAGCTTGCGGAAGTAGGGCAGCACCTCGGCGTACGACCAGTTCGCCGGCCAGGACTCGAAATCCGCGGCGGTACCCCGCACGAAGTAGCCACCGTTGACGGCGCCGGACCCGCCCAGGGTCCGGCCACGCGCGATGGTGACTCCCCGGCCCGGTTGCAGTTCGCCGGGATAGCGCCAGACCAACCGACTGCCGGGGCCCACCGGGAGGGTCCCGATCGGCCCGGACCGCGCCCCGTCCGGGCCTGCTTCCACGAGAACGACTGTGCGGTCGGGATCCTCGCTCAGCCGCGCCGCGACCACGCACCCTCCGGAACCGCCGCCGACCACGACCACGTCGGCCACCGGTTCCGAAGCCGGCACGACCGTCAGCCGTTCAGGCGCGGGGTCAGCGCCGCGGCGCTGCGTTCGCCGACCGCGCCCCGCCACAGTCCGGCGCCGTAGGCGAGGTCGTCGAGTCGTTTGAACACCACGTGCCGGACCGGTCCGAGCCCGCCGGGCTCGCGGTGCGTCCACCAGTCGGCCGCACCCTCGGCGACCGCCACCGCGATCACCGCGCGGCGCACTCTCGGGGAGAGCACAGCCGCGACCACGGTGACCGGCCAGTAGTGTCTGCACATCGCGGACGCGAGTTGCCAGGCCCCGCCGGCAAGCCCCTGGACCGCCAGCACGACCGCGATGCGGGTCGGTTTGTCCAGTTCCCCGAACGTGCGGCGCAGCCGGATCACGGTGACCACCTGCGTACCGATCGCCGCCAGCAGCCCGATCCGCGTGCAGGTCGCCGCGAGCAGCCACGCCACCAGGGTCCAGGCGGACATCGCGACCGGCGGCACCTGACCCTCGTGCCGGGCGGCGAGCGGGGCGGCACCGGTGCCGTAGAACATCTTGCGACCGAACCAGGTGCGGAACGAGACCCGATGGTCGTGGGCGACATGGGCGATCGGCTCGTACCGGAGCCGCCAGCCCGCGGCGTGCAGACGCCAGCACAGGTCGACGTCCTCGGCCACGTGCATGGCATCGTCGAAGCCGCCGCACTCCTCGAGCGCGCGCCGCCGCACCAGCATCGCCGCGCTGGGCACGTACGACACCGCACTGCCGGCGCGCACCGGACCTTCCTTGCGACCGAGGTCCAGCGAGGATCGCGCGTGCTCGTACCGGGCGATCGCCCCGCCCTCGGGTGTGAGCGCGATGATGCGTGGTGCAACCATGGCAACGGCGGGATCACTGAAGTGACCGAGCATGGATTCGAGCCAGCCGACCCGGGGCACCACGTCCGAGTCCAGAAACGCCACGAATTCTGTTGTTGCGGAGGAAAGTCCGGTGTTCCGAGCCGCCGCGGGACCCTGCGAGGCATCGTGCCGGAGCACCCGTACGCTGCCGCGACCGTCGTCGACCGGCGGCGGGGTGACGGGGTGATCCGACCCGTCGTCCACCACGATGACCGACAGTCCGCGCAGCGCGGGCAGCAGACGGTTCAGGCCCGCGGTGTTGTTCCGGACGGGGATGACGACGGTGACGTCCTGGCTCGGCGGCGAGCTCATCGGCCGCGGGTTCGCCACCCCGGAGTCGAGCAGGTGGCGCGCGACGGCGGCGGACTGCGGGTCCACCACCTTCAGGTAGCCGTCACCGATCATCGCGGCGGCGGTCGGCGCGAGCTTGAGCATTCGGGTCGGCGATCCGCCGATGAGCACGCGCCCGTCGGAAAAGGTGCGCACCTTCGGGTCGATTCTCACCCCGAACCCGTCGGGCAGTCGAGCTTGGCGCATCAGGTGATCGTATTCGGATCTGCTCTCACCGCAACATGCCACGATCGTCCGGTTGCCACCGCGCGAGGGCAGCCGCACCTCGCGCCACCATCTGCTCGAACATGCGTGCGCCCGCGTTCGCGTCCGCTGCCGTCGGGTCGCCGAGCACCCCGTTGTCGCTGACCGCCCCGACGCCGCCGCGGCGCATCGCGGGCATGATCTCGCCTATCGGCCGCAGGTCCCCCGGTTCGGCCAAGTCAAGACGCACCACCTCCGGTGAAATATGCAGCAGTAGAGACGTTTCCGTATGACCGGCATGGGCGTCCGCCCCGGGAACCGCGCACGGCAGCCAGGCCACGTCCCGACCCTCGTACCGCAACAGCGCGACCGCCGCGGCGAGTGCCGGGGCGTTGCCGCCGTGTCCGTTCACCAGCAACACGCGCGGGGACCAGCGACACGCCGACCGCCCGTACTCGACGACGACCGACTGGAGCACCGCACTGCCGATCGACACGGTTCCCGCGAATCCCTCGTGTTCCCCGCTGGCCCCGTAGGCGATGGCCGGCGCCAGGGTCAGTCCGGGCAGCGCGGCGGCAACGGCGACGGCGATCCGGGTGTCGGTGTCGAGCGGCAGGTGGGGACCGTGCTGTTCGAGCGAACCCACCGGGACCGCGAGGGCCGGGACCGCCTCGGCGATCTCGGGCGACGTGGCGACGGCGAGGGGCTCGGGCATGTCCGAAATGCTATGCCTCCTGGTCGCGCGACTGCGCCAGCGCCGCCTCGAGCCCTGCCATCACGCACTGCCAGTACGTGCGCTGCGACGCACGCTCGGCGGCACTGCTCAGGCGCTCCTGATGGAACCGAACCGTCGTCCCCGTCGCCGCCGACCGCACCGTCACCTGGACGGTGCTGTCGTGAGTCCAGGACGGCGGGCGCCAGGTGAGCCGGATCCGGTCGTGGTCTCGGCGGCTGCGCAGTTCGCCGCGGGTGCCGTCGTCCGCGGTCCACGACCCGCCCGGCCGGTCCGGCAGCCGCGCGCCCTCCCCCAGCCAGGCGGCGGGATTTCCGGCGACCGTCCGCCAGACCTCCTCGAGCTGGTACGGCAACGTCTTCGACACGCCGATCTCCCAGCCCACGTCCTTGCTCAGGCCCACCTCACGCACTCCGGTCATCGCGCGTCTCCATCCGTCGTCTCGTTCGTGCCTTGTCCCGGTTTCCGCAGCGCGCCATGGCGCACCAACGCCTGGTACCCGGCCGCGACGTGTCGACGAACGGCAGCGGGCAGTCGGGCGCGGCGCAGCGTCGGACACGCGCGCGCAGCGGCCCACCCGCCAGCGCGATGGCGTCCCTGGCCAAGGTGGAGAGGAGCTGGGACGCCGCGATCGGCGTCGCGACGGTGAGCCCGCCGTCGCCGAGCCGGGGCGCGAGGTCGGGCCGGCTCGCGTACGCGTTCAGAGCCGTGACGTCGGTGCGGTCGACGGGCGCGCCGTCGGCAAGCCTGTTGATGCTGCGCCACAACACTTCCCGCAACTCGATCGCGGCCTCGAGATCCGCATCCGTGACCACCATCTCGGACAGCGGGACAGCGTCGCGCACGAGCCGCGATGCGACGGCCCACGCTGCCAGGTCTTCGGGGCGATGCAGGGACTCCCACCGGGCGCGGTCGCCGAGGCCACCGGTGTAGACGAAGTCGATGCAGGCCGCACCGGTGACCACCGAGAACTCGACGCCCTCGCGTGACCTCAGGGGTACCGCCCAGGTCGACCCACTCTCCATGTCACCACTTTAACCGGTTACCCGGCCTGTTGTTACCCTTCCGTCGAACCGAGGAGGTCCGATGACCCTCGACCGAATGCCGCTCACGGGGTTTGGCGTCGTCAACTTCGAGCTGATGCTGCTGCGGCGGATGAACGACTACCAGCCCGCCCTCGTCACGGCCGCGATGAAGACCCTCGGCAAGAGCGGGACCGACCTTCGCGCGGCGCATGCCCAGTGGCAGCGCGGTCTGCGCGGGCACTTTCCCGGTGGGGCCACCCGGTACCGCCTCGCGCTGGGGTCGCCCGCGGTCGTGACCACTCGCAGGGTGCCGCTCGTCGGCGAGCTGACCGTCGAGGCCTGGCCGATGCCGTTGTGGCCCGGCCTGCAGTTCCAGGTCACTTCGGGCCCCGGTGGCGCCGTGGTCGACGAGCGGCTCGCCCGGATCGCCGGCTCCCCTGCGCCGGCGATCGCCACACCGGAGGATCTGCGGCCGTGGATCGTCACCGTCGACGACCTCGAAATCGCCTGCGCACCAGTCCGCTATCGCGCGGCCGCGGGCCCCGTCGCGAGCCACGTCACGGCCGAGTTCGCGGCGCTGGACGGCACGGCGTGCCGGGCGCAGTTCTCCTGGGGACTCCTGCAGACCGCCCTCCCCACGAGCGACGGGAACCATCATGCGGCCTGACCGACGGCTGGTTCCCATCACCCCGGGGTGAGATCGGCGAGAATGGCCGGCATGGCCGGGGACCTGGACTCGCACGCGTCGACGATCATGCTCATCCGGCACGCCGAACGACCCGACGGCGACCACCCTCCGTTCGGCGTGGACGAGGCGGGTGCCCGCTGCGACGAATCGCTCACGCCCACCGGCTGGCAGCGGGCCCACGCCCTGGTCGGCCTGTTCGCACCGGGCGCCGCCGGTTCTGCCTCCGGACTGGCGCGGCCGGTCGCGTTGTTCGCATCGACCCCGAGGAAGAAGAACGGCAGCAGGCGGCCGGTGCAAACGGTGATCCCGCTCGCCGCTGCGCTCGGCGTCACCGTGGACACCGGCTTCGGCAGGTCCGACATCAAGGCACTCGCCAAGACCCTGGTGCGCACGCCCGGCCCGGTGCTGGTTTCCTGGCAACGCGAGTACCTGCCCGAGATCGTCGCTGCCATCGGCAGCGTGGACACCGACGTCCCCGGCCCGTGGCCGGAGGATCGCTACGACGTGGTGTGGGTGCTGACCCGAACCGGCTCGAAGAGATGGACGTTGCGCCAGGCACCGCAGAACCTGCTGCCGGGCGACCTCCCGACCGGCATCTGAGCGCTTACACCGACATGCCCGCCCGGTGGCCCTCGACCACCGCCGCGTCGGCGCGCCGGGGCGAGAGCGCGTCACCGATCCGGTGAACCTCGAATGCACTCCCGGACAGTTCTTTCCAGAGCGCGTCGACCGGTCGCTGGTGCACGCAGCACACCACCGAGTCGAACTCGGGTTCGCTGACGACGCCGGTCGGGTGGTGCAGCAGCGTGACCCGCACCGCTGTGCCGGTCTCGGTCACCGACATGGGCACCAGATCCGTGCACTGCGCGATGCGCTTGTCGTGTGCGCGCCGCTGCCAGCCCTCCATGTCGAGGGTCAGCCCGAGGTCCTGTCCGACGATCATGGCGCTGGTCGCGACGGTCACCTCGCAGCCACGCTCGGCCAGCGTCTCCGCGACCGAGGTGGCCTGGTGGAAGCCGAGTTCGTCGAACACGAGCACCCGCCCGGTCGGCGCCGCCCGACCCTCGAGCACATCCCGCACGTCGACCACCCGAGCGCTGTCACCGGCCCAGCCGGGTCGCTGCGGCCGCGCGCCGGTCGCCACGATCACGACCTCCGGTTCGAGCGCCCGCACGAAGGCCTGGTCGACGCTCACACCGGTGCGCACGCGTACGCCGCGCCGCACGCACTCGTGCTCGAGATTGCGTACCAGGGTCCCGAATTCGACGCGCCCGGACGCGGATGCCGCCACGACGACCTGTCCACCGGTCCGTGGTGCCCGCTCGTAGAGCGTCACCTCGTGACCGCGCCGCGCCGCCGTTGCCGCCGCCTGCAGTCCGGCCGGCCCACCGCCCACCACGACCACGCGCCTCGGTCGACGTGTCGGGGACGGCAGCGGCGCCGACTCCCGTCCCGCCTCGGGGTTCTCGACACACCCGAGCCAGCGGTTCATCCCGACCCGCCCGATGCACTCCTGATTGCAGGACAGGCAGGTCCTGATGTCCTGCGGCTGCCCGGCCTCGGCCTTGGCCGCGAAGTCCGGGTCGGCGATCTGGCCCCGCACCACTCCGACCAGATCACAGTGTCCCTCGGCGAGCGCACGATCGGCCTGCTCGGGTTCGGTGAACCTGCCGACGCCGACAACCGGCAACGAGACGCGCTTCCGGATCGCACTGGGAACGAACAGCGAGTACCCACGCGGCACGGCCATCGACGCCTCGATCAGGTGCAGGGTCTCGGTGGCCATCCCGATCGAGGTGTTGACGTAGTCGACCCGGCCGCTCGCCTCGACCATCGCGGCGACCTCGACCGCCTCGTCGAGGTGAATGCCCCGGGCGATCGACTCCTCACCCGTCAGGCGGACACCGAGCACCAGATCCGGTCCGATCTCGCCGCGAACCGCCTCGACCACCTCGAGCAGGAAGCGGGCACGATTGCCGAGAGTGCCACCGTAGCGGTCGGTTCGCAGATTCGACTCGGGCGAGAGGAACGCCCGGATGATCGAGGACTGCGAGCACTGCAGTTCGACGCCGTCGAAGCCACCGAGCCGGCAGTGCCGGGCGACGGTCGCGTAGCCCGCGAGCAACTCGGCGATGTCGGCGTCGTCGACGGCCCGGGGTACCTCACGGAACAGGGGATCCGGCACCGGACTCGGCGCCAGCAGCGGCAGTTCGGAGTACATGCCGGAACCCTGACCGCCGTTATGGTTGAGCTGCGCCACGATCACCGTGCCGTGGGCGTGCACCGCGTCGGTGATCCGGCGGTAGCCGGCGACAACCTCGGGCCGATAGCCGCGAATCACCTTCTCGTACGGCCAGTCCGTCGGGTGGACGCAGTGCTCCTCGGTGACGATCAGTCCTGCTCCGCCCTTGGCGCGGGCCTCGTAGTAGGCCACGTGCTGGTCGGAGGGCAGGCCGTCCACGGCGGCATTGGTCAGGTGCGCGGTGAACACCACCCGGTTCCGGACCGTGCGCGGGCCGATCCGCAACGGTGTGAGCAGATGCGGGTACCGGGTCACGAATGCTCCCGCCGCAGCAGCATTCTCGCCGCCGCGCGACCCTCGCGGACGGCCTCGAGAACCGTGCGGGGCGCGACGACGTCGCCGGCTCGCACCGCCTCCCGCGACACCCCGGCGAGTGCGGTCCCGGGTACCCGATGAGAGCAGTCGACCAGCGTGGCGGCCGGCACGGTCTCGAGCTCTCCGGTGTACACGTGCTCGACTTCGACGCCATCGGCGGCCAGCCCGACGACCCGGGTGCGCAGTCGACGCGTGACCCCGGCACGCGCGAGCCGGGCGTTCGCGTCCGCCAGGTCGCCGGTGCGACCGAGCAGGGTGCCGGCGACCGGGTCGGGTGTCACGAAGGTGACGTCGTACCCGGCGGCGGCGAGCCACTCGGTGACACCCACCGCGACGGGACCACCGACCGGGTCGTACACCGCTACCGGTCCGGCGGGCATCGGTTCCCCCGACAGCACAGCCGGCGCGCTCAGCACCGCGACGGCGGACGGTCCGGGCCACCGCGTCGGCGCCGCGACCCCGCCCGTGGCGAGGACGACCGCGGTCCCGGCGGCGAGGGTGCGTTCGACCTCGCCCGCGGTCACCGCGCGCCCGGTCTCGATACGAACCCCGAGCCGGCGACACTGGCCCTCGATCCAGCCCGGCAACGCGGACAACCCTTCTCGGCCCGGGCCGATCGCCGCTGCTGCGAGCGCGCCACCGGGCCGCTCCGAGCGCTCGGCCAGCGTCACCCGGGCGCCGCCTGCCGCCAGGACCCGAGCCGCCTCGAGCCCCGCGGGCCCGCCCCCGACCACCAGCGCCTGGAATGCCTTCGCGGACAAGGGTTCTTCGATCGACTCGTGGCCGGCCTCGGGATTGCCGATGCAGGTGACGATCGGGTTCCTCGGATCACGCACGAGGCATGCCTGGTTGCACAGCACGCACGGCCGCGGTGCCCGCCCCGACCGGGCCGAGGCGACCAGGTCCGGATCGGCGATCTGCGCCCGCGTCATCTCCACCAGGTCGGCGACCCCGTCGTCGACGGATCGCTGGGCGTCGCCGAGGTCGATCACGCTGCCCTGCAACACGATCGACACGGATCCGCCCGCCGCCGCACGAATGTCCCGACAGAGTTTCACGTTGAACATCGGCGGGGTGTGCGCGTCCGGACGGTACGCCGTCGCGGACATCGGCCCGCCGCGCACGACCACGAGCAGGTCGAGCAGGGGCGCCAGCTCGCGCGCGGTCTGCGCCGCGGACTCGGGAGTGATGCCCGCCCACGGGGCGAGCTCGTCGCAGCTGAGCCGCACCGAGAGGATCCGGTCGACGCCGATCTCGGCGCGAACCGCGGCGACCACCTCCCGCAGCAGCCGCGAGCGGTCGACGCCGTAGCCGTCGGTGCGGGTGTTCGTCAGTCCCGACAGGAACTGTCGCAACAGCGCCGTCGGACCGGCGTCGAGTTCCACCCCGTCCACGTCGGCGGCCGCGGCCAGCGCGGCAGCCGACGCGAAACTCTGGACGACCGAGTCGATCTCGGCGGTGCCCATCTCCGCGGGCAGCTCGCGCGTGACCACGTCCGCGACCGGCGACGGCCCCCAGAGCACCGACTGCGAGTACGCGCTCGAACCCTGCAGGCCGCGGTGGCTCAGCCCGGCGAGCACCAGCGTCCCGTGCGGTCGACATGCGGCGACGATGTCGCGCCAACCGGATTCGCAGTCCGTCGCGAGCGGGGCCCGCTCGTACGGCCAGTCGTCCGCGCACACGGACGCGTGCTCGGTGACGACGATGCCGCAGCCGCCGACGGCCCGGCGACGGTAGTAGTCGGCGTGGCGCCGGGACAACGCGCGGCCGTCACCGAGATTCGTCTCGTGAGCGCCGAAGACCACCCTGGACTGGGCGCTGCGCCCGGCCAGGGTGGCCTTCGAGGTGATCGCGACAGGCAGTGGTCAGATCCCGAGGTCGCGACGGAAGCCGTCGGGGATGACCAGGTCCTTCGGCGACAGGTCGGCGATGTTCGAGTGTCCGAGGCCGAGCACCGCGGAGTCGACACCGCCGCGCAGGATGTCGAGGACGTTCTCGACTCCGGCCTGGCCGTTGGCCGCCAGACCCCACAGGTACGCGCGACCGATCATCACGGCGCGGGCGCCGAGCGCGAGGGCCTTGACGACGTCGGAGCCGCGGCGGATGCCGCCGTCGAGGACCACCTCGAGCTGGTCACCGACGGCCTCGGCGATCGCGGGCAGCGCCCGGATCGGGGCGGGGGTGCCGTCGAGGTTGTTGCCGCCGTGGTTGGAGACCGAGATGGCGGTGCAGCCGGCGTCGACCGCGCGCTTGGCGTCGTCGACCCGCATGACACCCTTGAGCATGAACGGCCCGTCCCACTGCTCACGCAGCCAGGCGACGTCCTCCCAGGTAGGCAGGGGGGTGCCCATCCACTGACCGTAGGCGCCGAAGAAGGTCGGAGCCGGGCCGCCGTCGGCCGGAGCGAGGTTCGGGGTGGTCAGGTCCGGGATGGCGCCCGATCGCACGAACTGCGACAGCCACTTCGGGTGCAGCAGACCCTGCAGGGCGTTGGCACGCATCGCGGCGAAGTCCATCTTCTCCGGGATCGCGGGGCTGCCCCAGTCCCGGCCCATCGAGAACGACCAGTCGAGCGTCATGATCAGGCCGGTGGCGCCGGCCTTGCGGGCCCGCTCCATCCGGTGCAGCAGCTCGTCCCGGGTACCGACCCAGTACATCTGGAAGAACGTCTGCGGATTCGCCTGCGTGACTTCCTCGACGGACTTGCTGGCGAACGAGCTCAGTCCCATCGCGATGCCGCGCGCGGCGGCGGCCCGGGCGACGGCGACCTCGCCGTCGGGGTGCACGGCCTGCACACCGGTCGGCGAGATCATCACCGGGAAGGACAACGGCTGCCCCATCACGGTGGTCGACAGCTCACGCTTGTCCGACAGCCCGGCGACGTGTGGGGCGAATCCGAGCTCGCCGAACGCGTCGATGTTGTCGGTGGTCGTCAAGCCCTTCTCGGAGCCGGCCACCAGCGCCATGTACACCGGCTTCGGGAGCCGCTTCTCGGCCCGCCGCTGCGCCTCGGCAACGGTCTCGAACCACGTGTTCTTTGCCATCGAAATCCTCTACTTCATTCCCGCAAGCGGGTTTTCGTCACAGATCTTGGCCGGAGGCCGGGTTGTCAGCAGGGTCAGCGGCACCGGCGCCTGTGGGGCGCGACGCTCGGCTCGCTTGCCGGTCCGCGAGTGATCCTGGCTGGACTTGGGGACGCTGCGGTCGGCGGCGAGTGCCGACTCCCCGTATCCCTGCACGCATTCGGGGTCCGGCCCGTCCATGGGAAGGCCGGTGAAGAACTTCGCCGCCATGCAGCCACCGCGGCAGGCGTCGTAGTGATCGCACTTGCTGCAGGCGCCACCGGTCTGCGGCGACCGCAGGTCCGCGAACAGCTCCGAGTGCTGCCACACGTGCTGGAACCCGCCGTCCGACACGATGTTCCCGGCCAGGAACTGCTCGTGGATCGCGAACGGGCAGGCGTACACGTCACCGATCGGGTCGATCAGACACACCACCCGGCCCGCGCCGCACAGGTTCAGGCCCGGCAGCGCGTCTCCGTAGGCGGACAGGTGGAAGAACGAGTCACCGGTGAGGACGCCGTCGCCGTTGGCGACCAGCCAGTTGTAGAGCTCCCGCTGCTGGTCCTGCGTCGGGTGCAGTTCGTCCCACACGTCGGCACCGCGACCGCTCGGGCGCAGCCGGGTGATCCGGAGCGTGGCACCGTACTTGTCGGCCAGGGCCTTGAACTCGTCGAGCTGGCTCACGTTCTGCCGCGTCACGACCACCGAGATCTTCGCGTCCTTGAAACCGGCCTCGGCGAGGTTCTCGAGTGCCCGCACCGCCATCGCGAACGAGCCGGGTCCGCGGACCGCGTCGTTGACCTCCGCGGTCGCACCGTCGATGGAGATCTGCACGTCGACGTAGTCGCTGGCGGCGAGCCGGGCGGCGACCTTCTTGTCGATCTTGACGCCGTTGGTGGAGAACTTCACGCCCACCTGGTGCGCGGTGGCGTAGTCGACCAGTTCCCAGAAGTCCGACCGGACCGTCGGTTCACCGCCGCCGATGTTGACGTAGAACACCTGCATCCGCTGCAGCTCGTCGATGATCGACTTGCACTGTTCGGTGCTCAGCTCGCGCGGGTCGCGTCGGCCGGAGGAGGACAGGCAGTGCACGCACGAGAGGTTGCACGCGTAGGTGAGCTCCCACGTGAGGCAGATCGGGGCATCGAGGCCGAGCTCGAACTGATCGACCAACCGGCCGACCGGGGCAGGAGCAGGGGGTTCCAGAACGGAGGTCATGGGTGTGTCCTCGTCAGACGAAGTAGGGGTGTGGGCGTCGCGATGTCGCGAGCAGGGCCGGTGGGCGGCGGTCAGGCAGCCGTACTCGCGGCCATCGGCACGATCATCTTCGACTCGGCCAGGGTGCCGAGGGCACGGGCGTAGAGGTCGATGCGGGCGTCCTCGATGCCGGCGGCACGGATCGCGCTACGGGCGTCGGGATGGTCGGCCAACGACTTCACGATGCCGACGATGGTCACGTTCTTGAGGAACGACAGTTTGCGGGTGCCGAAGTGGTAGAGCAACGCCCCGAACGGCTCGGGGCGAAGCGCCACCTGCGGGTGCAGCTTCCACCCGGTGTCGAGATCCACGGTCAGTACACGCCGCACATGCCGTCGATCGAGACCTCTTCCACGAGCGACTCCTGGACGAGCTCGGTCTCGGCGATGACAGTTTCGCGATGGTCGGACATCGACTTGCCTCCTGTGTCAGGGTTGGTGCCGGCCACACGCGACACGCGATGTGACCCGGTTCACGACAATAATGGCATCGAGTGCAGAATGAAAGACCGGAGGAGAAACTGGTGCGGAGCGCGAGCAAAACAACCGGTCGGATCGGTCGCAGGCCGTCCACGACGCGCGACCGGATCAGCAACATCGGCATTGCACTGTTTGCCGAGCACGGCTTCGAGGAGACCAGCGTCGACCAGATTGCCGAGGCCGCCGGTATCGCCAGGCGCACGTTCTTCCGCTACTTCCCGTCCAAGAACGCCGTCCCGTGGGGCGACTTCGACCTGCACCTGGCCAACATGCGCGCCCAGCTCGCCGAACTGCCCGTCGACATCCCGTTGGCCGAGGGCCTCACCGAGGCGCTGCTCGAGTTCAACAGCTTCCCCGCCGACGTCGCCGCCCTGCACCGACAGCGGATGGAGATCATCCTGAAAGCGCCTGCGCTACAGGCTTATTCGATGTTCATGTACAACGGCTGGCGCGAGGTCATCGCCGAGTACGTGGCCGCACGGCTCGGCCGAAGCCCGTCGGACCACCTGCCTCGGACGGTCGGATGGATCGTGCTCGGCGTCGCCCTGTCCGCCTACGAGCAGTGGCTCGACGACGAATCGCTCGAGCTTCCGGCACTGCTGCGAGCGGGCAGCGACACCCTCTCGCGCGGGCTGGCCTCACTCTCGACCAGCCGCCCTCCGAATTCCGTTGCCGATCAAGATCTTTCCGTGGGCGGGTAACGGCACCACCCACCGGCCTGCCTCCGAGCACACCTGACACTTTTCTCCAGACCGGCTCCCCTCGCGGCCGATTCGCCCTAAAATGAAGTCGGGAACGGCGCCTGCCGTCCCGATTTCAGGCCATGAAGGACACGATGACGGACAAGTCCGTGATCTTGGGACGACCGGCTGGCCGCAACTCCACCGGCGACTCACGGACGCCCAGCACCGCACACGGCAACCTGTCCGAGCAGGAGATCGTGGAGGCGGCGCTGCGCGTCGTACACGACGACGGACTCGACAAACTGTCGATGCGACGCCTCTCACGCGAACTCGGCGTCTCCGCCATGGCGCCGTACTACTACGTGTCCGACAAGAACGAACTCCTCGACCTGGTCGCCACCGCGGCCCTGTCCGGCGTCACCGCCCCGGACCCCACCCTCTCCTGGACGGAGCGCCTGCGCATCCTGATCGACCAGATCGACGCGCGCCTCGCCTCGTACCCCGGGCTCGGCGAGATCCTGCTCGAACAGATGCTGCGCAAGCAGCGTCGACTGATCGCGCTCGTGATGGAGATCCTGTTCGACGCCGGTTTCTCCGAGCGCAACGTGCTCGCCGCGTACGCCACGATCCACACCTACCTGTTCGGCCGCAGCGGCGCCTCGACACAGGATCCGACCATGCCGGACCGGACCGGGCTGCCGGAGGTCGTCGCGCGTGCGACCAGCCACCTCGACGAGGTGCACGGCTGCGACATCTACCGCTTCGGCGTCGAGACCCTGATTGCCGGGCTGCGGGTTCAACTCGACCGCCAGCTCGCCCAGGAAACCTGACTTCGCGTATCCCGACTATCGGGATGCGGGGGTCCAGTTCTACGATCCAGCTGCTTCCATGGTTTCTGCTACATTTGAAACTAGAACACGTTTCAGATTTGACCCGAACACCGAGAGGACCCATCCCGATGACCACTGTTGACGTGCCGCACAGCTCCAGGTCGGTTGTGCTCACAGTGTCGGGCGTCGTAGAGGAGACCTCCGACGCGCGGTCGCTCGTGTTCGCCGTCCCCGCCGATCTGCGCAGCAGGTTCGACTACAAGCCCGGCCAGTTCCTGACCCTGCGCATCCCCAGCGACCTGACCGGTTCCGTCGCGCGCTGCTACTCGCTGGCGAGTTCGCCGTTCAGCGACGCCGAGCCGAAGGTCACCGTCAAGCGCACCGTCGACGGCTACGGCTCGAACTGGCTCTGCGACAACGTCAAGGTCGGCGACACCATCGAGATGCTGCCGCCCTCCGGCGTGTTCACCCCGAAGTCGCTCGACCACGACTTCCTGCTGTGGGGCGCAGGCAGCGGCATCACCCCCGTCATCTCGATCCTCAAGTCCGCCCTCAGCGAGGGTTCGGGCAAGGTCGTGCTGGTCTACGCCAACCGCGACGAGAACTCCGTGATCTTCCGCGACGAACTGCGCAGCCTCGCCGCCCAGTACCCGACGCGGCTGACCGTGGTGCACTGGCTCGAGAGCCTGCAGGGCCTGCCGACCCCGGATCAGTTCGCGACCCTGGCCGCGCCGTTCGCCGGTTTCGAGTCGTTCATGTGCGGCCCCGGCCCGTTCATGGACACCGTGCACAAGGCCCTCGCCGAGGCAGGCGTCCCGCGTACGTCCGTGCACGCCGAGGTGTTCAACTCGCTCGCCGGCGACCCGTTCCAGGACGTCGAGCTCGAGGAGGTCACCGAGGAGGAGGCCGCCGATGCCGCGAGCGCCTCGGTCACCCTGGACGGCGAGACCCACGAGCTGAGCTGGCCGCGCAAGCAGACCCTGGTCGACATCATGCTGGCCAAGGGGCTGGACGTGCCCTACTCCTGCCAGGAGGGCGAGTGCGGCTCCTGCGCGTGCACGGTCCTCGAGGGCAAGGTCGAGATGGACAACAGCGAGATCCTCGATCCCGAGGACATCGCCGCCGGCTACATCCTCGGCTGCCAGGCCCGTCCCGTCACCGATCGGCTCGAGATCGAGTTCTGAGATGCGCTTCGCGCAGTGGTGCGGTTGCGGAGGGTCTGCCCACCCAAAGCGCCCCACAGCGCGAA
>NZ_JBHXVP010000024.1:0-10351 GCF_042672245.1 Rhodococcus sp. NPDC127527
GCCCGCGGGCTGACCATCCCGGCCTCCGCGGGTTTGGTTTATCGCGCGCCGACCCCGGCCACCACCCACGCCCCGCGGCTGTACGAGACGCTCGGCGTCGGCGCCCGCGCGGCCGCGGTCGCCGAGGCGATGCGCCGAGGACTGCTGGAGTGAGTGACCGCGGGGTCGCCGCGAAGCCGGTCAGGTGACCGGGCAGCCCGAACCCGCCGTGCGGGTGACGAAGTTCGGCCGCACCTCCATGTCCGGCTCGTCGTAGAGCCGATGGAACGTCGGCGTCAGCGCCGCGGACATCGGCGGGTTGATCCACGACCAGTCGGTCGGGCAGGTGCGGCCCGCCTTCGCCTCACGGTCGACGAAGTCGAGGAACTGCCGGGCGACGGTGTGGTGGTCGACCATGATCACCCCGGCCTGCCGGTAGCTGTGGATCACCGCCCGATTCAGCTCGACGAGCGCCCGGTCCTTCCACAGCGTCCGGTCCGAACTCATGTCGAGCCGCAACTTGCGCGCGATCGTCGGCAGCATGTCGTAGCGGTCGGTGTCGGAGAAGTTCCGCGCGCCGACCTCGGTGCTGACGTACCAGCCGTTGAACGGCGCACACGGGTAGGTGAGACCGCCGATCTCGAGGTCCATGTTCGAGACCGCGGGCACCGCATGCCATTTCAGGCCAAGCTTCGCGAACCACTTGTAGTTCGGATGCTCGAGCGGAACCTCGAGGATCAGCTCCCGTGGCACCTCGAACCACTGCAGCGGCTCGTCGGGGACGGAGATGAGCAGTGGCAGCACGTCGAAGGCGGTCCCCTCGCCGTGCCAGCCCAGTCGGGTCACCTGCTCGGTGAGCTCGACGTGCGCGGGGTCGCCGACGACGGTTCCGTCGGCCTGGCGGTACCCCGCGTACCGGATCAGCTGGGGGCTGATGATGCGGTACTCGCGGCCGTCCGGCAGCGGGCGGGGTCCGATCGTGATCACCGACTGCAGGGCGCCGCCGTTGGTGGCCGTCCGCAGGTGTTCCCAGCACGCCTCGGCGAGGTCGGCGGCGGTCACCGCGTGCCGCGCGTCGAGCAGCTTGAGGGTGCGCCAGTGGTTGCGCCCGACGCAGCGCGCGTGGTTGCGCCAGGCGAGCTTCGCGCCGACGAGCAACTCCTCGGCGGTGTGCTCGTACCGGCCGGTGAGGGCGAACTCGTCGAGCACTTCCGCGGCGCGGGTCGGCGACAGGTGCGCGAGCTCCGGCTGACGGAAGAACTCGGCGCACTCGCGTAGCCGGCGGTCGAGTTCGTCGGAGGTGGGGGCAGGCCTGGGCGTGACCTCTCGGTCACGCAGGCGTTCCTCCCCGAAGGAATTGGCCACGACGGTCTGGCTCCGTTCTCTGTGGGCGCCGGCAGCATCATGCGAAACCACTGGTGCCTGTGTGACGTGTGATTCTTTCACGACCATGCCGCGTCCTTCCCTTTCCATCCGGGGCGGTCGTCGCCTAGACTCGCCAACGACCGATCGGCGACCGCCGTGAGGGGCCCCGCGACCTGCCGGAACGCGACAGGTCGCGGTTTGTGTGCGGAATGGGGACTCTGCAGTGGACTCAACGACAATTTCGCTTGTCCGGACGACGTTCAAGGCCGTCGCGGCCGTCGAGGACGGTCCGGAGAAGCTGACGAGGTCGTTCTACGCGATCCTGTTCGCGCGGAACCCCGAGGCTCGCGAGTTCTTCCCGGCCGCGATGGACATCCAGCGGGACCGTCTGGTCCGGGCGATCGCGTACATCATCGACAAGCTCGAGGAGCCCGAGTCGATCCTGCCGTTCCTGGCCCAGCTCGGCCGCGACCACCGCAAGTACGGTGTCGAGGACGCGCACTACATCGCCGTCGGCAACGCCCTGATCACCGCACTCGAGAACTTCGCCGGCTCCGAGATCTGGACCGAGGAGGTCGATCTCGCGTGGCGTGAGGCCATCGCCCTGATCGCCTCGACCATGATGTCCGCCGCCAACTCGGAGACCGGACCGCGAGCCTGGATCGGCACCGTCGTCGAGCACAAGCAGGTGCTCCGTGACGTCGCGGTGGTCCGGCTGCAGCTCGACCAGCCGATGCAGTACGGCGCCGGCCAGTACGTCAGCGTCAGCGTCCCGGGCCGCCCACGGATGTGGCGCTACCTCTCGCCGGCGATCCCGGCCAACGACCAGGGGCAGATCGAGTTCCACGTGCGCCGCGTCGCCGGTGGCTGGGTCAGCCCGGCGATGGTCGGCCAGACGAATCTCGGTGACACCTGGGCGATCGGTTCTCCGCTCGGTGCGCTCGGGGTGGACCGCACCAGAGAGCGCGACATGCTGATGATCGGGTCCGGCACCGGTATCGCGCCGCTGCGCGCGCAGGTGATGGAGATGGCCATGCGCGGCAACAACCCGCGCGTGCACCTGTTTGTGGCGGGCACCTATCCGTGCGACCTCTACGACATCGAGACGCTCTGGCAGCTCTCGCAGACGAACCCGTGGCTCACGGTGATCCCGGTGTCCCAGGAGGACACCAACCCGTGGTGGCACTTCGACCCGATTCCCACCCCGCCGCCCGGCATGTACCAGCGGATCACCGGGAAGGTCGGGGAGGTGGTCGCGGAGTTCGGCGACTGGGCCGACCGCGACGTCCAGATCGTGGGATCGGCGTCGATGGTCCAGACCACCAAGTTCCGGCTGCAGGCCAAGGGCACCCCGACGGAGAACATCCGGCACGACCCGCTGTACTGAGGGTCAGCTCGGAAGGATGTTCACCGCCCGCGCGGCGACGAGTCCGACGGTCACCAGCGAGACGATCGCCTGGGACATCATCAGCACCTTCGCCCACCGCGACAACGGCATGGTGTCGGTGGGAGAGAACGCCGTCGCGTTGGTGAACGAGACGTAGAGGTAGTCGAGGAACGTCGGCCGGAAGTCCGGGTCCAGGCGGGCATCGGCCATCTGCGGGAACAGGAAGTCCGGGGTCTGGCTGCGGACGCCGGCGCGCGCGGCGGCGCCGCCGCGGTCGAACTCCCAGTACCACAGCGCGTAGACGATGATGTTCGTCAGCCAGATCGAGGCGCCCGACGCGAGAATCTTGTCCGCGGTCACCCCGCTGCCGGTGAGGATGGCGTCGAGCAGCAGGACGGTGGACACCGCGTTCGTGACCGCCAGGACGCTGATGAGTGCCAGGGAAATCGGCCGCAGTGCGGGATGGCGGTCGTGTACCGGACCGGGATTGCCGATCAGCAGGATCACGCAGAGGACGAGCTCGATCGCGGGGGCTGCCGAGCGCGGCCGTAGCACGAACGAATCCGGCAGCAGCAGTTGCAGAATCACCGCCACCAGCAGTACCGCGATCATCGACCAGCGTGGCTCGGCGAGGTGCGGGCGCAACCAGCCCGGTACCGGCGCGTGCTCACCGCCGAGCTTGCCGTACTCCCAGCGCTTGGCGCGGCTGGGCGGACGGTCCTCGTGCGGGGTGTTCGACCCGTCTTCGTCACCGGTCACCAGGGCCATCATCCTCGTTCGCGCCCGCCGACGTCCGCTGAACGGGAGCCTGGCGGTGGTCGTCCGGTCAGTGGGAGGGGCGGTATCCGGTGGGCGGGCGCGCCCATAGCGTCATTCGCAGTAGTCACCAGCGAAAGGCAGACATCGTGAGCGCCCCTACTCCAGCATCCGCGGGATCAGATCTGTCCGAGGTCGACGTCGTCGTCGTCGGAGCGGGCTTCGCCGGGCTGTACGCGCTGCACCGCTTCCGCAGCGACGGCCTGCGCGTGCAGGTGATCGAGGCCGCCGACGGTGTCGGCGGCGTCTGGTACTGGAACCGCTACCCGGGCGCGCGCTGCGATGTCGAGAGCGTGGACTACTCCTACTCGTTCGACGAGGCGCTGCAGCAGGAATGGGACTGGAGCGAGAAGTACGCCACCCAGCCGGAGATCCTGCGGTACGCCAACCACGTCGCCGATCGCTTCGACCTCCGTCGTGACATCAAGTTCGGCACCCGCGTGACCGACATCGTGCTCGACGAGGCGACGCTGCGGTGGGAGGTTCGTACCGACGCCGGTGACGCGCTGTCGGCGCGGTTCGTCGTCCTCGCGGTCGGACCCCTGTCGAACGCGAACATCCCCGACATCGCGGGCCTCGGCTCGTTCGAGGGCGGGGTGTACCACACCGCGCACTGGCCGCACGAGGGCGTGGACTTCACCGGCAAGCGGGTCGGCGTGATCGGGACGGGGTCCTCCGGGATCCAGGCGATCCCGTGCATCGCGGAGCAGGCCGAGCAGCTGTACGTGTTCCAGCGCAGCGCCAACTACAGCGTGCCCGCCGGCAACGTGCCGCTCTCCGACGAGGACCGCGCCCGGCAGAAGGCGAACTACGCCGAGCGGCGGAAGCTGTCCTTCGCGAGCGGCGGCGGCTCCCCGCACCTGGCGAACCCCAAGTCGGCGCTGGAGGCGTCCGAGCAGGAGCTGCGCGACGCCTACGAGGAGCGGTGGCGGCTCGGCGGCGTGCTGTTCAGCAAGACCTTCCCCGACCAGGTGGTCAGCCTCGAGGCGAACGACACCGCCCGGGTCTTCTGGGAGGAGAAGGTTCGCGCGGTCATCGACGACCCGGAGATCGCGGAGCTGTTGATCCCGAAGGATCACGCGATCGGCACCAAGCGGATCTGCACGGACGCGAACTACTACCAGACCTACAACCGCGACAACGTCAACCTGGTGAACCTGAAGGCGACGCCGATCGACAGCATCGACGCGGCGGGTGTGCAGACCACCGGCGAGCGCTACGACCTCGACGCACTCGTCCTGGCGACCGGGTTCGACGCGATGACCGGGTCCATGGACAAGCTCAACATCGTCGGCCGCGGCGGGGAGACCCTCAAGGAGGCCTGGGCCGCCGGACCTCAGACCTACCTCGGTCTGTCCGTGGCCGGGTTCCCGAACCTGTTCAACATGACCGGGCCGGGCAGTGTCTCCGTGCTGGCGAACATGGTGCTGCACTCCGAGCTGCACGTGAACTGGGTGGCCGACGCCATTGCCCACCTCGACGCGCACGGCGCGAAGGCCATCGAGGCCCGTCCCGACGCGGTCGCGGACTGGGTGAAGGAGTGCACCGACCGGGCAGCGGCGACCCTGATGCCGACCGCGAACTCCTGGTACGTGGGCGCGAACATCCCCGGACGCCCGCGGGTGTTCATGCCGTTCCTCGGCGGGTTCGGTGTGTACGGTCAGATCATCGCCGACGTTGCGGCCGCGGGCTACAAGGGATTCGACATCATCGAAGCGGGCGAGTGACCATCCGGTCCCGGAGCTGACCGGGACCACGTAGAGGTCGACGACTTTCGAAAAACGCTGGGCGCCAGGGAATGGCGCCCAGCGTTTCGTCGTTTCCGGGTCAGAGTTTCTGAAACGTGTTGCAATTTAACATCTTTCGTATCCCAGCTCACGGGAAGGCGGTTGACGTTAGCTGGGTCACACCTTTACGCTTCCCCCAAGCAAATGCTTGCTTATTCAACTTGAGGAGACCTGCATGAACAATCGGCATCGTGTTCTGGTGGCCGCTCTCGCCGTCTCCGCGGTCGCGCTCGCGGGCTGCTCCGGATCGAGTTCCGGAGCGGAGGGCGGATCCGACGGCCCCTACCGGGTGCTCGTCACCGGCGCCATGAGCGGGCAGGGTGCGCTGGCAGCGAACTCCCAGACCTCGATCCTCGCCGCGAAGGCCGGCGCGGATGCGATCAACGCCAACGGCGGAATCGGCGGTCGCCAGGTCGAACTCACCGTGGTCGACGACGGCGGCGACGCCACGCGGGCGGTGTCGAACCTGCGCGAGGCGGTCGCTTCCG
Organism: Rhodococcus sp. NPDC127527; assembly: GCF_042672245.1. NCBI lineage: Bacteria > Bacillati > Actinomycetota > Actinomycetes > Mycobacteriales > Nocardiaceae > Rhodococcus > Rhodococcus sp. NPDC127527. The sequence continues at coordinate 5,823 of NZ_JBHXVP010000024.1, forward strand.
GCAAGAAGCCCGACCTGTACCTGAATTCGGGTCCGTCGACGTTGTCCGCCGCGACCCTGCCGATTCTCAAGCAGAACAAGATTCTCTCGTTCAACGTCGGACCTACCGAGAACTCTTCGGATCCAAGCCAATTCCCGCTGAACTTCGATCTCTCGCCGTCGCCCGCCGACTACGCCCGATCGATCGCGCGGTACGCGAAGAGCAAGAACTACCAGCAGGTCGGTGTCATCCACGGCAGCAGTGCCTACGGTGAGGCCTTCGGAAAGTCGATGGCGTCCTCGCTCGCGTCGGAGGGGGTCAGCGCCAGTGGCTCGGAGGAGTACGACATCGCGGCGCTCGACATGACAGCGCAGCTGCAGTCGCTCAAGAACAAGGGCACGCAGGCGCTCGTGGTCGACGCCTACGGCGCGCCGCTCGGCTACCTGCTGACCAGCCTGCAGCGCCTGGACTGGAACATCCCCCTGATCGGCAACACCTCGGTCTCGGGCACCGCGCTGGTCGCCAAGCCGGCGCCCGACGGCGTGCTCGGCACCCCGGGCACCGCGAACCTCGTGATGCAGATGTTCCCGAGCACCGTCTTCGACGCCAACGACACCGCAGTGAACGCGATGGTGACCGCAATGGCGGCGATGGGACAGATCCCGTCGACGCTGATCCTGGCGGACAACTACGACCCGTTCGGTCTGGTCGCCGCGGCGGCCGCGAAGGTCGGATCGTCCTCGGACGCAACCAAGCTCGCGAAGGCTCTCGAGGACCAGCAGGTGCTCGACACCGCCAAGACCGCCTTCCTGCCGCGGTACCACTACACCGCGGATTCGCACGCTCCGAACCTGACCGACGACGGCTACCGGTTCGTGCCGCCGAGCAAGTTGCTCAACGGGCAGTACGGCAACCCGGCCGCCTGATCGATCCCTGATTGCTGACGGTGCGGCCGCCCCGGCGACCGCACCGTCGTGAGGAGTGGAGAAATGACCATTCTCTGGTCTGGCCTCGCACTCGGCGCCGTCTACACGCTGGTTGCGATCGGCTACAACATCGTTTTCGTCTCGTCCAACACCTTCAACTTCGCGCAGGCGCAGCTGATGATGGTGGGCACCTTCGTCGCCTACACCGGTCTGGTGACGCTGAAACTGCCCGTTCTGGTCGTCGCCGTGATGGCGACGGTGACGGTGATGATCCTCGCCGGGCTGGAGGAGGTCATCGCGGTCCGGCCGGTGAAAGACCACCAGAACCAGCTGGTCACGACCCTGGGCGTCGCGACCCTGATCAACGGTGCCACGCAGTTGATCTGGGGGAGCGAACCGCTGACGGTGCCGTTCTTCGGGTCCAACGATCCGATCACCCTGCTCGGTGGCCGCACCTACCCGGTGGAGATCGCCCTGCTCGTGGTGGCGGTGGTGCTGGTGGTGGTGCTCGGTCAGTTCAGCAAGCGGACCGTGACAGGTCTTGCGCTCCTGGGCATCTCGGAGGACCGCGAGGCCGCGATGCTGCGCGGCGTGAACGTCCGTGCGCTCGCGCTCGGTGCGTTCGCCGCGTCCGGCGCCCTCGCCGGATTCCTGGGACTGTTCGTGGGGCCCAAGACCTTCGCGGTGGCCACTCTCGGTTCCGCGCTGGCCATCAAGGGATTCGTCGCGTTGGCCATCGGCGGCTTCGGCTCCCTGCCCGGTGCGCTGGTCGGTGGCCTCACGGTCGGCCTCGTCGAGTCCTACGCCGCACTGGAACTGGGCAGCGCATACAGCAACATCGCGGTGTTCGTGGTTCTCATCGTGATCCTCATGGTTCGGCCGGCCGGACTGTTCGGCCGAGTCCGGGAACGGGTGGTGTGAGATGTCGGTCTGGCGTTCGCTGAGAGCGGTCCCGAGCTGGATCTACCCGCTCGCCCTCGGAATAGTCGTCCTGCTGCTGCCGACGCTCGGTCTGGGCTTCGCGATGACCAGGCAGGTTCAGCTCGCGTGCATCATGGCCCTGGTGGTCAGCGGCCTGAGCCTGAGCCTCGGATACGCGGGCGAGCTCGCCCTCGGCCAGGCCGCGATGTACGCCGCCGGGGCGTACACGGCGGGACTGATGTCCATCGCGGGACACACCGACATCGTCGTGCAGCTCGTCGTGTCGGGCCTGGTCGCGCTGGCGGTCGGCATTGTCACCGGTATCCCCGGCCTGCGTCTGGGCAGCTGGTCGCTGGCCATGACCTCGTTCTTCCTGGTGCTGCTCGTCCCCGACATCATCGCGGTCTTCGGTGACACCACGGGCGGCCGGAACGGGCTCAGCGGCATCGAGCCGGCCACGCTGTTCGGCCACGTGCTCGACCCCGCCAACAACGAGTTCTACCTGGTGATCGTGGTGGTGACCATCGCGTGGTTCGCGGTGATGCGCAACCTCGTCGTGTCCCGCCACGGCATCGCCTTCCGCACCCTCAAGCAGAGCCCGGTGCTGGCCTCGTCGGTGGGCGTGTCGGTGTTCCGGATGAAGCTGCTCGGCTACGCGATCGGTGCCTTTCCGGCCGGCCTGGCGGGGGCGCTGTTCGCGAACATCGACATGTTCGTCTCGCCCGAGGCGTTCGGATTCACCTTCGCCACTGCGGTTCTCGCTGCCTGCATCCTCGGCGGTGCGGCGAGCGTGTACGGCGCCCTGATCGGCGCGGCGATCATGCAGTTCGGTCCCAACCAGGCGTCGGACTTCCAGCAGTACGCGCTCGTGTTCTACGGCGGGTTCCTGATCGTGGGCGGTGTGCTGCTCAGCGGTGGTCTGGCCAAGCTCGCCAAGGCCGGTCTCGCCAAGCTCGACCGGGCGGCCGGACTGACCGGTGCCCGCGCGGCCGAACCGGGAGCGAACGCCGAACTGCCGGCGATGGATCCTATGGAGGGGCAGCCCCTCGTGGTCGAGGGCATCTCCAAGGCGTTCGGCGGCAACCAGGCGTTGAGCGACGTCCGGTTGAGCGCGCGGCCCGGACAGGTGACCGCGCTGATCGGACCGAACGGTTCCGGCAAGACCACCACGCTGAACATGATCTGCGGGTTCTACAAGCCGGACTCGGGACGAATCCTGATCGGCGACACCGCGGTTCAGGGACTGGCCCCGGACCGGGTCGCCCGAGTCGGCGTCGCCCGCACGTTCCAGACCCCGAACATCCCCGAGCACGTCACGGTCCTCGAGGCGGTGGCCTCCGGTCGGTACAGCACCGATCGGGCGTCGATGTTCTCCACCGTGCTGCGGCTGCCGAGGTTCCGCAAGGTGCGGGCGGCGGACCTCGCCGAGGCGCAGCGGGCGCTGGAGATGGTGGGCATGGCGCACCTGGCCGACGAGACCGCCACCGCGCTGCCGCTCGGCATGCGCAGGCTGCTCGAGGTGGCCCGGTCCGTGGTCGCGAAGCCGCGGGTGCTGTTGCTCGACGAGGTGGCCTCCGGGCTCGACGAGGACGAGGTGGAGCGGCTCGCGGACATCATCCGCGGTCTGCGTGACGCCGGCGCCACCGTGGTGCTGGTCGAGCACAACTTCCGGCTCGTGCTCGACCTCGCGGACCGGATCGTGGTGCTCGCCCAGGGCACCGTCATCGCGGACGGGAGTCCGACCGAGATCGAGCACGATCCGCGGGTGCTCAGCGAGTACCTCGGCGTCACCGTCGAGGAGAGCGGCTCGCGCACGATCGCCGACGAAGAATCCGCCATTTCCGAAGAGGTGAAGTCATGAGTGAAGTGAAACCCCTTCTGAGCGTGCGGAACCTGGAGTCCGGGTACGGCGACCTGCGCGTGGTCTGGGACGTGTCCCTCGACGTGTGGCCCGGCAAGGTGACGGCCCTGCTCGGCCGCAACGGTGCGGGCAAGACCAGCACCCTGCGGGCGATCTCCGGGCTGAACAAGATCTCCGCGGGTTCGGTCGAGTTCGACGGCGAGGACGTCTCGAAGGTGCCTGCGCACCAACGGGTTCGCCGCGGGATGGCGTACGTCCAGGAGGGCAAACGGGTCTTCCACCGGCAGACCGTCGAGCAGAACCTCGTCCTCGGCGGATACGTCCGGAGGATGCGCAGGTCCGCGTTGAAGGACGAGGTGTCGCGCATCTACGAGCTGTTCCCGATCCTGGGCGAGAAGCGCGGGCTGCTCGCCGGTTCGATGTCCGGCGGGCAGCAGCAGATGCTGGCGATCGGACAGGCGTTGATGGCCGAGCCGTCGTTACTGCTCCTCGACGAACCGTCCGGCGGTCTGGCCCCGGTCATCGTCAACGAGGTGATGGAGCGGGTGAGCGTGCTCAAGGAGGCGGGGCTGGCCGTGCTGCTCGTCGAGCAGGCGGTGGAGGCGGCGATGAGTGTCGCCGACCACGTCACCGTGCTCGACATCGGCAAGGTCGTGATGGATGCCGACGCCGGCGAGATCGACGACCTCGCTGTCCTGCGCGACGCGTACTTCGGTCGCGTCTGACTGTGCTGCGGGCGAAGGGGAGTTCACGGCGCCCCCCCGGCAAAAACCCAAAGCGCCGTAAAAGAACAAAGAGTGAAACCAGAAAGAAGATAAAAAGGATAAAAATAAAAAAAGAAG
>NZ_JBHXVP010000024.1:10361-26293 GCF_042672245.1 Rhodococcus sp. NPDC127527
GGGCTATATCCCCGCCCGGGCTGCCCGCCGGGAGGGGTAGTGCGGCGGCGTCTGACGGTGCGGGGGGCGACGGGGCTTACCCGGCGCGCGCCGTGAACTCCCCTTCGCCGCATTCATCGACGAAGGAGTCACCCATGAAGTCGTATCTGGAGCCGCCGGCACTCTCGACCGGCTCGCTCGAGGACCGGTTGGCCGTGGTCGAGGACACCCTCGCCATCCTCCGGCTCGAGGGCGCCTACTCGCCGTCCTGGGATGCCGGTGACGCCCAGGCGTGGTCGGAACTGTTCTGCGAAGACGGTGTGTTCGAGGTGGTTGCCGTCGGCGACGCCCCCGAGTTCGTCGTTCGGGGACGTGCCGAGCTGCGCCGGTTCTGCACCGAGTTCACCAGCCACACCTCGGGGATCCACCTGCTCAACACCCCGGCGATCGCCCTCGACGGTGACACCGCCTCGGCGCGAGTGCATTTCGAGTTCAGGTCGGGGTTCCAGAGCGGTGCCGAGACCAGGCACGCCCATGTCGCCGGCCACTACACCGTCGCGTACCGACGCACCGCCGAGGGCTGGCGGATCAGTCACCGCCGTGAGCAGGCGGTGCGGCGCGACCGCGGGTTCTTCTACTCGTACTGACCGTCCGGTCCACCGCACCCGTGCCCGTCCGGCTCGCGGCCGAGGGATCCGGGTGCGGTGGCCCGGTTCTCGCGTCGTCCGTCAGTCGACGACCGTCTCGCTGAACACCGGCGGATTCCCCAGGAACGGGCGGTGCGACGGCGGCCGGTTGCCGTCGACGTCGACGACCCCGAGTTCTTCACCCACCTCGGCTCCGATCAGCACCCGCCCGGACCGGTTCATCAACTCGGGGTCGCGGGCGAGGGCGTCGATGACCCGTCCGGTGAACTCGGGGGACTCCGCGGTCGCGGCCAGTCCGTCGTACGCGGCGGGGTCGGCCGCGAAAGCAGCCATGGTGCGCTCGGTCTTGAGCAGTCCCATCCACAGCGAGACCACCGCGACGTTGTACGGGCGGAAGTCGACCGCCATGTCGTGCGCCATCTTGTCGACGGCGGCCTTGCCTGCGCCGTAGGCGGGTCCGTGCATGTAGCAGGCGCCGCCGAACGACGAGGTGTTGACGACCAGGCCCTCGCCGTTCGCCGCCAGCAGCGGGCCGGCGTAGTAGCTGGAGACGTAGGTCGAGCGCATCCCGACATCCAGCACGTCCTGCAGCGACAACGGCTTCTCCCAGAACGGGCCCTTGAGGGTGAGACCGTCCGGCACGTTGAGGGCATTGTTCACGAGGATGTCCAGGCGACCCTCCTCCTGCTTGACCTGGTCGAACAGGGCCCGCACCTGATCGTCGTCGGCGTGGTCGACGATCACGGGCACGCCGACGCCGCCGCGGCGGTTGATCTCCTCCGCGGTCGCGTAGACGGTGCCGGGCAGGGGCGAGTCGCCCTCCGTTCGGGTGCGACCGGTGACGTACACCTTTGCACCGGTCGCACCCAGCGCGAGCGCAATGCCCTTGCCCGCGCCCCGGCTCGCGCCGGTCACCACCACGACTCTGTTCGCGCCCAGTCCCACGATTGCCTCCACATCTGTTGGTATGACGATTCTTTGGAGGCGCGACGGCGAGTTCCGCCGCCGTGCTCCACGTCACACCTCAGCACACAGGGCGGTGGCCGGTGCGGATATCGGACGTCCCGGTGGACGGGACGTCCACGTGGTGAGCTCAGTCGAGCGCGGACGTGTGGTTGGACTCCCACCGCTCGATGACCGGGCCGAACTCGGCGAGGAAGGACTGCACGTGCGGGGTGCTGCCGTGGTCGTCGAGGGCCTGACGGGATGCCCAGTGCTCGAAGCAGTGGAACAGCGACGGGTCGTCGAGATCCCGGTAGAACTCGTAGGTGTGGCAGCCGGGTTCGGCCAGGGTCGGGGCGACCAGGTCGCGCATGGCGCGGGCGGCTCGGTCGGCCGCGGACGGGTTCACCTTGACGCGGATGAATGCGGTGTGCACTTGTGTTCCTTCCAGGTTCCGGCGGTGTCGTCTCGATGCACTCCTGCGGGAGAACCGCCACGTCGCATCGCCTTCCGTGGCGGTCAGGTCATGGTCGCGGAGGTTCGTCCCCGCGACATCCCGGTCTCCCGCTGCGCGGGAGCGCTGGTGGCCGCCGACCGGCGCCGCGCCTAGCGTCCACTGCAGACGTGGAAGGGGACATCGATGTCTCGTATGCAGGGCAAGGTCGCACTCGTGACCGGTGCCGGAAATGGGATGGGGCGCGCCCACTGTGTCCGGCTGGCCGCCGAGGGAGCCGACATCATCGCGCTGGATCTGCCGAGCGCCGAGGCGGACCTCGCCGAGACCTGCCGACTGGTCGGCGAGCACGGTCGTCGCGCGGTTCCCGCGGGCGCGGACGTCCGCGATCTCGCCGCCGTGCAGGCCGGAGTGGATCGCGGCGTGGACGAGTTCGGCCGCCTCGACGTGGTCGTCGCGAACGCGGGCATCTGCGACAACCCCGGGCCGGCCTGGACCATCGACGAGTCGGTGTGGCAGCGCTCGCTGGACGTGAACCTCACCGGGGCCTGGCACACGATCAAGGCCGCGGTACCGGCGATCGGCGCGGACGGCGGGTCCGTGGTGATCGTCAGCTCCACCGCCGGTGTGAAGGCCGTCCCGGGTGCGGCGCACTACTCGGCCAGCAAGCACGCGGTGATCGGGTTGATGCGCACCCTGGCAAACGAGTTGGGTCCGCGGTCGATTCGGGTCAACGCCCTGCTGCCGGGTGCGGTCGGCACCAAGATGACGCTGAACCCGGCGACCTTTTCCCGGCTGCGGCCGGATCTCGAGAATCCCACCGCCGAGGACGTGATGGAGGTGCTCTCGCGCAACCACCTGCTCCCGGTGCCGTGGGTCGAGTCGGAGGACGTCAGCAACGCACTGCTGTTCCTCGTCTCCGACGACGCCCGGTACATCACCGGAACCCAGCTGGTGGTCGACGCCGGCCTGACGCAGAAGGTGTGACCATGAGTGGACGGGTAGCAGGCAAGGTCGCGCTGGTCACCGGCGCGGCCCGCGGCATCGGGCGAGCGCAGGCGCTGCGCTTCGCGCAGGAGGGTGCCGACGTGATCGCGGTCGACGTGTGCGGTCCGGTCGAGACCGTGATCATCCCGCCGGCGAGTCCGGAGGATCTCGCCGAGACGGCGCGGCTGGTGCGCGAAACGGGAAGGCGCATAGAGACGTTCGAGGTCGACGTGCGTGAGCGGGCACCGTTCGCGGCGGCCGTGGACGCGGGTGTTGCCGCGCTCGGCGGACTCGACATCGTGTGTGCGACGGCGGGTATCACCTCGTCGGCGCCCGCGATCGACCTCGATGAGCAGACCTGGAACACCATGCTCGACGTGAATCTCACCGGCGTGTGGCAGACCTGCGCGGTCTCGGCGCCGCACCTGATCGAGCGGGGCGGCGGATCGATCGTGCTGACCAGCTCGATCGCCGGGCTGCGCGGCCTGGTCGGCGTCGCGCACTACACGGCGGCCAAGCACGGTGTCGTCGGGCTGATGCGGTCGCTGGCGAAGGAACTTGCGCCGCACCGGGTCCGGGTCAACACGGTGCATCCGACGAACGTGGACACCACGATGATCCAGAACGACATGGTGCGGTCCAAGTTCCGTCCGGACCTGGACCGGCCGCCGACCCGCGAGGAGTTCGCCGAGTCGGCCAAGTCGATGAACCTGCTCGACATCCCGTGGGTGCAGCCCGTCGACATCGCCAACGCGTCGCTGTTCCTGGCATCCGACGAGGCTCGCTACATCACCTCCGTGTCGCTTCCCGTGGACGCCGGCAGCACCACGCGCTGACCCGACATGGCTGACGAGAAGGTGTACGTGATCGACCGCGTGGTCACCCGGCCCGGTCGCGCCCGGGAGTTCGTCGACGCGTACCTCGCCGAGTACGCGCCGGGCGCGCGGCAGCGCGGGATGACCCTCGAGCACGTGTTGGTCAGCCCGCCGATCTGGTTCGACGACGAGTCGAACACCGTCACCGTCACCTGGGCGCTCGACGGCGCCGACGCCTGGTGGCGGATGACCTGGCAGGGGCGCCCGGACCCCGCCCTGGGGCAGTGGTGGGCGAAGATGGACGAACTGGTCGTGGAGCGTTCCCGGTCGATGGCGTCCGCCGCGGAGGACGTGGACGGGTTGTCCGATGTTTAAGGTCACCAAGCTGATTCACTTCCGCGAGGACGTCGACCACGCGGCGCGGTCGCGGTTCGCCGAACGTCTGCGTGGCGCCTGCGACGCGGCGGGCGCCCGCCGGACACTGGTCGAGCCGACGCTCGCGGGGGTACGCAACGGCGGCGACCTGATCGCGCACCTCCAGTTCGACGACGACCGGCGGTGGCGTTCCGCGGAGTCGGGCGTCGTGGCGGCCGTCGACCCCGCGGTCGTCGCGCACGTGGACGGCGTCGAGTACGTCGGCGAAGCGGCGGGCGGGACCGAGTCCGGAGCGGTCGGGGGCGTGTACCGGACGCTGTTGCTCCGGGTGAGTCCAGAGGCCTCGGCCGCCGTGGTCGAACGGTTCGAGGCCGACCTGCTGCGGATGCCCCGCTACCTTCCCTCGATGCGCGCGTGGCAGCTGAGCCGGGTGCGGCGAGCGGAGGGCGCCTCGCCGTGGACTCACGTGTGGGAACAGGAGTTCGCCGACCTCGACGCGCTGACGGGTAGCTACCTCGCGCACCCGGTGCACTGGGCCCACGTCGACCGGTGGTTCGACCCGGAATGCCCGGACATCATCGTTCGGGACCGGGTGTGCCACAGCTTCTGCGCGCTCGACCAGCCGGTCGTCTAGGTCAGCCGACCTGGATGGACCCGGCGGGCGTTCCGGTGTCGACCAGGGCGCGGACGGTGGCCCGCACCATCGCGGGCGACCCCACCACCAGCACCTGGTGGTCCTTGTACGCGCCGTACGAGCTGACCACGTCGGCGAGGGTGCCCTGGATGAGGAAGTCCTCGCCGAACCCGATGTCGACGCGGGTGCGCTCGTGCCACTCGTCGGCAAAGTCGGGGTCGGTGACCTCCTCGACGACGGGAATCACCGTGAGCCAGTCCAACTGCTGATCGAGGATCCACAACATGTCCGAGGCGTACAGGTCACGCGGGTACCGGCCACCCACGAACAGGTAGACCCGCGGCGGGTCCTGCCGCTGGGCGAGGTCGAGCACCAGCGCGCGCAGCGGCGCCAACCCGGTTCCGCCCGCGATCATCACCACCTCGCGGGCCGTCGGGTCGACCGACAGCCGCCCGGTCGGCGCGTCGATCTGCCAGCGGTCACCGACGGCGGTGTCCGCGACGATCGCGCCGCTCATCCAGCCGGCGGGCACCGTGCGGATGTGGAACTCGAGCTTGCCGTCGAGCGAGGGCGGCAGGGCCGGGGAGTACCTGCGACTGACGTTGGGGTTCTGCGGCACGGTCACCGCGACCGACTGGCCGGCGGTGAACGGCACGAACTCGCCCTCGAGCCGGACGACGGCCAGGTCCTGGCGCAGCCGATGGTGCTGGACCACGGTCGCGGTCCACAGGTCCTGCTGCTGGTCGTCCTCGGTCTGCATGAGAGCAGAGCCTAGTCGGAAAACGATGCCTGGCAGCGCAAACGACATTGCTACTAGAACATGTGTCAGTTCTCGATCTAGTGTGTGAGTCACACCACGCGAGGCCGACGGGCCTCGAACGATCTCAGAGCGGAGAACACATGACCACGGACGAGCTCGCCGACCTGCACCGCCCGCAGTTCCTGGCGGACCTGCTGATCACCGCGCTCGACCGCAACGCCGACCGTCCCGCGCTCTACCTCGGCGACGTCGTGCTCACCGGCGGCCAGATGCGGGACCAGATCAGCAGCTTCTCGCAGGCGCTCGCCTCCCTCGGCATCGGCAAGGGCTCCACCGTCGCGATGCTCTCGAAGAACCGTCCCGAGGTGCTCATCAGCGTCGGCTCGCAGATGATCCTCGGCTGCCGCAACACCGCCCTCGCGCCGATGGGCTCGATCGACGACCACGCCTACATCCTCGGGGATGCCGGGATCGAGACGCTGATCTTCGATCCGACCTCGTTCGAGGGCCGGGCCGCCGAACTCGAGGCTGCCGTCCCGACGCTGAAGAACTTCTTCTCCCTCGGCCCGTCCGAGGTGGGCATCGACATCCTCGCCCTGGCCGGGACTTTCGAGCCGAGCCGTCTGGTCGCCGCGGACGTCGACGGCGGCGACCCGTCGAGCATGGTCTACACCGGCGGCACCACCGGCAAGCCCAAGGGTGTCGTCAACACCTTCGCTTCCGGGGTGACGCTGCCGCAGATCCAGATGGCGGAGTGGCAGTTCCCCGACGAGATGCGTTTCCTCGCCTGCACCCCGCTCTCGCACGCGGGCATGGCGTTCTTCGTGCCGACCCTGCTGCGCGGCGGCTCCCTGGTGGTGCTCCCCGCGTTCGAGCCGGGTGCGGTGCTCGAGGCGATCGAGAAGTACAAGATCACCTCGACCATGCTGGTCCCGACCATGATCTACATGCTGCTCGACCACCCCGACCTGGCCACCCGCGACGTGTCGAGTCTCGAGACGCTGTTCTACGGCGCCGCCGCGATGTCCCCGACGCGGCTCGCGGAGGGCATCGAGAAGCTCGGGCCGATCTTCTTCCAGTACTTCGGCCAGAGCGAGTGCGGCATGACGATCTCGGTGCTGCGCAAGGAGGAGCACCTCGTCGACGATCTCGAGCGGCTCGCGTCCTGTGGCAGGCCGGTCCCGTGGCTCAACGTCAAGCTGCTCGACGACGACCTCAACGAGGTTCCCCAGGGCGAGCTCGGTGAGATCTGCGTGCGCGGACCGCTGGTGATGAAGGAGTACTGGAACAAGCCGGAGGAGACGGCGGAGGCGCTGCGCGGCGGCTGGCTGCACACCGGCGATATCGCCCGTGCGGACGAGGACGGCTTCCTGTTCATCGTCGACCGCAAGAAGGACATGATCGTCACCGGCGGGTTCAACGTCTTCCCGCGGGAGATCGAGGACGTCATCTCCGCGCATCCGGCGGTCGCGTCGGTCGCGGTCGTCGGTGTGCCTGACGAGAAGTGGGGCGAGGCAGTGAAGGCCTGCGTGGTGCTGCGCGACGGGCAGACCGTCGAGCCGGCAGACCTGTCCGCGATGGTCAAGGAGGCCAAGGGTGCGGTGCACGCCCCGAAGTCCGTGGACTTCGTCGACACCCTGCCGCTGACCCCGATCGGCAAGCTGGACAAGAAGGCACTGCGGGCGCGGTACTGGGAGGGCGCCGCGCGCTCGGTGTAGGCGCCGCCCGCCCGTACGCAGCAAGGCCCGCAACCGCCTGGAGGGGGTTGCGGGCCTTGCTCGTCACGCAGGTACGGCTCAGCCGCGTGCAGCCGCCAAGGTGTCGTTGAACGTCGCGCTCGGGCGCATGACCGCGGTGGTCAGGTCGGCGTCGGGCGCGTAGTAGCCGCCGATGTCGACCGGGTCGCCCTGCACGTCGTTGAGCTCACCGACGATCGCGTCCCGGTTCTTCGCGAGCGAGGCCGCGAGCGGAACGAAGTGCGCACGCAGCTCCTCGTCCTCGGTCTGCGCGGCGAGCTCCTCTGCCCAGTACATGGCCAGGTAGAACTGGCTGCCGCGGTTGTCCAGCTCACCGGTGGTACGGGACGGACCCTTGTCGTTTTCGAGCAACTTGCCGGTCGCTGCGTCGAGGGTCTTGGCCAGGACGGTCGCCTTCTTGTTGCCGGTCTTGATGCCGAGGTCCTCGAGGCTGACGGCAAGTGCGAGGAACTCGCCGAGCGAGTCCCAGCGCAGATGGTTCTCCTCCAGCAACTGCTTGACGTGTTTGGGAGCCGACCCGCCCGCGCCGGTCTCGTACAGTCCGCCGCCGGCCATCAACGGCACGATGGAGAGCATTTTCGCGCTCGTGCCCAATTCCAGGATCGGGAACAGGTCGGTGAGGTAGTCGCGCAGGATGTTGCCGGTGGCCGAGATGGTGTCGAGTCCACGGATCAGCCGCTCCATCGTGTACCTGATCGCGCGCACCTGCGACATGATCTGGATGTCGAGGCCCTCGGTATCGTGATCGGGCAGGTACTTCCTCACCTTGGCGATCAGCTCGTTCTCGTGCGGACGGTACGGATCGAGCCAGAACACGACCGGCATGCCGGAGTTGCGGGCGCGGGTGACGGCGAGCTTCACCCAGTCCTGGATGGGTTCGTCCTTGACGATGCACAGGCGCCAGATGTCGCCCTCCTCGACGTTCTGGGTGAGCAGAACCTCTCCGGTGGCGAGATCGGTGATGTTGGCGACGCCGGCCTCGGGGACCTCGAACGTCTTGTCGTGCGAGCCGTACTCCTCCGCCTTCTGCGCCATCAGGCCGACGTTCGGCACGGTGCCCATGGTGGTGGGGTCGAACGCGCCGTTGGTCTTGCAGAAGTTGATCATCTCCTGGTAGATCCGGAAGAACGTCGACTCGGGGCTCACCGCCTTGGTGTCCTTCTGCCGACCGTCGGCGCCGTACATCTTGCCGCCCGCGCGGATCATCGCGGGCATGGACGCATCGACGATGACATCGCTCGGGGAGTGGAAGTTCGAGATGCCGCGCGCCGAGTCCACCATCGCCAGCTCGGGCCGGTTCTCGTGGCACTTGTGCAGGTCGTCGACGATCTCCTCACGCTTGGATGCGGGGAGCGACTCGATCTTCGCGTAGAGGTCGGAGAGCCCGTTGTTGACGTTCACACCGAGCTCGTCGAACAGCTCGCCGTGCTTGGCGAACGCATCCTTGTAGAACACCTTCACGGCGTGCCCGAAGACGATCGGGTGCGACACCCGCATCATCGTGGCCTTGACGTGCAGGGAGAACATCATGCCCGTCTTGCGGGCGTCCTCCATCTGCTCCTCGTAGAAGTCGATGAGCGCCTTCTTGCTCATGAACATGCTGTCGATGACGTCGCCGTCGGTGAGTGACACCTTCGGCTTGAGGACGACGGTCTTGCCGCTGGTGGTCAGCAGCTCCATCTTCACCTCGCGATCGCCGTCGACGGTCATCGACTTCTCGCCGTGGTAGAAGTCGCCGTGCCGCATGTGGGCGACGTGCGTGCGCGATGCCGGCGACCATTCGCCCATGCTGTGCGGATGCGTGCGGGCGTACTCCTTGACCGCCCTGGGTGCGCGGCGGTCCGAGTTGCCCTCGCGAAGGACGGGGTTCACCGCGCTGCCCAGGCACTTGGTGTACCGGTCCTTGATCGCGGTTTCCTCGTCCGACTTCGGGTTCTCCGGGTAGTCCGGGACGGCGAAGCCGTGCGCCTGGAGTTCCTTGATGGCCGCGAGCAGCTGCGGGACCGAGGCACTGATGTTCGGCAGTTTGATGATGTTCGTGTCGGGCAGCTGCGTGAGCCGGCCCAGTTCGGCCAGGTTGTCCGGCACTCGTTGCGCTTCGGTCAGGTGGTCGCCGAACTCGGCGAGGATGCGGGCGGCGACGGAGATGTCGCAGGTCTCGACGTTGATCCCGGCTGCCTCGGCGAATGTCTCGATCACTGGCAGGAAGGCGTACGTGGCGAGCATCGGCGCTTCATCGGTCAGCGTGTAGATGATGGTTGGTTGTTCCACGCTCATATTTTTTTCATTGCTCCGATATCGGCTAGGCGCGTTCTGTGTTCGCGTCTCATCTGAGCCACGGTGTGGTTGTAGTGGCACCTATCCTCCTACCACGCCGTGTGTGTTGTTCGCGACGTTCTTCTCAGGCTGGGGGTGCGAGACCGGCCACAGCCGGCCTGCGGAGTCGAATGGACTGGACCCGATGTACCGCCCGCCGACCTCATCCGTGCCGGGTCTGGAGGCGGCGCCGGGGACCGGGTCGGCCCTTCCGCGGCGGATCCGGCGTAGCGTCGCGGCATGGCGACCTACGTGCTACTCCACGGTGCCGGCTCGGACTCCGCCTACTGGCAGTTCGTCGCTCCGCGGTTGCGTGCGCTCGGGCACGAGGTACTGGCGCCGGACCTGCCGTGCGACGACGACACGGCCGGACTGTCCGAGTACGCCGACGTGGTGGTCGATGTGGTCGGCGACCGGACCGGTCTGATCCTGGTCGCTCAGTCGATGGCGGGACTTCTCGTCCCGCTGGTGTGCTCCCGGATCTCGGTCCGGCTGGCGGTCCTGGTGGCGGCGATGGTCCCGGTCGAGGGGGAGTCGCCCGGCGACTGGTGGGCGAACACCGGCCAGGGGTCCGCGCGACGCGAGCTGGACGAACGGGAGGGCCGTGACCCCGATGCCGAATTCGATCCGGTGACAACGTTCCTGCACGACCTACCGCGGGACGTGCTGACCGCGGCGTTGGCGGACGGTGCGCGCAGGCAGTCCGACACCCCTTTCGAGCAGCGACTGCCGATGCCGGCCTGGCCGGACGTCCCGACCCGATTTCTGTTGTGCCTGGGCGACCGCTTCCTCCCCGCAGCCTTCCAGCGTCGGATGGCGCGTGAGCGACTCGGCATCGTCCCCGACGAGATGGACGGCGGACACCTGCCGGCGCTGGCGCGCCCGGAGGAGTTGGCGGAGCGGCTCGAGGCCTACCGGATGACCGTCGGCTGACCCGCGCTCAGGCGGCGAGCCTGCCGAATCCGACCACGGCCGAATCGGACGTCCAGTCCAGGTCGTGCACCCGGATCCGGCCGAACTCGTTGCCGCCCACCGTCGTGGCGGTGTCCCCGTCGACCGCCACGACGATGTTGGTGTGCTGGCCCACCCAGCTGCTGTTGTCGTAGAGCACGACGTCGCCGACGACGGGACGGTAGCCCTCGCCCGCCTTCTCGAATCGGCCCTGCGATGAGTAGTACTCCTGCAGCGTGTACACGCCGGGGATCCGCCAGTGCCCGGAGTTCGGGTTCGACAGCGGGAGATCGGCCTCCCGCATGATCCAGCTGACGAAGTCGGCGCACCACGGTTCCTCGGTGCCCTCGGAGTAGAAGGTGCCGGGGCGTTGCGCGCGATGCTCGGCGTCGAGGATATCGACGATCCGCGCCTGCGGCGCCGACAGCTCGCCTCGGTCCACGGTCGGGAAGTCGGCGGTGTCCCAGGGCAGATACCGGCTCGGCGCCAGCCACAGCACGCCGGTCGCCACCACCGCGACCGCCGCCGCCGCGGCCGTCACCCAGAGGAGGGGACGGCGGCGACGGGGCTGCGGCGGCGTGGTCATGGCATCGAAGGTAGCGGGCATCGGCACGGCTCGGTTGCGAGTGCTCGTTGGCCTCGGGGCGTCAGTCGGGGTCGGGTCCGTTGCTCGCGGCGGCCGGCCGTGGCTCCGCGGTGCGCCGCATGCGGAACGAGTTGAGCACACCGAGCAGACCCGCCAGGGCCGGGACGAGCAGCGCAACCTGCAGGGCGACGGGGCGCGCGTCGGTGTTGATCCGGATGATCTCGTCCTGGATGTGCGGGGGTTGGCCCACGAGCAACGCGTCCAGTTCGGTATTGCTCATCACCTCCGCGTTGTCCTGGAGCACCTGCGCCACCTGCTGCTGTTCGGCAGGCGGTAGTACGGAACTCGACTGCGCCATCGAGGTGAACGTGGTCGACAGCGTCGCCAGCATGATGGCCCCGGCGAACGCCAGTCCGAACGACAGTCCGAACGACCCGGCCGCGGAGTTGGTGCCGGCGGCCTCGCTGACCCGCTCCTCCGAGATCGGCGCGAGCGTGTAGTTGTTCAGCTGCGACACCAGCAACCCCAGCCCCGAACCCGCAACGACCAGGGGAGCCAGCAGAGCCCACCCGAACTCCGCCCGGGGAACGAGGGGGATCAGGGCCACGATCCCGAAGGTGACGAGCGCGAACCCCCACAGGACGATGCTGCTCGGGCGCCGATCGCCGGCCCTCCTCCCCGCGAGAATCGCGACGGCGAACATGCTCAGCGACAGGGGTGCGAGGGACAGGCCCGCCTGCATCGCGTTGTACTCGAGCACCATCTGCAGGTAGATCGGCAGCGCGATCATCGTGCCGCCCAGGGCGATCTGCTGGAGCGTCTGCTGGGAGACGCCCAACCTGAAGACCTTGGACCGGAACAGATCCGGGTCCAGCAGCGTCGGCTCGCCGCGCCGCTTGCGTCGTACGAGCCAGAATGCCAGCCCAGCCAGGGCGACCGCGCCACCGACGAGCAGCGCGGCAACGGCTTCGCCGCCTTCCTGCCACACCAGGATTCCCAGCACGATGCCGCCCATGCCCAGAACCGAGAGCGCCGCGCCCACCGCGTCGATTCCGCGAGGTCCCGTGTAGGGCACGTCGCGGACGAGGCCGATCCCGGACAGCACGATCGCGATGACCACCACCTCGAGCAGGAACGCGATCCGCCACGACAGGTAGGTCGTGATGAAGCCTCCGAGCAGCGGCCCGACGGCAGCGGCGATCGCGGCCGCCGCACCGATCAGGGCGTAGACCTTCTTCTGGGCGCCGCCTTCGAAGTTTCCGTGCACCAGAGACTGCATCGCGGGTAACAGGAGTGAAGCGCCGATGCCGCCCAGCACCGCCCAGAAGACGATGATCGCTGTCAGGCTCTGCGCCAGTGTCATTGCCGCGGCGCCCGCGGCGTAGCCGAGCAGGCCCAGCACGTAGGCGCGCTTACGCCCGACGAGGTCACCGACCTTGCTGCCGATCAGGATGAACGCCGCTGACACCAGTGCCTCGAGCGCAATCGCCGCCTGGACCCCGCTGACAGTGGTGTCGAGATCGCGAACCACCGACGAGATGGACACGTTCATCAGCGACGTGTCCACGACGAGCACGAACATCGCCATTGCGAGCAGCAGCGCGAGCACGCGTTGGGAACGCGCGAGTGGCGCGGAATCGCCGGTACCCGGTCCTTCGCTCACGGCAGGCCCACCTCGGCAGTCGCGAGTTTTCCGGGCGGTGTCTCCGCATTCGCCGCTGCGATCAGAAGACTATCGCGCGGCTGTAACCAGCATCACCACATCCGTCCCAAGTTTCTCAAACTTGAGCGGAACAGACTCAACCTTCTGGGCGTTGGTGAAGGTGACAGCGCCGAGCGGCCATGCCTAGGCTCGGCAGTGACATCTCCCGTCGCTGCGCTCGCAGCCGACGACCTATGTCTTCCGAAGGGGTGACCAGTGGACTCGTTCTCTCCGACCACCAAGACTCAGGCGGCCATGTCTGCCGCCCTGCAGTCCGCGTCCGCCGCCGGCAACCCGGACATCCGTCCGGCGCACCTGCTCGCGGCGCTGCTCGACCAGACCGACGGCATCGCGGCGCCGCTGCTCAAGGCCGTCGGCGTAGACCCGACCGCCGTGCACCGCGAGGCGCAGACGATGGTGGACCGGCTGCCGAAGGCCACCGGCGCCACCACCACGCCGCAGTTGGGGCGCGAGGCGCTGGCCGCGCTGACCGCGGCGCAGCAGCTGGCGACCGAACTCGACGACGAGTACGTCTCCACCGAGCACGTGCTGGTCGGTCTCGCGTCGGGGGACTCCGATGTCGCGAAACTCCTTGTCGGGCACGGCGCCACGCCGCAGGCGCTGCGGGACGCCTTCACCGCGGTGCGGGGCAGCGCCCGGGTGACGAGTCCGGATCCGGAGGGGACGTACCAGGCGCTCGAGAAGTACAGCACCGACCTCACCGAGGCCGCCCGCGCGGGCAAGCTCGACCCGGTGATCGGCCGCGACACCGAGATCCGGCGCGTCGTACAGGTTCTCAGCCGTCGCACCAAGAACAACCCGGTGCTCATCGGCGAGCCCGGCGTCGGCAAGACCGCGATCGTCGAGGGCCTCGCCCAGCGGATCGTGGCGGGCGACGTCCCGGAGTCGTTGCGCGGCAAGACGGTCATCTCCCTCGACCTCGGTTCGATGGTCGCGGGCGCGAAGTACCGCGGCGAGTTCGAGGAGCGGCTCAAGGCCGTTCTCGACGACATCAAGAACTCGGCCGGTCAGGTCATCACCTTCATCGACGAGCTGCACACCATCGTCGGTGCGGGCGCGACCGGCGAGTCGGCGATGGACGCGGGCAACATGATCAAGCCGATGCTGGCCCGCGGCGAACTGCGCCTGGTCGGCGCGACCACCCTCGAGGAGTACCGCAAGTACATCGAGAAGGACGCGGCCCTCGAGCGCCGGTTCCAGCAGGTGCTGGTCGGCGAGCCGTCCGTCGAGGACACCGTCGGCATCCTGCGCGGGCTCAAGGAGCGCTACGAGGTGCACCACGGTGTGCGCATCACCGACTCCGCGCTCGTCGCGGCGGCGACGCTGTCGGACCGCTACATCACCTCGAGGTTCCTGCCGGACAAGGCGATCGACCTCGTGGACGAGGCCGCGTCTCGGCTGCGGATGGAGATCGACTCGCGGCCAGTCGAGATCGACGAGGTCGAGCGCACCGTCCGGCGGCTCGAGATCGAGGAGATGGCACTGGCGAAGGAGACCGACGAGGCCTCCAAGGCGCGGCTCGAGAAGCTGCGTCAGGAACTCGCCGACGACCGGGAGAAGCTGAACCAGCTCAGCACCCGCTGGCAGAACGAGAAGTCGGCGATCGACTCCGTCCGCGAGATCAAGGAGCAGCTGGAATCGCTTCGCGGTGAATCGGATCGGGCCGAGCGGGACGGCGACCTGGGCAAGGCCGCCGAGCTGCGCTACGGGCGGATCCCCGAGTTGGAGAAGCGGCTCGACGCGGCGGTCGAGGCGTCCGGCGGTGCCAGCGACGGCGACGTGATGCTCAAGGAGGAGGTCGGGCCGGACGACGTCGCGGACGTGGTGTCGGCGTGGACCGGCATCCCGGCCGGCCGGATGATGGAGGGCGAGACCGCCAAGCTGCTGCGGATGGAGTCCGAACTCGGCAAGCGGGTGGTCGGGCAGGCCGAGGCCGTGCAGGCGGTGTCCGACGCGGTGCGCCGCGCCCGCGCCGGCGTGGCGGATCCGAACCGGCCGACCGGCTCGTTCCTGTTCCTCGGACCGACCGGCGTCGGCAAGACGGAACTCGCGAAGGCGTTGGCGGACTTCCTGTTCGACGACGAACGGGCGATGGTGCGGATCGACATGTCCGAGTACGGCGAGAAGCACTCGGTTGCCCGGCTCGTCGGTGCGCCGCCCGGGTACGTCGGCTACGAGGCGGGTGGGCAGCTCACCGAGGCGGTGCGCAGGCGTCCGTACACCGTGGTGCTGTTCGACGAGGTGGAGAAGGCGCACCCCGACGTGTTCGACATCCTGCTCGCCGTCCTCGACGAGGGACGCCTGACCGACGGTCAGGGCCGGACGGTGGACTTCCGCAACACCATCCTGATCCTGACCTCCAACCTCGGTGCCGGCGGCACCAAGGAGCAGGTGATGGAGGCGGTGCGGCACGCGTTCAAGCCGGAGTTCATCAACCGGCTCGACGACGTGGTGATCTTCGATCCGCTCTCCGAGGAGCAGCTCGAGTCCATCGTCGACATCCAGCTCGGCCAGCTGGCGAAGCGGCTCGCCGCGAGGCGCCTGACGCTGGAGGTCTCGCAGCCGGCGAAGGCGTGGCTGGCCAAGCGTGGCTACGACCCGCTCTACGGGGCGCGCCCGCTGCGCAGGCTCGTGCAGCAGGCGATCGGTGACCAGCTGGCAAAGCTGTTGCTGGCCGGTGAGATTCACGACGGCGACACGGTGCCGGTGAACGTCTCCGTCGACGGCGAGGGACTGGTGCTCGGATAACGCAACGGCGGGATCGTCATGTTTCGGTGACGATCCCGCCGTCGTGTGGAGATGCCACAGGCGCGTGGTCCGGGAGGGGATCCGACGGACCGCGCGCCTGCGTCTTTCAGCAACCCGACTCTGGCTCGTGAGGGGCGAGGCCGTGTTTCGGTCGGGTGCGTTTGGGGTGGGGCGGATCAGCCGAGGCTGAAGGGCTGTCCCCACAGGGTGACGGTGCTCTGCACGTTCGCGGTGCTGACGATGACCTTGACGTAGCTG
>NZ_JBHXVP010000025.1:0-25284 GCF_042672245.1 Rhodococcus sp. NPDC127527
GTGTAGAGCAGCACCACGTCGGCGTTGGTGTCGCGCCCGAACGTGCCGTCCGCCAGCTTCGCCGCCGCCACCGACTCGGAGCCGGGGTCGTCCCAGCCGCTCTGGCTCAGGTTGTTCTCCAGGCCCAGGCCGTACGCCCCGAGGCCGAGCATCAACGCGACCATCACCCCGATCACCGTGAATCGGAGGCGGTACACGAGTCGGCCCCACGTAGCGAACACGCTGTGCACTCTCCCCTCGTGGAGCAGACTCCCGACTCACCGAGCGACGATCAGACGAGTTCTGTCGGCGCTGCGCAGCCCACGGTACGCAAGGATTCACGGTTCCGAATACGAAGACACCGCTGGTCAGGCGATTCCGGTGTGCCACGACGTCGATCGCCGGCACGTGCGGAAGCACGAATCACCTGGTGGTCGGGTGTTCGTCGCGGGTCCGTCGGGCGGCGTCTAAGAAGGTGGTGAGAATTCGGCCGCCCCGCCGGCCTGCGCCGCGAAGACCGTCATCGGGTCAGGTGCTCGATCACCGGAAGCCCCTGCGGCGCACCGCCGTCGATCAGCCGCTCGATTGCCGTCACGTCGAGGTGTCGCTCCACCAGGTCGGCCAGCAGGTCCAGTTGGGCGGTCCGCTCGTCGGCCACCGAGGTGTCCGGGGCGACGGTGAACTGCCGACCCGTCACCGCCGCGACCCGGGTGAGCAGGGACCGCCGGAACTCGTCGGACTCGAGCAGTCCGTGCCAGTGGGTGCCGAACACCTGTCCGCGCACGCTGCCCTCCGGGCCGTCCTCGTCGTCGCACAACAGCGCCGCGTCCCCGGACCGGACCACCCGTCCGTGATGGATTTCGTAGCCGGACACCGTGATTCCGTCCGCGGTCCCCGTCGACTGCCGAAGGACCTTCTCACGGGCGAACTCCACGTCCAGGTCCAGCAGTCCCAGCCCCGCGACGGCGCCCGCGCCGGACTCGACGTCGTCGACGATGCTCCGGCCGAGCATCTGGTAACCGCCACAGATGCCCAGGATCGGCAGCCCGGCCGCCGCACGGGCGGCGAGGACATCGGCGATTCCGCTCGCCCGCAGCCAGTTCAGGTCCGACACCGTGGACTTGCTCCCCGGGAGCACCACCAGGTCCGCGTCCGCCAGGCGCGAGGGCTCGCTCACCCAGTGCACGGACACTCCGGGTTCGCAGGCCAGCGCCTCGACGTCGGTGGCGTTGGACACCCGCGGCAGCCGTACCGCCGCGACCCGCAGCCATTCCCGCCCGACCGGCGCGGCGGGCCGCCCGACGGGGGCGTCGGGGATCGTGGACAGCGAGTCCTCGGCGTCGATCCACAGCCCCTCCGCGAACGGCACCACCCCGAGGGTCGGCCGGCCGGTGAGTGCGCGCAACTGCTCGAGGCCGGGTTCGAGCAGGCCGACGTCGCCACGAAACTTGTTGACCACGAAGCCCGCGATCAACTCCTGGTCCTCCGGTGCGAGCACGGCGACGGTGCCGAACAGGTGCGCCAGCACTCCCCCGCGGTCGATGTCCCCGACCACGATCACCGGCAGCGCGGCCGCCCGCGCCAGTCCCATGTTCGCCAGATCGGTGGCCCGCAGGTTGATCTCGGCGGGCGAGCCGGCACCCTCGCAGATCACGACGTCGAATTCGTCACGCAGGGAGGCCAATTCGCCGGCAACCACCTCGCGGAGCCATTCGCGGTGTTCGATGTAGTCGCGGGCGCCGACCGAGGTCACCGCCTTGCCGCGGACAACCAGCTGCGAGGTCCGGTCGCTGCCCGGCTTGAGCAGCACCGGGTTGAAACGCACACTCGGCTCGAGCCCGCAGGCCCGCGCCTGCAGCGCCTGCGCGCGGCCGATCTCCCCGCCGTCGAGCGTGACGACGGAGTTGTTGGACATGTTCTGCGCCTTGAACGGCGCCACCGACACCCCGCGCCGGGCCAGCAGCCGGCACAGGCCCGCGACGAGGACGCTCTTGCCCGCGTCGGAGGTGGTGCCGGCGACCAGCAGCGCGCCTCTCACGGGAGAGTGAGGATTTCCGCCCCCGAGTCGGTGACCACGATGGTGTGCTCGAACTGGGCCGTCCACTTGCGGTCCTTGGTGACGACGGTCCAGCCGTCCTCCCAGATGTCGTAGTCGACGGTGCCGAGGTTGATCATCGGCTCGATCGTGAACACCATGCCGGGCTCGATGACGGTGTCGACGTTCGGCTGGTCGTAGTGCAGGATCACCAGGCCGTTGTGGAAGGTCTCGCCGATGCCGTGGCCGGTGAAGTCGCGGACCACGCCGTAGCCGAAGCGATTGGCGTACGACTCGATGACCCGGCCGATGACGTTGAGTTCGCGGCCCGGCTTGACGGCCTTGATCGCGCGCATCGTCGCCTCGCGGGTGCGCTCGACGAGCAGGCGATTCTCCTCGGAGACGTCACCGGCGAGGAAGGTCGCGTTCGTGTCACCGTGCACGCCGCCGATGTAGGCGGTGACGTCGATGTTGACGATGTCACCGTCCTGGATCACCGTCGAGTCCGGGATGCCGTGGCAGATGACCTCGTTGAGCGAGGTGCAGCAGGACTTGGGGAAGTCCTTGTAGCCCAGGGTGGAGGGGTAGGCACCGTGGTCGATCATGTACTCGTGCGCGATGCGGTCCAGCGCATCGGTGGTGACGCCGGGGGCAACGGCCTTGCCCGCCTCCTGCAGCGCCTGCGCCGCGATCCGGCTCGCCACCCGCATCGCCTCGATGGTCTCCGGCGTCTGGACCCACGGCTCGGAACCCTCGTTGACGGTGGGCTTCCAGGCGTATTCGGGCCGCTCGATGTTCGCGGGCACCGCGAGGGTCGGCGAGACGGTTCCGGGACTGAGCTGGGTACGCACGGGCATGCCCACCAGGTTAGACGCATCTCGCGCGCCACCCGTCACGACGCCGACGGTGTCGGCTCCCCGCCGGTCAGTCCTGCTTGGGCACCCAGTGGTCGGTCACCAACTCGAAACTGCGTTTGATCTCCCCGTATGCCGCTCGCTGCGCCTCCTCGCCGTCGCCGTACCGCTTGACGGCCGTATCGTGCGCCGCTTCGAAGGCCGCCTGCACCTCCTTCGACGATCGCCGCAAAGTCTGTGGGAGCTCGGTCCGGTTCACCACGCCACTCCTTCGTCCGTCGAGAATGCGATCTCGCGTGAGTCGATTGTCCGCCCCGCGCCCCGTCGGGACAACGCGATACCCGGCGCACAATGGACGTACCTGCCACACGGATGACCCGATCGACCGAGGCGAGGCACACAGATGTCGGACGACATCGAGAAGCGGTGGAACGATCCGCCGACACTTCGACGGGCGACGCGCTACACCTGTGCCGTCGTCGCCCTCGCCCTGGTCGTCGTGGCACTCGCGTTCGCGTGGGGAGCAACGAACCACGACTGCCCGGTCGACCAGGGTCGCATCTGCTCGACCACGGACCGGTGGGTCCTCGCGGTGGCACCGGCCGCGATCCTCCTGCTCGGCGGGCTCGGGGCCTTCGCGCGCACCTACCTCGTCTGGCGTTCGGGTGGCACCTGGCCGATCTGGCAGGGCGCGGGATGGCTGTTGATGGTGCTCATGCTGGTGTACGCCAGCATGGGGGCGGGGCTGCTCGTCGAGTGAGTGAGTCCGGCGCGACGGCCGTCAGCGCCCTCGCTTCGTCGGGGTGCCCGCCAGCATCGCGCCGAACGCGCGCGCGAAGGTGTGCACGTCGCCGGGCCAGCGGGCGGACAGGTAGTTGCCGTCCCGCACCAGGAACGCGGGCCGGGCGTCGTCGAACGTGTCGCGGGCACGCCCGCTCGACTGCCGCGCCGCGTTCGGGCCGTCCGGGTCGACATCGACGAAGTCGCTCGGCTGCCGCAGCGCCCGGGTCACCTCCTGCTGCACCCCCATGTATCCCTGCGGCTCACCGGGCGCCTCCGTGTACGTGCGGTAGTAGTCCCGGTCCCAGAACCGGGTGACGCGGGCGACCCGCCAGGCGCGCGATTCCAACGACCAGGTCAGGGCGGTGGTGCGGCGACCGTAGAGCACCGACCGCCCGGTGCGCGGGTCGATGCTGCGCGCGGCCAGCAGCACCCCGTGACAGATCGCCGCGACCGGCAGGTCCCGACGGAAGGCGTCGACGACGACGCCCTGCAGACGCTCGCTCTCGAGGTACCGCCGCATGCCGCGGGCCCGGTGGCCGCCGGGGAGCAGCAGGCCGTCGACGGTGTCGAGGTCGACAGCGGCCCAGGTCGACGGCGCGGTGAACTCCGGATCGTCACGCAGCGCCGCGTAATCGGCCCGCGCCACCGCGTTCGCGCGCAGCACTCGCCCCACCAGCACGATCCGGTCCAGTCCGGGGATCGCGCCCCACGGGTCGAGGCCGCGCCCCGTCACCATCAAGTGGTCGGCCGTCGCGATCGCCGCGTCGGGAGTGGCGAACCGCACCCGGTGACCGAGCCGCCGCAACACCCGCCAGCTGACCGCCACCTCGGACGGGTCGAAGTCGCACGCGGGAAGTGGAACCAGGACCGTTCCCATCTCCGCACGCTAACACCGGATCTGCAGCGGGGCCGAGTCCGCACCGGCCGCCGCCTCGCTACTCGCGCAGCACCGTCAGGAAGGCCATCCGGTCGCCGCGGTAGAGCGAGCGGACCCGCTCGATCGGCACCCCGTCGGTGTCCAGCGAGGTTCGGTCGAGCAGCAGCATCGGCATCGCGGTGGTCGAGTCGAGCAGGGCCGCGTCACGCGGCGAGGCGAGCACCGTCTCGATCCGCTCGGTCGCCGAGCCGAACACCACGCCGGTCGCTCGGATCGCGGCGTAGAGCGAGGTGCCCGGGTCGAAGGTGGTGGCCAGCTCGCCGAACCGCCGCACCGGGAGGTAGGTGTTCTCCAGCCCGATCTTCCGGCCGTCCGCCAGCAGCACGCGCTCGAGCCGGAGCACGGCCGCACCGACCGGAATCGCGAGCGCGGCAGCCGTTTCCGCATCGACGCGTTCCTCCGCGAAGGCGACGAGTTCACGCGAGGGCACCCGTCCCCGGCTCAGTGCGCCCTCGGTGTAGGAACCGAGCGAGAGCGGCTGCACGAGTTTGGGACTCGCGACGACCGTGCCCCGACCGCGCCGCTCGATCAGTCCCTCGAGGAGCAGCTCGCGTACCGCCTGGCGAACCGTCTCTCGCGAGACCGCGAAGCGAGCCGCGAGATCGCGTTCCGCGGGCACCGCGTCGCCCTCGGACAGTTCCGCGACGATCGCGGCGAGTTCGGTGCGCACCCGGTAGTACTTGGGCGGGTTCCCGGCCGCCGTCACGCCGGCACCCTCCGGGTGGGCACCCGGACCGTGACCGAATCCAGCAGGGCCGCAGTCTTTTCGAGCACCCCCGAGTCGTCGTTCATGGTGGTAAGCGTACACGGATTTGGTCTATACCAATTGTTCATCCGTCGTTTCCCGAGCGTCCTCCAGTAGGTCTAGACCAAAGCCCATGCTGCCCCCATGCGAATTGCAATTGTGGGCGGCGGCATCCTCGGCACGGCGCACGCCGACGAGGCCGTCCGACGCGGACACGAGGTCGTCCAGTTCGAGCGCGAGCACGAGGCGCGAGGGGCCACGGTCCGCAACTTCGGCCTCGTGTGGGTCTCGGGGCGCGCCGAGCACGAACTCGAGGCGGCGCTGCGGTCCCGACAGCTGTGGGAGGACCTCGCCGTCCGCGTACCCGACATCGGCTTCCGCCCCGCCGGATCGCTGACGCTCCTGCGCACGCCGGAGGAGGTGGCCGTCGCCGAGCAGGCCATGGCCCGCCTGGACGCGGGAGCCCGCGGCTTCGCGCTGCTCGATCCCGAGCAGGTCCTCGCGGTCAACCCCGCGCTGCGCGGCAAGTACCTCGCCGGACTGCACTGCAGCCGCGACGGTGCCGTGGAATCCCGAATCGCGTTGCCCGCCATCCGCCGTCACCTCGCCGCCGGCGGCCGCTACACCTTCCACGCGCCGGCCGAGGTCCGCGAGGTCACCACCACCGACTCGGGCGTGCACCTGCGCGACGACCACGGCCGCACGGTCGACGCCGACCTGGCGATCGTGTGCCCCGGCGCCGCCCTGGGCGGGCTGGCCCGCGACCTGGCCGGCGAACTTCCGCTGCGCCGCGTGCGACTGCAGATGATGCAGACCGCGCCGCTCGGCGAGGCGCTGACCACGGCGATCGCCGACGGCGACAGCCTGCGCTACTACCCCGGTTTCGCCGGCACCGCGCTCGACGCGCTCACGTCCGCGCAGCCGCAGGAACCGACCGCGGAGGCGCACCGGATGCAGCTGCTGTGCGTGCAGCGTCTGCACGGCGGGCTGACCATCGGCGACACCCACGAGTACGACGAACCCTTCGACTTCGACGTGGACGAGGCGCCCTACCGGCACCTGACCGGTGTCGTCGAGGAGTTGCTCGGTCGCGACCTGCCGCCGATCGTCAAGCGCTGGGCAGGGGTCTACAGCCAGCACCGCGACTCCGGCGAACTCGTGCATCGGGGCCAACCCGCGCCGGGGGTCTGGGTGGTCGCCGGGCCCGGCGGTCGCGGCATGACCCTCGGACCGGCGCTGGCCGAACAGACCGCAAACCAGCTAGGGCTCTGACCCCCGCATCCAGATCGAGGAGATCCCGTGTCCGACAGCAGAATCACCCTTGCCGTGCTCGACATGGCGGGAACCACGGTCGCCGACGACGGCCTGGTCCTGCGCGCCTTCGCCGCCGCGGCGGATGCCGCGGGCCTGGCGCCCGAGGGCGTCGAGGCCGACGCCGCCCGCCAGTACGTGCTCGACACCATGGGCCAGTCCAAGATCGTCGTGTTCCGCGCACTCTTCGGCGACGAGGACCGCGCCCGGGCCGCCAACACCGCCTTCGAGTCCACCTACGACCGCCTGATCGACGAGGGCAGCGCCGAGCCGATTCCCGGTGCGGCCGAGGCGATCACCATGCTGCGCGAGGCGGGCGTCCAGGTGGCGTTGACCACCGGCTTCAGCCGCGGAACCCAGGACAAGCTGCTCGCCGCGCTCGGCTGGCAGTCCCTCGCCGACCTCACCCTCGCCCCGTCCGAGGCCGGTCGCGGCCGCCCGTACCCGGACCTGATCCTCACCGCCCTGCTGCGACTGCAGGCCGACGACGTGAAGGACGTCGCCGTGCTCGGCGACACGTCCAACGACGTGACCAGCGGCCTACGCGCAGGGGCGGCGATCGTCGCGGGCGCGCTCACCGGTGCACACGACGAGCACCAGCTGCGCGCGGCGGGCGCCACCCACGTGGTGCCCTCGGTCCGCGAGTTCGCCGAGCTGCTCCTGGACCGATAGCCCACTTCCCGCGTTCCACCACTCCGCCCACTCCCGATCCGTCACTCCAGTTAGGAATCCGATGCGCCGCTTCAGCGTTTCCCTGCGTCCCGGTCTCGCCGCCATCGCGCTGGCCGCGACCGCCCTGTCCCTGACCGCCTGCGGCGGCACCGGCACCGCAGCCGGCTCGTCGGGTGCCGGCACCGTCACCGTCTACAGCGCCGACGGCCTCTCCGGCTGGTACAAGCCCCAGTTCGCGGAGTTCACCAAGGAGACCGGCATCGCCGTGAACCTGGTCGAGGCCGGATCCGGCGAGGTCGTCTCCCGCGTCGAGAAGGAGCAGTCCAACCCGCAGGCCGACATCGTGGTCACGCTGCCGCCGTTCATCCAGAAGGCGGACGCTCAGGGCCTGCTGCAGCCGAGCGGCATCGACACCTCGGCCGTGCCGGCCGAGGAGAAGGACCCCGCGGGCAAGTACGTGCCGGTGGTGGGCAACTTCCTGTCCTTCATCGCCAACCCCGGCGCGAACCCGGCGCCCACCACCTGGGACGACCTGCTCACCGAGCAGTACCGGGGCAAGTTGCAGTACTCCACGCCCGGTCAGGCCGGCGACGGCACCGCCGTGCTGCTGCTCCTGCAGCACCTCAGGGGCAAGGAGGGCGGACTCGACTACCTGAGCAAGTTGCAGGCCAACAACGTCGGCCCGTCCTCCTCGACCGGCAAGCTCCAGCCGAAGGTCAGCAACGGCGAACTCCTCGTCGCGAACGGCGACGTGCAGATGAACCTCGCGTCGATCAAGGACGACGGCTCGAAGTTCGGCGTCTTCTTCCCGGCGGAGGCGAACGGGTCCCGCACCACCGTCTCGCTGCCCTACGTGATGGGCCTGGCCAAGGGCGCCCCCCGGTCGGAGCAGGCCAAGAAGCTGATGGAGTACCTGCTCTCGGAGAAAGCCCAGCAGACCGTGGGCCCCGACGCCCTCGGCGTCTCGGTCCGCAGGGACGTCCGTGAGGCCGCGAACGTCGACCTCGGCGACAGGTCCACTCCCGCCGGACTGCTGGCCGGCGTCACGGTGTGGACACCGGACTGGAACACCGTCCTCGCCGAGCTCGACGCCGACGTCGCCGCCTACCAGAAGGCCACCGGGAGCTGACGTGTCACGAATCAACACCCGGCGGGCCGCGGAACCCGCCGTCACCCGCACGGCCGTCGACCACGCGCCGGCCATCACCTTCGACCGGGTCAACGTGGCCTACGGGCGGGGCCGGGGCGCCACCCGGGCGTTGATCGACTTCAACCTGCGGGTGGCCCCGGGCGAGACCGTGGCGCTCCTGGGGCCCAGCGGGTCCGGAAAGTCCACCGCACTCAAGGCCCTGGCCGGGTTCACCCGGCCAGCCTCCGGTGCGGTCCGGCTCGGCGGCACCGACGTCACCGACCTCCCGCCGGCCAAGCGGGGCATCGGCGTGGTGGTCCAGTCCTACGCGCTGTTCCCGCACATGCGGGTGGCCGAGAACGTCGCCTTCGGACTCCGAGCCCACCGCGTCCGACGCTCGGAGATCGGCGGACGAGTCTCGGACGCGCTGGCCATGGTCGGAATGTCCGCCTACGACAAGCGTTTCCCGCGCGAGCTGTCGGGCGGGCAGCAGCAACGGGTCGCGATCGCGCGCGCGTTGGCGATCCGGCCGAAGGTCCTGCTGCTCGACGAGCCGCTCGCCGCGCTCGACGCCCAGCTTCGCCAGAGCATGCTCACCGAACTGCAGCAGCTGCGCGCCGCGTTGCCCGGCACCGCGATGCTCTATGTCACGCACGACCAGTCGGAGGCGCTGGCACTCGCGGACCGGATCGCGGTGATGCGCGATGCCCGTCTCGTCGACGTCGACACCGCGGAGAACCTGTGGAAGCGCCCGCCCAGCAGCTTCACCGCGGCCTTCCTCGGCGGCGCGAACCTGCTGCCGTGCACCGTCACCCGGGTCGTCGGAACCTCGGCGCTGGTGGCGGTGGGCGGCACCCCCGTCACCGCGCAGGCACCGCAGCCGGAGATCGGTCACGTCGACTGGGAGTCGGATTCAGTTGCGCTGCTGTGCGTCCGGCCGCACGCGGTCGACCTGGTCTCGCCCCACGAGCGTGGGGCGGTCCCCGCCCGGGTCGTCGCCACCGTGTGGCGCGGATCCTCGACGCGCCTGACCGTCGCGCTGGTCGGCCTGCCCGAATCACCGATGGAGGTGGACGTCACGGGTCACGACGAGCGGCCGGTGGGCACCGAGGTGGGCGTGCGGTTCCCCGACCGGGGCGCGGTGCTGGTGCCCGCGCCGGGGTCGGTGTCGTGACCGCGCTCCTGGACCGCCCGGCCGTCGAGCCGGCGCCGGTCCGGCCCGAGCCGCCGCGGTGGCGGCCGAGCCTGTGGGTCCTGCCGCCCTTGCTGCTGGTGCTCGGCTTCGCCGTGTACCCGATGGGCCGGGTGCTCGCGGAGTCCACGGTCACCGCGGACGGCCGCGGGCTGTCCACCTGGACGTCGGTCCTCGGCTCGTCGCTGTTCCGAAAGGCGTTGTGGCGCACCGTCGAGATCGCCGCGCTCTCCACCCTGGGCTGCCTGTTGCTCGGCACCTTCCTGGCACTCGTGCTGGCCTTCGTGCCCTTCCCGGGGTCGAAGGTGGTCGGCCGACTGATCGACACCGTCCTGTCGCTGCCCTCCTTCCTGATCACCCTCGCTTTCACCTTCCTGTACGGCACCGCCGGCGCGGTGAACGCGCTCATCGCGACGCTCACCGGCACCGACCACGGGCCGCTGAACTTCCTGAACACCCCGCTCGGCGTCATCGCTGCGGAAGTCACCTTCTTCACTCCGTTCGTGGTGCGTCCGCTGCTCGCGGCGTTCACCCAGATGCCCCGCGAGCAACTCGACGTGGCCGCGAGCCTGGGTGCGTCGCCGTGGCGGGTGCTGCGCACGGTGGTCATGCCCGAGGCCTGGCCCGCGCTCACGGCCGGCGGCTCGCTCGTGCTGCTGCTCACCCTCAACGAGTTCGGCATCGTGCTCTTCACCGGCGCCAAGGACGTGGTGACCCTGCCGGTGCTGATCTACACCCACGGCATCGTCACCTTCGACCTGCCCGGGGCGGCGGTGATCGCGACGGTGCAGGTGGTGCTCTCGCTCACGCTGTACGCCGGGTCCCGATTCGTGTTCGACAATCTGATGGGAGCCGGCCGTGCTGCTGTGGTCCACCCGCGCTAGGAGGCTGACCCTGGCCGTGTTCGGCCTCGTGGTCGCGGTGGTGTTCGTCGCACCGATCGCCACTGTCGTCCTCGCCGCCCTCGCCGGATCGTGGACGGGCCCGCTGCCGTCGGATCTCGGCGGCAGGAACCTCGCCGCGGCGTTGTCGGACGAGAACGTGGCGAGCCTGGCCGTCAGCCTGCAGACGGCGTTCATCGCCGGAGCGCTCGCCCTGTTGGTCGGGACCTGGGCGGCCCTGGCGGCCCGGGAGGCACCGGGGTGGTTGCGCCGAGCCACCGAGGCGGCGTTCCACCTGCCGATCGCGGTGCCGTCGGTGGCGATCGGACTCGGGCTGCTGATCGCCTTCAACTCCGAGCCACTACTGCTCGGCGGCACGAAGTGGATCGTGATCCTCGCGCACACGGTGCTGGTGCTGGCGTTCGCGTACAGTTCCGTTTCCGCCGCTCTGGACCGGCTCGACCCCGCCTACCGCCAGGCCGCGGAGTCGCTCGGCGCCGGTCCGGCGAGGGTGCTCACGCGGGTGACGCTGCCGCTGTTGCTGCCCACCCTCGGCGCCGCCGCCGGCTTGTCCATCGCGCTGTCGATGGGCGAACTCGGCGCGACAGTCATGGTGTACCCGGCCACGTGGAAGACGTTGCCGGTGACCATCTTCGGCCTCAGCGACCGCGGACAGGTGTTCCAGGCCGCCGCCGACACCACCCTCCTGCTCGTCGTGACCCTCGTCGCGCTGCTCGTCGTCGGCCGCATCCGCAGGCGCTGACCTCACCCGTCCGGGTGGGTGCGACGACTCCACTGCGCGTACACGTCACGGAACACGTTGGCCTCGCAGGGATGCCTCGAGTCCGGGTAGGCGCAGCCGGGATAGCCGAGGACGATGTCGGTCAACGGGGTGCTGCTGCAGTCGGCGAGGAGGCCACGGAGCAGATCGACGACGGGCCAGCCCGCGACCGCGTCGGCCGACACCTTCTCGTCCTCGTACCCGGCGAGTTCCTCCGCGTACACGCCGATCAGATCGTCGTGGCTCCACAACAGTTCGTCGATCACGCTCGCCTCGCGGTTGAAGCCGAGCGCGCGGTCCAGGCTGTCACGGAGGACCTGGAACGGGTCCGCACGAGCGAGGAGCCGCATGGCGGCGTCGGCGGGCGCCTTCTGCAGCAGCACCACCCACGGAGCGTGATCGGGGAAGACTCCGCCGAACCCGCCGACGTGGAACGGCAGGTGGCTGGCGAGAAAGTCCGCCTCCACCGAGACGTGCTGCGCGGCACCGAGCCTGACGAAGTGACCGGTGGCGATCTCGTGACCGGTGGGCGGATCGGTCCATGCGTTGTCCCACAGGTCGGTCATCCGACTCAGCTCCGGGAAGCCGATCACATCGAACAGATATCCCATGGCTACATCTCCCCGGTGGGTTCGGCGTAGTGACGACGTCCCAACGCGGAGAGGGCGTCGGCCGCCGCCGCGAGCGCCACGCGGCTGGTCTCGAAGCTCATCACGTCCTCCTCCTCGACGATCTCGAACTCGAGTTCCACCCGACTGTCGGTGCTGGTACGCACCGACACCGTCAGTCCCATCCGCCGATCCGCGAACACGTCGAGGGACTTCTCCGGATGGAAATCGGCGGCGGCCCGGAGCAGAAAGGCGCCCAGCCGGTCGACGAAGTCGTCCTCGGCTACCCGCTGCTGGTACCAGACGAGTCGGTCCGGGCTGAGCAACCCCACATCGAAGGCAGTTCCGGGCGCATCGGATTCACGCATCCGCGCCGACGCGACGGTCCGGCGAAGGAACACCGCCGCCCCACCGAAACCGGGCAATCGAAACTCCGTGCTCACTCGTCCCCCTGTCCTCACCGGCCGGATCTCGTCACACCGTATGCCCATGCTCTGACACACACTGGTGTGCTTGCGGAGTCCAGGCACTCGGTGAACGCACCACCGAGCGTCAGCACATACCGTGAGGAGCATGCGGATCGGAATCCTGGCGTACGACGGCTGTTTCGCGACCGAGGTGTTCGCCGTCTCCGACATCCTCCGGATCGCCAACCAGGTCGCCCTGGAGAATGGGACCGCCCGCACCGCTCCGTTCCGGACATCGGTGGTCGCCGCGGAGGACGGCCCGGTGACCGCCGCGGGCGGGTTCACGATCGGCGCGCACACGTGGCACCACCGATTCGATCTGCTCGTCGTGCCGGGGTTCGACGTGTCCCCCACCGCGGATCTGGGCCTCCGGCTCGCCGGCCGGACCCGCGAGATCGACTTCCTCCGCGATGCCGGTAGGCGTCGCACCCGGATCGCCTCGGTGTGTGTCGGTGCTTTCCTGCTCGGCGAGGCCGGTCTGCTGGACGAGCGCCGCTCGACGACCTCATGGCTGTTCGCGTCGCACCTGGCCAGGCGATACCCGCGGTCCACGGTCTGTGCGGAGTCGCTGGTCGTCAGCGACGGGCACGTCACCACGACGGCCGCGTTCAGCGCGTCGCTCGATCTCGCGACCGCCATCGTCCGAGAGCACCTCGGCGACGGCGTCGCCCGGGCCACCGCACGCATCACCCTCGTGTCCGAGAACCGAACCAGCCAGGCACCGTACGTCGTCGAGTCCATGGTCGCGGCCGCGACCGGGCCCTTCGCGACGGCGGTCGAACGCTGGCTGGTCGATCGCCTCGGCGAGCCGTACAGCCTGCCTGGACTGGCGGACGCGTTCCACGTCAGCACCCGCACGCTGTTGCGCCGCTACGCCGAGGAGGCCGGGCGGTCGCCGCTGTCCTACCTGCAGGAGGCCAGGATCGGCGCCGCCAAACGCCTGCTCGCCGAGACCGACCTGACCATCGGGACGATCGCCCGCCGCGTCGGGTACCGGGACCCGGGCACCCTGCGGCGACTGTTCGCCGAGCACGTGGGCATCGGAACCGCCGAGTACCGCAGGCAGTTTCGCATGCGAGATCGCGCCCGATAGGTGGCGGGATCGCCCCCGCTCGTGGCGATACCGCCGCTCCCCGTCGCAGGCCGTCCGGGAGAGGATCGTCCTGCTCGTGCCGAGCACACCGATCCGACGTCAGGAGCGCCGCCGATGCCGACCCACGAGACGACCGTGGACGATCCGCTCGAGGACTTCGAACGTCGCACCCTCACCTTCGATTCCGTCACGAAGGTCGTCCTGGTGTCCGGAACGGGTCCGGCCGTCGTCGTGATGCCGGAGATGCCCGGGATCAGCCCGCACGTGGCACGTTTCGCTCGTTGGGTGCGCGACGCCGGGTTCACCGTGTACCTGCCGTCCCTGTTCGGACGCGACGGTGCGGTGCCCACTGTCGTGGACGGCACCGCGGTGATGCAGCGGGCGTGCGTCAGTGCCGAGTTCCGCGCCTTCGGTGCGAACCGGACGAGCCCCGTCACCCGATGGCTGCGGGCGCTGGCGAGATCGGCACACGAGGAGTGCGGCGGCCCCGGCGTCGGCGCCGTCGGCATGTGCTTCACCGGCAACTTCGCGCTGACCATGGTGCTCGAGGAGTCGGTACTCGCACCGGTCGTGTGTCAGCCGTCCCTGCCGCTCGACGACCCCGCCGGACTGGAGATCGCGCCGGGCGACCTCCAGGCCGTCGCCGACCGCCTCGACCGAGACGACCTGGCGGTCCTGGCGTACCGCTTCGCCGGTGACACGTGGTGCCGGGCGCAGCGATTCGCCGCGTACACCGAGGCGCTCGGCGACCGGTTCGTCGGACGAGTGCTGCCGGACAACGCCGCGAACCCCACCCCCACGCCGTTCTTCGCCGAGGTGGTCGCGAGCCCCCACAGCGTGGTGACGGCCCACCTGATCGACGCCGCCGGCGAGCCGACGATCGCCGCCCGCGACGAGATCCTGGCGTTCTTCGCCGAGCGGCTCGGGCGCTGACGCGCCTGTGCGCGGTTGACGAGTCCGGAGACTCGTCAACCGCGCACAGGCAGCGGAGCTGCCTATCCCTTGCGCAGGATGTAGCGCTGCACCTTGCCGCTGGGCGTCTTCGGCAGCGACGGCACGAAGTGCACGGTCCGCGGGTACGCGTGCGCGGCGAACTTCTTCTTGACCAGCGTCTGCAGTTCCGCCTCGAGCGCGTTGGTGCCCTCGACCCCGTCGCGGAGCACGACGAACGCCTCGAGCACCTCGCCGCGCAGCTCGTCCGGCATGCCGACGACCGCGGCCTCGACGACCTGCTCGTGCATCACCAGCACCGACTCGACGTCGAAGGGACCGATCCGGTATCCCGCCATGATGATCACGTCGTCGTCGCGCGACGAGAAGTAGAAGTGCCCGTCCGCGTCGGTGCTGCCCGCGTCGCCGGTCATGTACCAGCGGCCGTCCGCACTGAACCGCTGCTTCGTCTTCTCGGGTGCGTCCACGTAGCCGGTGAACCACATCATCGGGCTGGCGGCCGTGTCGATCGCGACCCGGCCGGCGGTGCGCGGCGGCGCCACCTCGTCGGCGTCGTCGAGCAGCACCGCGCACGACCATCCCGGTAGCGGCCGGCCCATCGATCCGGCCGGAACGTCCTCGCGCAGCCCGTCCGCCCAGGCGTTGACGACGAACATGCCGTGCTCGGTCTGCCCGTAGTGGTCGCGGACCTCGCAACCGAGCGTCGACCGCGACCACGCCACCACGTCCGGGGTCAGCGGCTCACCCGCCGACGACGCGCGGCGCAGCGACAGCCCCTCCGGCACCGGACCGGGGTCCGCGCGCAGGCTGCGGTACACGGTCGGCGCGGCCGCGAAATTGGTGACGCCGAACTTCTCGATGATCTGCCAGGTCAGGGGGGCCGAGAAGCCCGAGTGCAGCAGCAGGCTGCGGATGCCGGCCGCCATCGGCCCGAGCAGCGCGTAGTACAGCCCGTACGCCCAGCCGGGATCGGCCGCGTTCCAGAACACGTCGTCGTCGCGGACGTCGAGCCCGAACTCCATGTACCCGTGGAACGAGGCGAGCGCCCGCACCGGCACCGGCACACCCTTCGGGGTGCCGGTGGTGCCGCTGGTGAACAGCTGGACCAGCGGAGCGTCGCCGCCGACGGCGACCGCGGCGCCCTCGGGGTCGTCGGCCGCGTGTGCGTCGAGCAGGTCACCGAAGCGCAGCTGGCCCTCGGACTGCGGCTCCCCCGCCGCGACGATCACCCGCCACGGCGCGTCGGCCGGCATGTCCTCGCCGGGCGCCAGCTTGGCGAGCTGGTTCCGGTCCGAGACCACGACCTTCGCGCCGCTCGCCCCGAGCCGGAACGCGATGGCGGGACTCGCGAACGCCGTGAACAACGGGACGTGCACCGCGCCGCGCCGCCAGATGCCGAGCAGCGCCACGACCAACTCCGCCGACTTGCCCATCAGGGTCGCCACGCAGTCTCCGGGCTCGACCCCGAGGTCGGCGAGGGCCGCGGCGAACTTCGTGGACTCGCCGCGCAGCTCGCCGTAGGTGAGGTCGCGCGCGGACAGGTCGGACTCGATCACGGTGAATGCGACATCGGTCGCGGGGTGCCGGTCGCACAGCAGGTCCGCCGCGCAGGCCTGCGGCGTGTCGTACTGTCCCAGCAGCTCGCGCACCCGCACGTCGGTGTCGATGGCCATGAGGCTCCTTCCAGCGCAGATCCGGCCGTCGCCGGATTCTTCATAGCCCTTATGATCTAGCTCACACGACCGTTCCACCACCCCCGGAAAGGGGTAGCCGGATGCTCTCCCGAACCCCTCCACTGCTGCGGCCCCGCGACGGCGACGCCCTGCGCGCCGAGCTGCGGCAGGCCGCCGCCCTGGCGAACGTGCCGGTGCTCTTCGGCGGCGAGGTGCACGACGGCACCCTCCACCTGACCGAGTTCCTCGGGACCCGCACGAACGGGCTCCGCGGCCTCGCCATCCCACCCGCCTCCGGACTCGGCGGCCGCGTGGTCCACCAGCTCCGGCCGGCCTCGGTCCCCGACTACAGCAATTCGCTGTCCATCACCCATCACTACGACCGCCCGGTACTCGGCGAGGGCATCCGCTCGGTGCTGGCGGTGCCGGTGATCGTGGACGGCGTCTCCCGGGCGGTGCTGTACGCCGCGGTCCGCGAGCGCACCCCGATCGGCGACCGCACCGCGGAGACGATCGTCGCGTCCGGGCGCAGGCTCGCGACGGAGATCGCCGTGCGCGACGAGGTGGACCGCCGCTTGCAGATGCTCGGCGCGTTCGAGGCCACCCGCGGCGCCGCCCCGGCCGCGGTGTCGGAGGGCATCCGCGACGCGCACGCCGAGCTGCGGGGGCTGGCCCAGTCGGTGCCGGACAGGCAGCTCGGATCCCGGTTGCGCGCCGTCGCCGAGAAGCTGGCCGGTCTGGTCAGCGACGGCGAGAATGCCGCCGCGGCCGATGTCGGACTGTCGCCGCGCGAACTCGACGTCCTCGCACACATCGCCCTCGGTTGCACGAACAGCGAAGTCGCCCATCGCCTCTCGCTGAAGCCGGAGACCGTCAAGAGCTACCTGCGCAACGCGATGGGCAAGCTGGACGCACACTCACGGCACGAGGCCGTGGTCGCGGCGCGCCGGCTGGGCCTGCTGCCGTAGCACCGAAGTTAGAACAGGTTCTAGCATTCCCTGGCATACTCCGAGAATCCGTCGTCCCCGATCCCGGGAGTGTCATGTCCGTGCAACCGACCGCTGCCGACCTGCTCGCGTTGGCCCACGCCTCCCCCGCCGCCGTGGCCGTCCACGACAGGCAGGCCTGGCTGGACCTGTTCGCCCGCCGCCACGTCGTCGAGGACCCGGTCGGCGGGCGGCCCGTCCTCGGCGGCCTCTACGACCGGCGCAGCGGCCTGCGCGGCGGCGAGCCCCTCGCCCGGTTCTGGGACACATTCATCGGCCCCAACGACATTCGCTTCCACGTCGAACGCGACGACATCGTCAGCGGACTCGACGTTGTGCGCGACGTGACCATCGAGACCAGGCTCGGCGGTGGGGTGACCGCGCGCGCCCCGATGCACCTGCTCTACGAGACCACCCTCGACGACGGGGAGCCGCGAATCCGCCGGATCGCCGCGCACTGGGAGGTCGCGCCGATGTTCGCTCAGGTCGCCGGGATCGACCCCGCGAAACTGAAGGTCGGGCTCGGGATGGGCGCCCGGATGCTGCGACTGCAGGGCCTCGGCGGGACGCTGGCGTTCGGTGCCGCGGTGCGCAGCGTCGGCAAGGCGGGCAAGCAGGCCGTGGAGCGTTTGGTCGAGTCCGCGCAGCGCGGCGACGAGCGCTCGGTGCGACTGCTCGGCGACGCGAAGGTCACCGACCTGACCAAGCTGATCGCCGCCGGCGACGCGGTGACCGCGTCCTGCACCGCGGACGGCAAACCGGCGGTGCTCTTCGCCTACCTCAACCGCAAGAACCACACGGTCGCCGAGTGCCGGGTGTACACGAACACCTGACGGGATCCGTCGCTCAGTACCCGTCGGGCAGCGCGTCGAACATGTCCTTGGTGACGGCGACCGCGTTGTCGGAACTGCCGCCCCGCACGACGAGCGTGGCGAACGCGAGATCGCCGCGGTACCCGACGAACCAGGCGTGCGAGCCGCCGTCGACCTCGGCCTCGCCGGTCTTGCCGTACACCTCGCCGTCGCCGGCGATCCGGGTGGCGGTACCGCTGGTGACCACCTCGCGCATCATCCCCCGCAGCCCGTCGACCATCGCCGGGGTGATCGGCGGGTGTGCGCCGTCGATCTTCGTCTCCTCCCCCATGATCAGGTGCGGCACCGGCGTGGACCCGTGCGCGACGGTGGCCGCGGCCAGCGCCATCCCGAACGTGCTCACCACCACCTTGCCCTGGCCGAACCCGTCCTCGGTGCGCTGGACGAGGTCCGAGGCGGGGGGCACCGATCCGGACTCGGTCGGCAGCCCGGGCACCGTGTAGTCGGGGCCGATGCCGTAGCGCGCGGCCGCCACGGTCAGGGTGTCGGACTTCATCTCGCTGGCGAGCTTCGCGAACGTGGTGTTGCACGAGCGCGCGAACGCTGTGCTCATCGAGACGGTCCCCAGCGCGAACTCGTTGTAGTTCGGGACCGACCGCTCCCCGATCTCGATTCGGCCCGGACAACCGACCATGGTGTCCGGCTTCGCGAGCCCGTTGTCGATGGCGGCACCGGCCGTGATGATCTTGAAGGTCGACCCGGGCGGGTAGAGGCCCATCGACGCGACGGGCCCGTCGCGGTCGGCGGCCTTGTTCTGCGCGACCGCGAGGATGGCACCGGTCGACGGCTGGATCACCACCATCATCGCCTGCTCGCTGCGGGGGTCGACCGCGTTCTGCGCGGCGGCCTGGACGTTGCGGTCGAGGCTCACCGAGAACGACGGCGCCGGTTGGGGTTTGGTGTCGGTGAGCACGTCGGTGTCGATACCGTTCTGGTTGACCGTGACCACACTCCAGCCGGCCTGGCCGTCGACCTCGTCGATCACCCGCTTCTTGACCTGACTGATCAGGTCGGGCGCGAAGCCGCGATCGGTTGGCACCAGGTCGGCCTCCTCGGTCGCCGACACTCCGGGCAGGGCCTGCAGCGTCGCCGCGACGGACGCGTAGTCGTCCTGACTCAGTGTCGCCACCGGGTAGTCGCCCTTGGCGGTGGACGCCGACTCCGCGATCGACTGCGCGGTCAGCGACTTGTCGTACGCCCCCAGCGTCGATGCGAGCGTGGACGCGATCGAACCCAGGTTCCCGGCCTGCTTGGCGTTCAACTTGATTCGCACGATCGTGCCGGGAACGAGGACGTCCGTGCCCGACCGCTCGTTGACCCGGGCGCGCGGCGCCGGGGTCGCCCGCAGCGACATCGTCTGTGTGTCACCGAGCTTGGGGTGCAGGTCGGTCGAACTCCAGCGCACCGCCCAGTCGCCGTTGCGCCGGCCCATCTGCAGATCACCCGAGTACGTCCACACCCGATCCTTGGGCAGGTGCCACTCGTAGGTGTAGCCGACGGTGGCCGTGTCCCCGTTGACCCGGACCGATCCCAGCGTCGTGGTCAACGACTCCGCCTGCAGTTTCGTCCAGGCCGACTCCAGGGCCGCCTTCGCCGCGTCGGGCCGGTCGGACAACGCGGCCGCCTTCGCGGTGTCGCGATCGGCCAACGCGGAGAAGAACTGCTGCGCAGCCGGTTCCGGACCGTCCGGCTTGGGCGTGCAGGCCCCGAGACCGACGGCGAGGGCCGCCGTCACGACGACAGCGAGGGACGTGGAGGCGCGGCGGGAGATCATCGGTGCCCATCCTAGGGGCGCGCCCGATCGCAACCGCGCAGACACTCAGTCGAGCAGCACTGTGGCGAAGGTCGCCACCTGCGTGAACCCGATCCGGTCGTAGGTCCGCCGTGCGGGCCGGTTGAAGCTGTTGACGTACAGGCTCGCCGTCCGCCCGCCGGCGACCACCGCCGACGCGACGGCCGCGGTTCCGGCCGCACCGATTCCCTGGCACCGGTACCGCGGGTCCACCCACACGCCCTGGATCTGTCCGACCTGCCGCGAGGCGGACCCGATCTCCGCCTTGAACACCACCTCGCCGTCCTCGAAGCGCGCGAAGGCCCGGTTCGCCGCGATCAGCCCGGCCACCCGGCGCCGGTAGCCGCGGCCGCCGTCGTGCGCACGTGGGTCGACGCCGACCTCCTCGATGAACATCGCGATCGCCGCAACCAGGTAGGCGTCGAGCTCGTCCATCCGGACCAGCCGTACGGACGGATCGGGTGCGATGGTCGGCTGCGTGGCAAGGGCCATCAGCGGCTGATCCGGGCGAACCTCGCGCGCCGGACCCCAGTCCGATTCGAGCATCTCCCAGAGCGGCAGCGCCAGCTCCGCACGTCCGACCAGCGACGAGCACATCCGCGGAACCCGGCAGGCCCGGTCGGCGAAGGCACGCAGATCGCTCACGCTCCCGCGCAGCGGCACCATGTTCGCGCCGGAGAAGCAGAGCGACTCGTCTGGTCCGCCGCGACTCCACAGCTCACCGTTGATCGACCTCGGCTCGACGCCCAGATCCTGGACGCGTGCGGCCACCATGCAGGAGGCGACGGGGTCGGCGTCGAGCACCCGAAGCACGTCGGCACGGTCGCGTGAGCCGAGCTGCCTGGCGCCGAGCAGTTTGAGCACCGAGTCACCCCCGGGTGCGGTCGGAAGGAAGTGGACGTGAGATCCACATTACGGGGCCGGGTCAGCTGACGGTGACGACCGGTGTCCCCGAGTCGGAATCGTCACCAATCTCCTCGGCGATCCGCATCGCCTCCTCGATCAGCGTCTCCACGATCTGCGCCTCCGGCACCGTCTTGATGACCTTGCCCTTGACGAAGATCTGGCCCTTGCCGTTGCCGGACGCCACCCCGAGGTCCGCCTCGCGGGCCTCGCCGGGACCGTTGACGACGCAGCCCATCACGGCGACGCGCAGCGGGATCTCCATGCCCTCGAGGCCGGCGGTGACCTGTTCGGCGAGCGTGTACACGTCCACCTGGGCGCGCCCGCAGGACGGGCAGGAGACGATCTCCAGCTTGCGCGGTCGCAGGTTCAGCGACTGCAGGATCTGCGTGCCGACCTTGATCTCCTCGGCGGGCGGTGCCGACAACGAGACGCGGATGGTGTCGCCGATGCCCTCCGAGAGCAGCGCCCCGAACGCGACCGCGGACTTGATGGTGCCCTGGAACGCCGGTCCCGCCTCCGTCACGCCGAGGTGCAACGGGTAGTCGCACTGCGCGGCCAGCTGGCGGTACGCCTCGACCATGATCACCGGGTCGTTGTGCTTGACCGAGATCTTGATGTCGCCGAATCCGTGCTCCTCGAACAGGCTCGCCTCCCACAGCGCCGACTCGACGAGCGCCTCCGGGGTGGCCTTGCCGTACTTCTGCATCAGCCGCGGGTCGAGCGAACCGGCGTTGACGCCGATCCGGATCGGGATACCCGCGTCGCCCGCGGCCTTCGCCACCTCGGCGACTCGGCCGTCGAACTCCTTGATGTTGCCGGGGTTCACCCGCACCGCCGCGCACCCGGCGTCGATCGCCGCGAAGATGTACCGCGGCTGGAAGTGGATGTCCGCGATGACCGGGATCTGACTCTTCTTCGCGATCGTCGCCAGTGCGTCGGCGTCCTCCTGACGCGGACAGGCGACGCGGACGATGTCGCAGCCGGAGGCGGTGAGCTCGGCGATCTGCTGCAACGTCGCATTGACGTCGTGGGTCTTGGTGGTGCACATCGACTGCACCGACACCGGCGACTCGCTGCCGACTCCGACGTTGCCGACCATCAGCTGCCGGGTCTTGCGACGGGGTGCGAGCACGGCGGCCGGGCCGGCGGGCATGCCCAGTCCAACGGAGCTAGTCACGGAAGTGCCTTCTTTCGGGGTTGCTGTATGCCAAAAGTCTAGCGTCGCTAGAAAATCTTGATCGGGTTGACGATGTCCGCGGTCAGCGTCAGCAACATGTAAGCGCCACCGATCACGATCACCACGTAGGTCAGCGGCATCAGCTTCGCGTAGTCGACCGGGGCGCCCGCGGGCAGGCCGCGGCGCCCGCGGACGACGTTGCGGATCTTCTCGTAGATCGCCACCGCCATGTGCCCGCCGTCGAGCGGCAGCAGCGGCAGCAGGTTGAAGATGCCCAGGAAGAAGTTCAGCGTCGCCAGCAGCAGGACGAAGACCTGCCAGTTGCTGTTCTCGGCCGCCTGACCGCCGATCACCGACGCCCCGACCACGCTGACCGGGGTGTCCTGACCACGCTCGCCGCCGGTGACGGAGTGCCACAGGTCGACGACCTTGCCCGGCATCTGCACCAGGCCCTGCACGCTGCGGGCGAAGATGTCGCCGGTGAAGGTCGCGACCTCCGGTACCGCATCCACCGCGGAGTACGTGACAAACCGCGGAGGCGCGGCGATGCCGATCGCAGCGACGTCCTTGGACACCGGCGGTAGCGCCTTGCCGTCGGGGCCCGTCTTGCTCACCCAACGCTGGGCCTGCGTCACCGGCACCGGGATCACCAGCCGTTGGCCGTCCCGCTCGACGGTGTACTCGGCGGTGCCGGCCAGCGGCTGCGTCGCCTTGACCACGTCGGAGAACTCGGGCGTGGCCGTGCCGTTGACCGCGACGATGACGTCGCCCTCCCGGATTCCCGCCGTCTGCGCCGGCCCCGCGCCGGTGCACGGCGCCAACTCGTAGTCCGGGGCCGGGCCCTGCGAGGGCGCGACGCAGACGAGGCCGCTGACGACCGCGCGCGTCTCGGGGTTCGGCATGCCGACGCCCATCGCGAGCACGAACACCAGCACGATGCCGAGCACGAAGTTCATCGCGATGCCGCCGGACATCACGACGAGGCGCTTCCACGTCTTCTGCTTGTACATCGCCCGATCCACCTCGTCGGGCGCGAGCTCGTCGTGCTGGGTCATGCCCGCGATGTCGCAGAACCCGCCCGCCGGAATGGCCTTGAGTCCGTACTCGGTCTCACCACGACGGAACGAGAAGATCTTCGGGCCGAAACCGATGTAGTAGCGACGGACCTTCATGCCCAACGCCCGGGCCGTCCACATGTGGCCGGCCTCGTGCAGCGCGATCGAGACGGTGATGCCGAGCGCGAAGAGGATTACGCCGAAGATCAACATGGCCGTCTACCCCTTCCGCTCGACGAGCTCGTGTGCCCGCGCCCGCGCCCAGCCGTCGGCGGCGAGCACGTCGTCCACGGTAGCCGGTGGGGCCGACCACCGATCGCCACCGGCGAGGACCTTCTCGACCGTCCGGACGATGGACGGGAAGGTCGCGGCGCCGTCGAGGAAGTACTGCGCGGCGACCTCGTTGGCGGCGTTGTACACCGCGGTCATGCAACCGCCTGCCGTCCCCGCCGCGCGGGCGAGGTCCACCGCCGGGAAGACGGCGTTGTCGAGGGGTTCGAACGTCCACGTCGCGGCGGTGGAGAAGTCGCAGGCCGCGGCGGCGCCGGGCACCCGGTCCGGCCAGCCGAGGGCGAGGGCGATCGGCAGCTTCATGTCCGGCGGGCTGGCCTGGGCGAGGGTGGAACCGTCGGTGAAGGTGGCCATCGAGTGCACGATCGACTGCGGGTGCACGGTCACGTCGATCCGGTCGTAGTCGATGCCGAACAGCAGGTGGGTCTCGATCAGCTCGAGCCCCTTGTTGACCAGGGTGGCCGAGTTGAGGGTGTTCATCGGCCCCATCGACCAGGTCGGGTGCGCACCCGCCTGCTCGGGGGTGACGGACTCGAGCGCGGCGGCGGTCCAGCCGCGGAACGGTCCGCCCGACGCGGTGAGCACGAGCCGGTCCACCTCCTCGGCGCGCCCGCCACGCAGGCACTGCGCCAGCGCCGAGTGCTCGGAGTCGACCGGCACGATCTGACCGGGGGCGGCCGCGGCGGTGACCAGCGGGCCGCCCGCGACCAGCGACTCCTTGTTCGCCAGCGCCAACCGGGCGCCGGACTCGAGCGCGGCCAGGGTCGGGGCGAGGCCGAGCGAGCCGACCAGCGCGTTCAACACCACGTCGGCCTCGGTGCCGCGGACCAGTTCGGTGACGGCGCCCGGCCCGGACAGCACACCGGGAAGATCCAGCCGGGCCGCGGCCACCGGGTCGGCCACGGCGACGTTCGTGACGCCGGTGGTGCGGATCTGCTCGGCCAGCAGGTCGAGGTTTCCGCCGCCTGCCGCGAGTCCGACGACGGTGAACTTGTCGGGGTTGGCGGCGATGACCTCGAGGGCCTGGGTGCCGATCGAGCCGGTGCTGCCGAGGAGGAGGACGCGCGTCGGCGCCGAAGAGGATGTGTCGACCACGCATCCATTGTTCCCGATGACACCTGAGAGCAGCCTGACAGGACTCCCGAGTCGGCGATCAGGCGAACCGCGCCGACGTCGTGCTGACAGGATGACGCCCGTGGACATCGCCGGT
This sequence comes from Rhodococcus sp. NPDC127527, assembly GCF_042672245.1. Taxonomy (NCBI): domain Bacteria; kingdom Bacillati; phylum Actinomycetota; class Actinomycetes; order Mycobacteriales; family Nocardiaceae; genus Rhodococcus; species Rhodococcus sp. NPDC127527. Next base: position 24,381 of record NZ_JBHXVP010000025.1, read on the forward strand.
GCGCGCTCGGCTTCGCCGACCTACCCCGAGGTCGGCGCGACTCGCGGTGCGCTGCCTGCCGGGTACCACCACGTGCACGCGAGTGCGGAGATCGGTCGCGGCGCCGACGACTTCGAGCGGGCCGCCCGCACCCTGCTGGGCTGGGGCATGCACCGCGGCGCGGGACTGCGCGTGGAGTCGACCGACGAGACCGCCGTCACGGGGGCGACAGTGATCCTGCGCCTGGGGCCCGCATGGTGCGCGGTCGCGGCGCCGTGCCGGGTGGTGTACGTCGTCGACGAGCCGCACCGCCGCGGGTTCGCGTACGGCACACTGCCCGGCCACCCCGAGCGCGGCGAGGAACGCTTCGTCGTCGAGCACGACCCGCACACCGGACGGGTCGTGGTGGTCGTCGACGCCTTCTCCGCGGCCGGCACGAGGCTGACCCGGCTGGGCGGTCCGGTCAATCGGGTGGTGCAACGGGTGATCACCCGCCGGTATCTCGACGCGCTTCGCGGGCCGCCGCGCACCCGCCCACCCAGCTAGGTACGACGCCCGGTCGTATGCCACGATATGCAGACCAACGCACACCCGTACGAGCAGGAGGATCGACCGTGGCCACCGAGCTGGACCCCAGCGTCAACGAGCCCCTCGTCGCCGCACACGTCGACACCGCAGAAGTTCCGTCCGCCGCCTGGGGCTGGAGTGGCGAGGCGCCGCGACTGTTCCGTTTCCTCGGCTGGTTCTTCGCCGCGTTCCTGCTCGTCTACACGATCGGCAACCACGAGGGCAAGGTCGAGGACCTCTGGCTCGTCGGCCTCTCCGCGTTCATGATCTTCATGCTGGTGCGCGACATCATCCGTCGCCGCAAGCCGCGGTAGACACCCGCACGCACGACTGCGGCCGCGCGGCTCCCCTCGGGAGC
>NZ_JBHXVP010000026.1:0-19071 GCF_042672245.1 Rhodococcus sp. NPDC127527
CGGTCCAACCGACCGAATGCGCCATTCGGGAAGGGGGGCGGCGGTCAGTGCCGGTCGAGGATGACGGCGAAGTCGGTGCCGGCGGGCAGCGAGCCGTACTCCAGGTCGCGGTCCGGGCCAAGGCGGGCGGCCAGGAACGCCTCGGCGACGGCGGTCGGTGCGGTGCGCAGCAGCAGCGACGCCTGCAGTCCCAGCGCCATCGACGCCGTGACCGCGCGGGCCCGCAGCTGGGCCTGTGCCGGGGCGAGGGTTGCGAGCTCGGCGAGCGCGCCCCGCATCCGGTCCTGGTGCGCGTCGAACAGCGCGGACGCGCCGCGGGCCTCGGCGAGCTCGGCGTCGAACGCCGCCACCGACTCTGGCTCACGGGTCATCGCACGCAGCACGTCGAGGGCGATGACGTTTCCGGAGCCCTCCCACACGGCCATCACCGGCTGCTCCCGGTACCGGCGGGCGAGGGGGAACGCCTCGGTGTAGCCGTTACCGCCGAGGCACTCGAGGGCCTCGTAGGCGTGGTGCGGCCCGCGCTTGCAGATCCAGTACTTCGCGACGGCGGTCGCCAGACGGCGGAACGCCTTCTCGGTGTCGTCGGCGTCCGCATCGTGGGCGCGGGCCAGGCGCAGCGCGGTGGCGGTCGCGGCCTCCGACTCGAGCGCGAGGTCCGCGGCAACCGCGGTCATCGCGGGCTGGTCGATCAGGGTCGCGCCGAACGCGGCGCGGTGTCGGACGTGCCACAGCGCCTCGGCGACGGACTGCCGCATGCCGGCGGTGGAGCCGTAGACACAGTCGAGGCGGGTACGCGAGACCATCTCGATGATCGTGCGGACGCCGCGGCCCGGCTCGCCGACGAGGTGGCCGACGGTGCCGTCGAGTTCGATCTCCGAGGACGCGTTGGACTTGTTGCCGAGCTTGTCCTTGAGCCGCTGGATCCGGAAGACGTTTCGGGTGCCGTCTTCCAGTACGCGCGGCACCAGGAAGCACGACAGACCGTCCCCTGTCTGCGCGAGGATCAGGAAGCCGTCCGACATCGGCGCCGAGCAGAACCACTTGTGCCCGGTCAGCGACCACGTGCCGTCCGAGTTCTGCACGGCACGGGTCGTGTTCGCCCGCACGTCCGAGCCGCCCTGCTTCTCGGTCATCGCCATGCCGAACAGCACCCCGGGCTTCTCGCCGGGCGCCGCGAGCCGGCCGTCGTAGCCGCGCGAGTACAACCGGGGCAGCCACAGCTCGGACAGCTCGGGCGAGAACTCGGCCAGGGCCGGAACCACGGAGTGGGTCATGGAGATCGGGCAGGAGTGGCCGGGCTCGATCTGCGCGAACATCATGAACGATGCGGCGCGGGCGACGTTCGCGCCCGGCTTCGGGTCGGCCCAGGCGGCGGTGTGCGCGCCGTGGGCGACCGCGGCGCCGATGATCCGGTGGTAGGCGGGATGGAACTCCACCTCGTCGATCCGGTTGCCGTACCTGTCGTGCGAGTGGAACTGCGGGGTGATCGTGTTCGCGAGTTCGGCGTCGTGCTGGAACGACTCGGTCCCGACCAACGCACCGACCTCGGTCAGCTCCTGCCGGGCCCAGTCGGCGTCGTAGCGCGCCACGCCTTCGATCAGCGGGACGTTCGAGGTGTACTCGTTGACGTCGACGCGCGGCGGCGCCTGGTTGAACACCTCGTGGGTGCGGAATCCGGACGGGGCGGTGGACGTCATCAGCGTGTTCCTTCGATCGATGTTGCTGGGCTGCTGGTGGTTTCGGGTGTGTCGGCCCGCTCGTAGCCGACGCCGTGCAGGCAGAACCGGAGGATCGCCTCGACCGTCCGGGTGTCGTCGGCGTCGTCGGCGGTGACCGCGTGGGTGGGGGACAGGCGGCCGGTCAGCGACTCGCTGATCGCGCCGATGAGGGCGGCCGCGGCGACCTCGAGGTGCTGTTGCGGGAACTCCCCGGACGCCATGCCCTCGCGCAGGATCTCCGTGGTCAGGGCGTGGTAGTCGGCGCGGTAGATCAGGCGCTCGGCGTCGATGCGCGGGTCCACGGGTTCGAACAGCAGCGACCACGCGAGCTGGCGCCCCTTGATGGCGCGCAGTGCGAAGGTCTCGACCACGGCGCGCAGCCGGTTCGCGGCGCCGTCGGCGGCGTCGACGGCGTCCCGGACCGCGGCGAGTTCCTGGTCCGCGCCGGCCCGGAACACCGACGCGAGCAGGTCGCCGCTGCCGTCGAAGTACGAGTACACCGAACCGACGCTCACCTCGCACCTCTCGGCGATCGCCTTCACCGTGGCCGCGGCGAAACCGCCCGTCGCGACTAGCGCGGTCGCCTCGCTGAGCAGGGCCTCGCGGCGCTGGGCCTGCGCGGCGCGGGTCTTCTCCGTCGATCGGTACGCCATCGAAGGGGCACCCTTTCCCGAAAGTATGAATCGTGATTCAATCCTTGGCAGTCGACTGTAGAACGAAACAACGGCGGCGGCAACGACCACCCCCCGCCTTCGTCGCCCGCCCATCCGAGGAGTGACTCCATGAACCTGACCACCATGCTCGAGAGCACGGCGCGCAAGTTCCCCGACAAGGACGCCGTGGTCTACGGGGACCGGCGGATCACCTACGCCGAGTTGCTCGCCGCGTCGAAGCGGGCCGCCGAGGTGCTGCGCGGTCGGGGCGTCGCCCGTGGTGACCGGGTGGCGGTGATGACCTACAACAGCCCCGGATTCGTGATCGCGGCTTTCGGTGCGTGGCGGGCCGGGGCGGCCCTGGTTCCGGTCAACCACAAGCTCGCCCCTCCGGAGATCGCGTACACCCTCGGGCACTGCGGAGCGAAGGTCGGCGTGGTGTCCGCGGATCTGCAGGCGAACGCGGAAGCCGGTGCGCCGCAAGTTGATTGGCTGCTGACCGAGCTGGGTGACGGCGGCGTCGGTGATGCCGACCGCGACTTCGACGCCCTCGTCGCCGACGCCGACGTGTGGGACGGGATCGACGTCGACGAGACCGAGATCGCGCAGGTGCTCTACACGTCGGGCACCACCAGCGCGCCGAAGGGCTGCCTGCACACGCACCGCTCGATCACGACCGTCGCGCCGTACATCTCGACCACGCTCGGTCTCGACCGCGACGAGCGGGTGCTCATCGCCATGCCGATCTGGCACGCTGCCCCACTCAACGTCTGGTTCGTCACCACCATGTTCCTCGGCGGCACGGTCGTGCTCATGCGCGAGTACGCGCCGCTGCCGTTCCTCGAGATCATCGGTGCGGAGCGGATCACCGCGTTCTTCGGCGCGCCGATCGCCTACCTGGCGCCGTTGCAGGCGGCGAAGGCGGCCGGCGTCGACCTCGCCGGCTTCGACTTCTCCACGATGCGGCGCTGGACCTACGGCGGCGCGCCGATCGGTGCGGAGGTCGCGCGTCAGCTGCAGCAGGCGTACCGGTCCGAGGACTTCTACCAGGTGTACGGCATGAGCGAGATGGGGCCGACCGGCACCGCCCTGTACCCGCACGAGCAGATCGCCAAGGCCGGGTCGATCGGGCGCGGCGGCATGCCCGGGGTCGACCTGCGGGTCGTCCGGCCCGACGGTGTCGACGCCGGTCCGGGGGAGACGGGCGAGATCTGGCTCGCCGGCGACACCCGGATGCTCGGTTACCTCGGCAACGACGAGGCCACCGCGGAGGTGTTCGAGGGTCGTTGGTACCGCAGCGGCGACGTCGCGCGGATCGACGAGGACGGCTACCTGTACATCGTCGACCGGACGAAGGACGTGATCATCACCGGCGGCGAGAACGTCTACTCCCAGGAGGTGGAGGAGGCGATCCGGCCGCGGGCGGACGTGCTCGACGTCGCGGTGATCGGTCGGCCGCACCCGCAATGGGGCGAGACGGTGGTCGCGGTGGTGGTGACGGTGGGTGGAGCGCCGCTCGACCTGGACGAGTTGCGCGACTACCTGGCCGACAAGCTGGCCCGATACAAGATCCCGCGGGAGCTGGTGGTGGTCGACGAGCTGCCCCGTAATCCCTCCGGAAAGCTCACCAAGCACGTGATCCGGGAGGCCGTCCTGTAGTCGTCGGCGGGCTGTCGCCGGGTCGCCTCGGCCCCGTGCTAACGTGCGCGCCGAGACTTTACCGACACCGTGTCGGTAAAGCTCGGCGCGTGCGGGCGTGGACGCCTGCCGTGCCCCGACTCGAAGGTGCAGGCGCGTAGATGAACGACTTCAGTGGAATCGACGGCTTTCTCGGAACCCGGGCCTCGTTGGCCATGGACGCGATGGTCCTCCTGATGGCGGTGGTGGTGGCGATCCTCGGGTGGAGCGTCTACCAGGTAAAGGCGCGACGCCGCTTCCCGCTGCATCGATCGGTGCAGCTCGGGCTCGGCGTCGCGCTGCTCGTCGCGGTGGTGCTCTTCGAGGTGGACGTCCGTTTCAACGGCTGGGAGGAGCGCGCCGCGGGGGTGGTCGGCGGCTCGGCCTCCGCCGCGGTGTGGACCGCACTGTCGATCCACCTGGTGTTCGCCGTCTTCTCGGTGCTGTTGTGGCCGGTGGTGATCGTCCGGGCCGTCCGCAACTTCGGGAAGCCGGCGCACCCGGGAGCGCACAGTGCGTGGCACCGGCGCTGGGCCCCGATCGCGGCGATCGGCATGACGTTGACCGCGGTGTCGTGTTGGGTCTTCTACGCGCTGGCCTTCGTCGCCTGACCGGTTGCGGTGCCGGTGTCGGCCCGGACTATGAATGAGCTTGCATGGTGATGCATAATCAATCGTATGGTCACTACTGCAGCTTCTGACTCGGCGTCGACGCCGATCCGGGTCGCCATCGCGGGGGCGAGCGGCTATGCGGGCGGCGAGATCCTGCGCCTGCTGCTCGGTCACCCCGCCTACCTCGACGGCTCGCTGACGATCGGCGCGCTCACCGCGGGCAGCAACGCCGGCGCGACGCTCGGCGAGTTCCACCCGCACCTGCTGCCGCTCGCCGGTCGGGTGCTCGAACCGACGACCCTCGACCGTCTCGACGGACACGACGTGGTGTTCCTCGGCCTGCCGCACGGCAACTCGGCCGAGATCGCCAAGCAGTTGCCGGAGCGGACGGTGATCATCGACTGCGGCGCCGACTTCCGGCTCCAGAGCGCCGCCGAGTGGGAGCGCTACTACAAGAGCGAGCACGCCGGGACCTGGCCGTACGGACTGCCCGAGTTGCCGGGCCACCGGGACAAGCTTGCCGGTGCCACCCGCATCGCGGTCCCCGGCTGCTACCCGACGGCCGCCAGCCTGGCCCTGGCGCCCGCCGTCGCCGCGGGCATCGTCGAGCCGCGGGTCACGGTGGTGGCCGTCAGCGGCACCTCCGGCGCCGGGCGGGCACCGAAGGCCGACCTGCTCGGCTCCGAGGTGATGGGCTCGGCGAGGGCGTACGGGGTGGGCGGCGTGCACCGGCACACCCCCGAGATCACCCAGAACCTCTCGGCGCTGGCCGGCACCGACGTCACTGTCTCGTTCACCCCGGTCCTCGCGCCGATGCCGCGCGGCATCCTCGCCACCTGCACCGCGCCGACCACCGTCTCGGTGGGTCGTGCCCGCGAGGTGTACGAGAAGGCCTACGCGGACGAGCCGTTCGTGCACGTGCTGCCGGAGAACGTCTACCCCCAGACCGGCGCGGTGATCGGCTCGAACGCCGTGCAGATCGGCGTCACCGTCGACGAGGCCGCGGGCCTGCTCGTCGTGATCGCCGCGATCGACAACCTCACCAAGGGCACGGCCGGCGGCGCCGTCCAGTCCATGAACCTCGCCCTTGGCCTGCCCGAGACCGCTGGTCTCTCGACCGTTGGAGTTGCCCCGTGAACGCTGTCCCCGTCATCCCCGATGCAGTCGAGGTCGCGGGCGGTCGCCTCGTGCGCACCCAGGGCGTCACCGCGCCCGCCGGGTTCCGGGGGGCCGGCATCGCCGCGGGCATCAAGGCCAGCGGGCGCCAGGACCTGGCCCTGGTCTTCAACGAGGGCCCGGACACCGCAGCTGCCGGGGTGTTCACCACAAACAAGGTCAAGGCCGCGCCGGTGCTGTGGTCGCAGCAGGTGCTGACCGGTGGCAGGCTGCGCGCGGTCGTGCTCAACTCCGGCGGCGCGAACGCCTGCACCGGCGCGCCCGGATTCCAGGACACCCACGCCACCGCCGAGCACGTGGCCGCGACGCTGAGCGACTGGGGCACCGAGACCGGTGCCGGCGAGGTCGCGGTGTGCTCGACCGGCCTGATCGGCGACCGGCTGCCCATGGACAAGCTGCTCGCCGGCGTCACCGAGATCGTGCACGAACTGGCCGGCGGGATCTCCGGCGGCACCGACGCCGCCTACGCGATCATGACCACCGACACCGTGCCCAAGCAGGCCGCCCTGCACCACGCGAACAAGTGGAACGTCGGCGGCATGGCCAAGGGAGCGGGCATGCTCGCGCCCGCCCTGGCCACGATGCTGTCGGTGGTCACCACCGACGCGGTCGCGACCGCCGCCCAGCTGGACGAGGCGTTGCGCGCCGCGACCCGGCTCTCGTTCGACCGGCTCGACGTCGACGGCGCCACCTCCACCAACGACACCGTGCTGCTGCTCTCGTCGGGCGCCAGCGGCGTCACCCCCACCCAGGACGAGCTCAACGCCGCGGTGCTGGCGGTCTGCGACGACCTCGCCGACCAGATGATGGCCGATGCCGAGGGCGTCACCAAGCGCGTCACCGTCACCGTCGCCGGCGCCGCCAGCGAGTCCGACGCGCTGATCGGCGCCCGGACCGTCGCCCGCGACAGCCTCGTCAAGACGGCGCTGTTCGGCTCCGACCCCAACTGGGGCCGGGTGCTCGCCGCGATCGGCGTCGCCCCGATCGAGCTGGATCCCGACCGGATCTCGGTGTCCTTCAACGGAAATCCGGTGTGTACCGACGGTGTCGGCGCGCCCGGTGCCCGCGAGGTCGACCTGTCCGGCATCGACATCGCCCTGCGCATCGAGCTCGGCGTCGGCGACGCGGAGGTCTCGATCCGCACCACCGACCTCTCGCACGCGTACGTCGAAGAGAACTCGGCGTACTCGTCATGACCGACAGCATCCTGGACCTGACGTCCAGCCAGAAGGCGTACGTCCTCGCCGAGGCGCTGCCCTGGCTGCAGCGCTTCCACGGCAAGATCGTCGTGGTCAAGTACGGCGGCAACGCGATGGTCGACGACGACCTCAAGGCGGCGTTCGCGCAGGACATGGCGTTCCTTCGGACCGTCGGCGTCCACCCCGTCGTCGTGCACGGCGGCGGGCCGCAGATCAACGCGATGCTGAAGCGGCTCGGCATGGAAGGCGAGTTCCGCGGCGGCTTCCGCGTCACCACCCCCGAGGTGATGGACGTGGTCCGGATGGTGCTCTTCGGTCAGGTCGGCCGGGAGCTGGTCGGCCTGATCAACGCCCACGGCCCGTACGCGGTCGGCATCTCCGGTGAGGACGCGCACCTGTTCACCGCGACCCGGCGCACCGTGCAGGTCGACGGGCAGGCCACGGACATCGGCCTGGTCGGCGACGTCACCACCGTCAACCCGGACGCGGTGCTCGATCTCGTTGCGGCCGGCCGTATTCCGGTGGTCTCCACCATTGCGCCCGACGCGGACGGCGTGGTGCACAACATCAACGCCGACACCGCCGCCGCGGCGCTGGCCGAGGCGATCGGCGCCGAGCGTCTGGTGATGCTCACCGACGTCGAGGGGCTGTACACGGACTGGCCCGACCGGTCCTCGCTCGCGACCGAGATCGATGCCGCCGCACTGGAACAACTGCTGCCCCGACTCGACGCGGGCATGGTGCCGAAGATGGAGGCCTGCCTGCGTGCGGTGCGCGGCGGCGTTCCGTCGGCGCACGTCATCGACGGTCGGGTCGCGCACTCGGTGCTACTGGAACTGCTCACCGGCGAGGGCATCGGCACGATGGTCACGCCGAACTCGGAAGGACACTCATGACCGAACCGCTGCAGCAGCGCTCGTCGCACGCGCTGATGAACACCTACGGCGTGCCCCGGGTGGCGCTGGTTCGCGGAGACGGCGCGGTGGTCACCGACGCCAACGGCAAGCAGTACCTCGACCTGCTGGCAGGCATCGCGGTCAACATCCTCGGCCATGCGCACCCCGCGATCGTCGACGCGGTCACGGCCCAGCTGTCGACTCTCGGACACACCTCGAACCTGTACGCCACCGAACCGCCGATCGCGCTGGCCGAGCAACTGCTCGCGCACCTCGGTGCGGGCGAGTCGTCGACGGGCGTGACCGGCCGGGTCTTCCTGTGCAACTCGGGAACCGAGGCCAACGAGGCGGCCTTCAAGCTGGCCCGGCTCACCGGACGGACCAAGATCGTCGCGGCCGAGAAGGCCTTCCACGGCCGGACCATGGGCGCGCTGGCGCTCACCGGTCAGCCCGACAAGCGGGCCCCGTTCGAGCCGATGCCCGCCGGTGTCGAGCACATTCCGTACGGCGACATCGCCGCACTCGACGCCGCGGTCGACTCCGACACCGCCGCGGTGTTCCTCGAACCGATCATGGGCGAGGCGGGCGTCGTGGTGCCGCCCGCGGGATACCTCGCCGAGGCCCGGCGGATCACGGCCGAGCGGGGCGCCCTGCTCATCCTCGACGAGGTACAGACCGGAATCGGCCGGACCGGCTGGTTCTACGCGCACCAGGCCGTCGGGATCGTGCCGGACGTGATGACACTCGCCAAGGGGCTCGGCGGCGGGATGCCGATCGGTGCCTGCATCGCGACCGGGGCCGCGGCCGAGCTGCTCAGTCCCGGCAAGCACGGCACCACCTTCGGGGGCAACCCGGTCAGCGCGGCCGCCGCGCTCGCGGTGCTGCGCACCGTCGCCGACCTGGACCTGGTCAGTCACGCCGACAGCCTCGGCAAGCACCTGACCGAGGCCATCGAGGGGCTCGGGCATCCGCTCGTCGACCACGTCCGGGGGGCGGGCCTGCTGCTCGGCATCGTGCTCACCTCGGATCTGGCGCCGGAGGTCGAGGCCGCGGCCCGTGCGGCCGGATACCTCGTCAACGCGTCGCAGCCGGGCGTGATCCGGCTTGCGCCGCCGCTCATCCTCACCGAGGAGCAGGCGGACGGCTTCGTCGCCGCGCTGCCGGCGATCCTCGACACCGCCGCGGCGGAAGGGAAGTAGAGATCATGACCAGCATCAAGGACTCGAGCGGAGCCCGCGGAGCGAGCATCAAACACTTCTTGCGTGACGACGACCTGACTCCGGAGCAGCAGGCCGAGGTCCTGGCCCTGGCCGCCGCGCTGAAGAAGGACCCGTTCGCCAAGCAGACCCTCGCGGGTCCGCGCGGCGTCGGCGTCATCTTCGAGAAGAACTCGACCCGCACCCGCTTCTCGTTCGAGATGGGGATCGCGCAGCTCGGCGGGCACGCGGTCGTCGTCGACGGCCGCAGCACCCAGCTCGGTCGCGAGGAGACGCTGCAGGACACCGGCCGGGTGCTCTCGCGGTACGTCGACGCGGTCGTGTGGCGCACCTTCGGGCAGAAGCGGCTCGAGCAGATGGCAGCGGGCGCAACGGTTCCCATCGTCAACGCACTCTCCGACGAGTTCCACCCCTGCCAGGTGCTCGCGGACCTGCAGACCCTGGCCGAGCGCAAGGGCGAGCTCGCGGGCTTGCGGCTGACCTACCTCGGCGACGGCGCCAACAACATGGCCCACTCGCTGTTGCTCGGCGGCGTCACCGCGGGCGTGCACGTCACCGTCGCGGCCCCGGCGGGCTTCGCGCCGCTGCCGTGGGTGCTCGAACTCGCCGAGGCCCGTGCGGCGCAGACCGGTGCGACGATCACCGTGACCGACGACCCGCAGGCCGCGGCCGACGGCGCGGACGCGCTGGTCACGGACGCGTGGACGTCGATGGGTCAGGAGAACGACGGGCTCGACCGGGTCGGGCCGTTCCGGCCGTTCCAGATCAACCAGGCGCTGCTCGACCGCGCCGCCGACGACGCGGTGGTCCTGCACTGCCTGCCCGCGCACCGCGGCGAGGAGATCACCGACGAGGTGCTCGACGGACCGCAGAGCGCGGTGTGGGACGAGGCGGAGAACCGGCTGCACGCCCAGAAGGCGCTGCTGGTGTGGCTGCTCGAGCAGCGTGGCGGGAACCAGCCGTGACCACCGCCCGCTCCGTCGCGTCGAGCCGGCCGTCCGCCGTCGACCCCTCGGGCGAAGCCTCGGGTCGAGTTCCCTCGGGCGAAGCCTCGGGTCGAGTTCCCTCGGGCGAAGCCTCGGGTCGAGTTTCGGTCGCGCACACCCGGGCCGGTCGGCAGTCGCGGATCACCGCGCTGCTCGCCGTGCACGAGGTTCGCAGCCAGCCGGAGCTGGCCGCGCTGCTCGCGGCCGAGGGCATCGAGGTGTCCAACGCGACGCTCTCGCGTGACCTCGAGGAGCTCGGCGCGGTGAAGCTGCGGGCGGCGGACGGGGGAGCGGGCGTCTACGTCGTCCCCGAGGACGGCAGTCCCGTGCGCGGGGTTTCCGGCGGAACGGACCGGCTCGCGCGCCTGCTCGGGGAGCTTCTCGTCTCCACGGACGCGAGCGGGAACCTGGCCGTTCTGCGCACACCGCCGGGAGCCGCGCACTACCTCGCGAGTGCCCTCGACCGGGCTTCGTTGCCGGAGGTTGTGGGAACCATCGCCGGGGATGACACCATTCTTGTTATCGCCCGCGAACCACTGACGGGCAGCCAGCTCGCCGACATGATCGAGAAGCTGGCCTGACCAGTGTGTTTCGCGCCGTCAGGCGCGATGCGCGATCGAACAACTTCACCATTCTCGAAGATTTCAACCTGAAGGAGCACACAGACCATGGCTGAACGCGTCGTACTCGCCTACTCCGGCGGACTGGACACCTCGGTGGCCATCAGCTGGATCGGCAAGGAGACCGGCAAAGAGGTCGTCGCCGTCGCCATCGACCTCGGCCAGGGCGGCGAGGACATGGAGGTCGTGCGCCAGCGTGCCCTCGACTGCGGCGCCGTCGAGTCCGTCGTGGTCGATGCCCGCGACGAGTTCGCGAACGAGTACTGCCTGCCGACCATCCAGGCCAACGCGCTGTACATGGACCGCTACCCGCTGGTGTCCGCGATCAGCCGCCCGCTGATCGTCAAGCACATCGTCGAGGCGGCCCGCGCCCACGGCGGCACCGTCGTCTCGCACGGCTGCACCGGCAAGGGCAACGACCAGGTCCGCTTCGAGGTCGGCTTCGGCGCCCTCGCGCCCGACCTCGAGGTCATCGCGCCGGTCCGTGACTACGCCTGGACCCGGGAGAAGGCGATCGCCTTCGCCGAGGAGAACAACATCCCGATCAACGTCACCAAGCGTTCGCCGTTCTCGATCGACCAGAACGTGTGGGGCCGCGCGGTGGAGACCGGCTTCCTCGAGGACCTGTGGAACGCGCCCACCAAGGACGTCTACGACTACACCCAGGACCCGACGCTCAACTGGAACACCCCCGACGAGCTGATCATCAGCTTCGAGGCCGGCAAGCCGGTCGCGATCGACGGCAAGCCCGTCACTGTGCTCGAGGCCATCCAGGAGCTCAACAAGCGCGCCGGTGCCCAGGGCGTCGGTCGCCTCGACGTGGTCGAGGACCGCCTCGTCGGCATCAAGAGCCGCGAGATCTACGAGGCCCCCGGCGCGATGGTGCTCATCACCGCCCACCAGGAGCTCGAGCACGTCACCCTCGAGCGTGAGCTGGGCCGCTACAAGCGTCAGATGGAGCAGCGCTGGAGCGAGCTGGTCTACGACGGTCTGTGGTTCTCGCCGCTCAAGGACGCCCTCGACTCGTTCGTCGCCAAGACCCAGGAGCGGGTCACCGGTGACATCCGGCTGTTCCTGCACGGCGGCGCGATCACCGTCAACGGTCGCCGCAGCCCGGAGTCGCTCTACGACTTCAACCTCGCCACCTACGACGAGGGCGACACCTTCGACCAGTCCTACGCGAAGGGCTTCGTCAACATCCACGGCCTGTCCTCCAAGGTCGCGGCCAAGCGGGACCTGGGTCTGTAGGCATGTCGGAGAGTTCGCACGGCACGAACGAAGGCGCGCTGTGGGGCGGGCGGTTCGAGTCCGGACCGGCCGCCGCCATGGCGGCGCTGAGCAAGTCCACGCACTTCGACTGGGTGCTCGCGCCCTACGACGTGCGCGCCTCGCAGGCGCACGCGCGGGTGCTGCACGCGGCGGGACTGCTCGGTGACGCCGACCTGGCCACGATGCTGGACGGCCTCGAGCGTCTCGGCGCCGACGTGGCCAGCGGCGCGTTCGTGCCGGCGGATTCCGACGAGGACGTGCACGGCGCCCTCGAACGGGGACTGATCGAGCGGGTCGGGCCGGAGGTCGGCGGCAGGCTGCGCGCCGGCCGGTCCCGAAACGACCAGGTCGCCACGCTGTTCCGGATGTGGCTGCGCGACGCCGTCCGCCGGGTGGCGGCCGGGGTGCTCGACGTCGTCGACGCCCTCGCCACCCAGGCCGCGGCCCACCCGGCCGCGGTGATGCCCGGCAAGACGCACCTGCAGGCGGCGCAGCCCGTGCTGCTCGCGCACCACCTGCTCGCGCACGCGCATCCGCTGCTGCGGGACGTCCAGCGGCTCGCCGACTTCGACAAGCGCGCCGCGATCTCGCCGTACGGATCGGGCGCGCTGGCGGGATCGTCGCTGGGGCTCAACCCCGACGCGATCGCGGCCGAGCTGAAGTTCGACGCGGCGGCGGACAACTCGATCGACGCCACCTCCTCGCGGGACTTCGCGGCCGAGGCGGCCTTCGTGCTGGCGATGATCGGGGTGGACCTGTCGCGGATGGCCGAGGAGGTCATCATCTGGAGCACACCGGAGTTCGGCTACATCACGCTCGCCGACGCCTGGTCGACCGGGTCGTCGATCATGCCGCAGAAGAAGAACCCGGACGTCTCCGAACTCACCCGCGGCAAGGCCGGGCGCCTGATCGGCAACCTGACGGGTCTGCTCGCGACCCTCAAGGCGCAGCCGCTGGCGTACAACCGGGATCTGCAGGAGGACAAGGAACCGGTCTTCGACTCGGTGGCACAGCTCGAGCTGCTGCTGCCCGCGATCACCGGACTCGTGTCGACCCTCGAGTTCCACACCGAGCGGATGGCGGAACTGGCACCTGCGGGCTTCACCCTCGCCACGGACATCGCCGAATGGATGGTGCGCCAGGGAGTTCCGTTCCGCGTTGCGCACGAGGCCGCGGGTGGTTGCGTCCGGGCCGCCGAGGCGCGCGGCGTCGGTCTCGAGGACCTGACCGACGAGGAGTTGGCGGCGGTCGATCCGGCGCTCACCCCCGCGGTTCGGGAGGTGCTCACCGTGGAAGGGTCCATCTCCTCGCGTAACGCCAGGGGCGGAACCGCCGGTGTACAGGTCGCACGACAGCTCGACGGGGTGCGGGAGTCGGTGCGCGCGCTGCAGGGCTGGATCGGCAACTAGCGAATCACTCGGCAGCGCGGGAATATAGTGGCCGGTACACACCGGCTTGATCCTTATGGGGGCGCTGCAGTGAGTTGGTATCCGGAGGTTCTGAACGGTTCGGTGCGACGCGTGGTCGCCACCGCACAGAACGGTCTCGAGGTCGTCCGGTTGGGCGGCCTCGAGACCGAGGCGAGGCCGTCGGAATTTCGAGTGGTCGAGCGCAAGCCGATGTATCGGCTGCGGCGTTACTTCGCTGACGAGGCGGACGCCTCGCGTCCGCCGGTGGTGCTGGTGCCGCCGATGATGATGGCCGCCGACGTGTACGACGTCGCCCAGGATCAGGGTGCGGTCGGAATGCTGCACGGCATGGGACTGGATCCGTGGGTGGTCGACTTCGGTTCGCCCGCAACGGAGGACGGCGGTTGGGGTCGTACCCTCGCCGATCACATCCTCGCGATCGACGAGATCGTCGACACCGTCCACGGGCACACCGGCCGGGACGTGCACCTCGCCGGGTACTCACAGGGCGGCATGTTCGCGTATCAGGCGGCCGCCTACCGGCGGTGCAGGAACATCGCCACGCTGATCACCTTCGGTGCCCCGGTGGACACCCTTGCGGCGCTCCCGTTCGGGATCCCGGCGGGGGTGGCCACCCGGACGGCGGACTTCCTTGCCGACCACGTGTTCAACCGGCTCGCGGTCACCGGCTGGATGGCCCGCACCGGCTTCCAGCTCCTCGACCCGGTCAAGACCGCCAAGTCCCGGCTCGAGTTCCTGCGTCAGTTGCACGACCGGGAGGCGTTGCTGCCGCGCGAGCAGCAGCGGCGGTTCCTCGCGACCGACGGCTGGGTCGCCTGGTCCGGGCCCGCCGTGGCCGACGTGCTCAAGCAGTTCATCGCCCACAACCGGATGATGTCCGGTGGCTTCGTGATCGGAGACCGCCTGGTCTCTCTCGCGGAACTGACCTGCCCGATCCTGGCCTTCGTCGGGGAGGTCGACGACATCGGTCAGCCGGTCGCTGTGCGGGGCATCCGCAAGGCCGCGCCGAAGGCGGAGATCTTCGAGACAACGCTTCGGGCAGGACATTTCGGACTCGTGGTCGGGTCGCTGGCCGCCTCGCAGACCTGGCCGATCACCGGTGAGTGGGTGCGCTGGCGGGACGGACTCGGGCCGCGACCGGAGCGCATCGAGGAGATGTCCTACGAGGACCAGCCGGCGACCGAGACCGGTGTCTCGGTCAGTGACCGTCTGCTGCACACCGGGGCGTCCATCGCGGAGGTCGGTGTCGGCGTGACGAAGGGCGTCTTCGACGTCACGGCCCAGGCGGTCCGTGGCAGTCGCGAGCTGTCCGCGGAGGCCGTGCGGGCGCTGCCGCGTCTGGTGCGGCTCGGTCAGATCCAGCCGCACACGACCATCTCCCTCGGCAAGCTGCTGGCGGAGGCCGGCGCGAGGTCCCCCAAGGCCGAGTGCTTCCTGTTCGACGACCGTGCGTACACCAATGCGGCCGTCAACACCCGAATCGACAACGTCGTCAAGGGCCTGATCTCGACCGGGGTGCGCCCCGCGTCCCGGATCGCGGTCCTGATGGAGACCAGGCCCAGTGCCCTCACCACGATCGCCGCGCTGTCCCGCATCGGCGCGGTGGCGGTGTTGATACCGCCGGCCGGGGACCTGGAGAACGCGGCGCGCCTGGGCAAGGCGGAGATGGTCGTCACCGATCCGGACAACCTGCGTGCGGCGGAGTCGCTGGGCCTGCGGGTGCTGGTGCTCGGCGGCGGCGAGTCTCGGGTGCTCGACATCGAACCGGGCTCGGAGACGATCGACCTGGAGCGGATCGACCCGTCGCGGGTGCACATGCCCGCCTGGTACCGGCCGAACCCGGGCCGCGCCAACGAACTCGCCTTCGTACTGTTCGGCAGGTTCGGCGGTCACCTCGAGGCCAAGCACGTCACCAACCATCGCTGGGCTCTGTCCGCGTTCGGCACCGCGACGGCGGCGAATCTGGGACGCGGCGACACCGTCTATTCGGTTGCGCCGCTCTACCACCCGTCGCTGCTACTGGCCACTCTCGGCGGTGCCATCGCGGGCGGTTCGCGGATCGCGTTGACCCGTGGACTGGATCCGGAGCGGTTCGCGACCGAGGTACACCGCTACGGCGTCACCGTCGTGGCGTACACCTGGACGATGCTGCGGGAGTTGGTCGACAGTCCGGACTTCGCCCTCGACGCCTCGCACCCGATCCGGCTGTTCGTCGGTTCGGGTATGCCCGAGGGGCTCTGGCTGCGCACCATGAAGCGATTCGAGCCTGCACGGGTGCTCGAGTTCTACGCCTCCACCGAGGGCGCCGTGGTGCTGGCGAACGTCTCGGGTGCGAAGCCCGGCGCGAAGGGCAGGCCGCTGCCGGGCAGCACCCCGGTCCGTATCGCCGCCTACGACCCGATCGCCGGCACGTTCCTCGAGGACGAACGCGGGCTCGTGCGCGAATGCGGGGTCGACGAGGTCGGATTGCTGCTGGGGCAGGCCACCGGCAGCGAGGCGATCAGCGGCGCCGTGCGCGGGGTGTTCGGTGCGGGTGACGCGTGGGTGCCGACCGAGCACCTGTTCCGCCGCGACGCCGACGGCGACTACTGGCTGATGGACGAGAAGAACTTCGTCGTCCGGGCGCTGCGCGGTCCGGTGTACGGGCAGCCGATCGTCGATGCGCTCGGCGGACTCGCGCAGGTCGACCTGGCCGTGGTCTACGGCGTCCCGGCAGGGGAGGAGGAGCTTGCGGTCGCCGCGTTGACGCTGCGTCCCGGCAGTTCGCTCACCGCGGTCGACCTCGCCGACTGCCTCGCCGAGCTGACCCCGGCCGAGCGTCCGGACCTGGTGCACGTCGTTCCCGAGATCGCGATCAGCAGTTCCTACCGCCCGCGGCGCTCGGCACTGGCCGCCGCGGGTCTGCCGTCCCCGAGCGTCCGGTCGTGGTACTACGACCCGGAGAAGGACGGCTACCGGCGGCTGACCCGGGCGGTGCTGACCGAGCTGCGCGAGCAGGGCAGTCGGGCGCTGACCGGCTAGCCGGGTAGCCTGACCGAGTTCTTAAGTTCCGACCGCGAGAGGACCCGTTGTGGCGCTAGATCCCACCCTGCTGAGCATTCTTGCCTGCCCGCAGGACAAGGGCCCGCTGTTGCTGGTCGACGACGAACTGCTCTACAACCCGCGGCTGCGCCGTGCCTACCCGATCGAGGACGGCATCCCGGTGCTGCTCGTCGACGAGGCGCGCGACGTCTCCGAGGACGAGCACGAGGATCTGGTCGCGCGCGCCGAGGGCTCCGCCGGCGCCTGAGCGGGCTGTTCTCGAGGTGGCGCACGCGCGGCGGGTCGATCGAGCGCTGGCTGCGGCCGACCCGCTGACGGCGGCCCACCTGGTCCTCGGCTCGACCCTGACGGTGGACGGGGTGCGGGTCCGGATAGTCGAGGTGGAGGCGTACGGCGGGGACGAGGCCGGGCCGTGGCCCGACCCGGCCGCGCACTCGTATCCGGGCCCGACGCGTCGCAACGCGGTGATGTTCGGTCCGGCCGGACGGCTGTACGTGTACCTCAGTCACGGACTGCACCACTGCATGAACGTCACCTGTGCGGAGACGGGCACCGCGGGTGCGGTGCTGTTGCGGGCCGCGGAGGTCGTCGGGGGCGAGGAGATCGTCAGAGCGCGGCGGGGGCCGGATCGGCGGCTGCGTGATCTCGCCCGGGGGCCGGGCAATCTGGGGCAGGCGCTGGGGATCACCCTGGCGGACAACGGGTCCGACCTGTTCGGCGCCCGATCACGGCTGAACCTGGAGTTGGGCCCCGCGGTTCGCGCGGAGGCAGGTCCGCGGGTGGGCATCTCCCGGGCGGCCGATCGCCCGTGGCGGCTGTGGGATCCGAACTCTCCCGCCGTCTCGGCCTATCGCCGCAGCCCGCGTGCACCGATCATCCCGAGTGCGGGATGATCGGGGACGTGACTGTGAACATCATCGACGAACTGAGCTGGCGCGGACTGATCGCGCAATCCACCGATCTCGACACCCTGCGCCGGGATGCCGATGCCGCTCCGGTCACGCTCTATGCCGGGTTCGACCCGACCGGACCGAGCCTGCATGCCGGACACCTGGTTCCCCTGTTGGCGCTCAAGCGGTTTCAGATGGCAGGGCACAAGCCGATCGTGCTGGCTGGCGGCGCGACCGGACTGATCGGGGATCCACGGGACGTGGGGGAGCGGACGATGAACTCCGCCGACACCGTCGCGGAATGGGCCGGGCGGATCCGGGCGCAGCTCGAGCGTTTCGTCGACTTCGACGGTGCGAACGCGGCCGTGATCGAGAACAACATGAACTGGACCGGCCAGTTGTCCGCCATCGACTTCCTCCGCGACATCGGCAAGCACTTCTCGGTGAACGTGATGCTGGCCCGCGACACGGTGAAGCGTCGGCTCGAGTCCGACGGGATGTCCTACACCGAGTTCAGCTACATGCTGTTGCAGGCCAACGACTACCTGCAGCTGCGCCGTGAGCGCGGGTGCACGCTGCAGATCGGTGGCTCCGACCAGTGGGGCAACATCATCGCCGGCGTCGAGCTGAACCGGCGAGTGGACGGGGAGTCCGTGCACGCCATGACGGTGCCGCTGGTCACGTCCTCGGACGGCAAGAAGTTCGGCAAGTCGACCGGCGGTGGCAGCCTCTGGCTCGACCCTGAGATGACCAGCCCGTACGCCTGGTACCAGTACTTCGTGAACACCGGCGACGCCGACGTCGTCCGCTACCTGCGCTGGTTCACCTTCCTGGACCAGGCCGAACTCGCCGAGCTCGAGGCGGCGACCGCGGAGCGACCGCAGGCGCGCGTCGCGCAGCGGCGCCTGGCCGCCGAGATGACCACGCTCGTGCACGGCGCGCACAACACCGCCGCCGTCGAACTCGCCAGCCAGGCACTGTTCGGGCGTGCCGAGCTCGCCGACCTCGACGAGGCCACCCTCGCGGCGGCGCTCACCGAGGCCTCGGTCGCGCAGGTGCGCGCGGGCGAGCCGACCACCATCGTCGACCTGCTGGTCGCGAGCGGGCTCTGCGAGAGCAAGGGTGCGGCCCGTCGCACGGTCAAGGAGGGCGGCGCCTCGGTGAACAACGCGCGAATCTCCTCCGAGGAGTGGGAGCCGGCGACCACCGATCTGCTGCACGGCCAGTGGCTCGTGGTCCGTCGCGGGAAGCGGAACTTCGCGGGAATTCAGGTGTTGCCGGCCTGAGTCGGCGCACGGTGGCGCGAGTCACATCGATGTAATTCGAGATGATTCGCGCCACCGAGCATGCTCGCGGAGCCGCCACCAGCAGATTTGTTCGACGGATTCGCTCCGACCAGGCGATTTGCCTCCGCGTTCATCGCCGCGTAACTTTTGTCGAGTCAGAGCGACACGGACACCGACCCGGCCGAGAGGCGCGGGACACGGAGTGCGGAGCCGCTCGGCGAAAGCCGCTCAGAAGGATCCGGGTTTGCGCCCGGCGACAAACTGGGTTAGGCTGGAACAGTTGCCCCGGAGCGGCCGAGAGTGACTCTTGCAGAAATGTTGGAGCTCGGTGGTGATGGTGTGTGCGTGTTCTTTGAGAACTCAACAGTGTGCCGATGAATGTCAGTGCCAAATGTTTT
>NZ_JBHXVP010000027.1:0-17158 GCF_042672245.1 Rhodococcus sp. NPDC127527
TCTCATTCCACTTCTTTTTGTGGGCTGGTGGGTGGTGGTTGTCGTGTGGTTGCCCCCACAACCCCACCCCCCACCACTGCGGCGGAGCCGCATATCCTCCCGGCATGACCGCTCTCGCGCCCGCTCTCGCACTGGACGTCGGCGGCACCAAGCTCGCGGCGGGACTGGTCTCGCCCGCGGGCGAGTTGCTGCGCGAGCGGCGGGTGCCGACGCCCGCGACCGACGTGTGGGAGGCGACGGAGGCGCTGTTGCGCGAGGTCGCGGACGGGCAGCCGGTGTCGGCGGTCGGGATCGGCTCGGCCGGGCCGGTCGACGTCGAAGCCGGCATCGTCGGACCGCTCAACATCCCGCAGTGGCGCACCGGCTTCCGCCTGGTGAGCGCGGTCGAGGCACTGTTCCCCGGCGCGCGGGTGCACCTGGCCATCGACGGGGCCTGCTGCGCGCTCGCCGAGCAGCGCTTCGGCGCCGGCCGCGGGACCGCGAACCAGATCGGGATGATCGTCTCGACGGGGGTCGGCGGCGGGCTGATCGTGGACGGTCGCGTCGTCGGCGGTCGCACCGGCAACGCCGGGCACATCGGCCACGTGGTGGTCCCGGGAGCGGACGACGTGCCGTGCGCCTGCGGTGGATTCGGCTGCCTCGAGGCGGTCGCGAGCGGACCGTCCTCAGTGCGCTGGGCCAATGCCCACGGGTGGGCCGGGTCGACGGGACTCGAGCTGTCCGAGTCGGCGAACGCGGGCGACGCGGTGGCGCTCGCGGCGCTGCGCCGGGCCGGCACCGCGGTCGGGACCGCGATCGCGTCGACGGCCGCACTGCTGGACCTGGAACTGGCGGTGGTCGGCGGCGGTTTCGGGCAGTCCGGAGCGCCGCTGTGGGGCCCGATGGTCGAGGCGGCGGACCGGCACGCGCGACTGTCCTTCAGCAGGGGGCTGCGGATCGTGCCCGCGGAGCTCGGGGACCGCGCGACGCTCATCGGCGCGGGCGCGTTGACGCTGGTCAGCTAGGTCGCCGAGGTTTCGTTACAGGTTCTCCCGAAATGGGGGCTGCTTTCCCCCCCGAGATTCTGTAACGTGTTCTAGTGTGCTTCTCACCACACTTCGGCCTCCCGCTAGGGAACGACGGATCGAGGGCACGTGAACACTGCCGAGACAGCCCAGGACAACCCGCAGGGCGGCGACAACTACGCCGAGGTCGCCCGGCCAACCGATTCCAAACGCGACCCCGAGCAGTTGCGGCGTGCCCTGCAGGACTGGCTGGTCGGCCGCCTGCACGAGGGCGCCGACCCGGAGGTGGCCGGGGTCCGACTGCCCGACGCCAACGGCATCTCCAGCGAGACCATCCTCTTCGACGCCACCTGGACGGAGTCGGCCGACGACGCAATAGGAGCGGAGCCAGGTCAGCGGCGGACCCACGAACTCGTCGCCCGCGTCGAACCGACCGCCGTCTCGATGCCGGTGTTCCCGAGCTACGAGATGGGCACCCAGTTCGACGTGATGAAGGCCGTCGGCGAACTGTCGGACGTGCCGGTGCCCACCGCGTACTGGTCGGAACCCGACCCGACCGCGCTCGGTGCGCCGTTCTTCGTGATGCAACGCATCGAGGGTGCGGTACCGCCCGACGTGATGCCCTACAACTTCGGGTCCTGGCTCTCCGAGGCCACCGACGAGCAGCGCCGCACCCTGCAGGACGCGTCGGTGGACGTGCTGGCCAAACTGCACGCCATCCCGGATCCGCAGCGGCACTTCGGCTTCCTGCGACTGCACGACGCGGGCCCGACCGCCGAGCAGTCGTTCCGGGCCCACCTGGCGCGCCAACGCGGGTACTACGAGTGGGCCACGGCGGACGGCCCACGTTCGCCGCTGATCGAGCGCTGTCTGGACCGCCTCGAGGCGACGGTCCCGGCCGACGACTCCCCCGCGGTGCTGTGCTGGGGCGACTCGCGGATCGGCAACATCATGTACCAGGACTTCGCCCCGGTCGCGGTGCTGGACTGGGAGATGGCCGCACTGGGCCCGCGTGAGATGGACCTGGCGTGGATGATCTTCCTGCACAGGTTCTTCGAGGACCTGGCGAACCTCGCCGGACTGCCCGGACTGCCCGACTTCATGCGGCGCGAGGACATGGCCGCGCGATACACCGAACTGACCGGGCACAAGTGCGAGAACCTGGACTACTACAGCCTGTACGCGGCGCTGCGGCACGCGACGATCATGTTCCGCGTGCAGTCGCGCGCCATCGCCTTCGGACAGGCGCAGCGGCCCGACGATCCCGACGACATGATCCTGCACCGCCCCACGCTCGAGGCGATGCTGGACGGCACCTACTGGTCGGGGGTGTCGTGACGCCCGCCCGGACCCGGGAGGGCTCCTCCACCTAGACCACGACAGCCCCGCGAATTCCACACCACGATCCGACGAAACCCGCACCAGCAAGGAAGATTTCATGACTGACTACGACAAGCTCTTCATCGGCGGACAGTGGGTGGCACCGGCCACCGACGCCCGCCTCGAGGTGTTCTCCCCCGCCACCGAGGAGCGCGTCGGCAGCGTTCCCGTCGCCGCCCCCGCGGACATCGACGCCGCGATCGCCGCCGCCCGGACGGCGCTCGAGACCGGCCCCTGGGCACAGACCACCCCGGCACAGCGCGCCGAGATCCTCGTCAAGGCGGCGAAGCTGATCGAGGAGCGTTCCGACGAGCTGTGCACGCTGATCACGTCCGAGATGGGCGCGCCGCGTGCGGGCGTCGAGCTCATGCAGAAGACCCCGACCCTGGCCGTGCTGAGCAGCTACGCGGCGCTGGCCGAGACGTTCTCCTGGGAGGAGGAGCGCACCGGCCCGTTCGGCCTCTGCAAGGTCATGCGCGAGCCGGTCGGTGTCGTCGCCGCCGTCATCGCCTGGAACGTCCCGCTGTTCCTGCTGATCAACAAGCTGGCACCCGCCATCATCTCCGGCTGCACCATGGTGCTCAAGCCCGCGCCGGAAACCCCGATGAACGCCAACCTGGTCGCGGAGATCTTCGCCGAGGCCGGCCTGCCCGCGGGCGTGCTGTCCATCGTCCCCGGCGGCGCGGAGACCGGCGAGTACCTGGTCTCGCACCCCGACGTCGACAAGATCACCTTCACCGGCAGCAGCGCCGTCGGCCGGAAGATCGGCGCGATCGCCGCGCAGAACCTCAAGCGTTGCTCCCTCGAGCTCGGCGGCAAGTCCGCCGCGATCCTGCTCGAGGACATGGACGTCCCGGCGACCATGCCGATGCTGATCATGTCGGGCCTGATGAACTCCGGCCAGGCGTGCGTCGGCCAGACCCGCATCCTGGCACCGCGGTCTCGTTACGACGAGATCGTGGAGTCCATGGTGCAGTTCGCCGGGTTCATGCCGATGGGCATGCCCGACGACCCGGCCGCCCAGCTCGGCCCGATCATCACCGAGAAGCAGCGCGACAAGGTGCTCGGCTACATCGAGAAGGGCAAGGAAGAGGGCGCCCGTCTCGTCCTCGGTGGCGGCGTCCCGGCCGGCCTGGAGAAGGGCTACTTCGTCGAGCCGACCATCTTCGCCGACGTCGACAACTCCATGACGATCGCCCGCGAGGAGATCTTCGGACCGGTCCTGTCGGTGATCCCCTACGACAGCGTCGAGGAGGCCGTCAAGATCGCCAACGACTCGGACTACGGCCTCGCCGGCTCGGTGTACACGACCGACATCGAGAAGGGCCTCGAGGTCGCCAAGCAGATCCGCACCGGCACCTTCGGGATCAACTGGTACGCCTTCGATCCGGGTTCGCCTTTCGGCGGCTACAAGAACTCCGGCATCGGCCGCGAGAACGGGCCCGAGGGCCTCGACGAGTACTGCGAGCTCAAGTCGGTGCTGATGCCGCCCGGCTACGGCGCCTGAGTCCGAGCCTGACGCTGCAAAAACGCGCGCCGCACCGAATGGTGCGGCGCGCGTTCGTCGTTCGGGAAGGTTCGAGAATCTAGCTGCCGAACGGCAGCGAAATCGCCGAGCTGCCGTCGCCACTGCCCGCGGGGAGCAGGCCGACCTGCATGAGCTGCGGCTCACCGACGACGGGGTGAGTGGGGTCGAACAACCGGACGCAGCCGCCGATGACGCCGTAGACGCCGGGGGCGATGTCCTTGACGGTGTTGGTGACCGTGGCGGCGGGCGCGACCCCGAACATGCTCAGCGGCTCGGACAGGCTCGGGTACACCACGACTCCGGGCTTGA
Organism: Rhodococcus sp. NPDC127527; assembly: GCF_042672245.1. Classification (NCBI taxonomy): domain Bacteria; kingdom Bacillati; phylum Actinomycetota; class Actinomycetes; order Mycobacteriales; family Nocardiaceae; genus Rhodococcus; species Rhodococcus sp. NPDC127527. The sequence continues at coordinate 4,222 of NZ_JBHXVP010000027.1, forward strand.
ACAGCGTCGTCGGGTCCGCGACCACACCGGGGACGTCCGCCGCGTTCACCACGAACGCCTGGCACCACGGGACGTTGATCGCCCACGGGTTGGTGTTCGTCACCTTCATCGTGATGCTGGAGGAGGTCGACGACGCCACCACCGTCGGCGGCGTGGTCGTGGTGGCCGCGGCCGCCGTCGCGGGCATCGTCATCGCCACGGCCGCAGCGGTTGCCGCGGTGATCGCGGCGCCGCCGACGACTCGCTGGAGGCTCTTCCGGGTGGTTTCCTGCATGTGTAGACCTTTCGCATCGCATGATCAGCGTTGTCCCGGCTGCGGCATGTGCCACGGCGCGGTGAAGACTGCAGAACACTATGCGGCCCCGGCAAGCTGATCGGCACCATTGGTCGAATCGTTAGCGTTTCCAGACAAACTCGTGGCCGTCCGACGGCGAGACCGCAGCGGATCCGAGGCCTATCGTTCGAGGCATGAGTCTGCCCGCTACCGGAAACGACGCGTCCTCGTCCGTGTCCGACGACGAGAGCACGCTGACCGTGCTGCTGGCGTTCGGCGCGAATCTCGCCATCGCCCTGGCCAAGTCGGTGGCCGCCGCGCTGACCGGGTCCGCCTCCATGGTCGCGGAGGCCACCCACTCGTGGGCCGACACCGGAAACGAGGTGCTGCTGCTCATCGCGAACCGCCGGTCCCGGCACCGACCCGACGCCGCGCATCCCCTCGGGTACGGTCGCGAGGCCTACGTCTGGTCGATGTTCGCGGCGCTGGCGCTGTTCGCACTCGGTGCGGGAGTGTCGATCACGCACGGCATCCAGGAGTTGTTTCACGCGGAACCGGCCACCGACTTCGGAGTCGCCTACGCGGTTCTCGGAATTTCCTTTGTGCTGGAAGCCATTTCCTTCCGCCAGGCGTTCCGGCAGGTCCGAGCGGAGGCCGTGGACGCAGATCGCGACCTGCTCGAGCACGCACTGAAGACGTCCGATCCCACCGTTCGGGCCGTCTTCGCCGAGGACGCCGCCGCCCTGATCGGCCTGGTGATCGCGTTCGCCGGCGTCCTGCTGCACCAGCTCACCGGATCCCCCGTCCCGGATGCGGTCGGTTCCATCGCGGTCGGCGTCCTGCTCGGGGTCATCGCGATCGTCCTGATCGACCGCAACCGTCGATTCCTCGTCGGCGAGGAGGCCTCTCCGCAGCTGCAGACCGCCGGGTTGACCACCCTGCTGGCGTTGCCCGAGGTGGATCGGGTGACCATGCTGCGGATGGAGTACCTCGGACCCCGCCAGGTGTACCTCGTCGCGAGCGTCGACCTGACCGGCGACCTCGTCGAGCACACCGTCGCCGACATCCTGCGTTCGCTCGAGGCCCGGCTCGAGGCGGACCGGCACATCCTCAAGGCCGTGCTGACGCTGTCGACCCGCGACGAACCCAGCCTCAGCCCGTAGCCCCCGAACGGGTCGAGGGACCTCAGATGTACATCGCCGGGTCGATGTAGGTCGTCGGGTCCACCAACTCCTCGTGCTGCTTGCCGCTGCGGTGCCGGATGGTCGCGGGAATACCGGTCGCGATGGAGTCCGCCGGGACGTCCCGGGTCACGACGGCGTTCGCGCCGACCGCGCTGTCGTCGCCGATCGTGATCGGCCCGAGCACCTTGGCGCCGGCGCCGATCGTCACCCGGTTGCCGACCGTCGGGTGCCGCTTCGTCTTGGCCAGCGACCTGCCGCCGAGCGTGACGCCGTGATAGAGCATCACGTCGTCGCCGATCTCGGCGGTCTCACCGATCACCACACCCATGCCGTGGTCGATGAAGAAGCGCCGGCCGATGGTCGCACCGGGATGGATCTCGATGCCGGTGAGGAACCGGGTGAACTGCGCGAGCACCCGCGCCGGGCCGCGCAGCGCGGGCACCGCCCACATGCGATGCGCGACCCGGTGCGACCAGATGGCGTGCAGCCCCGAGTAGACGACGGCATTCTCGATGTTGCTGCGCGCGGCCGGATCGTGACCGCGCGCGGCCTGCAGATCCTCCCGAATCGTGCGCAGCACGCCCATGACGGTCAGTCCCGGATGTGTTCGAAGAGCGGGGTGGAGATGTACCGCTCACCGAAGTCGGGCACCACCACGACGATCAGCTTCCCGGCGTTCTCCGGGCGCTTCGCCAGCTGCAGCGCGCCCCACACGTTCGCGCCCGCGGAGATTCCGCCGAGGATGCCCTCGTCGGTGCCGAGGTCGCGGGCCACGCGGATCGCGTCGTCGAGCTCGACGTCGATGATCTCGTCGTAGATGTCGCGGTCGAGGATCTCGGGGACGAAGTTCGCACCGAGGCCCTGGATCTTGTGCGGGCCGGGCTGGCCGCCGGTGAGGATCGGCGAGTCCGCGGGCTCGACGCCGACGATCTGGACGCCCGGCTTGCGCTCCTTGAGGGTGCGGCCGACGCCGGTCAGGGTGCCGCCCGTGCCGATGCCCGCGACGAAGATGTCGACTGCGCCGTCGGTGTCGGCCCAGACCTCCTCGCCCGTGGTGCGCTGGTGGATCGCCGGGTTGGCCGGGTTCGCGAACTGGCGCGCCAGGACGGCGTTCTCGGTCTGCGCGACGATCTCCTCGGCCTTGCTCACGGCGCCCGCCATGCCCTCGGCGCCGGGGGTCAGGACGATCTCGGCACCGTACGCGCGCAGCATGACCCGGCGCTCGGTCGACATCGTCTCCGGCATCGTGAGGATGACCTTGTAGCCGCGAGCGGCCGCGACCATGGCCAGCGCGATACCGGTGTTGCCGGAGGTGCCCTCGACGATGGTGCCGCCGGGCTTCAGCGCACCCGCGGCCTCGGCGGCGTCGACGATCGCCACACCGATCCGGTCCTTGACGCTGTTGGCGGGGTTGTAGAACTCGAGCTTGGCGACGACCTGGGCCTGCGCCCCGTCGGTGACGCGGTTCAGCCGCACCAGCGGCGTCCGTCCGACCAGCTCGGTGACGTTCTCGTAGATCTGGCTCATCGCTGATCCTCTCCCCGGCCGCGCGGGTCCCGGGTGTCGCTGTCTGTGTGTTTATTGCACCACTGCGCCCGTGTCCCCCCGAAACCGGACTCCCGAAAACGGGTGAGGGGAACCGTCAACCAGTTGGACCGATTGATGGTTCCCCTCACCCGAAAAGCTGCGGGACTAGCCCAGGCGCTGCTTGAGCGCCTCGAACTCGTCGCGGATGCCCGACGGCACCTTCTCGCCGAGGAACTCGAACCACTCGGTGATGAGCGGCAGCTCCTGCTTCCACTCCTCGACGTTCACGGCCAGCGCCTCGTCCACGTCGGCGGCGGCCACGTCGAGACCGGTCAGCTCCAGGTCCGCGGCGGTCGGCACGAAACCGATCGGGGTGGTCTGCGCGCCCGCCTTGTGCTCGATGCGGTCCACGATCCACTTGAGCACGCGGGAGTTCTCGCCGAAGCCGGGCCACAGGAAGCGGCCGTCGTCGCCGCGGCGGAACCAGTTGACGTAGAAGATCTTCGGCAGCTTCTCCGAGTCGGCGTTCTTGCCGAGGGTGATCCAGTGGTTGATGTAGTCGCCGGCGTTGTAGCCGATGAACGGGATCATCGCCATCGGGTCGCGACGGACGGTGCCGACCGCACCCTCGGCCGCGGCGGTCTGCTCGGACGACAGCGTCGCACCGAGGAAGGTGCCGTGCTGCCAGTCGAAGGACTCGCTGACCAGCGGAACCGTCGTCTTGCGGCGGCCACCGAACAGGATCGCCGAGATCGGCACGCCCTGCGGGTCGTCCCACTCGGGGGCGAGGATCGGGCACTGGGACATCGGGGTGCAGTAGCGCGAGTTCGGGTGGGCGGCGGGCGTCCCGGACTCGGGGGTCCAGTCGTTGCCCTTCCAGTCGATCAGGTGCTCGGGCTTGTCCTCCAGGCCCTCCCACCAGACGTCGCCGTCGTCGGTGAGGCCGACGTTGGTGTACAGGGTGTTGCCCGCCTCGACGGTCTTCATGGCGTTCGGGTTCGAGCCGTGGTTGGTGCCCGGCGCGACGCCGAAGAAGCCGAACTCCGGGTTCACCGCGTACAGGCGGCCGTCCTCGCCGAAGCGCATCCACGCGATGTCGTCGCCGAGGGTCTCGGCACGCCAGCCCGGGATGGTCGGCTGGATCATCGCGAGGTTGGTCTTGCCACAGGCCGACGGGAACGCGGCCGCGACGTAGTAGTTCTTGTTCTCCGGCGAGATCAGCTTGAGGATGAGCATGTGCTCGGCCAGCCAGCCCTCGTCGTGGGCCATCGCCGACGCGATGCGCAGCGAGTAGCACTTCTTGCCCAGCAGCGCGTTTCCGCCGTAGCCGGAGCCGTAGGACCAGATCTCGCGGTCCTCGGGGAAGTGGGTGATGTACTTGGTGTCGTTGCACGGCCACGGCACGTCGGCCTGACCCTCGGCCAGCGGGGCACCCACCGAGTGCAGCGCCTTCACGAACGGCTTGTCGGTGCCCAGCTTGTCCAGGGCGGCCTGACCCATGCGGGTCATGATGCGCATGGAGACGACCACGTACTCGGAGTCGGTGAGCTCGACACCCAGCTTCGGGTCGTCGGCGCCGAGCGGGCCCATGCAGAACGGCACCACGTACATGGTGCGGCCGCGCATCGAACCGCGGTAGAGCTCGGTCATCAGCGACCGCATCTCCGCCGGGTCCATCCAGTTGTTGGTCGGGCCGGCGTCGATTTCCTCGCGCGAGCAGATGTAGGTGCGGGACTCGACGCGCGCCACATCGGACGGGTCGGAGTTGCCGAGGAAGGAGTTCGGCTTCTTCTCGTCGTTCAGGCGGGTGAAGGTGCCTGCCTCGACCAGCTTGGTGGTCAGGCGGTCCCATTCCTCGTCGGAACCATCCGCGAACACGACTCGATCGGGCTGCGTGAGCTCGGCTACCTCGCGGACCCAGGCGAGCAGCTCGCCATGCGAGGTAGGCGCGTCAGTACCGTTCAGACCTGGAATGGTCGCTGAGGTCATCAAACTCTCCCTGGGTGTGCCGGAATCGAATCGACCGCACGCCGGAAGAGGCATGCGGTGGAGCCGATTGCTCCCTCTCGGCGGGGTGCTACCCGCTGTTCGACCGCCGCGTGCGAGTGGTTGCACACGGTGGCGGACGACACGGGTGCCGGGTGTCCTGGTAAGAGGTTAACTCTGCCTGCCCCGCTTGCGGGAATCGGGTCAGGTCAGATGCCTCACAGGAACGATTCAGCCGCTGACGTCGCACCCACCGGGTCGTGGCAGGAAGCGTGGGATACGTGTCGTTGACGCCATGGACTCGTCGTTCGACGATCGACAGGTGCCCCTCGGCCTGCACGCGGTCGGACTCGACGAAGTGGACGCCGCCAGCCCCGACCTTCTGGTGATTCCGGGTGGCGCCGGCAACCATCGGGCCGCGGACGATCCGCGACTGCTCGACTGGTTGGCCCGGACCCGTCCCGGTCGCCTGGCCACGGTGTGCACCGGCGCCTTCCTCGGGGCCGCGGCCGGCCTGCTCGACGGCAGGCGGGTGACGACGCACTGGGCACACGCGCGCGATCTCGCCGCCCGCTATCCCCTGCTGACCGTCGACCCGGAACCGGTCTACATCGAGGACGGCCCCGTCTGGTCCTCCGCCGGGGTGACGGCGGGCATGGACCTGTCGCTGGCCCTCGTCCGCGAGGACGTCGGCGTGCAGACCGCGCAGACCGTGGCGCGTTGGCTGGTGATGTTCCTGCACCGCCCGGGCAACCAGTCGCAGTTCGCGGCCCCGGTCTGGATTCAACGGGCTCGCGACGACGCGGTTCGCGCCGCCCAGGACCTGATCGACGCCAGTCCCGGCGGCGACCACCGGATCGGTGTCCTGGCCGATGCCGTGTCCATGAGCGAACGCCACTTCCAGCGCCGTTTCGTCGAACAGGTCGGGATGACGCCCGGCCGCTACGTCGCCGAGATCCGCGTCGAGGCCGCTCGGCGGGCACTCGAGGAGTCAGCCGACCCGATCCGGACGATAGCCGCTCGCAATCGCCCTGTTCCCTCGCTTCACCGCGCTCGATGCGATCGGCCCGTACGAGGTGTTCCAACGCGTCCCGTCGATCGACGTCACGTTCGTGGGCGCCATCCGCACCCCGGTCCGTTCCGAGAACGGATTCCTCGGCATCGAAGTCGACGCCACCTTCGACGACCTGCCGAACCCCGACGTCCTGGTGTTTCCCGGCGGCATCGGGACCAGGGAACTGCTGTCCGATGCTCCGACCCTCGACTGGGTGCGCGGCGCCCACGCCAGCTCCCGATTCACCATCTCGGTCTGCACCGGGTCGCTGGTCCTCGGCGCTGCCGGACTGCTCGACGGACTCACCGCCACCAGCCACTGGGCGGCAGTCGACTTCCTGGCTTCGTTCGGTGCCCAACCGACCGGCGAACGGGTCGTCGAGCACCTGCACCGGCGCATCGTCACGGCGGCCGGGGTGTCGAACGGCATCGACATGGCGCTGCGACTGGTCGAGCTGCTCGTCGACCGGACCGCGGCGGAGGCCGCTCAGCTGTGGATCGAATACGACCCGCAGCCGCCTTTCGACTCGGGCGACCCGCGAAAGGCCTCGGACGAGGTCAAGGCGCAGGCGGCCGAGTACGCGGCCGCCCGAGCCTGACCGAAGACGCCTCCGGCGGTGACGATTCGTTCATCGTCACCGCCGGAGGCGTCAGTGCTGGTGCGTACTAGCTGCCGTTCTTCAGGACGCGGGTGATGGTGTCGCCGAGGACGTCGGACACCGAGCCGGTGGAGCTGAGCTGGCCGTCCGCCGAGCCCAGGCCCGCCATGTCCAGGCTGCCGGTGGTTGCCTCACCCGGGTTGGGGAGCCGGACGGTGAAGCACGCGGTCAGGTTGGGCATCTCGTTGGAGACGCCGACGGTGCCGGCCACGCCGGTGCCGCCGCTGGTGACCTGCGAGCCGATCGTCGCGTTGCTCGGAACCTTGTAGGTCATCTTCAGGGTGACCGGGTTTCCGGAGTTGACGAACCAGCCGGTGCTGGTGACCTTCCAACCGTTGCCGTTCTTGGTGGGGGTCACCTCGGCCTCGTGCTGACCGGTCGGGATGCTGACCGTGTACGCGGTGACGGTGGCCTTGACCGGCGCGCCGAAGCCGGCGGGCGGGATGTCGTTGATGGTGTTGACGTACGGGTTGCCGATACCGGTGGTGGAGACCACCGTGGTGTAGGTCACCTCGGTGCCGCCGGCCGCCTCGGCGGCCGAGACCGTCTTCGAGTAGTTGTGCGTGATGCCCCAGGTGCTGATGTCGCTCTTGCTCGCCTGGCTGCTCTGGTTGCAGGTGCCGGCCGCGCTGGCCGTGCCCGCGCCGAAGCCGACACCGACGGTCACGCCGGCCACGACGAGGGCACCGGACGCGGCGACCGCAGCAACGCGGGCCATCGAGGATCGGGACATGTAGATCTCCGTTCGATCAAGTACAGGCCCCGCGGTCGGGTGTGCGGAAGCCTTGCGGGGTTCGATGTGGGTGACGCCAGTCACCACTCGGATCTTTATACGGACGGACGTCCAGTTTCACAGGGCTTTGCGAGAAATCACCGCACGAGTTACGACCCAGGCGGTGACGAGCACCCGCTCGTCACCGCCTGGGCGTCGTCGGTACTCGTGCGTGTCAGCTGCCGTTCGCCAGCACCTTGCTGATGGTGTCGCCGAGGACGTCGGACACCGAACCGGTGGAGCTGAGCTGGCCCTCGGAGGAGCCCAGGCCCGCCATGTCCAGGCTGCCGGTGGTGGCCTCACCCGGGTTGGGGAGCCGGACGGTGAAGCACGCGGTCAGGTTCGACATCTCGTTGGAGACACCTGCGGTGCCGGCCACGCCGGTGCCACCGGTGGTGACCTGCGAGCCGATCGTCGCGTTGCCCGGAACCTTGTAGGTCATCTTCAGGGTGACCGGGTTGCTGGAGTTGACGAACCAGCCGGTGCTGGTGACCTTCCAGCCGGTGCCGTTCTTGGTGGGGGTCACCTCGGCCTCGTGCTGACCGGTCGGGATGCCGACCTGGTACGCGGTGACGGTGGCCTTGACCGGCGCGCCGAAGCCGGCGGGCGGGATGTCGTTGATGGTGTTGACGTACGGGTTGCCGATACCGGTGGTGGAGACCACCGTGGTGTAGGTCACCTCGGTGCCCGCGGACGCCTGCGCGGCCGAGACCGTCTTCGAGTAGTTGTGCGTCACGCCAAGGGTGCTGATGTCGCTCTTGCTCACCTGGCTGCTCTGGTTGCAGGTACCTGCCGCACTGGCCGTGCCCGCGCCGAAGCCGACACCGACGGTCACGCCGGCCACGACGAGGGCACCGGAGGCGGCGGCCGCGGCAACGCGGGCCATCGAGGATCGGGACATGTAGATCTCCGTTCGATCAAGTACAGGCCCCGCGGTCGCCATGCGGAAGCCCTGTGTAGAGGTTTCGATGTGTGTGACACAACCACACACGCGACCCTTTATACGGACATGCGTCCAACTCCTCGTGCTTTTCGAGAAATTTCGTGGGGGATGCCTACAACCGGCCGTGATCGGTGCGCTCCCACCGCAGCGCCCCGTCCGGATCCCGGTGGGCCTCCCACGCGGCGTACTCGCCGTCCTGCTCGACCGTGGTGACATGATCGGCGAATCCGTCCCCGTCCAGGTCCGACGCGATGGTCACACCGGCCTCACCGGCGACGCTGCGGGAATCGAGGATTCCGTCCCCGTCCAGATCCACGGTCGGGTCGTGCAGCTCGAGCTCGCCTGCGTCCGCCGCCATCGGGTGGTCGACCAGGTCGTCGGTGTCGAGCATCAAGTCGTCGGGAATGATCACCGCGGCTCCTTCCGCTGGGGACCGGCCGGATGCGGACCGGTCGCTCAGAGACTTGGACGCAGTGCGCCGGGCGCCGGTTCCGGACGACCCGCGCCGCCCAGGTATCGGTCGAGTACCGCGAGGTCGCGTTCGCACGCGGCCAACCGTCCCGACGTCCGGGCCATGGACTCGCGCAGTTGCCGGTCCAGGCCGGCGAGCCGGTCGTCCACCTCGACCATCCGCCGCCGATGTGCGGCGAGCAGCGCGTCGGTGACGCGCGCTTCGGTGTCCACGAGCCGGCCCAGCGCCCGCTGCTCGAGCACCGCCCGCGCCTGCGTGAGCGTCTCGGTCACCCAGTGCCGCAGGTGGTTGCGGTCGGCGACCTGACCCCGCACCCGGGTCAGCCACCAGGCCACGACCCCACCGATCAGCAGCGTGACGGGAATGCTCGCAAGGTTGAATGCGGGCATCGTCGAGATCGGCGCCATCACCAGCCGGCCGAGACCCAGCCCCGCGGACGCGCCGACCAGGATCGTCAGCCGGTCCTCCGCACCTCGGTGCCGGGGTTCCGGATCCTCCACCGCCGGGGGCGCGCGGTTCGGCGCTCCGACCGCCGCCTCCCCCGCCACCTGCGCACCGATCCGGTCCAGGCGCTCGGCGGCCACCGCGTCCAGGTCCGCGGTCAGCGAGACCACCTGTTCCCGCAACCAGTCGGGGAACCGAGTCAGCTCGCTCCCGTCGGCGCGGTCGATCCGCGACCTCGCCGACGTCGACAGCGCCCGTACCCGGTCCCCGACGTCATGCAGGAGGTCGACCCGGGCCAGCGCGGTCAATCGCCGCAGGGTCGCCGCGGACTCGGTCCGGACGCCGTCGCGGGCGGCGATCAGCTCGGCCCGCTGCGCGCGCAGATCAGCGGCACCGTCGTCGCCCCGGACGGTGGTGGCGGTGGACCGGACCAGGTCGCGGGCTCGATTCGCGGCCGCCCACAGTCGCTCGTGGGTCGGGTCCGGCGCTCGGGTCCGATCCCGGACGAGGGCCGCGCCGAGCTCGTCGCGCAACGCGGACAGCGACTCGTCACCGCGCCCGGAAATCGGGTGGATCACGGCGCCGGCGAACCGGGGCGCATGATCGGCGAGCAGGGCCTCGTCACGTTCGCGCACCGACTCCCAGCCGCGGTGCACGTCGATCCCGGTGAGCGCGAACGAGACCGACCACGCCGCCGCGGTGCCCGACCGCAGGAGGTCCAGCTCCTCACGCCCGAGCGGTCCGGACGCGTCGAGGACCATCAGCACGACCGCGGCCCAGGGGTCGGGGAGTTCGGCGAACCGCAGCCCGGGAGCCGCGAAGCGCAGTCGCGCGGCGAGCTCCCCGCCGCCTGCGCCGGGGAGTCCGAGCACGGACACGCGAGGATGCCGGTCCGTCGGTTCGGGACGGTCGAGGCCGACCGACAGATCGGGGCACCATCGCCGCAGGACCGCGACCAGCTCCGGGGGCGGCGCGATCGACTCCTCAGCCATCGCGACCCCAGGACCGGACGGCGTCGCGTTGCAGGGTGAGCGCCGCGCGCATGGCCCGGGCGTCCCGAGTCGTCGCCATCCGATGCCGCCAGTCGAGGGCCCGCCGCAGCGCCTGCGACGCGCTTTCGCCGGCGGGTACCGGTTCGCCCGAGGCAACCGCCGCGAGTCGGACTCCCTCGTCCGAGGCCAGGTAGGCCTCGATCTGGTCGCGGAGCGCCGCGACCCCCGAGTGCGACCGCAGGTCGGCGAGCAGCGCGGCGGACCGTTCCGAGCGTATCGCCGCGACTCGGACCGCGAACGCATCCCGTACGGCGTCGAGCCCCGTGACCTCGCCGACCGCCGCCACCGCCAGGCACGACGCCCCCAGTTCCTCGGCACAGCGGTCCGCCGCACCCTGCGGATCGCCGAGTGTGTCCGCCTTGCTCAGCACGACCAGCGCCCGGTCCCCGGCCGCGCGCAGGGCCGCCCGATCCGCGGACCGCGGCGGGTCCACGACAACAAGCACCACGACGTCCGCGGTCAGGTCCGGGTCGGAGGCGCCCGGCACGTCCCAGGACGCCGTCTGCTCGACGACCGCGCCGGGGATCGGACCCAGTGCCGCGACGAACGCGGACTTCCCGACTCCGGACCGCCCGGTGACCTCGACGCGGATCACCGCGTCGACCTGTCGGGCCACTCGGCCGATCGTCGCCGCGGCCGTGCGATCGGCCTCGCCCAGTGAGTGCAGCAGTCGGTCCATGCCCGTTGATGGCATCGCCACCATCCCCCCAGATAGGACGCATCGAAAAGATGCACATAGAAATACGGAGTAACCGGCGCGCCCTCCCCGGCGCGTCCGATAACGATGATCGCACGCACCGCACGCCGCCACACCGGGAACACGACTGCGCGACGAGATCGGGCGCGGACCGCAATCAGGACACGAAGATGCAGGTCGAGGCGATTCCGACGGTCCGAAGGGATGGCCCCGCCCCCAGGCGTGCGCGTGGTCGGGGAGGCGGCCTCCCAGGGAACTCTCAAGTTCTCCTTAAGGCCCCGCTGCCGGAAACCGGTCGCATGCGTGACAATGGTCCGGTGAATGACGCCGAACCCCGGGTGGCTGGAGCCGCCGAACAGGGCTCCCGCCTGTACCCCCGGGTGACCAGTTTCCGATCGCGCCGCGGCGCTCTGACCGACCCCCAGCAGCAGACCTGGGATCGCCTGTGGCCGGTGATCGGCGCCGACGTGTCGGACGAACCGCTCGACACCGCGGCCTGGTTCGGCAGGCAGGCCCCGACCATCGTCGAGATCGGCTGCGGCACCGGTACCGCGACCACAGCGATGGCCAAGGCCGAGCCGCACGTGAACCTGCTGGCGGTCGAGGTCTACCGCCCGGGCCTGGCCCAACTGCTGCAGGCCGTCGAGCGCGAGTCGATCCCGAACATCCGGGTGCTGCGCGGTGACGCGATGGACGTACTGGAGAACATGCTGGCGCCGGCATCGCTCACCGGGGCCCGCGTCTTCTTCCCCGACCCCTGGCCCAAGGCCCGCCACCACAAGCGCCGGCTGCTGCAGGCCCCCACGTTCGCGCTGATCGCGGACCGGTTGATGCCCGGTGGTGTGCTGCACGTGGCCACCGACCACGCCGAGTACGCCGAGTGGATCGCCGAGACGGGCGACGCCGAACCCCGGTTGACGCGCCTGGACTGGGACGAACTCGCGGCCGGCGACCTCGAGTCGCCGATGACCCACGAACGCCCGGTCACCAAGTTCGAGGACAAGGCGCATCGCGTCGGCCGTCCGATCACCGAACTGATCTGGGGAAAGGTCGAACGATGAGCGTCAGCGAGTTACCGGACACCAGCGCGGCGGTGGGATCGAACTCACCCGGCAGCGACTCCAGTGAGGTCCGCCACCCCAGGCGGGTGCTGCTGGTGTGGGACGCGCCGAACCTCGACATGGGGCTCGGTGCCATCCTCGGCGGCCGCCCGACCGCCGCCTACCGGCCACGATTCGACGCGCTCGGCCGGTGGCTGCTCGGCCGTACCGCCGAGTTGTCGGGGACCAGCGCGGTTCGCCTCGAGCCGGAGGCGACGGTGTTCACGAACATCGCCCCGGGCAGCGCCGACGTCGTCCGCCCCTGGGTCGAGGCCTTGCGTAATGTGGGTTTCGCGGTGTTCGCCAAGCCGAAGATCGATGAGGACAGCGATGTCGACGCCGACATGCTCGACCACATCGCCCTCCGTGCGCGCGACGGGGGCCTGGCGGGCATCATGGTCGCCTCCGCCGACGGGCAGGCTTTTCGCGAGCCGTTGGAGGACATCGCAGCGACCGGCGTCCCAGTCCAAGTTCTCGGCTTCCGCGAGCACGCGAGCTGGGCGGTTTCCTCGGAGATCCTCGAATTCGTAGACCTCGAGGACATCCCCGGGGTGTTCCGCGAGCCACTGCCGCGGGTGAGTCTCGACTCGCTCCCCGACGAGGGTGCCTGGTTGCAGCCGTTCAGACCGCTGTCAGCCCTGCTCATCGGGCGTCAAGGAGTTCAATAGTGTTCGCCACCTGGGGCCGACTCGTGTACCGCCTCCGATTCACGGTGATCGGGGTGATGGTCGCGTTGATGCTCGGCCTCGGGGCGTACGGCCTGGGCCTGGAGAA
>NZ_JBHXVP010000028.1:0-16734 GCF_042672245.1 Rhodococcus sp. NPDC127527
AACATCACTGCGGTGTATTCGGGTGCGGCCGGTTTCACCGGTTCGACGTCGGCGAAGTCGGTGGTCGTGGTGGCTGCGGCGCCTGGTGACGGTGGCGGCACCGGTTCTCTCGGGGCGCTGTTCGGCTCCTGACAGACCCCGGTCCACTCAGGCCTCGAACGAGGCCTGAGTGGACCGACTTTCGTTTTTGCACAACTTGAAGCAATTGGAGGAACCTGATGTCCCGTCCGGTTATGCGTCGCGTGGTGGCGGCGATGAGCGCGACCACGGTCGTCGCGCTCGGTCTCGGGGTCGGCGGTGGAGTCGCATCCGCGGCACAGACGTCGGCGACCGTGACCACGGCCCAGATCAAGGCGACGAAGACGCTGCTCGGCAGTGGGTCGGTCTTTCCCGGTGAGGTGGTGACCTACCGGACGGACTTCTCCGTCACGACCGCGATCGACGCGTACCTGAACAAGATCACCGACGTGCATCCGGCCGGATTCACCTACGTCCCCGGTAGCGCAAAGGTGTCGGCTGCCTCGACGTCGTCGGTGACGCCGTCGGTCGATGACGCGAACGACAAGGTGTCGGTGTCGAATTCGGCGAGCGCGTGGATGCTCTCGAAGAACGTGAACCGCACCGTGTCGTTGGAGGTGTCGTACAAGGTTCCCGACAACGCGCCGGCGGGGACGTTCAACAGTGGCCTGACCTTCGACGTGAACACCTGGCAGACCACGCAGGTGTTCAACCCGATCGGCGTCACCATCGAGGTGAAGGCGCCGGCCTCGACGACCACGACGCTCACCGCGCCCGCGACCGCCGTGACCGGCACCGCCGTGGACCTGACCGCGAACGTTTCCCCGGTTCAGGACGGTGGCACGGTCCAGTTCAAGGACGGCGACACCAACATCGGCGCCCCGGCGATCGTGGCGGCAGGAAAGGCAACGCTCTCGCACACCTTCGCCGCGACCGGGTCGCGGAACATCACCGCCGTGTACTCGGGCGTCCCGGGATTCACCGGTTCCGCGTCGGCGCCGTCGACGGTTGTCGTCGCTGCTCCGGACGCACCCACCTCGACCGTTCTCAGCGCGGTCAGTGACGCGCAGGCAGGCACCCCGGTGAGTCTCGTCGCCGCGGTCACCCCGGCCCCGACCGGCGGCACCGTGCAGTTCAAGGACGGCGACACCCCGATCGGTGGACCGGTGCCCGTAACGGGCGGCAACGCGACGCTGTGGATCCCGTTCAACCTGGCGGGCGACCACCCGATCACCGCTGTCTACTCGGGCGCGCCGGGTTTCAAGGGTTCGACCTCTGCGCCCACCACGGTGAAGGTCAGTGACGGAAGCGGTACGGGCGGCGGCAACGGTTCGCTCTCGTCCCTCTTCGGTTCCTGACCCGGATTCGGATGCGAAGTCCGGAGTGCCTACGGTTCTGCTCGTTGTGAAAACACTTGGAGGATGAATATGTCCAACACCATGATTCGGCGCGTGGCCGCGGCCGTCAGCGCGACTGCGGTTGTCGCGCTCGGCCTCGGTATCGGTGCCGGCCCTGCCTCGGCGGCGCAGACGTCGGCGACTGTCACGACCGCGCAGATCAAGGCTACGAAGACGCTGCAGGGGAGCGGGTCGGTGTTCCCCGGGGACGTCGTGACCTACAAGACGCAGTTCTCCGTCACGACCGCGATCGACGCGTACCTGAACAAGATCACCGACGTGCATCCGGCGGGCTTCACCTACGTGCCGGGTAGCGCGAAGCTGACCGCCGCGTCGACCTCCTCGGTGACGCCGTCGGTCGACGACGCGAACAACAAAGTGTCGGTGTCGAATTCGCTGAGTGCGTGGATGCTCTCGAAGAACGTCAACCGCACTGTGACGTTCGAGGTCTCGTACAAGGTTCCCGACAGTGCACCCGCGGGAACCTTCGACAGTGGGCTGACGTTCGACGTGAACACCTGGCAGACCACGCAGGTGTTCAACCCGATCGGCGTCACGATCGACGTGCAGGCCCCGGACACCGCCACCACGACCGGACTCACGGTTCCCGGCACGGCGACCGCAGGCACCGCGGTGGACCTCACCGCCTCGGTGGCCCCGCTGCCCGCCGGCGGCACCGTGCAGTTCAAGGACGGCGGCACCCCGATCGGTGCCCCCGTCACCGTCGTGGATGGCAAGGCGATCCTCTCGCATGCCTTCGACACCAACGGCAGCCACGCGATCACTGCCGTGTACTCGGGCGCCGGAAGGTTCCTCCCGTCGGTCTCGCCGACCCTGTCGGTCAACGTGTCCGGTGGCGACACCGGTGGCGGTAGCGGTTCGGCCGGACTGCCGTTCGGTTCCTCCTAGCCCACGCCAGTACGCACGAGGCCCCCTTCCGACTCTCGGGTAGGGGGCCTCGCTGCACGGGTGCGCGTGGTTCGATGGGGTGTGGCCACAGAACCGATTCGGCTAGAGGTGATCGTCGGGAGCGTGCGGGAGGGACGGTTCGGTCCCGTCGTTGCCGACTGGTTCACCAGGCGGGCGCGCGCCCACCCCGACTTCGACACCCGAGTCCTCGATCTGGCCGATTCGGGGTTGCCGTCGGACCTGTCTCGGACGCCCGAGTCCGATCGCTTCCGCGATCGGATCGATGCGGCGGAGGCGTTCGTGATGGTGACGCCCGAGTACAACCACGGTTACTCCGGTGCGCTCAAGGACGCTGTCGACTCGGCCAAGGAGCAGTGGCGCGCCAAACCGGTCGGCTTCGTGTCCTACGGCGGACTGTCCGGCGGACTCCGTGCCACCGAGCAACTGCGTCAGGTCGTCGCCGAGGTGCACATGGTCTCCATCCGGCAGACCGTGAGCTTTCACCAGGCGCGCAAGCGATTCGGTCCGGACGGCGAAACGGACGACGGCGCCGCGATCGACGGTTCGGTGCGACTGCTGGCCCAGTTGGCGTGGTGGGCGCAGGCGCTGCGGTCGGCTCGCTCGGTCGAGCCGTATCCGGGCTGACGCCGGGTCAGGAAATGCCGACGACGGCATCCGCGGGCAACGGACGGCCGATGAACGCCGTCTCCTGAGCGATCGTGACGAGGATCAGGTCGAGCCGACGCCCGTTCGAGTGCACGGTGATCCGGTCGCCGCGCGCCCCCGGTTGGACGATCGTGAGCGCGGCCTCGGTGCGGAGCGGCTCCGACGGGACCTCTCTGACGCGGATCGAGGTCGCCGATCCGACCAGCGGTCGGTTCGGGGTGCCGTCGAAGACCACCGCGGTGAACTCCGGGTCGACCTGGGTGCGGTCGTGCACGAACGCCAACCGGTCCGGCGCGGCGACCGAGTCGACCAGGGCCTCCCAGTCCTGCGGTCGGTCGGAATCGATCAGGACCCGGGCGCCGGTGGCGACCGCGCGGAACACCAACTGCTGGGCGAGGTACAACTCTCCGAACACGTCGACGCGGGGGACGTGGGATCCGGTGACTGCTGCGGTGATCCCGCGGCCGTCGTCGTCGGAGCCGAGGAGCTGTCCGCAACCCGAGTGCGGCAGGTCGAGCACGTCGAGGCGGGCGCGATCCACCTCGACGAAGGGGGTGAGTGAATCGAGATCGGCTCGCGCACCGGGCAGGTTCGACGCCAGTGCCTCCCCGTGCCTCCCCGACATCGAGACCATCCCGGGCAGGTCCGGGGAATTCGGAACCGTGCGGGTGGTCTCCCGATACGACGCCGCGACCCGAACCGCACCGGCCCGCCTGCCCGGGCGCAGCCGCACCGTGACTGTGGTCCCGACGCTGGGACGGGCCCACAGTGCCGCCAGCAGGTTCGAGTTCACGACCCGCGGGTCGATCCCGAATCCCGTGTTGCAGTCGCCCGCCAACGGCACCTGGCCCCACGCGCGATCCACGGAGTCGAGCCGGCTACCACGGACGATCGATGTTGCAGCGGTGTGGATCTCAGTCGCGGTGAGCATGCGGGACGGGAGGCAGTGGTCGGCGAGAACCTGCACGATCCGCTGCGCCGCGACCGACACCGCCCGGGCTGCACCTTCGCTGTCGCCGCCCCGGCGGGCCACCGACTCTGCCTCGGCGGTCGCGTCGAAACGGAGCGCCAGAAAGACGGTACGGACGGCGGCGGCAGGTAGCGGCCCGACCAGGCGGTCGTAGACGTCTGCGGCAGGGCTGCCTGCGACGGCGCGGCGGCCGTGGCTGACGACGTCGATGCCGGCCAGGTGAATGTCGTGCTGGGCCATCGATTCCGCGAGCGCACCGACCGGGAGCAAGTGAGTCGACTCGACGGTATCCCGGCCGATCCGCGTCAGACTCCCCGGCACGGGCAGCACCTCGATCACCGCGGTCACCGCCCCGCCGTCCCAGACCAGCCCGACGACCGGGCCGGACGGCACGCGGAAGTCGGTGGTCTCCCCGGACAAGGCGGTGCGCTCGAGCGGGTAGCGGAGCAGGGTCCACGCCCAGTCGAGCAGGCATCGGCCGCCGACCGGCACGAATCCGATCACGGCGCCGACCAGACCGATCGTCAGTGCGAGCCACCAGCGAAGGCCCGCCACGGCCGCGATGGAGGCCACGACAAGACCCACCACCTGGGCGGCGATCAGAACGTGAACAGACACGACCGGCCACAGTTGCCGCCGCCCCCACGGTATCGACACAGCTGTCCCCTTGCCCCCCGGTCCGCGCATACCCCCATGCCACGGCTCATGCCGACTGTACTGTGTGGCCCCGTAGTGCGCGCCACATGGGGGAGGAAACATGGCAGCACAGCCGACCACTCGTTGGCAGGTCAGCGGGTATCGCTTTCTGGTTCGACGGATGGAACACGCATTGGTACGGCGGGACGTGCGGATGCTGCACGACCCGATGCGCACCCAGTCGAGGGCACTCGCGGTTGGGGCGGTGGTCGCGATCGTCGCGCTCGCCGGATGCGCCGCGCTGGCGTTGGTCCGACCGCAGGACAAGATCGGCGACGCGAAAGTCGTCGTGGGCAAGGACTCCGGGGCGATGTTCGTCATGGTCGACGAGTCGTTGCACCCGGTGCTGAACCTGGCCTCGGCACGCCTGATCGCGGGCAGTGCGGCGGTGCCGACGATCGTCAAGGAATCCGAGCTCGACACCAGACCGCGCGGAGCGCTGATGGGCATTCCCGGCGCACCCTCGGCACTTCCGCACGGCGAGCCGGCGGCGTGGACGGTGTGCGACGCCGTCGCGTCGGGTGGCAATCGCGCGCTCACGACGACGGTCCTCGCGGGAGACCCGGTGCTCGGCGACCGTGTGAGGGCGATCGGGGCCGATCAGGCGCTGCTGGTTCGGAACGCGGATGTCACTTATCTTGTCCACGAGGGGAAGCGGAGTCGGGTCGATCCGAACGATCACGCGGTGTCGTTGGCGTTGGGGCTCGACGGAGTCGAACCGCGACCGGTCAGCACGGGCCTGCTCAATGCGATTCCCGAGGCGCCCGCGATCGTGCCCCCGGTCGTCGCGGACGCCGGTGGGGTTCCTTCGTATCCGATACAGGACAAGACCATCGGGTCGGTGGTGCAGGTTCACAACCCGCAGGAGATCGAGTACTACGTGGTGCTCCGCGAGGGTCTGCAACGGGTGAGTGAGGCCACCGCGAAACTGATCCGCTACTCGGATTCGCAGGGCAGTACCGGCATGCCCAGCGTCACCCCGGACGTGGTGTCGCGGGTGCCGAGATCGAACGCGCTGGCGGTGGCGAGCTATCCTGCCGCCGCACCGAAGATTGTCGACGATCGGTCCAGTCCGGTGAGTTGTCTGTCGTGGCAACCGGTTCCGGGATCGGACGGTTCCGAGGGCGGCATCCGCGCAACCCTGTCGGTGATCGCCGGCAATGCTCTGCCGGTACCGGAGGACGCGCGTGCGGTGGCCCTGGCGCAGGCGGACGGGGCGGGGGACAACGCCGACGCCGTGTACCTTCGGCCGGGGACGAGCGGACTGGTCCACTCCACCGGAATCGCCCCGGCCAGCGAGCGTCGCGGGTCGTTGTTCTTCGTCGCGGACACCGGCGTGCGGTACGGGGTCGAGAACGTGGAGACGGCAAGGCTCCTGGGATTCGACGATGCGGACGTGGCCGCGCCGTGGCCCATCCTGTCGTTGCTGGCGCCGGGACCTGAACTCGGGCGCGGTGCCGCCTTCCTCGCGCACGACGGGATTGCCCCGGACGATCACCCGCGGGTCGTGTCCGCACCGTCTCGCTGAAGCCGGCGCCGCAGCGGGAACGACGCGAGCAGCCCCAGGCCCAGCACGGCGGCGACCCCGCCGGCGCCGGCCAACGCCACGTCTCGGGCGCGATGATCCGGTGGCGGTGCGGCGGCGGGAACCGCCATGTCCACCGAGCGTGCGCCCTGCTCGCCGCCGCCGGGCTCGGCTGTCACGGCGGCCAGCGGATCGACGACGCCGTGGCCCACGTAGGGATCCCATCCCGCTGCCGGGGCATGCGCGGTGTTCTCGATCCGGTCCATCACCTGCCGCGCGCTCAGTTCGGGGTGCCGCGCCCGGATCAATGCAGCGGTACCGGCCACGTACGGGGCGGCGAAGCTGGTGCCCTGCACAGCGCCGCCGTTCGTCGAATTCGTCACCCCTGACGGCTGCAGCCTGCGCGGATCCAACGAGGTGATGTCCGTGCCGGGCGCGGCCACGTCCACCCACGGTCCGGGCAGTGTGAACTCCGACGGTGAGCCGTCGGGATCGACCGACCCCACCGCGAGTACCTGATCGTCGTACCAGGCCGGCGTCGCGACGGTGGTGACCGAGTCCCACGGATTCGCCTGGGGTGTAGCGGGATTCGTCGGTGGGTTGGATCCCCGACACGAGTCGTTGTCGAGGTTCCCGGCGGCCGCGACAATCACGACGTCCCTGACCCGCGCCGCGTAGTCGATCGCCGCGCCGAGCGCAGGGTTGTCCGCCGCACCCGCCGGGATGCACGCGACCTCGGAGATGTTGACGACCGTCGCGCCCAGGTCCGCGGCGCGACGGATCGCGCTCGCGAGGGTGCCGACGTTGCCGACCCCGCGTGCGTTGCGCCCCTCCGGATCGCGGCGGCCGCCGACCTCGCGGTAGATGTTGCTGGACTGTCGGATGCTCAGGACCCGGGCATCCGGGGCGACGCCCGCGAATCCCGTTTCCGGGCTTCGAGTCGCCGCGATGATGCCGGCGACGAGGGTGCCGTGGCCGTCGCAGTCGGAGGTCCCGTCGCCGGTGGACACGTAGTCCCCGCCCGGCATCAGCCCGGGCAGCCGGCTGTGCCGTTCGACGCCGGTGTCGATCACCGCGACGCTCTGCCCGTGGCCGGTGCTGAGCGGCCAGACCGCATCCAGGTCGAGGGCCCGCTGCGGAGCGGGGATCCGAGCGGGATCGGACGCCGGGGACGTCACGGTGCAGGGATCGCGGAGTTCCGTCGGCGTCGGCGGCGAGTCGGACGGCAGTCGACCGGGGTCGACGGTCGGGGGCGAGACGGCGACGGCGACGGCCGGGTTCGCCCCGACGGCAAGGACGATGCCGGCGAGTGCGACCCGGAGCCGGGCGCTGCGGCGGGTCACAGGCCGCGCATCGTCGCGAACAGTCCGGTGACCCAGCAGGCCAACGGAATCACCGCCGCGATGGCTGCGTAGTCGAGCAGTTCGACGCAGCGGCGCATGACCGGCGAGAAGGTGTGGCTCGGTGCCAGCACGCCGAGTGCCAGTGCGGCGGAGGCGCCGAGGGTCGAAAGTGCGAAGACCGCGAGCGACTGGTCGGGACTGGTGACTGCCGCAGCGAGGAGGAGTGCGACGAGGACTGCGGTACCCGACGAGATCAGCGAGACGGCCTGGGCCGCACTGGCATACGTGCGACCGCGCAGCATCAGTACGGTCGCGCACACCACCGCGAGAACCGTGCCCGGCCAGTAGATTCCGCCGGCGGTGAACGAGTCGGCCGCCAGCAGTGCCGCACCGGCCGCGGTGACGGCGGTCGCCCCGACCAGCCCCGTGAGGTATAGGCGGGCCTGCCCCGCCTTGACCTCGAGTCCGACGAACGACGGCAGTGGCCCGGATGCAGTCTCGTCCAGTTCCTCGACGTCCAGGGGCGATCCGGGTGCCGGCACCGGGGGCAGTGGCAGCTTCGCGAGCAGCATCGCCAGCCGGGGAGCGGCGGCGAGGCAGGCGAGCGCGGCCGCGACGAGCCCGGCGCCGATCGGCTGGGGCGCCAGCTCGGTCAGGACTCCGACCGCGGCTGCCGCACCGACGAGCAGCGATCCCGCCGCGGCCCCGGTACAGATCGCGAGGCCGACCCCGCTCGCGCGCATCGCCAGGATCGCGGTGGCGGCGCAGCTGACGGATCCGAGCAGCAGGTTCGCGGCGTCGAGACGGCCCGGAACGATCAGGGCGCCCGCGGTCGCGGCCACCGGCAGCGCGTAGCCACACAGCGCGGTCGCGGTCGACCGGTCGTCGTAGACCCGGCTGACCACGACGCCCGCCGCGATCAGGAGCGCCGCGACGAGAAGGGCGGCGAACGCCCCTACGAGGGAGTCGGATTCCGCGCGAGCCCGCAACAGTCCCAGCGATCCGGCGATGATGACGGCGCCCGCCGCGGTGACACCCATCGCGCGTGCGGCCGCAGGGTTCCAGCGGCGGAAGTCGTGCGCGCCGATCGCGGCGACGTTGTGCATCAGATCGTCGAACAGCGGTGCGGGCGCACGAGTCGATGCGGATTGCAGGACGAGCAGGTCGCCATCGAGGATCCCGTGTTCGTCGAGACTGAGAGTGGACGACAGGGGTGGCCGGCCGACGCGGGACAGCACCCATTCGGTCGGCTCGGTCACAGGTCGGGGATTCGCGACATCGTCTGGCGCACCGCGCATCTCGACCATGTCGACGATGCCGGGAAGGATCAGCGCCAGCGGCACCCCGAACGGCAACGCCAGGTCCACCTGGGTCCGGTCAGCGAGAACCGTCAGGCGGCACAGATCCGTGCGTGCGCCGCGGTGACCGCCGGTGTTGTCCGCGACCGTGCCGAAATTCTCCGTCATCGTGGTTGCCCCCCGCCCGATGCGCGCAGGTCCCCACCTGCGCGGTTCCGTGTCGGAACACGGGCACTCTACACACGGGCGCGTCCAATAGTGGTGCCATCGGCGCATGCGATGGGTTACCCTTCGACGCTCGACGTTGCGATCCTGGGGAGGGTTCGCCGCGGGCGCACCGCGGCGAGGACGCGGTGCGGGGGAAGGACCTGGGGGTGAACGCGCGTGAGCACCGTGCGATTCGTACGCAAACCGCGCCGCGAGGTGCCTCGAACGCCGGGCGGCGAGCTCAGTCTGCAGCCGCCACCGGAGATCCCGAAGATCGTTCCGGGCAACCTGCTGACCAAGATGCTGCCGCTCGTGATGGTCGCCGCGATGCTCGGCATGGTCGCCCTGATGTTCACCTCGGGGATGGCCGCGAACCCGATGTCGCTGCTGTTCCCGGCCATGATGGTCGTCTCGATGCTCGGCATGCTCGCCGGCGGCGGAAGGGGCGCAGGTGCCCGAGCGGCGGAGGCCAACGAGGACCGCAAGGACTACCTGCGCTACCTCGACCAACTGCGGCGCGATGTCTACGAGACCGGCGACCAGCAGCGCGCGGCGCTCGAATGGAGCCATCCGGAACCCGGCGTGCTGTGGACCCTGGCCGCTTCCACGCGGATGTGGGAGCGACGACTGACCGACCCGGACTACTGCCACGTCCGGGTCGGCGTCGGCAGTCAGCGGTTGGCCACCCGGTTGATCGCCCCGGAAACCGGTCCGGTCGAGGACCTCGAGCCGGTCGCCGCGGTGTCGCTGCGGAGGTTCGTGCGCACCCATTCCGTGGTGCACGAGCTGCCGACCGCGGTCTCGTTGCGCGGATTCGCCGCGATCGGCCTGGAGGGAGATCGATCGTCCGCTCGGGATCTGGCGCGCTCGATGCTGGTGCAACTGTGCACCTTCCACGGTCCGGACCAGGTTCAGGTGGCCGTGGTGTGCGGCCCCGACACCGCAGCCGAATGGGAGTGGACCAAGTGGCTCCCGCACGTCCAGCACGCCGAGTCCGCGGACGGGGCCGGAACGAGCCGAATGGTCTTCGGCTCGTTGATGGAGCTGGAGAACACGCTGGGCCCACACCTGACGATGCGTGGCCGGTACTCGCGGACCGCGCCGCCGGTCGCGGGTGTCCCGCAGGTGATCGTCGTGGTGGACGGCGGAATCACCGACGGCGGCAGCCTGCTCGACGAGGGGCTCGACGCGGTGACCATCCTCGACCTGAGCGGATACCGACCGTCGTTGTCCTCCACCCGCGGCATCCAGTTGGTGCTGACCGACGGCACCCTCGGTGCCCGCACCGGGTCGGGTGTCGAGACGTTCGCCACGGCCGACCGCCTGAGCACCCACCAGGCACAGACCGCCGCCCGCCGACTCGCGCCGTACCGCGCGAGTTCCCAGCGAAGTGCCGACACCGGGGAGACGGACGGGCAGCCGGTCGCGAACTGGCTGCAGCTACTCGGAATTCCGGACGTCTCCGCCCTCGACACCGACCAGGCGTGGGCGCCGCGCACGGCCCGCGAACGTCTCCGGGTGCCGATCGGCGTGGGTGCAGACGGAGCCCCGGTCGAGATCGACCTCAAGGAGGCCGCAGAGAACGGCATGGGCCCGCACGGATTGTGCATCGGAGCGACCGGATCCGGAAAGTCGGAATTCCTACGGACTCTGGTGCTCGGCCTGCTCGCGACTCATTCGCCCGACGTGTTGAACCTGGTGCTCGTCGACTTCAAGGGCGGTGCCACATTCCTCGGGCTGGAGCAGGCGCCGCACGTGGCAGCCGTGATCACCAACCTGGCAGAGGAACTGGCCATGGTCGACCGCATGCGGGACGCACTGGCCGGCGAGATGAACCGGCGTCAGGAACTGCTGCGCGCGGCGGGCAACTTCGCGAACGTCACCGACTACGAGAAGGCGCGGGCCGCCGGGGCCGACCTGGCGCCGCTGCCGGCGCTGTTCGTCGTAGTCGACGAGTTCTCCGAATTGCTCAGCCAGCAACCCGAATTCGCCGATCTGTTCGTCGCGATCGGCAGGCTCGGCCGATCGCTGCACATGCACCTACTGCTCGCCAGTCAGCGACTCGAAGAGGGCAAGCTGCGCGGGCTCGACAGCCACCTGTCCTACCGGATCGGGCTGAAGACGTTCTCCGCCAACGAGTCCCGAACCGTGCTCGGTGTTCCCGACGCGTACCACCTGCCCGCCGCGCCGGGCTCGGGCTACCTCAAATGCGACTCCGCCGAGATCGTCCGCTTCTCCGCGGCCTACGTGTCCGGGCCGTGCCCGCGAGGCCGAACCGCGCAGGCGGTCGTGAGCGCGGCGTCACGGCCGGACTCGAGGCCCCGACTGTTCACGGCCGCGCCGGTTGCCGAGGAGATCGCGGACGTGACCAGCGCCGTCGCAGGTGCCGGGGCGGTGCCTGACGAGGCAGATTCGGGCCGGACCGTGGTCGAGACGGTCGTCGACCGGATCCGAGGGCGAGGGGCAGCGGCCCATGAGGTGTGGTTGCCGCCCCTCGAGGAGCCGCCCACGCTGGACCAGGTGCTGCCGCGCTCGGTCCTGAACGCTCCTGTCCCGGAGGTCGGCACCCTGCGTACCCCGATCGGCGTCGTGGACCGTCCCTACGATCAGCGGCGCGACCTCCTGGCCGTCGACCTGTCCGGGTCCGCGGGCAACGTCGCGATCGTCGGCGGACCGCAATCCGGCAAGTCGACCGCGCTGCGCGCACTGGTCGTGTCGATGGCTCTCACCCACACGCCGCAGCAGGTGCAGTTCTACTGCCTCGACTTCGGCGGCGGCACCCTCGCCGGGCTGTCGGGTCTTCCGCATGTCGGATCCGTCGCGAACCGGTTGGACGTCGACCGGGTTCGCCGCACCGTCGCCGAGATGAACGCCGTTGTCCGGCAACGCGAACATCGGTTCCGTGAGCTGGGCATCGACTCGATGGCCGAGTTCAGGCGATTGCGCTCGTCCGGCGCAGGCGAGGCCGTTACGGACGACCCGTTCGGCGACGTGTTCCTGGTGATCGACGGTTGGCCTGGCGTTCGTCAGGACTTCGAGCCGCTCGAGGCGCAGATCGGCGCGTTGGCCAGCCAGGGACTGTCGTTCGGTGTGCACGTCGTGGTCACCGCGTCGCGGTGGGGCGAGATCCGCCCCGCGCTCAAGGACCAGTTGGGAACTCGCATCGAGCTCCGGCTGGGCGATCCTTCCGACTCGGACGTGGGCAGGGCCAAGGCCGCTCGGGTGCCGGAGGGCCGTCCCGGGCGAGGCATGACCCGCGAAGGGCTGCACCTCTTGGCGGCCCTGCCCCGTGTCGACGGGCGCTCGGGCACGGTCGATCTCACGTCGGGCGTTGCCGATGCCGTTGCGCGGATCACGGCATCGACCGTCGGTGACCCGGCGCCGCCGGTGCGGATGTTGCCGGACCGATGTGCCCGCGACGAGATCCTGGCCGCGGGGAACTGGCCACCCGCGAGCCGCGAGGACCCGACTCTGCGGATCCCGATCGGCATCGACGAGGCGGAGCTCGCGCCGGTGTATCTCGACTTCGCCGAGCAGTCGCACCTGCTGACCTTCGCGGACAGCGGCGCGGGCAAGACCACCCTGTTGCGCGGAATCTGTGCCGGCATCGTCGAGTCGAACAGCCCGCGGCAGGCGAAGATCATCCTCGCGGACTACCGCCGCACCATGCTCGGAGTCGTCCCGGAGGAGCATCTCGCGGGCTACGCGCCGTCCGCGGCGACGCTGACGACGATGATGAACGATCTCGCGGGGGTACTCGCCGGGCGGATGCCGGATTCCGATGTCACGCAACAGCAGTTGAAGGACCGGAACTGGTGGACCGGCCCCGAGATCTACGTGATCGTCGACGACTACGACCTCGTCGCCACGGCGAGCGGGAACCCGCTGACGGCGATTGTCGACTATCTCGCGCAGGCCCGCGACGTCGGACTGCACCTGATTGTCGCCCGTCGGTCCGGGGGCGCGGCGAGGGCGATGTACGAGCCGGTGATCGCGCGGCTCCGGGACCTGGTGTCGGCCGGTCTGGTGATGAGCGGCAGCCGCGACGAGGGCACCCTGATCGGCACGGTCCGTCCGACCGAGATGCCTCCGGGACGCGGATACCTGGTCACCCGATCCGGCGCCGCGCTGGTGCAGGTCGCGTGGCTGCCGCCGCTGTGAGCGGGGCGCGGGTTCTCGCCCTCCACCTCACCGAGACCACTGCGTGGGCACAATGCGGCGATCATCAGTGGCAGTGCGGTGTCGCGGTTCACTCGGTCGACGGTCGGCTGGCATTCGGTCGGTGGCCGGCAGCGGTGCCGTCGACGAACGTGGAGGCGGCGCCGATCCGATTCGTCGACGACCGGTTCCTGGTGCTGGGTGCGGGCGTGTTCGCGATGGGAGAGGTGCTCGCCGGAGTGCTTGCGCACGTGGCGGGCGGCAGCCCGACGCCCGGACCGGTGGACCTGCTGGTGCTCACCTGCCCGGCCCACTGGGGC
Organism: Rhodococcus sp. NPDC127527; assembly: GCF_042672245.1. NCBI lineage: Bacteria > Bacillati > Actinomycetota > Actinomycetes > Mycobacteriales > Nocardiaceae > Rhodococcus > Rhodococcus sp. NPDC127527. The sequence continues at coordinate 13,508 of NZ_JBHXVP010000028.1, forward strand.
GAGCGCCGGCGCAGCACTCTCGCTGCGGCGGGGCGCGCGGTCGCAGCCGATGTCCGTCTGCTGTCCGTGCCGGAGGCGTTGTACCGCGGACTCACAGTGCGTCCGACGGGCGATGGCGTCGTGCTCGACGTCGGGTCGCTCGAATCCGTGGCGGCCCGTCCCGGCGCGGCGGACTGCATTCTGTTCGACGAGTACGGTGCCGCCGACCTCATCGAGAGATTCAGTGCAGCAAGTGATCTCGCCGACCGACTTCGTCACAAGTGGTCGGGGGTGCCGTCGTGGACGCTGATCACCGGAGAGCTACCGGCAGGCGCCGCTCGCGCCTTGGTCGAGGCGCTGGGGCATGGCGGGGGTGGGTCGCGGTCGGTGTCGGTCGTCCCGGGGTCGGTCGCGGCTGCGGGTGCGCACGAGTGGGGGCGCGAGCTGGGGGAGTCGCCAGCACCCACGGGCGACGTCGCTGCCCGGGCGGTTGGGTCACGCCGTCGGTACCGGCTGTCCGTGCCTGCTGCCGCGCTCGCGGTGGTGGTGGCGGCGGGCGTTCTCACGTGGATGGGGAGTTCCGGCGACTCCGTGTCCGGCGCGGTCCCGACCTCGGGGTCCGTGCGGATCGAGCCGCAGCGAGCGAGTGCGGGGAGGGCGACGGTCACGGTGCCGTCGGGCTGGCACGTGCGCGACGCAGGGCGGCTCGACCGCGCTGATCTGGTACCGGACGACGGCACACCCGCGCGAATCCTGTTGGTACGAAACGAACTCGTGCCTGGCGCGGACCTGGACGCAGTCGAGTCGACACTGCGGGGCCGCGTCGCGGAGAACCCTGATCGGGTCCGATCGCTCGAGCGGGTGGACGTCGACGCGCGGCAGGGGCTGGCGTATGTCGAGTCACCGGAACCCGATTCGCAGGTGCGCTGGCGGGTGTTCGTCGGGGACCAGCTTCAGGTGAGCATCGGATGCCAGACGGTTCCGCACCGCTGGCTGGACCTCCAGGGCCGCTGTGACGAGGTGATGAGGTCGCTCGTCATCGCCGGCCGCTGACGGACGAGCAACCCACGAGGAAACTCGTCGGGACGCGGTGGAACCGAAACGCCCCGAATGCGCGTCCAACTATCTGTAGGCGCGGTCCGACGACGTCCACCAGGGCGTGAGCTCCCGGACCCGAACTGAGTGAGGAGTGGGTCATGGGGGATTTCAAGACGACCTCGGAAGAGATGGAGATCGCTTCTCGGCGGGTGAAGGACGCGAACGAGCAGATCCAGGGGCATATCGCCGCGATTCGGGGGCAGGTCGACCAACTGCAGGGTCTGTGGCGGGGCACGGCCAAGGGCTCGTTCGACGCTCTGATGGGCCGGTGGGACGCCAGCGGCAAACGGCTCAACGACGCCCTCATGGGGATCAGCGAGAACATCAAGACCAACGGTGTGAAGTTCTCGGAGGCGCAGGACGCGCACACGGCTGCGCTCAACCATGCGGGCGGCAGCCTCAACCTCTGACCGTCGTTCCGGCGCTTCCGCCGGTAGACGCCGAACGCCAATTCGCAGACCTAACAGGGGGACAACATGGGCGAGATTCTCTACAACTTCGGCGCCATCGAGGCCGCCGCGGCAGGCATCAAGTCCACCAGCGCGGTGCTCGACACGACACTCGCGGATCTGAAGAAGTACGTCGCGAGCCTCGCCGTGGTGTGGGGCGGCAGCGGCGCCGAGTCGTACCAGCAGTACCAGGCGCAGTGGGATTCCGCGGCCGCGGAACTCCACCAGGTCCTCGAGGCCATCGGCCGCGCAGTGGGGACCGGCAATGACGACATGAACGCGACGGATCGAGCGGCGGCCAGCAGCTGGAGCTGAGATCGCACGCGTTCATGCACGAGGAAGTCCCCGGTGGAGGAGAGCCACCGGGGACTTCCTCTGTCCGGGGCAGGAGCTCAGTGCCGACAGACGAGCAGCGGCACGTTCAGTTCGGCGGAGGTGAGCGAACCGTGGTGGCCGACCATCATCGACTGACGTGGTTCGGCGCCGCGCCTGATCAGGGCACCCGCGCCGAGCGGCACGGCGATCACGTCGCCGATCCCCACCTCGGCTGCCGCAGTCACGACCGGACCGAACCACCCAGCGTCGATCGCCTCGGCGCGGGAGAGCACGGCGTAGTCGGGTCCGAGCCGCGCACTCCACCGGTCCTGCACACCCGCCGCGGCGCCGGGTTCGGTGTAGACGTGCCGTGCCCGCGGTTCGCCGCCGATCATGCGAACACCGAGGCTCAGCCCGGGTTCGGCGTCGAGGTCGACGGGGGAGTGCACGTCGACCATGCCGTGGTCGGCGGTGACGATCAGGGCGCTGTCCGGGGGCAGGCGCTCGGCGAGCTGGCGGGCGAGCAGGTCGACCTGTGCGAGCTCGAGCGCCCAGGCCGGGGACTCCACTCCACGCGCGTGACCGGTGAGATCGAGTTCGCCGTGGTAGGCGTAGACCAGCGAGCGGTCTCCCTCGGCGAGAGCGGTCGTGGCACCGTCGACGAGATCGCCCATCGAGAAGCTCGGCCGGAACGTTCCGCCACGCAGCACCGCTCGGGTCAATCCGGATTCGTACTGGTAGGGCGGGCACACCCGGGTCACGGCGATGCCGTCGGCCGCTGCTCGCTCGAACGCCGTCGGATTGGGCTGGAACTGCTCGGGGACCAGTTCGTGCAGCAGATCGACCCGAGGACCGGGACCATGCAGTCGCCACTTGAGCGGATTCATCGGCCGGTCCTGGCCGGGCACCGCGATGAGGTAGCCGGTCAGTGCGTGCTGACCCGACGGGCGACCGGTGCCGAGGGAGGAGAGGCTGGTGGAGGTGGTCGTCGGGAACCCTGCGGTCAGGGTGCGGCCGGCGAGGCCGGACAGGAACGGCGCGGCCTCCGACCTGGCGGCGAGTTGCTCGGCGCCGAGGCCGTCGACGAGCAGGACGCAGACGCGGGTGACGCCGGCGAGGTCGAGCCCGATCGGATCGGATTCGCCGGGCACGCCGAGATGAGCGAGTACCGCGGGGACGAGGTCCGACAGAGACGACTGGCCGTAGCGGGGCACAAGGAGCATGACCTCAGGCTATCGGCGGCCCAGGCTGGGTTGTCGGCTTTCTCTGTGTGCCACTTCGCCTTCGGAAGGGCCTGTGACCAGGCGATTTGACGTGGTGTGGGTCGTCGCGTAACTTTTGTCGAGTCAGAGCGACACGGACACCGACTCCGCCCCCGGGCGAGAG
>NZ_JBHXVP010000029.1:0-946 GCF_042672245.1 Rhodococcus sp. NPDC127527
ACACGGGTGTCTTCGACAAGATCCGCACGCTGTTCGCGGCGACCACCGAGGCGAAGGTGCGCGGCTACCAGCCGGGCCGCTTCTCCTTCAACGTCAAGGGCGGTCGTTGTGAGGCCTGCTCCGGCGACGGCACCCTGAAGATCGAGATGAACTTCCTGCCCGACGTCTACGTGCCCTGCGAGGTCTGCCACGGCGCGCGGTACAACCGCGAGACCCTCGAGGTGCACTACAAGGGCAAGACCATCGCCGAGGTCCTCGACATGTCGATCGAGGAGGCCGCGGAGTTCTTCGAGGCGATCACCTCGATCCACCGCTACCTCAAGACCCTCGTCGAGGTGGGTCTCGGATACGTGCGACTCGGGCAGCCGGCCCCCACGCTGTCCGGCGGCGAGGCGCAACGCGTCAAGCTGGCGGCGGAGCTGCAGAAGCGGTCGACCGGACGCACGGTCTACGTGCTGGACGAGCCGACCACCGGCCTGCACTTCGAGGACATCCGCAAGCTGCTCGGCGTGGTGAACGGGCTCGTCGACAAGGGCAACACGGTCATCGTCATCGAGCACAACCTCGACGTGATCAAGACCTCGGACTGGGTGGTCGACATGGGGCCCGAGGGCGGCTCCGGGGGCGGCACGGTGGTCGCCGACGGCACCCCGGAGGACATCGCGGCCGTCCCGGCGAGCTACACGGGGCGGTTCCTGAAGGAAGTCCTGGCCTCGGCACTGCCGGCGGGCGGTGACGGTTCGGGGGAGAAGGCCGCACCGAAGCGCAAGCGTGCACCCCGCAAGGCGCCCGCGGCCGTCTGACCTGGCGAGAATGAAGTGAGGGCCGGGGTCGCCAACGCGAACCCCGCCCGCACGTCACGAAGATCAGAGGGGAGTCGTGCCGCCGGGGCCGGGGCCGGTGCCGCCGCCGGGGGTGGGGCCCGGCCACACCGGGCCGCAGCCGG
>NZ_JBHXVP010000029.1:956-10351 GCF_042672245.1 Rhodococcus sp. NPDC127527
GTGCCGGAGAGGGCGCCGAGCTGCGCCTCGAAGCCCTGGGTGGCGGCGCCGGCCTCGTCGGTGCCGCCGTCGGAGCTGATTCCGGTGCCTGAGCCGGTACCCGTACCCGAACCGGTGCCTGAGCTGCCGTCCGTGCCTACGCTGCCGCCGGTGCCGGTGCCGGTGCCGCCGCCGGGGATGGCGCCGGGCATCTCCGAGCCGCTGCCGATGAGGGAGTTGACGATGTTCGCAAGGCTCGCGAACAGGCTGTTGATGTCGCCGGGACTTGGCATGTGTGTCTCCTTGATTGTTGATGTGCGTGGCAGTCCGGGGCGCCGAGGCGCGCCCGAGGCCGGAAGACGGAATCGATCTGTGGCCACGTCCTCGCTGGTAGGCGAGTATCCGACGGCGGCAGGACGAATTGATCCCCCGATCGCAGCGACTTCCCCGTCATACGACCCCCGCGCTGCACCCCGGGTCTCGATCACGGTGTGGTGCCAATCACTGCATCCGTCTTTGTACACGAGCGGTCAGGTTGGACGTCCAGTATTCGAGAGTCGATTTGCGCGATCGTGAGTGATGTGAATCACATCACTCGCGCGCCGACATCGCCCTGGCTGCCGCGACCGAGCTCCCGATCAGGGACTTCAGCGCGACTTCGTCGACGTCCGCGAGTCGTTTGACGTACAGGCAGCCCCGGCCGAGTCGGTGTTTGCCCAGTCGGGCCAGGGTGTCGGAGTGGTCCTCGAAGTTCAGGCTCAGGTAGAGGGTCACGGCCGCCGCGCGCGGGGAGAACCCGATCAGCGCGGTGTTGCCCTCGTGTCCGCTGGCGTACCGGTAGTGCCGATTGCCGAAGCCGATGATGCTCGTTCCCCAGAGCGTTGCGGGTTCGCCGGTCGCGGCCCGCATCATCTCGATCAGCCGTTCGCTGTCGGCGCGCTTGGTGTCGTCTGTCAGGGCCGCGAGGAATCCGTCGACACTGTCGCCGGTCGGCTGGGTCTTCGTCGCCATGTGCTCAGTATGGCGTCGAGGTCGACGGATTGCCCGCTGCGCTGGCCGTGCGTTGCGCCCGACCGTCAGTGGACGGGGCCGGTGTACTTCTCGCCCGGGCCCTTGCCCGGCTCGTCCGGGTAGGCGGAGGCTTCCCGGAACGCGCGCTGCAGCGCCTGCAGCCCCTCGCGGATCGGTCCGGCATGCGGGCCCAGGTATTCGACGGACGCGGTGACCAGGCCGGCGAGGGCGGTGATCACCCGACGGGCCTCGTCCAGGTCGAGGTGGGGGCTCTCGTCGGGGTTGGGGTCGGACAGCCCGAGCTTCTCGGCCGCGGAGCTCATCAACATCACCGCGGCCCGGCTGATGACCTCGACCGCGGGCACCTCGGCCAGCTCGCGAACGTCGCCCGTGTGTGGTTCCTCTGTCATGGCTGCTAGACTTTCACAGACGACCGCCCCTGACGACGTTGGGGGCAGCAAGTGGAGTCCGACTCCCACCGCTGTTCGGCGCAGTATATTCGCTGGTCAACGGTTCCGGTCGCCGGGTTCGAGGCTGCGTTCGCGTGGCACACCCGGTTCCCTCCAGAGGAGGGGATGTTCGTTGCGACGGGTCTCTCGCGAGGCTCGGTCGCCGCGGATGTCGGATCGGTCGACATCGGACCCCGCATGGTGACTCACCGGCGGGGTTCTTTTGTTGGGGTAGGAGGGCAGGCGGGCTGCCGGCGGTCACGAAGACCACGCCGCTCTACCTAGGAGGCCCCATCAGCACTGAGACCCGCATCAACGACCGCATCCGCGTGCCCGAGGTCCGACTTGTCGGACCCGGTGGCGAGCAGGTGGGGATCGTGCGTGTTGAAGATGCACTCCGCTTGGCCCTCGAGGCCGATCTCGACCTGGTCGAGGTGGCGCCCGACGCCCGTCCGCCGGTGTGCAAGATCATGGACTACGGCAAGTTCAAGTACGAGGCCGCGCAGAAGGCGCGCGAATCGCGCAAGAACCAGCAGTTGACCGTCATCAAGGAGCAGAAGCTCCGGCCGAAGATCGACGACCACGACTACGAGACCAAGAAGCGCAATGTCGTTCGCTTCCTCGAGGCCGGGTCCAAGGTCAAGGTCACGATCATGTTCCGCGGACGTGAGCAGTCGCGCCCCGAGCTGGGCTTCCGTCTGCTGCAGCGCCTCGGTGCCGACGTGGCCGATCTCGGCTTCATCGAGACCTCGGCGAAGCAGGACGGCCGCAACATGACGATGGTCCTCGCCCCGCACAAGGGTGCGAAGACCCGCGTCAAGGCGCAGGAGAGCGCGCAGGCGCCGGTGCCCCAGGTTCCGAGGCCCGCCTCGGCACCCGCCCCGGAGGCACCCGCCGCGCCGGCTCCGGCCGAGGGCGACGCGCCCCAGGCGCCGACCAGCTAGTCGCCACCAACTAGCAAGACAGTCTCGACCGAACGCAGTACGAAGAAACACAGAACTGAGGACTCCATGCCCAAGATGAAGACGCACAGCGGCACCGCGAAGCGATTCAAGGTGTCCGGCAGCGGGAAGATCCTGCGCCAGAAGGCCGGCCGTCGCCACCTGCTCGAGCACAAGGCCACCAAGGTCACCCGCCGCCTCGACGGTGTCGCCGTCGTCGCCAAGTCGGACGTTCCCCGCATCAAGCGCCTGCTCGGCATCTGATTCGTTGACCTGCACTATTTGACCAACCAGGGGTGCCCGGAGCACCCCGAGATCGACAGGATTTCCCAGTGGCACGCGTAAAAAGGGCGGTCAACGCCCAGAAGAAGCGCCGTTCTATCCTCGAGGCGTCCAGCGGCTACCGCGGACAGCGCTCGCGGCTGTACCGCAAGGCCAAGGAGCAGCAGCTCCACTCGCTGACCTACGCCTACCGTGACCGTCGCGCGCGTAAGGGTGACTTCCGCAAGCTGTGGATCTCGCGCATCAACGCCGCCGCGCGTGCGAACGACATGACCTACAACCGCTTCATCCAGGGCCTGAACCTGGCGGGCGTCGAGGTCGACCGCAAGATCCTCGCCGAGCTCGCCGTCTCCGACGCCGAGGCTTTCGCCGGCCTGGTTGCCGTCGCGAAGGCCGCGCTGCCGGCCGACGTGAACGCTCCTGCCGGGGACGCGGCCTGAGCAAGCTGTTCCAGGAACGACCCGTGGACCCGTTCACCGAGCGGACGCCACGGGTCGTTTCTGCTGTCAAGCTGTTGCGTGGCGCGGAGCGACGCAAGACCGGTCGGTTCCTGGCCGAGGGCTCGAACTCGGTGACCGAGGCACTGGCCACCGGGCGCGCCCTGGAACTGTTCGTCACGGAGGCTGCCGCGGGCAGGCACGAGGACCTCGTCGAACGCGCGCTCGCCTCGGGCGTGCGTGTCTCGCCGATCACCGAGCGCGCGGCGAAGGCGCTCGGCGACACCGTCACCCCGCCCGGACTGATCGCGGTGTGCGGGCTCCTCGACGTCCCGCTCGCGACGGCGCTCGGTGGGGCGCCCGACGATTCCGCCCGCTCGGCCGTGGGCCCGCGCCTGTTGGCGGTGCCGGTGTCGGTGTCCGAGCCGGGCAACGCCGGCACGGTGATCCGGGTGGCGGACGCGGTCGGTGCGGACGCGGCGATCCTCGCGGGCGACAGCGTCGACCCGCACAACGGCAAGTGTGTGCGCGCGTCGGCGGGCAGCCTGTTCCACCTGCCGATCGCCCGTGAGCGAGACGTCGACCTGGTGCTCGAGCGGATCGCCGCGGCCGGGGTTCAGGTGCTGGCGACCGCCGCGGACGGCGAGGTCGACCTGGACGACGCGGACGAACTGCTGGCCCGGCCGACCGCCTGGCTGTTCGGAAACGAGGCACACGGCCTGGATCCGGCGATCGCGGAACGGGCCGACCACCGGGTCCGCATTCCCATTCACGGCCGAGCCGAGAGCCTGAACCTGGCGACCGCGGCCGCGATCTGTCTGTACTCGAGTGCGCGGGTGCAGCACCGACGTCCGGGACCGACAACCTAGAATTCGTTGCGAACGCGACGACCGACCACCGACGAGGAGTTTCACCAGCCGTGGCAAAGAACGAGGGCGACAGTTCAGCGACCATCGACGCCGAGGCACTCACCGAGGAGGCGCTCGCGAGCGCGGCGGGCCTGGCCGAGCAGGCGTTCGCGGCCGCTTCGGACCTGGATTCGCTGGCGAAGGCGAAGACCGACCACCTCGGCGACAAGGCCCCGCTGTCGTTGGTCCGGCGCGCGCTCGGGTCGCTGCCCGGCAAGGAGAAGGCCGACGCAGGCAAGCGGGTGAACGCCGCGCGCACCCGGGCCACCACGGCGTTCGACGCCCGGCGCGAGGTACTGCTCGCCGAGCGCGACGCGGCGGTGCTCGTCGCCGAGTCCATCGACGTGACGCTGCCCGTGGGCCGTCGCCCGGTCGGTGCCCGGCACCCGATCACGATCATCTCCGATCAGGTCGCCGACGTGTTCGTGGCGATGGGGTGGGAGGTGGCCGAGGGCCCGGAGGTCGAGACCGAGCACTTCAACTTCGACGCCCTGAACTTCCTGCCCGACCACCCCGCGCGGACGATGCAGGACACCTTCCACATCGCGCCGGAGGGCTCGCGGCAGGTGCTGCGCACGCACACCTCGCCGGTGCAGGTGCGCACGATGCTCTCTCGCGAGGTCCCGATCTACGTGGTGTGCCCGGGTCGAACCTTCCGTACGGACGAGCTCGACGCCACCCACACCCCCGTTTTCTCCCAGGTGGAGGGGCTGGCGGTGGACAAGGGCCTGACGATGGCGAACCTGCGCGGCACCTTGGACGCCTTCGCGCGCGCCCTGTTCGGCCCAGACACCCGGACCCGGATGCGGCCCAACTACTTCCCGTTCACCGAGCCCTCCGCGGAGGTCGACGTGTGGTTCCCCGGCAAGAAGGGCGGCGCCGGCTGGGTCGAGTGGGGCGGCTGCGGCATGGTGAACCCGAACGTGTTGCGCGCCTGCGGAATCGACCCCGACGAGTACACCGGGTTCGCCTTCGGCATGGGCCTCGAGCGAACCCTGCAGTTCCGCAACGGCATCCCGGACATGCGCGACATCGTCGAGGGCGACGTGCGATTCACGCAGCCCTTCGGTGTGCAGGCGTAGGTCACAGGCAGAAGATTCAGAGCGAGAGAGCTGAGAAGACGTGCGAGTAGCGCAATCGTGGCTGACCGAGATCCTGCAGCGGGCCACCCCGGAATGGCAGGTGAGCGCCGAGGAACTGGACGCCGGCTTCGTCCGGGTCGGTCTCGAGGTCGAAGAGGTCGACGTCCTGCACACCGTGCCCGGACCCCTGGTGGTCGGCAAGGTCGTGGAGATCACCGAACTCACCGAGTTCAAGAAGCCGATCCGCATGTGCAAGGTGGACGTGGGGGAGCCCGAGCCCCGCGGGATCGTCTGCGGCGCACGGAACTTCGCCGAAGGTGACCTCGTGGTCGCGGCCCTGCCCGGCGCGGTGCTGCCCGGCGACTTCAAGATCGCCGCGCGCAAGACCTACGGTCAGGTGTCCGACGGCATGATCTGCTCGGTCGCCGAACTGGGTATCGGCAAGGACCATTCCGGCATCCTGGTGCTCGAGCCCGGTACCGCGGCGCCCGGCACCGACGCGAACGAACTGCTCGGCCTCGGCGACACCATCATCGAGCTGAACATCACGCCCGATCGCGGCTACTGCTTCTCCGTTCGTGGCCTCACCCGCGAGCTGGCCTGCGGGTTCGATCTGGAGTTCGCGGACCCCGCGGTCCTGCCCGCGCACGACGCGACCGGGGAGGCCTGGCCGCTGCAGGTCCAGCCCGAGTCCGCGTGCCCGCGGTTCGCGCTGCGCCGGGTGAGCGGGGTCGACCCGGCCGCCGTCACGCCGTGGTGGATGCAGCGTCGCCTGCTGCTCTCGGGCGTGCGACCGATCTCCCCGGCCGTCGACGTCACCAACTACGTGATGCTCGAACTCGGCCAGCCGCTGCACGCGTTCGACGCAGCCAAGGTCACCGGCGGGCTGGTGGTCCGTCGGGCCGGCGCGGGCGAGAAGCTGACCACCCTCGACGACGTCGAGCGCATCCTCGACGCCGAGGACGTGGTGATCTGCGACGACACCGGGGTCATCTCGCTGGCCGGCGTGATGGGCGGCGCGAGCACCGAGGTCGGTTCGGGGACCACCGACGTGCTGCTCGAGGCGGCGATCTGGAATCCGCTCGCGGTGTTCCGGACGTCGCGGCGGCACAAGCTGATCAGCGAGGCGAGCAAGCGTTACGAACGGGTCGTCGATCCGGCGCTGCCCGCGGCCGCGCTGGACCGCGCCGCCGGCCTGCTGGCCGAGATCACCGGCGGCACCGTCGAACCCGTGCTGACCGACCTCGGATCGGTCGCGCCGGCCGAGGCGGTCCGGATGGACATCGACCTGCCGGACCGGGTCGCGGGCGTCACCTACCCCAACGGCACGGCGGCGCGCCGACTCACCCAGATCGGGTGCGGCGTCGACGTCGCCGTCAGCGAGACCGGTCACGGCCAGTTGGTCGTCACGCCCCCGACCTGGCGGCCCGATCTCACGCAGCCCGCCGACCTGGTGGAGGAGGTGCTGCGACTGGAGGGGCTCGAGCAGATCCCGTCGGTGCTGCCCGCCGCGCCCGCCGGTCGCGGTCTGACCGCGGAGCAGCGTCGCCGCCGCGCGGTCGGCAAGGCGCTCGCGTTCGACGGCTATGTCGAGGTGCTGCCGACGGTGTTCCTGCCCGCCGGGGTGTTCGACTCCTGGGGACTCGACGCCGACGACCCGCGTCGCAACACGAGCAAGGTGCTCAACCCGCTCGAGTCGGACCGTCCGGAGCTGGCCACCACCGTGCTGCCCGGACTGTTGGAGATCTTGTCCCGCAACACCTCTCGTGGCCAGCGCGACCTCGCGCTGTTCGGCGTCGCGCAGGTGGTCCTCCCGGGTCCGGACACCAAGCCGGTGCAGGCGCTCCCGGTGGACCGTCGTCCCACCGACGAGCAGATCGAGGACCTGCTGCGGTCGCTGCCGGACCAGCCGGTGCGCGTGGGCGTGGTCCTGACCGGGCAGCGCGAGCCGAGCGGCCCGTGGGGACCAGGTCGGGCCGTCGACGCGGCCGACGCCTTCGCTGCCGCTGAGACCGTCGCCGCGGCCGCCGGGGTGGCGCTCGAGCGCCGTGCGGCACAGTACCTGCCGTGGCACCCGGGGCGCTGCGCCGAACTGCTGGTCGACGGCGCGGTGGTCGGGCACGCGGGCGAGCTGCATCCGGCGGTGCTCGAGCGGGCGGGACTGCCGGCGCGGACCTGCGCGGTGGAACTCGACCTCTCGGCTCTGCCGATCACCGAGTCGCTGCCCGCGCCGCGGGTCTCGCCGTTCCCGGCGGTGCTCCAGGACGTGGCCGTGGTAGTCGAGGCCGCCGTGCCCGCCGCCGCCGTCGAGTCGGCGTTGCGCGGCGGGGGCGGGGAACTGCTCGAGGACATCCGGCTGTTCGACGTCTTCGAGGGCGAGCAGGTCGGTGCCGGCAACAAGTCGCTGGCGTTCGCGCTCCGCTTCCGCGCGGCCGATCGGACGCTGACCGAGGACGAGGCCAGCGCCGCGCGGGACAGCGCGGTGGCGGCCGCGACCGCCGCGGTCGGAGCCCAGCTGCGCGCCTGACCTCCTCCGCCGACCTCCCCAATGTGACATTCGTTCGACTGACGCGAACGACTGTGACATTGGGGAGTTTGTCGTTGCGGGGATCGGTGATCGTCGCGACGTAGCCTGGGGGCACCAGCTGAAGGAGTGACGCGCGATGACCGACAGTCCCGAACAGTCGCAGCACGGTGAGCCCGACGAGCAGGTGATCGACGCGACGGTGGTGCCCGACCCGCTCGACCCCGCGGCCTCGCCCGGACCGCCCGTGATCCCCGCGCCCGACTACACCGAGTCCGGCGTTCCGACCTTCGAGTCCGTCCGGGACAAGATCGAGAAACAGGCGGGCACAGCTGCGGGCGCGACCGAACTCGACGCGGACTCCGAGGCGGGCCGGACGCTGGCGGAGCAGTGGGAGGACCGTCAGGAAGCGGCCCGGCGCAAGCTCGAGGAGATCAGGAAGTCGATGGGCCGCTAGCGATTTCGGTCGCTCATCCGCCGGCGCGGATGTCGCCGCACAGGATCGGTGCGAACAGCGGCGTGGGGGAACCGTCGCTGCCACGGATCCGATCCGACGAGCCCATGTGCACGTCGATGTACCAGCCGGTGGCAGGTGGTGCGGACATGACGTCGGTGATCGTGGCTGTGGACATCGCGTTGCCCGCGCTGTCGGACCGAATGTCGGGCAGGGAGTAGACCTCGGCCCCCTGCGCGGCGCAGCGACCCGCATGGATGTGGGCGGCGTGGGCGCTGTCGGGCAGCAGTCCGCCGGCGGTGATCTCGGCTCGCACGGTGTGGGCCGCCGCGTCGTATCGGACTGTGGCGGTGGCGCCGGTGGTGTTCTGCTGCCGTGCGGGTGCACGCAGAGGCACGACCGCCGGACCCGCGGCGGGTGTGCCCGACGGAATGTCGGCGCACGCGACCCGGGTCGCCCCGACGTCGGTGGGTGCGCCGAGTTGCTGGTCCGGCCCGAGATGGATGCTCAGGTGGAAACCGGGCGGAATCCCGGCGGGCGCCTTCCCGCTCACCGCGGTCTGCAGGACGGCGCCGCCGGCGTCCGCGGCGAGATCGGGAAACGCGATCGACGGGGCCGGATCCGGGTCGGCGCAGGATCCCGGGTGGAGGTGCATCGCGTGACTGCTGCGCGGCGTGAAGCCGATGGCCTGGATCTGCGCGGAGATGCGCGAGGTGTTCGAGTCCCAGGTGAGTGTCGCAGTGCCGGTGGGCATTGCCGTCAGGCCGACGACGGCGGGTCCCCAGAGCGTCGCGCTCTGTGACGGTGCCGGTGGTGAGGTCGGCTCGGAGGGCGTCGTCGGGGAACCCGCACAGCCGGCTACCGCGAGTACGGCGCCGACGACGGATCCGAGCGCTGCGCGACGGCGATCGCGGCGATGCATGGGCGCACCCCTCGGCGGTGGACGTGACGGCTGGCGACACCCGACGCTATGCGCGTGTCGGACGCACTGTCAACGCGGCTCGCGCGGACGCGCTGTCAACGAGGTCACGGAGGCGTAGCGTTGCCTACCAACCAAACTGGAGCTCGAACCAACCGAGAGGCAGTGCCGTGGTGTGGTCGGAGATCGGTGTCGTGTTCGGATACGTGGTGGTGGTCGCCGCGATCGTGGTGGTGACGATCGGCGTGGTGATGATGTTCATCGTGTCCATCAACGAGAACTTCGGGCAACGCAAGCCGCGCGGAGTGCTCGCGCCGACCGATGCCGCGCATCGCTCGGACAACGCCGGCTGACCCGCTCGGGTTGTTCCCGAATGGCGCATTCGGTCGGTCCAACCGACCGATTGCGC
>NZ_JBHXVP010000030.1:0-4992 GCF_042672245.1 Rhodococcus sp. NPDC127527
GATCACGTACTGCACCTGCTCCGGCGCGACACCCGCCTTGTCGAGGGCACCCCTGATCGCGATGCCGCCGAGATCGGACCCGGAGAAGTCCTTCAGCGATCCGAGGAGCCTGCCCACGGGGGTACGGGCTCCGGCGACGATGACAGAACTGCTCACGGTTTTCCTCCAACGATCAACTGCGGCGGGATCGACCCGGCAGGAGCGTCCGAAGTCACATCCCGTCGCGGTCTCACCAAACGGTAGCGCTACCGTCTGTGGCATGACACACTCCGCCCCCAGTGCAGCGACTTCTCCCCTGGCCTCCGAGCTCGTCACGGCCATCGACCACGTCGGTATCGCGGTCCCCGATCTCGACGCGGCGATCGCGTGGTACGGCGAGCACCTCGGACTGGTCTCGACCCACGAAGAGGTCAACGAGGAGCAGGGTGTTCGGGAGGCCATGCTGTCGGTGCCGGGCAGCCCGGAGGGCTCGACCGCGATCCAGCTCCTCGCCCCGCTGAACGAGGAGTCCACGATCGCGAAGTTCATCGGCCGCAGCGGCCCGGGCATCCAGCAGATGGCCTACCGGGTGACCGACCTCGACGCGATCTCGGCGCGTCTGCGCGCGGGCGGCGTCCGGTTGCTCTACGACGCACCGCGCCGCGGCACCGCGGACTCGCGGATCAACTTCATGCACCCGAAGGACGCGGGCGGTGTCCTCGTCGAGCTCGTCGAGCCGGCCGCGATTCCGTCACACTGATCTCCGAGCATCGACCCGACATCCCAGCCACGGTAGGTTATTGACCATGTCCAACGAGCACGACCGCGGTCCCGTCCCCCTGCCCTTCAACATTGTGCGAAAGGGCTACGACAAGGACGAGGTTCGCAACTTCTTCGATCGCTTCGACGCGGAACTGCGCGTCACCGCGACCGACCGCGACGCCGCCGCGGCGCAGGCGCGCGACCTGGCGCACCAGCTCGAGGACGCACGTGACGAGATCGACGATCTCCGCAAGGACGTCGACCGGCTGTCGGTGCCCCCGACCACCGCGGAGGGCATGAGCGAGCGCATCTCCCGGATGCTGCGACTGGCCTCGGACGAGGCGTCCGAGGTGCGGGCGAAGGCCCAGGCCGAGTCCGCCGAGATGGTCTCGATCGCCGAGCAGGACGCCGCGGCGCTGCGCGGCAAGTACGAGTCGAAGCTGGCCGAACTCGCCGATCGCCGGTCGGCGATGGAGACCGAGCACGAGCAGACGATGGCCAGCGCCCGCACCGAGGCGGCGCGGACGGTCGAGGCCGCGCAGTCCGAGGCGGCCCGGCTCGAGGCGGAGTCCGACGCCAAGCGCGCCCGGATCCAGCAGGACTTCGAGATCACCATGACGGAGCGGCGCACCACGGTCGTCGCCGCGGTCGAGGAGCTCGAGACCACCAGCAAGGCCGAGGCCGAGCGCCGGGTCACCGACGCGACCAACGAGGCCCGTCGACGTCTGCAGACCGCGACCGAGCAGGCCGAGAAGCGGATCGCGCACGCGAAGGAACTCGCCGAGGAACTCCGAGTGCTGCGTGGCCGGGTGTTGGCGCAGCTCTTGGGAATTCGCGGTCAGCTGGACTCGGTGCCCGCCATGCTCGCCTCCGTCAACCGCGAGGGCGAACTGCTCGACGGTGTGCCCTCCAAGGGCGACGCGCAGGACTCGGACGAGAACGAGAACGAGAAGGACGAAGCGGCGGACAGCGACGCCCCGCAGAAGTCGGTCACGACCAGCGTCGGGTAATTCCCCGTGATCCGCGACCGTTCCAACATCCGGTGTGCCAGTGCCGGCGGTCCTCGGCCCCACCGAGCCCGTCCGCCGGCCAGGCCACCAGGTGCGCGACCCCGGGCCTGATCTCGTGGTCGCAGCCCGGGCACCGGTAGGTCTTGGTGGCCCGGGCGCCCGGCACCTGCCGCACCAGGAACTGCTCGCCGTCGTAGCCTGCCGGTCCCGACTCCACCCGCGGCCCGTTCAACCCGACGGGCGCGGGCCGGTCCGAGGAGCGGTGCTGGTTGCGGCGGGGCATGGTGACAGCCTATCCGGCGTCCGACTCGCGAACGGTGGGCGGACCACTCAGAACAGCCGGAACTCCGTGCTCTCGATACCGCGCAACGCCTCGTAATCGAGAGTCAGGCAACGAATTCCGCGATCCTCCGCCAGCGTCTTCGCCTGCGGCTTGATCTGCTGCGCGGCGAACACGCCCCGCACCGGCGCCAGCAACGGATCGCGGTTGAGCAGTTCGAGGTACCGGGTCAGCTGCTCGACGCCGTCGATCTCACCGCGCCGCTTGATCTCGACCGCCACCGAGCCGCCGTCGGCGTCGCGGCACAGCAGGTCGACCGGGCCGATGGCGGTCATGTACTCCCGGCGTACGAGGCTGTACCCGTCGCCGAGGGTCTCCACGTGTTCGGCGAGCAGTTCCTGCAGGTGCGCCTCGACACCGTCCTTGATCAGACCGGGGTCGACGCCGAGCTCGTGCGAGGAATCGTGCTCGACCTCGTCGATCGTGATGCGAAGCTCCTCGCCGGCCTTGTTGGTCACCACCCACAGGGACTTGCCGTCGTCGCCGCCGTCCTCGACCAGCCAGCACGGCGGGCTCATCCAGTTGAGTGGCTTGTAGGCGCGGTCGTCCGCGTGGATGCTCACCGAACCGTCCGACTTGACCAGCAGGAGCCTGCGGGCCTTCGGCAGATGGGAGGTGAGTCGTCCGACGTAGTCGACCTGGCAGCTGGCAATCACGAGACGCACGGCCACCACCCTAGAACACGACCGCACCGACTCCCGCATGCCCGACCACGTGACACCGCCCTCCCCCGGGTCACCGCCGCTACTGTGAGCACACCATGCGCCCTATCCGCCGCTCCGCCGCACCGCTCGGGTCGCCGATCCTCGGCACCGTGGACGAGAGCCCACGCGTCCGCCGGGTCCGCGTCCAGGTTCTGCTCACCGCCTCGCTGATGCTGGCCAACCTGATCGGCGCCCTCCTGGTCGGCGCGCTGTTCGTGGTCGTGATTCCGGGTCCGGATCTGTTCGAGCCGGAGTTCCGGATCGTCACCGCCGTGATCGGGCCGGTATACATCGCCGTCGCGCTGCTCATCGGGACCCTGTGGGGCACCCTGATGGGGATTCGCGGCCTGCGCTGGGCCGTGGAGGGTCGAACCCCGACCCGCCGGGAGGCGGCCGGCGCGTTGGCGATGCCCTGGCGACTGACGGTCATCCAGATCGTGCTGTGGTCGGGCGGACTGGCACTGTTCACCACTGTGTACGGGCTCATCGAACCGGCCACCATCCCGAAGGTCGCGTTCACCATCGCGATGGGCGCGGTCACCGTGTGCGCCTTCTGCTATCTGCTCAGCGAGTTCTCGCTGCGTCCGGCGGCCGCTCGCGCCCTCGAGGCCGGCGACCCGCGGCGGGTACGCATCGCAGGCGTCACCGGGCGCGGACTGCTCGCCTGGGTGCTCGGCACCGGGGTTCCGGTGTTCGGCTTGATGCTGGTGGCCGTCTTCAGCCTGGCGAGACGGGACGTGAACGCCACCCAGGTGAACGCGACGATCCTCGCCATCGGGGGTGTCACGTTGGTCTGCGGTTTCGCCCTGACCCTGCTCGGCCTGAGTGCGACGGTCGACCCGATCCGGGCGGTGCGAGGCGCGATGGCCCGGATCGAGCAGGGTGACCTCGACGCAGCCGTGGTGGTCTACGACGGCACCGAACTCGGCGAGCTGCAGAGCGGGTTCAACCGAATGGCCGAGGGTCTGCGGGAGCGCGAACGCATCCAGGAGCTGTTCGGCAGACACGTCGGACGCGACGTCGCGGAGGCCGCGATCGCCCGGAACCCCGAACTGGGCGGCGAGGAACGGCAGATCGCCGTGTTCTTCATCGATCTCGTCGGTTCCACCCAGCTGGCCGCCACCCGGCCCCCGAAGGAGGTCGTCGAACTGCTCAACCGGTTCTTCGCGGTGGTCGTCGACGAGGTGGACACGCACGGCGGCCTGATCAACAAGTTCGAGGGCGATGCCGCCCTCGCCATCTTCGGCGCCCCAGCCGAGCTCGACGACCCGGAGGGTAGTGCGCTCGCCGCGGCACGACGGATCCGGGACCGGCTCCTCGACGAGGTGCCGGACTGCAGCGCCGCGATCGGAGTGGCGGCCGGAATCGCGGTCGCGGGCAACATCGGTGCTCGGAACCGCTTCGAGTACACCGTCATCGGCGACCCGGTGAACGAGGCCGCTCGCCTGTGCGAGCTCGCCAAGTCCGTGCCCGGGTCGCTGGTCGCGTCGGAACGGACGGTCGCCGCCGCCGCACCCGCCGTCTCCCGGCGGTGGACCCTGGGGGATTCCGTGGTCCTGCGCGGCCGCGCCGCGCCGACGAGGCTGGCCACACCCGTCACCGTGAGCTAGCGCCAGCGACCGCCGAGCGATCGTGGGCCGCAGGTGCGTTCGCCTGTCGGTCCCCTCTGGTAGACGTGGGGCATGGCTGTCACCGTCGACGAGTTCTTGACCATGCTGGACACGCTGCCCGAGACCGTGCAGAGCCCCGGAGGGAGCTGGATCGGTCTCAAGGTGTGCGGCAAGGGCTTCGGCTACGTGTGGGAGAAGACGGAGACGGTGGGACTGAAGACGACACTGGACGAGCAGATCGCCCTGGTGGCCGAGCGACCCGAGGTTTTCGAGGTTCAGTTCACCACCAGCCAGTTCGGCTGGGTCGTGGTGCAGCTGGCGAAGATCGAAGCCGACGAACTGCTGGAACTGGTCACCGAGGCCTGGTGCCTGACCGCACCCAAGCGACTCGTCCAGGCGCACGAGTTCGGCAGCCTCTACGACGAGTAGGCGGGCCGGATCGCGGGCGCCGCCGGCGAGCCGATGCGTCTGCCCCGGAAATGCGAAATGCCCCGCACCGCAATCTCTTTCGAGATCGTGGTGCGAGGCATTCGCAACGTATGTTCGGCGGTGTCCTACTCTCCCACACCCTGTCGAGTGCAGTACCA
>NZ_JBHXVP010000031.1:0-2559 GCF_042672245.1 Rhodococcus sp. NPDC127527
TCCGGCGCCTCCTGGGTGTCGATCCACCACGGCGGCGGCGTCGGCATGGGCCGCTCCATCCACGCCGGCCAGGTGTGCATCGCCGACGGCACCGAGCTGGCCGCGCAGAAGCTCGAGCGGGTGCTCACCAACGACCCGGGCATGGGCGTCATCCGGCACGCCGACGCGGGCTACGAGCACGCGACCCAGGTCGCCGCCGAGCGTGGCGTCCGCATCCCGATGCAGGAGGCGTAACCATGTACGACGCACCCGGGCAGGACGGCCGGTGGACGGTTGTCGACAACATCGGCACCCTGGTCACCAACGATCCCGAGCTCGGCGCAGGCCCGCTCGGCCTCGTCCACGACGCCGCCGTCGTCATCGGCGACGGGCTCGTCCAGTGGGTGGGCCCCCGGTCCCGAATCCCCGAGGGCAGTGCGGGTTCGCGTTACGACCTGCGCGGCCGGGCAGTCCTGCCCGGGTTCGTCGACAGCCACGCCCACCTGGTCTTCGGCGGCGAGCGCGCCGAGGAGTTCGCCGCCCGGATGACCGGCGCCCCGTACGGGGCCGGTGGCATCCGCACCACCATCGCCGCCACGAGGGCCGCCTCGGACGCCGAGCTGGGCGCGAACGTGGCCCGACTGGTGGCCGAGTCGCTGCACTCGGGCACCACCACCATCGAGACGAAGTCCGGCTACGGGCAGTCGGTCCCCGACGAGCTGCGCAGCCTCCAGGTCGCCGCCGAACACACCGCGGAGCGGACCCTGCTGGCCGCGCACGTCACGCCCCCGGAGTTCGCCGGCCGCACCGACGACTACGTGCGGATGGTCGTCGACGAGATGATCCCCAAGTGTGCCCCGCACGCGAAGTGGATCGACGTGTTCTGCGAGGAGGGGGCTTTCGACGCCGACCAGTCGCGCGCCGTCCTCGAGGCCGGCATCGCCGCCGGGCTCACCCCGCGGGTGCACGGCAACCAGCTCAGCTACGGCGCAGGCGTTCGGTTGGCGGTCGAGCTGAACGCCGCCTCGGTGGACCATGTCACCTACACCACGGACGCCGACGTCGAGGCACTCGCGGCGAGTGACACCGTCGCCACGCTGCTGCCCGGCGCCGACTTCTCCACCCGCAACAAGTATCCCGATGCCCGCGCTCTGCTCGACGCGGGCGCGACCGTCGCGCTGGCCGCCGACTGCAACCCCGGCACGTGCTACACCACCAGCATCCCGTTCTGCATCGCGCTAGCGGTGCGCGAGATGCACATGAGCCCGGACGAGGCCGTGTGGGCGGCGACGGCCGGCGGCGCGGCGGCGTTGCAGCGCACCGATGTCGGCCGCATCACCGTCGGCGCGCGGGCCGACCTGATCGCGCTGGACGCGCCGTCGCACCTGCACCTGGCCTACCGGCCCGGGGTGGCGCTGGTGCGTGAGGTCTGGAAGGACGGGCACCGACGATGACGGATGTGGATCTGGCCCCCACGGCCTGGTCGGGGCGCGACGACGGACCGGGAGCCGAGCACCTGCGCTGGCACAGTGCCATTGCACCCCTCGCGGGCCGAACCGATTCCGGCGCAGGCGTTCTCGTCGGGTTCCGCAGCGACGAGGGGGTGCGCCGCAACAAGGGACGCCCCGGCGCCGCCGACGGCCCGGCCGCGCTGCGCCGGGCGCTCGCCTCGATGTCGCTCGCGAGCCCGGTTCGGCTGTTCGACGCCGGTGACGTCGAGGTCGCCGGCGAGGACCTCGACGGCGGTCAGGCCCGGCTCGGCTCGGCCGTGACCGACCTGCTCGACGCGGGCAGCCTCGTCACCGTCCTCGGCGGCGGACACGAGGTGGCCTACGGCAGCTATCTCGGCATCGCGAACTCGGCGGCCGTGGCATCGGGTGCCCGTCTCGGCGTGCTGAACCTCGACGCACACTTCGACCTGCGCAGCGACGCGCGGCCGAGCTCCGGAACTCCGTTCCGGCAGATGGCCGACCGCGAAACCGCGCTTGGTCGAACCCTCGACTACGCGGTGCTGGGCATCTCGCAGCCCAGCAACACCGCGGCGCTGTTCGCGACGGCGGCCGAACTGGGCGTGCGCCACCTCCTCGACGACGACTGTGCGAACCCCGCTGTCGTGGAGTCGTTCCTCGACGAGTTCCTCGACGGGGTCGACGTCGTCTACCTGACGATCGACCTCGACGTGTTGCCCGCCGCGGTCGCACCCGGGGTCAGCGCCCCGGCCGCGTTCGGTGTCCCGCTCGAGGTGATCCAGCGGGTGTGCGACCTGGTGGCACGCAGCGGCAAGCTCGCGCTGCTCGACGTCGCGGAGCTCAACCCCGGCCTCGACATCGACAATCGCACCGCGCGGACCGCGGCCCGGCTGATCCACCGGATCGTCACCACCGCGCTCGCTGGTCGGGCGTAGCCCGATCCCCCGTCGTCCCCGGCTCGACGCAGGCATGTGCCGCGTCGAGCCGGGGATCTCCATCACGAACACGTAGGCGCCGCCGCGGGCGCCCCCGTGCGCGCCAACCTTGTGGGGGTTTGGCCCGCGGGGGGGGTATAGAGATTATAGCGCCGCCTCCCCCCCCCACCCCCCGC
>NZ_JBHXVP010000032.1:0-2446 GCF_042672245.1 Rhodococcus sp. NPDC127527
TCCAGTCGCATGTTCTAGACCCGAAGCGGAGTGATCTACCCATGGCCAGGGTGAAGCGACGGTAAGACGTCGTGGAGGCCCGAACCCACTTAGGTTGAAAACTGAGGGGATGAGCTGTGGGTAGGGGTGAAAGGCCAATCAAACTCCGTGATAGCTGGTTCTCCCCGAAATGCATTTAGGTGCAGCGTCGCGTGTTTCTCACCGGAGGTAGAGCTACTGGATGGTCTAGGGGGCCCACAAGCTTACCGAAATCAGCCAAACTCCGAATGCCGGTGAGTGAGAGCGCGGCAGTGAGACTGCGGGCGATAAGGTTCGTAGTCGAGAGGGAAACAGCCCAGATCGCCAGCTAAGGTCCCTAAGCGTGTACTAAGTGGAAAAGGATGTGGGGTCGCGAAGACAACCAGGAGGTTGGCTTAGAAGCAGCCACCCTTGAAAGAGTGCGTAATAGCTCACTGGTCAAGTGATCCTGCGCCGACAATGTAGCGGGGCTCAAGTACACCACCGAAGCTGCGGCATTCGTGCGATACACCTCGGTTCTCCTGCGGGAGGGCCGGCAGTGGTACGGATGGGTAGGGGAGCGTCGTGCAGCCATGGAAGCGCCGGAGTGATCCAGGTGTGGAGGCTGCACGAGTGAGAATGCAGGCATGAGTAGCGAAAGAAGAGTGAGAAACTCTTCCGCCGAATGACCAAGGGTTCCTGGGCCAGGTTAATCCGCCCAGGGTGAGTCGGGACCTAAGGCGAGGCCGACAGGCGTAGTCGATGGACAACGGGTTGATATTCCCGTACCCGTGTGAACGCGCCCCTGGTGAATCAGTGACACTAACCGTCCTGAAGCGTCCTTACTTCCCTTCGGGGAACCTGGACGTGGATGCACGGGACCTGATCTGGTAGTAGCCAAGCGATGGGGTGACGCAGGAAGGTAGCTGAGCCAGTCAGTGGTAATACTGGTGTAAGCGTGTAGGGAGTGACATAGGCAAATCCGTGTCGCACATATCCTGAGACGTGATGCATAGCCGATTGAGGCGAATTCAGTGATCCTATGCTGCCGAGAAAAGCCTCTAGCGAGCTTTCACACGGCCCGTACCCCAAACCGACACAGGTGGTCAGGTAGAGAATACTAAGGCGATCGAGATAACTATGGTTAAGGAACTCGGCAAAATGCCCCCGTAACTTCGGGAGAAGGGGGGCCTCGTCTGGTGACGGAACTTGCTTCCTGAGCTGGGTGGGGCCGCAGAGACCAGTGAGAAGCGACTGTTTACTAAAAACACAGGTCCGTGCGAAGTCGTAAGACGATGTATACGGACTGACGCCTGCCCGGTGCTGGAAGGTTAAGAGGACCGGTTAGCTCTTCGGAGCGAAGCTGAGAATTTAAGCCCCAGTAAACGGCGGTGGTAACTATAACCATCCTAAGGTAGCGAAATTCCTTGTCGGGTAAGTTCCGACCTGCACGAATGGCGTAACGACTTCTCAGCTGTCTCAACCATAGACTCGGCGAAATTGCATTACGAGTAAAGATGCTCGTTACGCGCGGCAGGACGAAAAGACCCCGGGACCTTCACTATAGCTTGGTATTGGTGTTCGGTTCGGTTTGTGTAGGATAGGTGGGAGACTGTGAAGCGGGCACGCCAGTGTTCGTGGAGTCGTTGTTGAAATACCACTCTGATCGTATTGGACATCTAACCTCGGACCATGATCTGGTTCAGGGACAGTGCCTGGTGGGTAGTTTAACTGGGGCGGTTGCCTCCCAAAATGTAACGGAGGCGCCCAAAGGTTCCCTCAGCCTGGTTGGCAATCAGGTGTCGAGTGCAAGTGCACAAGGGAGCTTGACTGTGAGACTGACAGGTCGAGCAGGGACGAAAGTCGGGACTAGTGATCCGGCACCGGCAAGTGGAAGCGGTGTCGCTCAACGGATAAAAGGTACCCCGGGGATAACAGGCTGATCTTCCCCAAGAGTCCATATCGACGGGATGGTTTGGCACCTCGATGTCGGCTCGTCGCATCCTGGGGCTGGAGTAGGTCCCAAGGGTTGGGCTGTTCGCCCATTAAAGCGGCACGCGAGCTGGGTTTAGAACGTCGTGAGACAGTTCGGTCTCTATCCGCCGCGCGCGTTAGAAACTTGAGGAAGGCTGTCCCTAGTACGAGAGGACCGGGACGGACGAACCTCTGGTGTGCCAGTTGTTCCACCAGGAGCACCGCTGGTTAGCTACGTTCGGAAGGGATAACCGCTGAAAGCATCTAAGCGGGAAGCCTGTTCCAAGATGAGGTTTCTCACCCCCTCGAGGGGGTAAGGCCCCCGGCAGACCACCGGGTTGATAGGCCAGAACTGGAAGCACGGCAACGTGTGCAGGTGACTGGTACTAATAGGCCGAGGACTTACCACAAAGAAGCTACGCGTCCACTGTGCGGTATCTGAAACAACACACAGATACCATTCACCCCCAACACC
>NZ_JBHXVP010000033.1:0-2399 GCF_042672245.1 Rhodococcus sp. NPDC127527
GCCCCAACCGGGGGCGTGGTTTTTGTTTTGGGATACTGGGGGGCACGGGCGGCCGCGCTGATTCCAAACTCCCCCCCCCCCCACCCCCGGGGTGGGGGGCGGCGCGGTGTTACGGGGCGCCCCCGGCTAGTAGCTCGACCCGCCTCAGGCAGCGATGTCGACACGGGCGGGGACGACCGGGCGGCGGTCGGCTTCCACAGGATCCGTGCCAACCAGACGCCACTCGGCGCGCTGTTCGTACTCGTCGGCGGAGATGTTCCCGGCCAGGTACTCGGCCAGGTCCACGATCTGCTCGCGGCTCACGTCCCCGGACGCGTCGTCGGCCAGCGCCTGCGACAGGACCCACCGGTCCGGCTCGCTCAGCGGTTCCCACAGCTCCGGCCAACGTCGCTCGTACTCGCAGGAATTCGACACGGTCGGCACCTTCCGCCCTCGCTCAGCGGCCCTGTCCGTTCGGACAGGCCTCGTCACTCCGGCCCGGCGACCATACTGCGGAAACCTCACCTCAGCGCCTTGCCGCACCAGCCACAGTGCCCTGCGGCGCGGATACGCAACAGGGGAGGAATACCTGGAAACATGCCTGCTTTCCGGACCCGGACACGGCCGGACCGATCAGGAATCGAGAAGCGCCGACAACGAGCCGCGCCTAGCGTGATCGTCATGGACATCACCATTCACTCAGCTTTCCTGCCGCACACCGACCACGAGGCCTCGCTGGCCTTCTACCGGGACATTCTCGGGTTCGAGGTCCGCAAGGAGGTCGGCTACAACGGGATGTACTGGATCACTGTCGGTCACCCGGACCAGCCCGGCACCTCCCTGGTCCTGCACCCGCCTGCCGCCGATCCAGGTATCACCGACGACGAGCGTCGCACGATCACCGAGATGATGGCGAAGGGGACGTACGCGATCCTCACCATGGCCACCCCGGACCTCGACGCGACCTTCGCGCAGCTCGAGTCCAGCGGCGCCGAGATCGTCCAGGAACCGATCGAACAGCCGTACGGCATCCGCGACTGTGCCGTACGGGATCCCGCAGGCAACCTGATCCGAATCAACGAGGTGAACTGAACATGACCACCATCGAATCCCTCACCGTCGAGTCCGTCACCCTCGAAGTCCCCGATCCCGCGGCCGCCGAGAGCTTCTACGCCGCCTTCGGCGTCGGCGAGCACGTGCGTGTGCGCGCCGCGGAGGCACCGACCACCGGGTCCCGCGGCTACACGCTGTCCCTGGTGGTGTCCCAGCCGCACAACGTCGATGCCTTCGTCGCGGCAGCCCTCGACGGCGGCGCCACCACGATCAAGCCGGCCAAGAAGGGGTTCTGGGGGTACGGCGGCGTCGTCCAGGCGCCGGACGGCGCGATCTGGAAGGTGGCGACGTCGTCGAAGAAGAACACCGGACCGGCCACCCGGCAGTTCGACGATCTCGTGCTGTTGCTCGGTGTCGAAGACGTCAAGGCCAGCAAGCAGTTCTACATCGATCGCGGGCTGACCGTGGCGAAGAGCTTCGGCCGCAAGTACGTCGAGTTCGAGGCCGCGCCCGCGAAGGTCAAGCTGGCCCTCTACGGCCGCCGCGCCCTGGCCAAGGACGCCGGGGTCTCCCCGGAGGGCAGCGGGTCGCACCGGATCGTGCTCGGCGGCGCCGCCGGATCGTTCACCGACCCGGACGGTTTCACGTGGGAGACCACGCAGGCCTGAGTGCCGTCACCTGCCCGGGGTACCCGTTGTCGGCGAGGCCGGTCCGAGCCGGCGGCAGGGGCCCTGGTGCAGGCGGATTTCTCCGTGCACCCCAGGGCGTACTGCGACACCTTCGACCCGGCGAGCCGGCGAGCACGAACCGCCCGGTCTCCGGCGGTAACCCGGCCAACGTCGTGTGACGGGTGGGCCACCGGCTGAGCCCGTCGCCAACGAGTTCGTCCGGCACACTCGTTTTGACGGGGCCTGCGATCTGCCCTAGAGTCCCCCGCCATGTGTGTCCAGCCTGCCAAGAAAGCCCGCGAGAGGCTGCATCCTGGCTTGGTCTGGATCCAGAGACGGTGAGAATTCCCGTCCGCACATAGCCGTACCGCCGCGACGCGCACACTTGCGCGAGCGGTTCCGCCCCACCCCCAGCAGTAGGCCTCGCGCGGTCGCTGCCGATCCGTGGGTGGCAGCGATCGCGCACAGGGACACGTGACGACCTCCGTCGGCTTTGCCCATTTCGAAGAGACCGATCGCAGCCAGTGCCGCCGTCCACGCCGCTGCCAGGTCGGTCGACTCTCGCCAATTTCTTTGCAGGAGAACAACTATGATTGCAACCACGGACCTCGAAGTTCGTGCCGGTGTGCGGACCCTCCTCACCGCGCCCGGTCCAGCCCTGCGTGTGCAGGCGGGTGACCGCATCGGACTCGTCGGCCG
>NZ_JBHXVP010000034.1:0-1930 GCF_042672245.1 Rhodococcus sp. NPDC127527
ATAACACAAAACGTGATTTTTGAAGCAAAACGGTTCCTCTTTATGGAGCCGTTTTTTTTATTTCCCGATGGGTTATTTGTCAGAATGACAAACCGATTTCGAGCCGGCGAGAACCCATTGTCACACCACGATTTAGGGGGTGTGTATAAATGGGCACTCTCTGTGAAATTTGAAGCTTTGAAATTCCGAATGGCGCACTTATACACTCTGTCGAGTGAGTGCTAAAATGCTGAAGCATTTCCGTCAAGCGTGTGGAGGAATCTTGTAGAGAGATATAGCATAGATACCCGTATCTCTAGAGATATTTTGGTATATCCCTGCTATATCTATGGGGTATCTATGCTATATCTTTGGCTTCAAAAACGGCACCTGTTCTAAGAGCATAGAAACTCAACAGGCACAGCCTGTTTGACACCCTTTTTTTTAGGGTGGCACCGAGTTTCCTTATGCTCTTTTTCTCTGAAGCTAAACCTGTTTTATATGTCGTAGTCTTTTTATTGGGAGTGACCCCTTGCTGTACAATTTCCGGAGGTGCCGATAAGGGACGAATTTTCCCTTGTCGGTTGCCTTTGGGGATTGTAAGGGGTGGAGGCTCGGAATCAAAAGGAAACGAAATATCATTCCGAGTGTGCTTCTTTTTTCTGTTCTTGAATTCTATTATTTCCAATGTTAGAATTATGTTAACAACTTGTTAGGAGTGTGTTTGGATGGAAGAGAAAAAACAAATTGGACCTCGAATTACTGTTGAAACATTTAAAAAGCTAGAGTTATTAGCCGAACATTTTACAAAACACAATGAATTTGGAAGAGTTTCAAAAGATGCTGTAATTGAGTTTGCTATTAAGGAATTGTATAGGGACTATTTGGGAAAAGGACGCTAATTTTTGTTGAAAAACTGACTTCGGATTTGGGGTTCTTTATTATTAACTTGATTTTAATTAAACATTACAGGAAAAATTGAGGGGAAATGGATGGATAAACGCAATGGTGACGCGGTTTTCATAGCTCCAAATGATGTTGTAAAAGTGACCACTATGAATCACGTCATTGAAGTTCAGCATATGGAGAAGATGAACCGGAAAAATAATATCAAAAAATTGGACAAGGATAGGTTTGTAGACCTCTCTACTGGGGAGATCCGGGAGTTCGAGCATTCGGAAAATCGGCAGGAAAATTATAATTCTTTGAGACAAACCTTTAAGAAGCTGCGTTATTTGATAAATAACAATTTTATAGGACGGCCAAATGAATTACATATAACTTTGACATACAAGAAAAATATGACGGACACGAAAAAACTTTATAGTGATTTTCAAAATTTTATCGACAGGTTGCGTTATAAATACAAGAAAGAAAGTTCGATAGATTATTTATCGGTGGTAGAGCCACAAGGACGTGGAGCCTGGCATTGTCATGTTTTAATGCGCTTTAATGATTTGGATAAGATTTATATTAAAAATGCTGAATTAAGGAGTCTATGGGGTTTAGGATTTGTAACAATCAAGTCATTAAAGGATATAGACAACATAGGAGCCTATTTGAGCGCTTATTTGACTGATATAGACCTAGAAGATGTCCAAGACAGGGAAACAGCCTTAAAAGTGGCTTCAGAGGGCTGTGAGGTGCAAACAAAGATCGTAGAAGGTCGGGAAAAGAAATTTTTAAAAGGCGGACGGCTGCACATGTATCCTTCCGGAATGAATATGTATCGAAAATCAAAAGGGATTGTTAAGCCGGAACGGGAAGAAATGAAGTTCGGAGACATAAAAAAAGTAGTGGGTTCGGCAAAACCACACTACGAGAAAAGTTATCATGTCGAAAATGACAATTTTGAAAACACAATTTCGTTTCTCCAGTATAACACAAAACGTGATTTTTGAAGCAAAACGGTTCCTCTTTATGGAGCCGTTTTTTTTATTTCCCGAAGGGT
>NZ_JBHXVP010000035.1:0-1312 GCF_042672245.1 Rhodococcus sp. NPDC127527
CGACACCGGCGGTCACCGCGAACCCGGCCGCAACGGCCACAGCGCTGACACCACCCACCACACGACGAACGCTTCTGTCAGACATACATTTCCTCTCGGCGACGGACCTTGACGGCCGTCCAACTCAGGATGACGCCGATCACACTAACCCAGGCGTGTGGCGGCAACTATCGGAATACAGCGAGGTTTGAGCAGTTCCCCGGCACAGTGGCCGTCCGGGGCCGAAAATTCGATCGTTCGAATGACAGGTCGGGCACGACCCAGGTCGCGCCCGACCGGCTGCCTCAGGCTCAGGACCCGAAGATGCTGGAGACCGATCCGGAGCCGCCGCCGTTGCCGCTGTCGGCGACCGCGACGGTGCGGGCCGCGGCAGTCGAGGCCTGGTAGCCCGACGCGCCGCTGTAGACCGCGGTGATCGAGCGGTCACCGGTGACCGCGAAGGCGTAGGACAGGGTCGCCTTTCCGTCGACGACCTGGACCGGCGTGCCGATCGGGGTGGTGCCGTCGAAGAACTGGACCGTGCCGCCGACGGCGGCCGGGGACACCGTCGCCTTCAGATCGACTGCGGTGCCCTTGACCGCGGTTGCCGGGACCGTCAATGCGGTCGTGGTGGCCACGTCGGACGGAGCCGGATCGGTCACCACGACCGAACCCGCCGCCGAGGCGGAGGCGGTGAATCCGGCGGCGCCGCTGAACTGCGCGGCGACGGACTTGGTGCCGGCGGTGGCGAAGGTCTGGGTGAGGTCGGCGACGCCGCCCACCACGTTCACCGGCGCGCTGGCCTGGCCGTCGATGGTGAACACGACCGTGCCGGCCGAACCGATGAGCGCGTTGTCGGAACCCTTGACCGTCGCGTACACGTGCACGGCCTGGCCGGTCTTGGCGGCACCGGGGAGGCTGAGGGTGGTGGTGGTCGCCTTGTCCGTCGGGACCGCCGCCGTCACCGTCACGGTCTGCGCCGCCGAGGTCGAACCGGTGAAGCCGGCAACCCCGGAGAACACCGCGGTGACCTGATGCGCACCGACCGGCAGCACCTGCGTCAGCGACGCCTTGCCGTCCGCACCCACCGCAACGGCGCCGCCGAGGTTCGCGGCACCGTCCTTGAACTGCACCGTGCCACCAGCAGGCGTCGGCGCCACCTGAGCGGAGAGGGTCACGCCCGCACCCTCGACCACCGACGCCGGAGCGGTCACGGTGGTGGTGGTCGCCTGGTCCACCGGGACCGCCGCCGTCACCGTCACGGTCTGCGCCGCCGAGGTCGAACCGGTGAAGCCGGCAACCCCGGAGAACACCGCGGTGACCTGATGCGCAC
>NZ_JBHXVP010000035.1:1412-1738 GCF_042672245.1 Rhodococcus sp. NPDC127527
GCGGCACCGTCCTTGAACTGCACCGTGCCACCAGCAGGCGTCGGCGCCACCTGAGCGGAGAGGGTCACGCCCGCACCCTCGACCACCGACGCCGGGGCGGTCACGGTGGTGGTGGTCGACACGTCGGGGACCGACACGTTCACGTTCTGCGCGGCGGACTGCGAGGCGTTCGCCTTCGAGGTCGCCAGGTACTTCGCGACCAGCGAGTGCGCCCCGGCGGCCGGGGTCCACGCGTAGGTCGCGACACCGTTGTTCAACGCACCCGTACCCACCTTGGCCGCACCGTCGTAGAACTCGACCGTGTCACCGTTCGCACCACCGGTCAC
>NZ_JBHXVP010000036.1:0-1573 GCF_042672245.1 Rhodococcus sp. NPDC127527
GCTCCTTCGGGTGGCACGGTGCAGTTCAAGGACGGTGGCACCAATCTCGGTGGTCCGGTGAACGTGACCAATGGTGTGGCGACGTTGTCGCAGTCCTTTGCCACTGCTGGTGCGAAGAGCGTGACTGCGGTGTTCTCGGGTGCGGCTGGGTTCCTCGGTTCGACGTCGGCGGCATCGAATGTGGCGGTGTCGGATCCTGCTCCGGTGGATGTGGCGACGCAGACGTCGGTGACTGTGCCGGCGACGGCCACGACCGGTGTCGCGGTTGATTTGAAGGCGACTGTGTCGCCCGCTAACGCGTCGGGCACGGTTCAGTTCAAGGACGGTGGCGCGAACATCGGTGGTCCGGTGAACGTGGTGAACGGTGTGGCGACGTTGTCTCATGCGTTCGGTGAGGCTGGTCCGAAGGGCGTGACTGCGGTGTTCTCGGGTGCTGCCGGGTTCTCGGGTTCGACGTCGGCGGTGGCGAACATCTCGGTGTCGGATCCTGCTCCGGTGGATGTGGCGACGTCGGTCGTGGCTGCTGCTCCGGGTTCGGTGAAGGTTGGTGTGGCGGTTGATTTGTCGGCGACGGTGTCGCCGGCGAATGCGTCGGGCACGGTTCAGTTCAAGGACGGTGCCACCAACCTTGGTGGTCCGGTGAACGTGGTGAACGGTGTGGCGACGTTGTCTCATGCGTTCGATGCGGCTGGTGCGAAGAGCGTGACTGCGGTGTTCTCGGGTGCGGCTGGGTTCCTCGGTTCGACGTCGGCTCCGGTGTCGGTGTCGGTGTCGGACCCGTTGCCCACTGATGTGGTGACGTCGACGGTGTTGACGGTGCCGGGGTCGGCGACTGCGGGGCAGGCTGTGGAGTTGAAGGCTGTTGTCACTCCGGCGACTGCGGGTGGCACGGTGCAGTTCAAGGATGGTGACACTGCGATCGGTGCGCCGGTGGCTGTGGTTGACGGGAAGGCGACGTTGTCGCACGTGTTTGCTGCGGCGGGTTCTCGGAACATCACTGCGGTGTATTCGGGTGCGGCCGGTTTCACCGGTTCGACGTCGGCGAAGTCGGTGGTCGTGGTGGCTGCGGCGCCTGGTGACGGTGGTGGTACCGGTTCTCTGGGGTCGTTGTTCGGCTCCTGATGTGAAGTCGGTCCGCTCAGGTTCTCTCGGGAGAGCCCGAGCGGACCGCTGGTCTGTGCGCGCTGGATCGTTCCTACTCCGGTCCTGAACGCGCCCAACAGATGTAGAAGTTCCACGGCGCTCGCCGAGCGCGTGTTCGGATACAACGGAGGATCTGCATGTCTCGTCCGATGATGCGACGGTGGGTGGCGGCATCGAGCGCTGTTGCTGTTGTCGCGGTTGGTTTGGGTATTGGTGGTGGTGTGGCCGGTGCGGCGCCGGCGTCGGCGACGTGGACCGATGGCAGCAGCAAGTTCACTCGCACGATCAGTGAGGCGAATCCTGCCGCGGGTGATGTGATCACCACGACGACGAAGTTCGAGCGCACTGGTGGTGTGGTCGAGTGGCTGCAGGCGGTCAAGGATGTGCATCCGACCTGCCTGACGTACGTTGCGGGGTCGGCGAAGGTGTC
>NZ_JBHXVP010000037.1:0-1294 GCF_042672245.1 Rhodococcus sp. NPDC127527
TATCAATAAGCGGAGGAAAAGAAACCAACAGGGATTGCCCCAGTAACGGCGAGTGAAGCGGCAACAGCTCAAATTTGAAATCTGGTCCCCAGGGCCCGAGTTGTAATTTGTAGAGGATGCTTTTGGCGAGGCGCCTTCCGAGTTCCCTGGAACGGGACGCCACAGAGGGTGAGAGCCCCGTCTGGTCGGATGCCAAGCCTATGTAAAGCTCCTTCGACGAGTCGAGTAGTTTGGGAATGCTGCTCAAAATGGGAGGTATATGTCTTCTAAAGCTAAATACCGGCCAGAGACCGATAGCGCACAAGTAGAGTGATCGAAAGATGAAAAGCACTTTGAAAAGAGGGTTAAAAAGTACGTGAAATTGTTGAAAGGGAAGCGCCTATGACCAGACTTGGGCCCGGTGAATCATCCAGCGTTCTCGCTGGTGCACTTTGCCGGGCACAGGCCAGCATCAGTTTGGCGCGGGGGATAAAGGCTTCGGGAATGTGGCTCCCCTCGGGGAGTGTTATAGCCCGTTGTGTAATACCCTGCGCCGGACTGAGGTACGCGCTCCGCAAGGATGCTGGCGTAATGGTCATCAGCGACCCGTCTTGAAACACGGACCAAGGAGTCGTCTTCGTATGCGAGTGTTCGGGTGTAAAACCCCTACGCGTAATGAAAGTGAACGCAGGTGAGAGCTTCGGCGCATCACCGACCGATCCTGATGTTCTCGGATGGATTTGAGTAAGAGCATACGGGGCCGGACCCGAAAGAAGGTGAACTATGCCTGTATAGGGTGAAGCCAGAGGAAACTCTGGTGGAGGCTCGCAGCGGTTCTGACGTGCAAATCGATCGTCAAATATGGGCATGGGGGCGAAAGACTAATCGAACCTTCTAGTAGCTGGTTTCCGCCGAAGTTTCCCTCAGGATAGCAGTGTTGAACTCAGTTTTATGAGGTAAAGCGAATGATTAGGGACTCGGGGGCGCTATATAGCCTTCATCCATTCTCAAACTTTAAATATGTAAGAAGCCCTTGTTACTTAATTGAACGTGGGCATTCGAATGAACAACACTAGTGGGCCATTTTTGGTAAGCAGAACTGGCGATGCGGGATGAACCGAACGCGAGGTTAAGGTGCCGGAGTGGACGCTCATCAGACACCACAAAAGGTGTTAGTACATCTTGACAGCAGGACGGTGGCCATGGAAGTCGGAATCCGCTAAGGACTGTGTAACAACTCACCTGCCGAATGTACTAGCCCTGAAAATGGATGGCGCTCAAGCGTCCCACCCATACCTCGCCCTCAGGGTAGAAA
>NZ_JBHXVP010000038.1:0-1286 GCF_042672245.1 Rhodococcus sp. NPDC127527
CGCAGTTCCTGCTCCCCGGTGTCCGGCGCGGCGTGCCGGATGTTCTCCCACACGGTGGCGTCGTCGTCGAGGGTGTCGTGCTCCTGCGCGAAGTACCCGACCTTCAGTCCGTGGCCGGGCACCAGCTCGCCCGTGTCGGCCTTCTCGGTGCCCGCGAGGATCCGCAGCAGGGTGGTCTTGCCGGCGCCGTTGAGGCCGAGCACCACCACCCGACTGCCCCGGTCGATGGCCAGGTCGACACCCGCGAAGATCTCCAGCGACCCGTACATCTTGGTCAGGTTCTTCGCCATCAGCGGGGTCTTGCCGCAGGCCGCGGGTTCCGGGAACCGGATGTGCGCGACCTTGTCGGAGACCCGCACCTCGTCGAGGGCGGCCATCAGCTTGTCGGCCCGCTTGGCCATGTTCTGCGCGGCGGTCGCCTTCGTCGCCTTGGCGCCGAGCTTGGCCGCCTGCACCCGCAGTGCGCTCGCCTTCTTCTCCGCGTTCGCACGTTCGCGGCGGCGCCGCTGCTCGTCGGTCGCGCGGGCGTCGAGGTACTTTTTCCAGTTCATGTTGTAGACGTCGGCCTCGCCGCGGACCGCGTCGAGGAACCACACCCGGTTGACGACGTCGCCGAGCAGTTCCACGTCGTGACTGATCACGATCAGTCCACCCTCGTGGTTCTGCAGGAACCCCCGCAGCCAGGTGATGGAGTCGGCGTCGAGGTGGTTGGTGGGCTCGTCGAGCAGCAGCGTGGTGTCCGAACGGCCACCGGACCCGTCCGAGGCGGCGAACAGGATGCGGGCCAGTTCCACGCGGCGACGCTGACCACCGGACAGGGTGCGCAGCGGCTGCGCGAGGATGCGGTCGGCCAGTCCGAGGCTGTTGCAGATCCGGGCGGCCTCCGACTCGGCGACGTACCCGCCGAGCGCCGAGAACCGGTCCTCGAGGGAACCGTACCGGCGGACCGCCTTGTCCAGCTCGGGGCCGTCGACCAGCTCCGCCATCAGCGTCTGCTGCTTCTCCATGTCCCGCAGGATGGAGTCGAGCCCGCGGGCCGAGAGCACCCGGTCCTTGGCGAGGACGCTGAGGTCGCCCTCCTTGGGGTCCTGCGGGAGGTAACCGAGCTCGCCGGTGCGGATGACGGCACCGGCGTACGGCTCGCCCTCCCCGGCGAGGATCCGCAGGGTGGTGGTCTTCCCGGCACCGTTGCGGCCGACGAGTCCGATGCGGTCACCCGCCTGCACACGCAGGGCTGGACCGGGCGCGGTGAGGAGGGTCCGCACACCGGCACGAACTTCGAGGTC